>NZ_NIRT01000084.1 GCF_003207795.1 Komagataeibacter nataicola | reverse complement strand
GTAATGCTGCTGTGCAGGCCAAAAATGGCCTCGTTGCCCACGCGGCGGTTGTAGCTTACGCCATAATCCGGCACGCCGCCCGAGGGGTTCCACACGTACTGGAAGTCAGGCTGCATGACCATCCACGGCGTAACCTGCGCCTGATAGGTCAGTTCAAGGTGGTTTTCATTGCCCTGCACGGGGGTGTAGGCGCTCAGGGCGGAGTTGCGGTCAAACTGCCGCTCGCCCGAGCTTGCGCGGCCAATGCCCCAGCCCAGCCCGATCGTGTCATTGTCGCGTCCCCTGAACGGGGCCTTGAGGTTCAGGCCCGCATCAATGGCGAAGCTGATCAGGTTGCGGTCGCCGCTATTGCCGGTGGCGCGCACGAACAGGCCCACCGACCGGGCCGACTTGAGCGAGGGCCGCCAGAGCATCTGGTCGATGATGCCGTACACCATCCAGTTGCCCCGGTCCCAGCGTGGAATGCCGGTGGTGTCATTCGGGCTGCCCAGCGCCTGGCCTTTGTTGTTGTAGCGGTAATCGGCAAACTTCGCGGTATCATAATAGCCGCCCAGCTTGTACACGCCCGGCAGGCCGGGGTTCTTGGTCACATTGGACATATCGGCAGGCTGGGGGTTGAGCGCGTATTGCAGTTCGGTCATCAGCAGCGCGCCGGTGCCCATGTTGAAGTTGGTGCCGTTGGCGCCGTTATAGGTCTGGCTGGTGGGGTCACTGTTGCTGCCACGGTCCGCGCCGGTGGCCTGCTGGATGGGCAGGGAATTGTACCGGTTGCCCGGCGGGTTGTCGTCGGCCGCGGCAAACATGAAGGTGAACTTCTCGCTCGGCCGGTAGCGGATGCGGATGGCGGGCGACGACAGCGGCCAGGACGGGCCGCCGCCATACAGGTTGACCGACGGCGCCATGGGCCAGCCAAAGTTCGCGTTGAGGTAGAGCGAGGCGTAATCGCTGATCAGGAACTCGGTATCGAGATCCTGCTGGCCGATTTTCACATCCAGTTTGCCCTTGAGAAAGGACTGCTGGTACCACAGCTCGAACAGGCGGGTGGAACGGTCGGCCTCGAACCCGCTGACGGGGTTGAAATTGGCCAGGTGATCCTGCGAGATCGAGCGCCCGCGTGTCTGCAGCGCGCTGACATTGAACAGGCCGCCCTTGAGGCCAAACAGCTTTTCGGTATCCACGGTCAGCGTGGGCATGGTCACGCCGTCATAGGCGGGGCCGGTGCCCGAGCCACTGGAGCCATCGTTGCTGGAAGGCGAACCGCCGG
>NZ_NIRT01000020.1 GCF_003207795.1 Komagataeibacter nataicola | reverse complement strand
GAAGATACGGCTGGGATCGGTCAAACGGGATGAAGCGGCTCATCGCGACACTCTACAGCCTTACCCCTTCACAGGGTACCCCAACCCGACAGGCTGCTAAGACGGCCAATATTCTGTTTGCCGTTACGTTTGATGCACGGCATCGTGCACGCGGGGTGCGCGCCACGGCGGTGCATCCAGGTGGCATCCTGACCGAACTGACGCGTTATATGCCAGCAGGCGGCATTGAGGCGATGGTGGCACGGGTCAATGAACAGGCCGCGGCGGACGGCAAGCCACCATTCCGGTTCAAGACCATTCCGCAGGGTGCGGCCACATCAGTCTGGGCGGGCGTGGTGGCGGAAGCGGATGCGATCGGCGGTCATTACTGCGAAGACTGCCACGTAAGCCCGGTCGTGCCCGATGACCAGCCGAGCAGCCTGGTCAGTGCAGGCGTGCGGGCCTACGCGGTCGATCCCGTACATGCCGAAGCTTTGTGGGCAAAAAGCGAGGAAATGGTCGGGGAAAAATTCTCCTGAAGCATCCGCCCCCCTGTTTCTGGCATAACGGGCACGCCTGACAACCTGACAGACATTTTACCGATATGTATGGCCCGGGCGCAGGGGACGGAAGATGTCTTCCTGCGCTTTCGTGCGAGGATACTGGCTGTAATGCGCCTTGTTGTTTTTGGACTACCCCTTCTTGTCGTGATCCTGAACTGGCTCTGGCCGTTACCACTTCCCCTGGGCCTGAAAATACCAGCGGCTGTACTGGTGGTCGTCGCCGCATTCTATCATTACTGGTCCCGGCTTTCTTCGGGGTCCATCTTTGCGCCAGAATTCCCCCGGCCTCTTATCATCGCGTTCAACTGGGCCTTCGGGGCGATCGTGTTTCTCACCCTGCTCCAGATCGCGCTTGATCTTGGTGCACTGCTGGTTGCGCTGGTGACGTGGCAGCCAGTGCATATCCCGGTGGGCGCGCGGGCGGCCGTGGGCGGTATTGCCGGGATGCTTGCCGCCATCGGTGTCGCCAATGCGCTGCGGGTACCGCCGGTCAGGGACGTGAGCGTTACCATTCCCGGTCTCCCGCCCGCGTTTGACGGGTACCGGCTGGTCCAGTTGACCGACATGCATATCAGTCGGCTGTTTCCCGCGAGATGGGCGAGGGCAGTCGTCGACCGCACCAACGCGGCTGGCGCCGACATGATTGTCGTGACGGGCGACTTCATCGACGGCTCGGTAGCCATGCGCCGTGCCGACGTGGCACCGCTTGCGGGCTTACATGCGCCGGATGGTGTTCTGGCGATCCCGGGAAACCATGAGTATTTCTTTGATTATGCCGACTGGATGCAGCACCTGTCGGAACTGGGCTTTAATATGCTGCTGAATGGCCATGCGGTCATTACAAGGGGAGAGACCGGACTGGTCATTGCTGGCGTCACCGACCGGTCAGCACCCGGTCATGGGCAGGCTGGCCCGGATCTGGCGGCAGCCCTTGCAGGCTGTCCCGCCGGGGTGCCGGTCATACTGCTCGATCATCAACCCGGTGAGGCGCGTGCCGCTGCAGCACAGGGTGTCGCCCTTCAACTATCGGGGCATACACATGGCGGGATGATTTCAGGCCTCGACCGTCTCGTTGCACGTGGCAATAGCGGATTTGTCTCCGGGCGCTACGATGTGGGGAGCATGACGCTTTACGTCAGTAATGGCACCGGGCTATGGCCGGGCTTCGCACTCCGGTTGGGCAGGCCGTCCGAAATCACCCGTTTCAGCCTGCGTGCGGGATAAGACCAGTGTCTTACCCTGATCCGGGACATTTCAATATTCCGATGCGTTTTCAACATGCAAGGTACCGGCCAGTTGCGCTGGCTTTCCCGTCTCTTTCGGGTGATTGCTCCCATCCAGACAGGCCACGTTTACGGTATGTCGGTTCAGGTCAGCACGATGTTGGTGATGCGTATGTAACGGCCCGGGTTCGTTATGGTTCAGGATATCCGCTATATCCTATTTTCTGTCCAATGGCCGACCGCGCACCAGCCCGCCGAGTACGAGATTTAATAATTACCTCCAGCAGAAGCATTTACCATTGTTAGGGCATTATCGGGCAGGGGACGTTGCAGTTGAAGGGCTTCCTCCAAGGGCGCCTTCATCCACAGTTCCAGTTCTTCCGGCCGGATCAGGATGACTGGCATGGCTTTCGGGTGAAGGGCACCTACTTCCTGATTGGCGGAGGTGGTCAGGAAGCCGAACAGATCATCCGTGGTCTCACCATCCGCCAGCTTCCGCACCGATGTCCACTGGCACCAGATTCCTGCAAAGAAAGCCAGCGGCTCACCATCGCTACGGGCAAACCAAACGGGCCTGCTGGTGCCATCCGGCAGGCGCTCCGGTTCGGAAAAAGCCGTAAGTGGCACCAGACAGCGATGCGCCACATCTTCCCAGCGTTTCCACCACGTCGAGGTCGGATTGCGGATATTGGTCACGCCCCGATCGACCCTGTGGCCTTTCAGGTATCCCGGCGGCGTGGGCATGCCCCAACGCGCCATGACCAGTTCCCGTCCATCCGGCACGTTCCGTACGATGGGCGCCATGGTGTTGGGCCAGATCTCGGGTAGCGGCCGGAGATTGCCGGTGCGGTCTATCATGACCCTAGCCGCCTCCCAGATCGCCTGCTGGCTACTGGTCATCGCATAGAGGTTGCACATCACATCTTCCTGTCGCAAGTCCAGATATGGGTTCCATGCCTGATGGTATCTACCTTGTAGGAAAATAACGATTAAACCCCTCGAATTCAGAGGTTTTCTACCCTGCGCTGAAGACGCTGAAAGCGCTGCCCGGCCAAATCGAAGAACAAACCGTCGCGGGTGGACGCTGGAACAAGGAGTAGCAACCGACTTGCTCCACACGAGCAGCACCACGGGCAGGCCGTTCGCCAATTTCTCATCCAACCACATCCAGATCATGCGGCGCTTCAAGGTGCATGGCCTGCGGCATGCCTTTGCGGTGCGCTGGCTGAAGGAAGGGGGGAATATCTATCGTCTGTCCCGGCATCTCGGACACAGTTCCGTGAAGGTGACCGAGCAGAACTATCTGGGCTTCCTGATCGTGGAGGAACAGGAGCGTGTCCAGTTCCAGGCAGAGCAGATTTTCGAGGCAGGTACCACAATTTCTACCACACCAGCCTGAAAAACCATCCCAAAACGACCAAAGCGCCCCGTAGGGGGCTTAGTAATTTCTTCTTATTTTTCAATAAGTTCTGGCGGAAGAGGAAGGCATAAATCGCTCATCCGAGATGACGAACGGCCACGAACGCACGCGGACATAAAAAATTGATTTGGGGCTGTGTCTGGGGCCAGAAATACCTCTGCCCAATAAGTTATAGTTAAAACAATAACTTATTTGGTTTAATTGGCGGAGGGGAAGAGATTCGAACTCTCGATACGACTTGACATCGTATAACGGTTTAGCAATTCCCCCTAAGCTACGGATTTCCTGTATTTGTTGTCTTTTTTTTTGTATTTGTTGTTAGAATGTTAATTATAGGGGCAACAACAACCAAAAACAGGCGGATTCCATGAAACAGATTCAGAAACGCGGGAAAGTAGGAGCCTGGAAATATACGGGGACCGTCAGGCTTAATGGTCATTCAGTTTCGCTTACGTTCCCAGTTAGGTCGCAGGCGAAGGAATGGACGGAACGAGTTGAACGCGCAATTAAGGACGAACTGGCAACGGGCAAGCCGTTTGATAAATACGACTACATTCCGAAAAAGACCGCACCCGCAAAATCTAAGAAGGCACAGCGTGAAGACGAACGACTGCAAGACGCAACGCCGTCAATCGACTGGACGCTATCACGCGCAATCCAAGAATATAAGCTAACTGAACTGGATAAGCTGAAAGGTTTCAAGCAAGCATTATTAAGATTGAACGCATGGCAACAATCAAGATTTTCAGAAATGAAACTTTGCGAAATAACACCGCACATGATAGCCGAATGGGTTAAAGAACGGTCAAGAACAAAGTCACCGTCAACCGTCAGAAATGATATATATAGGATTTCAGCAATCTATGAAATTGCTGGAAAACCAGTGACAAAACACGGCTGGGGGCTTGATATTTCAAACCCCGTCAAAGACGTTGCGTTACCCGCAGTTCACGGAAACAGACAAAGACGACTTAACAAATATGAAGAAGAAGTTTTAATGGATGCCATCGCAGACGGTATGTATGCCGACCAGATGACGCCATTTATGACATTATCCATCGAAACAGGAATGCGAAAATCCGAAATCCTTAGCATCACAAAAGACGAAATCAGCCGAACAAAGCGAGGCTGGTCAGTCACGAAAAAAGACACGAAAAACGGGCACAGACGCGTCGTATATCTATCATCACGGGCAGTTCAAGCAGTCCAGCCATTATATGATGGCATCAAGGCAAAACCAGACAACACACCGCTGTTTTCGATTTCATCACATACGGTCGAAAACTGGTTTGTCAGGGCGCGTGACAAAGCAGGACTGAAAGACCTACGCCTTCATGATTTGCGTCACGAAGCAGTCAGCAGGCTTGCAGACAAAGGGCTATCGGTCGGGGCTATCGCAAACCAGTCAGGTCACAAATCGATGCAAACGCTGTTGCGGTATGTGAACGCCAGCGAAAAAGACATCCGCGCCAAATTGGAACAAGACATATAAAATCGTTGATTTTTTGTGATATAACACATATTTTTTTGGGGAAATATATTCCCTTCAATAAGGCACATTTTTATGGCTAAACCGCGTATTTTTGTTAGTTCTACTTTTTATGATTTACGGCTGGCTCGTGGGGAACTCGAACACTTTATAAGAGATATGGGTTATGAGCCAGTATTAAACGAAAGAGGACAAATACCCTACGGAAAAGAATCTGCCCTGGAAGATTACTGCTACAATGAAATTAATAAAGTACATATCTTAATATCAATTATTGGGGGACGGTTTGGTTCACAATCCAAAGCATCAGATAAATATTCCATATCAAATATAGAATTAAAAACTGCACAAAAGCAGGGTAAGCAGGTTTATATATTTATAGAATCTGGTGTCATGTCTGAGTATTTTACATACGTAAAAAACAAGGATGTCAAGGGCATACAATATTCACATGTTGATGATGTTAGAGTATATAAATTCATAGATGAAATATATGCCATGAGCGCGAATAATCAAATATTCCCGTTTGATAGCATGCCACAACTTATTACGTACTTAAGAGAACAATGGGCTGGATTATTTGAAAGATTTCTTGACGGAGAAGCGCAGGTTCGACTTGTTGATATGATGAATAAAATGGAACAGGTCACATCCACTTTAGAAGGATTAGCAGAACTTTACCGCACAACATCAACAAGTGGCGATTCAGACGATAAGAACCGCATGATGGATGAAATCCTTATCCAAAATCATCCTTTATTTTCAGCAATGCGGAAACTTTTACGTGTGAGATATCGACTATTTTTTACCAACGAACATGAAATGGACGAATGGCTTCGCTATGCTCGCGCAGGCAAAAAATTAGTTTCTTCACCCAAATTATGGGATGAAGAAGATAGAGACGATTTTACCGTTTACAATGTCAGTATGGGTAAAGATACACATTATATATTCCAAGTGTCAAAATCACTATTTGATGAAAATAAATCTTTAAAGCCGATGCTTCCCGGCGACTGGGATGATTCTTTAATAAGTTTAGTAGAATTAAATACGCCTGGCGACGATGATGAAATACCGTTCTAAATATATAAAATAATAAATGACATCAGTCGTACTTTTGAAATCCATTTAGAAGGTGGGTGGCATCAAACACAAGCATCACGCTTGACGTGATGCTTGTCGTGGCGCTTCGGGACATAGTTGATTTTTCACAAAATCAACGTGCCACACCATGATGCCGAAAGAATTACATTTTAAGGGCGTTTATGCTAATGACCTGAACATAAAGGTCAATAATTTTCTTTGCTTTTTCATAAAAATCTGGTTTCATAATAGAAAAGGCACCACCATAAAATGGTGATGCCCCAAACTAATTAACCCGTTCCCGCAATCCCCCCAGACAAAAGGAACATTCGCACCAAAATAGCACGAGGTCTATAACTATGAATGTAATAAACAAATGTGAAAACATCAAGAAAAAAAATCAATCACATGCAAAAAAGTTTAAGCCCGTCAGCATGTGGCAGATGGCTGAACAGGAATCAAAACCCGTCATCAAGCCACCAGCCCCGTCATATACGCCGTTATCAATGTGGCAAATGGCAAAGGCACAGCCCGTTATCAAACAACAGGTCACACGGCTAAGACGCGAACACATACCAAACATATCAATGTTATCCGATACCGACCCTGTGGACGTAATCAGGGATGACGGAACACCTGAAAGGTGGACAATCGGGGAACTGAAGGCATGCCTGATTTCACACCTGAATGAATACAAAAAACAAGGAAACGACTGGGCTTCACGTGTCTTGTCACAGTTTCCTGATTTCAATGAAATCGAACCGATAACAGGCCAGGAACCGATAACAGATGATGACAGCAAACAGCCCACCAACTGGTATCATTTTGGAAAAAATGAATACGGAAAACAGGAAACCATTAAGCCAATATATGACCTATCCGATAACGACCGCGCCAAGCGTTCCAGATTGTACAGAAATCGCGCATTGCTTGGTGGCTTGGAAGAGTTCGCACAACGTCACGACTACAAGGGCACGTTCCTAACAATAACATGCGACCGCAATAACATCAGACAATCAAAGCAATGCATCACAGACATATGGAACGGATTGCAGAAAGCCCTACATGACCGAAATATCAAAAACTTCGGCATGAAATCCATGGAACAACGGCCATCTGGAATATGGCACATGCATGCCATCATATTTACACCATCAGACATAATCGATGAAATGGAACTTAACTTATACAAAAAGTACGCAAATCATCCTTTTGGTGAAGGAAAATGCATCCAACGAATAACCGAAGGAACAGCAAAACACGTGGCACGATACATCACCAAAGTTGATGTCATCAATGACCACCACAAACAGGAATCAAAGTTCGTCGTGTCATCAGAAACCCGCTTTTTCGGAATACCAAAGGGCGTCATCAAATCATACGACCGAATGTTCAGAATCCCGCACGAAGTGAATGTTTTCGATAATAACAAGTTGTCAAAGGCTGGACGCAAAAGGCTTGCATCAATCAAAGCAGGGATGACAACGGAACAAAAAAAACAATTCAACAGGGAACGATATATCAAGCTTCACATAGAGCGAAGAAACATGATGACCGTTCTTGATAACCTTGGCGCTTTCAAAGATTTAAAAAAATGTTGTTGTTCGTGGTTGTCGTCAGAAACGTCGAAGATTCAAGCCGTCAGTTTTTGTATTCCAAGTGGTCATTCCAAAAATGGCGGAAACTGTAGTGTAGTCGATAAGGTATACAATATTAATAAAAAAGAACGGGTGCGCGTAAGAGGTCCAACAATAGCACAAATACAAAAATACGCAATCATGTCAATAGAAAAAAGGAGTCAAAATATGGAAACAAACACGTCACACAAACACATAACGGGGATACCGCCACCATGCAGACAGCACCAGTATGCCCGATACGTCACAGATGCCCGTAGAAGGCTGTGAAGGCACCGGAAGGGGACGCCCTTCCTTCGCCTTTCCATGAGCAAAAAGCAGGCGCACACGGCAAAATATCGGCGGTCATCAGGATGACGATGAGCAATCGTCAGGCGTAGCCCGCGCAGCGTCATGATGCTGATGAAAAGGGGTTCAACAGGGGATTTTATCCCCTTTGCCAGTTGGTGAATGTGTTAACATTCGCCATGCCTGGCAATATAGACAACAATACACGATTTTCTTGAGTATTAAGAATATATCTGTTTACATAGATGTATGAAGTTCATGAATACACATGAATAAATTGCAAGGAGATACATCAATGTCAAACACGTCAATATTAATCAACAAGTTAAATGAAATTATCAATATTTTTGAAAATGCCGAACTGAACAATCAGGGCAACCGCTACACAATAACACACATCAATAGTTTGCAGAAAATTAAAACAGACTTGATGAAAATACACAAATCAGAAAACAAAAAAGAAGAAATCAAGACCGATGAAGAAGTAAAGAAACCAGAAATCAAAACACCTGAAAAACCTAATTTCACACAAAATATTAACGAAAGAAACAAGATATAAAAGGGGAAAAGATATGATTGATTACAATTATTTAGCATCAATGACGGAAACCGTCGGTATGCCTATCATCGGTGGCAAATCTTTGTTTTCAGTCTATCAAATACATAAAACGCCGACGCAATTTATTACGAAAGACATGATATTTTTTGATGATATAAAACTGAAAAAGATAGCACAGGAGACGGTTAATTTTTCTATAAAAATAAGACCGTTTGAAAAACAAGGAAGAAATGCAAAAATAAACGCAATTATGAAATCAGTAAATCAATATTATGGTTTCAAAATGTTCGGTGTCACAATGTCTGGAAAATGTTACAGCACAACATTATCAAAAGAAATGAAAGAATATATATGTGAAAAATGGAAAGAATTACAACCAAACTATGTATATATGTCAAAAGGATGGTGGTCTGCTTTTTCAAGAACATTGCAGACAAAAAAAACGACACGAATAGCAAAAAATACAATTCTAAAAAAGTTAGCAGAATATAATAAATAAGGGGGAATGATAATGAAAAAGGAAAATAATACATCACATGATGACATAACATATTTTGATATGAGGGTATCACATTTATCAAGACAAGAAAAAAAAGAATTATTGAAATATATTGAATTCAATAAAGATGACGCAAGCAATATAGACGTGTGGCTTGCACATTATACGCACGGCATAAAACTGTGATTTGCAAAAATGATACGCGAATCAACATTGCATATCCGTATGACCGACAACGAAAAAGCAAAAGCGCAGTCATACGCAAAATCAATAAAAAAAAGCCTTTCTGTTCTTGTCCGTGAGCATATTACGCAAGCCATTGTAACCAACACAAAAGGCGACGAAATACGCACGGAATTACAAGCGATTAGGCGCGAATTATCAGCACAGGGCAACAATCTGAATCAGATTGCAAAGCGCGTGAACGGTGGCGAACAAATAGGAAACATAAACGACGAATTGAAAGAAATAACACGCTTACGCAAGCAGTTAGCAAAACTAACGGCATCAATGCGGGGGCGGTTGTCATGATTATAAAAGGCGGGCAAATATTGGCATCAGCGGGGCACCAAAAGACCGCAAAACACATATTCAGCGGACCCGCAAACGAACAAATTACACCATTGCAGGGTTGTCCCGAAACAATGGAAGACATGATGCAAGATGCACACAATGCGGGGCTAAAGTATGGCTTTCATCATTTTAAGATTTCCCCCGATAAAGAAATATCAAGAGAGCAAGCGCAAGAAGATTTTAAAGCGATATCAAAAGAGTATGGCTTTGAATTAAATGATTGCGTGATTGTTGAACACCGCAAAAAACGCGCAACCGCAAGCAACAGCCCGATACATTGGCATTTAATTGCCCCGCATCTAAACCCGCAGACAGGCAAAGCCTTAAATATGCGGAATAATTACAAAAGAAACGAGAAACTTAGCCGTTTGTCCGAAATCCGAACAGGTCAGAAAATCTTAACAGGCAAGCACAACAAAGCCGTTTTTAAACAGTTGCTTGATGAGGGGAAAACAGCACAAGCGAAAGCCATACAGCACACAACAAGCGCACCGTTACCGCACGCATCATATGGTGAAGAAACCCGCAGAATAGCAGAGCGCCAGGGCTTATCACTACCAGATGAGAAGGCCCGCATATCAGCGATATGGAAACAATGCGACGGCATAAAAGCGTTTATCAGCGCATTAAATGAAAACGGATTTTTACTAAAAAAAGGAATCAAAAAGGACACGTTCATAATTGAGCGGGACGGTGTCTTGGTTGGTTCAGCCAGCCGACTTTTGAAAATTAAGAAACAAGATTTTGCAAAAATGTTTAATGATTACAAGGAGCAGACCAATGAAATTATGGCCGAACAAAACGAAAACGGAAGAAAAAAAGAAACCGACACCAACACCAAAAAAGCCGATTCAGCAAAAACCAAAAACGACCACACGACCACAAGAAAACCCGACATTGATGAAGGTGAAAGCGGACACAGGACAGATTTTGGATTTGCTAACAGACAAACCAGAAAACGACCAGCCAGACCCGATTCAGCAGATTTTAGACCTGTTGAACACGATAGCGGAACAGAACAACGAGATTATAAAAAACCAGTCGCACATTCTAAAAATGTCATCGCATCAGCAAAAATAAGAAAGCGCGGGGATTTCAAAAAAAGGGAAAAGTTTGCGATTATCACGCCTGAATATTTACAAAATATAAAAGATAAATTAGCAAAAGAAAAAACGGGCAATCGTGATTTTTATAGAGAACAATACAAAAATATAAAAGACCAAGAGTATCATATAGATACATATAATAAATCTATAGATGCAAATGTATCTTTGTTACTTGTTGATATGTTCCTGCGCTTATTCGGATATTCAATAAGAAAAAATAAGCCAACACCTATTATTAAAAAACCAGATGTTCAGCCACCCGTGTCACGTGAAGACTTTGATTTAATGACCGAACAAGAAAAGAAAACGGTGACATATAAAGCACTTGGTTTATATCGTTCGGCATATATGACATATTCGAATTTATGCAAAAAACATGACGTGCCACATGCAGGATTTCAGGAATGGTTAAACGACCTTGGAAACGACTACATGAGTGAACAAATAGCGAATCTGTTCCCTGAGTTATATATGAAGGAATTAGATAAATCGGCAAACGAATACGACAAATTGACATTAATTGAATTAAGGAAGATTTGGAACGGTGAAACATCAAAATATGAGTCACAATTCGCAGATATAGACGGGTTAAAAACGCATATCACGCACGCGCACGGTGAAATCCGCGAACACATACGCATTGAAGATGAAAACAAGACGCTGGATAAACTGATTGCACAACAAGCGCAGGAATATCATCAGCAGGTTTCAGGCCATCAGACAGACCAAAATCAGACGCCTGAACAAGATGCATCCGAAGGCTTGCGAATCAGGTGACAACACGACGAATCCACCAACAGCAGGGCAGGGGGATTCTGTTGTTGTTGTTGAATTGTTGTTAGATATCAGGTGATTTTTTTGGCTTGACAGCACGCTAAAAAAATGCAGAAAAACCGCCGATTATTTCGGGTTTTTTACAACATTGTTCATTGGTGTCAATAGATTAGGCTTGTTGGCGGAGGGGAAGGGATTCGAACCCTCGATACGACTTGACATCGTATAACGGTTTAGCAAACCGCCGCCTTCAGCCACTCGGCCACCCCTCCGCCGAAGAGCGCGCATTATAAGTAACACGGCGTTTGCAGGGCTGCTTCTAGCGTGTTGCGGCAACCCTGCAAAGCCCTAAAATGCGTTAAAGCCCGTTTTTACAAAACTTTTTTCAGGGCTTCGTTCACCATGGCCGGATTGGCCTTGCCCGCCATGGCTTTCATCACCTGACCAACGAAAAAGCCAAACAGCCGATCCTTGCCGCCACGGTATTCTTCCACCTTGTCAGCATTACGGGCCATCACATCGGCCACAGCAGCATCGATCGCGCCCGTATCCGTTACCTGCTTCAGGCCCTTGCGGTCGACAATGGCGGCAGCGCTGTCGCCTGTCTCGAGCATGTCCTCGAACACTTCCTTGGCAATCTTGCCATTGATGGTCTTGTCCG
This sequence comes from Komagataeibacter nataicola, assembly GCF_003207795.1. Taxonomy (GTDB): domain Bacteria; phylum Pseudomonadota; class Alphaproteobacteria; order Acetobacterales; family Acetobacteraceae; genus Komagataeibacter; species Komagataeibacter nataicola. The sequence goes on along the minus strand of NZ_NIRT01000020.1, from coordinate 45,757 downwards.
ACACCAGATCGAGCATGCCGCCAAGTGCAGCGGCCGAAATGGGGCTGTCGGCAATGGTGCGACCGGTGCGGTTGAGCGCGCCAAACAGGTCGCCCGTCACCCAGTTGGCGGCAAGGCGGGCATCGCGGCCTTTGGCCACTTCCTCATAATAATCGGCAATGGCCTGCTCGGCCACCAGCACGCTGGCATCATAGCGGGGGATGCCATATTCCTTGACGAAGCGGTCGCGCTTGTCATCCGGCAGTTCGGGCAGGCCACGCTCCAGTTCGTCCACCCATGCCTGTTCCACTACCAGCGGCAGCAGGTCAGGGTCGGGGAAGTAACGGTAATCGTGGGCATCTTCCTTGCTGCGCAGCGAGCGGGTCTCGTTGCGGGCAGGGTCGAACAGGCGGGTTTCCTGATCCACCTCGCCACCGTCTTCCCACACCTCGATCTGGCGCGTGGCCTCGACCTCGATGGCGTGCATGACATAGCGGATCGAGTTGACGTTCTTGATCTCGCAGCGCGTGCGAAACGGCTCACCCGCCTTGCGCACCGACACGTTCACGTCGGCACGCATGGAGCCTTCTTCCATGTTGCCATCGCATGTGCCCAGATAACGCAGGATCTGGCGCAGCTTGCGCAGGTAGGCGCCTGCTTCCTCCGGGCAGCGGATATCGGGTTCGCTCACGATCTCCATCAGTGCCACGCCGGCGCGATTGAGGTCGATGAAGGAGCGGGCAGGGTCCTGGTCATGCAGGGACTTGCCCGCATCCTGCTCCATGTGCAGGCGCGTGATGCCGATATGGCGCACGGTGCCATCGCTCAGTTCGATCTCGACCGTGCCTTCACCCACGATCGGATGGGTAAACTGGCTGATCTGGTAACCCGTGGGCAGATCGGCATAGAAGTAGTTCTTGCGGTCGAACCGGCTTTCCAGATTGATGCGCGCACGCAGGCCAAGCCCCGTGCGGATGGCCTGGGCCACGCATTCCTGGTTCAGCACCGGCAGCATGCCCGGAAAGCCTGCATCGACCAGGCTCACATGCGTGTTCGGCTCACCGCCATAGGAGGCCGATGCACCGGAAAACAGCTTGGAATGGCTGATGACCTGGGCATGGACCTCAAGACCCACCACGATTTCCCACGCGCCGGTCTTGCCTTCGATCGTGTAGGTCATTTCGCGGCCTCCGCACGGATGGCAGGACGGTGAGTGAAGCCTGCGGCCTGTTCCAGCGCGCTGCCGGTGGCCAGCAGGGTTTCCTCGTCAAACGGGCGGCCAATAAGCTGCAGGCCCAGCGGCAGGCCGGTTGCACCTAGCCCCACAGGCACGGACATGGCGGGCATGCCGGCCATGGAGGCAGGCACGGTGAAAATATCGTTCAGGTACATCTGGACCGGATCATCACTCTGTTCACCCTGCGCGAAGGCAGGAGTGGGCGCGGTGGGGGTGAGCAGGACATCCACCTTCTGGAAAGCTTCGGTAAAGTCACGACGGATGAGGGTGCGGACCTTCTGGGCCTTCAGGTAATAGGCATCGTAATAGCCCGCCGAGAGCACATAGGTGCCCATCATGATACGGCGGCGCACCTCGGGGCCGAAGCCCGCGCGGCGCGTTGCTTCATACATGGCATCGAGTGTGTCGCCCGGCACGCGCTCGCCAAAGCGCAGGCCATCGTAGCGGGCAAGGTTGGACGAACACTCGGCGGGCGCCACGATATAGTAGGTGGCAAGGCCATATTTGGTGTGCGGCAGGGACACATCCACAATCTCGCAGCCTGCCGCCTTGAGCCAGTCGATACCCTGCTGCCATGCCGCCGCAATCTCGGCGGAGAGACCCTCGGCGCGGTATTCGGCCGGGATGCCAACCTTAAGCCCCTTCAGGCTGCGGCCTATGGCTGCGGAATAATCCGGCACGTCGCAGTTGACGCTGGTGCTGTCACGCTCGTCAAAACCGGCCATGGACTGGAGCATGATGGCGCAGTCACGCACGCTGCGCGCCATCGGCCCTGCCTGATCGAGCGACGAGGCATAGGCAATGGTGCCAAACCGGCTGCACCTTCCATAGGTCGGCTTGAGCCCCACAATGCCGCAATAGGCGGCAGGCTGGCGGATGGACCCGCCGGTATCGGTGCCGGTCGCCCCCATGGCCAGCCCTGCCGCCACGGCGGCAGCCGACCCGCCCGATGAGCCACCGGGCACCAGCGCCACATCATCGCCATTGCGCTTCCACGGGTTTTCAACCGGACCGAAGGCAGAGGTGATATTGGCCGACCCCATGGCGAATTCATCAAGGTTGGTCTTGCCCACGAACACCGCGCCATCGCGCAGCAGGTTGGCCGTGACCGTGCTTTCATAGGGGGGCACGAAATTCCTGAGGATATTGCTCGCGGCCGTGGTCCGCACGCCATTGGTGCAGAACAGGTCCTTGATGCCCAGCGGGATGCCGGTCAGGCTGCGGGCCTCACCTTTTGCCAGCGCTTCATCCGCCTGCTGCGCCGCCTTGAGCGCTGCATCCTTGGTGGGGGTGATGTAGGCGTTCAGGCGCGGGTTCAGGGCATCGATGGCGTCGGTATGCGCGCGCACCAGCTCCACGGCGCTGAATTTGCGCGCACGCAGGCCTTGGGCGGCATCGGCGATTGTCAGTTCGGTCAGGCTCATCTTATTCAACAACCTTGGGCACGGTATAGAAGGGGCCAACGCCGTCAGGCGCGTTGGACAGCACGGCATCGCGGCAGTTGCCATCGGTCACCACGTCCGGGCGCGTGCGCAGGGCGGCATGGCCCGTGCCGACCATGGGGGTCACCCCCTCGACATCGACCTCATTCAACTGCTCGACCCAGCCGAGGATCCCGTTAAGCTCCCCTTGCAGGGCGGGAACATCAGACTCGTCAATACCAATCCGTGCCAGTCTGGCAATGCGGCGGACGGTCGCGGGATCAAGCGACATGAAGCAATAACTTTCCATCAGAACAGGGGCAGAATATCCTGCAACGCAGGACCGCTGAGGAACATACCCCCGACCATGCCCCTGTTCAACATATCCGATCTCCGCGCAGGCCTGCGCCGCGACCAGCGCCTGCTTGGCCTTGACCCCGGCAAAAAAACGATCGGCATCGCCCTGTCCGATGTCGGCCTGATGCTCGCCTCCCCGCACATGGCGCTCAGGCGCGCAAAACTGTCGGTCAATGCGGCCGAAATCGGCAAGATCGCCCGCGCGCAGGATGTGGGCGGCCTGGTGGTAGGCCTGCCGCTGTCGCTTGATGGCAGCTTTGGCCCCGCCGCCCAGGCGGCGCGGGACTGGACAATGAACCTGTCTGCCATGACCGGCCTGCCTGCGGCGATGTGGGATGAACGGCTTTCTTCCTCCGCCGTAAACCGCTTCCTGATTTCCGAGGCGGACATGACGCGCCAGCGCCGGGGCGAGGTGGTGGACCAGATGGCGGCGGCCTACATATTACAGGCCGCCCTTGATGCCTCGATCCCGCAAGGGTAGGGGCGCTTTCGAATTCGTGATGGCATGACTGGATTGTGCCAAAACCGGACCCCGGTGGTGCGGGGGCTGCTATGGTGGCCTCCACCACCGGCGCGCACCGGGACGTGACCCCTCCCACACGCTTCTTTCGCCGGACCCATGTTGCATAAACAAGGATGCCCGGCCATGCGCCTGCCACACCTGCCGTACCTTCACATCCACGTGCATGACCGCCCGCTGGCAGGCGACCCGCACCCGCACAACCTGTTTCACTGGAAGCTGTATTTCTGCGAGGCGATCGCCACCGCCATCCTCATGATCCTCGGCCTGAGCGCGGTCATCCTGCTGACCGCGCCCGGCAGCCCGTTCTCGGCCCCGCTCATGCATCACCCCTATGTCCAGACCGCGCTGTGCGGCCTGTGCTTTGGCCTGTCAGGCACGGCGGCCGCCATGACGCCGTTCGGCAAGGTCAGCGGGGCGCATATCAACCCTTCCGTCACCCTGGCGTTCTCGCTGGCCAGGCGCATCGGCGGGGTGGATGCGCTCAATTACATGATAGCGCAGGTCATCGGCGCCTTTGTGGGCACGGCCGTAGTGTATGAAGCAGGCAGGCTGATCGCATGGTGGGGCAACATGGCCGTGGCAGTGCATTATGGCGCCACCGTGCCGTATGGCCAGATCTCGATCTGGTGGGCCATGTGGTCGGAAATGTTCGTGACCGCCGCCCTGATCGCCATGCTGTACTGGCTGGCCGCCCACCCGCGATGGAAGTTCATCACGCCGTGGTCGGGCGGGCTGTTCTTTCTCGTGCTCAACCCGATTACGGCATGGCTTTCGGGCAATAGCGTCAATTTCGCACGCACGCTGGCTCCGGCACTGTTTGCCGGACAATGGTCGGGGCTGTGGATTTACGTGGTAGGGCCTTTTGCCGGAGCGTCACTTGCGGTCATGGCCATTCGCATGAACCTGCTGGGCAAGCTGCACCTGCTTGAGGCGCGTCTGGTCAATTTTGGCCACCATGGCCGCGTACCGGGGCTGGATGACCCGCATCGCAAGCTCAACCACCCCGATGACCCCGACCACGTGCCCCCCGGCGCGGGACCGGCCTGAACAGGCAGGCCCGCGCAAGGCGCAACCCACACGTGACATATTCCGTTATTTTGCTACGGGGGAATTAGCGGCCATAGTGCCGCGCCGCCATGCCTGCCATGGGCGGCCGAGGGAGAGTGCATAAGAATGAAGCGTTTTTTCAACACGCGCGAAACTGTTGTAACCGAAGCACTGGACGGGTTTCTGCGCTCAAGCGCGGGCCATCACCTGTGCCGCCTGGATGGCTACCCCGATACCTGCGTAATCATGCGCCGCGAGATCGACCGCCGCGAGGTTTCGGTCATTTCGGGTGGTGGTTCGGGGCATGAGCCTGCGCATGCGGGCTTTGTGGGGCATGGCATGCTGACGGCCGCAGTATGTGGCGCGCTGTTCGCATCTCCCTGCGTCGATGCAATCCTGGCTGCTATCCTGGCCACGACAGGGGAGGCAGGCTGCCTTCTGGTGGTCAAGAACTATACCGGCGACCGGCTGAACTTCGGCCTCGCCGCCGAGCGCGCCCGCGCGCTGGGCAAGAAGGTGGAAATGGTGACCGTGGGCGATGACATCGCCCTGCCAGGCTCGGCCACCCCGCGCGGCGTTGCGGGCACGGTGCTGGCGCACAAGCTGGCGGGCTATGGTGCGGCACAGGGCTGGTCCCTTGAGCATGTGACCGAATTCGTGCGCGACGGCACGAAGCGCATGCGCACCATCGGCCTGGCGCTGGAGGACTGCAACCCCTATGAACCCGCCCGCGCCAGCCGCCTTGCCGCTGACCAGGCCGAGCTTGGCCTTGGCATTCATGGCGAACCGGGCGCGCAGCGCATTGCCGTGGCAGGTGCGAATGACCTGATGGCGCTCGCCGCACGCACGCTGGAGGCCAGCCTGCCCACCACCGTGCGCAACACCCGCTTTGCCCTTGTGCTCAACAACCTTGGCACCGTGCCTGAGGTGGAGATGGCGCTGCTGCTCGAGGCCTTCAGCCAAACGCCGCTCGCCCGCCGCATTTCGCACGTGATCGGCCCGGCACCGCTCATGACGGCGCTGGACATGAACGGCTTCTCGCTCACCCTGATCGAGCTTGACGAGGCCATCACCACCGCCCTGCAGGCCCCCGCCCAGCCGCACGCATGGCCCGGCATCACCACGTTTGGCAGCCCCAGCGTGGCCCCCATGCCCACCATGCCCGATGCCTTTCCCTTCACGCCCGGCCATGACCCGGCGGTAGCCAGCCTGCTGGCGCGGGGTGCTGACGTGCTGGTGGCCAACGAGGCCGCGCTGAACGAACTCGATGGCAAGATCGGCGATGGCGATGCGGGCTCCACCTTCGCCAGCGCCGCGCGTGACATCACCGCCGTGCGCGACCGCCTGCCCATGAATGACCCGCACCAGCTCATGACCACCATCGGCAATATCCTGACCCAGCATGCCGGTGGCTCAAGCGGGGTGCTGTTCGCCATCATGTTTTCGGCGGCAGGACGCAGCAAGCAGCCCTGGCAGCAGGCCCTGCGCGAAGGGCTGGCCCATATGATGGAATGCGGCGGCGCGAAACCGGGCGACCGCACCATGATCGATGCACTCTACCCCGCCCTTGAGGCGCTGGCTGCAGGGAAAGACCTGAAACAGGCTGCCCTGGCCGCGCGCAGGGGGGCCGATGCCACCACCACCATGGACAGCGCCCGCGCGGGCCGCGCCGCCTACGTGCCCAGCGAGCATGTGCGCAACGTGCCCGACCCCGGCGCGGAGGCCGTGGCCCGCCTGCTTGAAGGGCTTGCGGCTGGCTGAACGGGGGCAGGGGACGAAGTGCCCTGAAAGGCGATGAAAGCGTTTTCCGATGAAGCATTGACCAGAACGCTTCATCGGAACGCGGTCGTTCAATTCAATCAGGAACTGCCAGAAAAATCAGTTCATGATCGTGCTTTAAATTTAAAGAACGTCTTGGGCGAATCTGTTTTCAGGAAGCCTGGGAAACGTCGCCTTTCACGCTGCCAGCGCTGCCCTGACATCGGCTTCATCCAGCACCACATCGGCCTGCAGGATGCCCATTGTTTCACGGTTGAAGGGCATGGCCGTCTCGATCAGGGCACTGACCAGTCCCGGACCCTGTGGCTCATACAGGTCGAAGCCCTCATGAGCCGCATGGCCTGCCTGCTGCATCACGGTGCTGAAATAATCCCAGCTGACACAGCCAAAGCGCCGTTCGCCCTCATGCACCTGCGCCACAAGCACGTAATCTACCTGTGGCAGCACGGCAGCCACGCCATCACCCCATATGATGGCGGTCCGGGCCTGTCCTTCAATGAGCAGATAGATCATCCGGGGAATGAACTGATCACGCTCAAGCTGTTCCCTGCGCGCGACCAGCGTGACATTCCACTCCCAGCTCCGTACCAGCACATCATGCGGTATTGTGCGCATGGCGCATTCGGCCGGGCTGGCAGATTCCATTACCCCAATGGCAAGGATATTGCCTGCCTGCCACCCGGTCAGAAATTCATCAGCAGAATAGGGATTACCCTGCGTGTCGTTACCCTGCGGGTTTCTGATCGTGGGGGAGAAACGGGCCACGATTGCCGCAATCTCCCCTTCGGCTTCAGGACCGAAGAAACTGGGGCGGCAATAGTTTATGTGACAGACAACCTGCGCCAGGACATCACGACCTGATGAATATTCAAGATTGATACCAAAATAAACGCCAGTATTCTCGTTTTTATATACGCACTGTGCATCACCAATGACGTAATTTTTGCGAATGGACAGAAAATCCACGAAATCTGCTTTTTCTAATGCCGGTCTGAAAACAAGGGTCAGGTCATAACTCATAATGGCTCCCTAACAGGTAAAGGATAAAAATCCGCAACAGGGTCGCGCATGCAGGTCCTGAGCATATTACGGAAAAAATATCAGATACAGCTAACAGGACCCCAAAAAAAAACGGGAGAAGGCAATCCTCACCCCGTTTTTTGTTCAATATGGCCGGAACAGAAAATAAATCAGGATTTTTTTACGAATTCCGACTTCAGGTTGATCGCGCCAATACCAGAAATCTTACAGGCAATATCATGCCCGTCCGTGCCATCGACCAGACGGATGCCCTTGACCTTGGTGCCGCCCTTGATAACGGAGGATGCCCCCTTGATCTTGAGGTCCTTGATTACCGTAACACTATCGCCATCGGCCAGGACATTGCCATTGGCATCGCGTATTTCGCGCGTGCCTTCCGCCGCACCACCGGCATTATCCGCCGGGTTCCATTCACACCCACATTCAGGGCAGGTCCACAGGCTGCCATCGGGGTAGACATGCGCGCACCCGCATTCGGGGCATTTGAGATCGTTTTCCATGATTATCCTTACTGTCTGGGCCCATGCCCGTAAAGCACGCCTGGCCTGACAGGAAGGATATGGATCATGCACAGGAGATTTTTCACGCACCCCGATAAAAACCCATACCGGGAAACACATGGCAACCCGGACACCGTGCCGGACGGAGGCGAACCATCACCCCCGGCACATCCCCCGCGACTGATGCGGCGGCAAAAGGGCAGCGGCAAAAGGGCAGTTGCCCTTCGCCACCATGCATCAGCAGGTGCGCTGTGAAGAAGGAGAGGGGAGCTACGCCTTTTTACTGCTGGGGCGCCGTGCCGCCATGGGTGCTGACACCGGGTCCACCCCCACCATCCGAGCCGCCACCGGCGGGCTTGGGTTTGTCGCACCCGGCAAGGCAGGTCAGAACGGCAGCCGCCATCATCATCCGCGCAAGGTTTCGCATTGGTTTTCTCCTCTCCAGCTATTCTGGCTTTCAAGAGGGGTAAACCGCCGGACCGCGCCACGGTTGCGTATGAAAACAGGGCAGCGCTGCGCCAGCATGCCTGCGGCGCACATTTCGCGCATGCGCATGCAGCAACGATGGCGGGGCTGGAAGGAAGGATGTTCCATCCGGTGCCTGTCCGTCCGTCTGTTCGGGGCTGCCCTAGCGGACAGCCTGCTTGCGGAAAAAACGCTCGACAGCCAGCATGCCAAGCAACAGCGCAACGCCAAAGCCTTCGCGCGTATGGTCGATGAGGTAACGCATAACGGCCTCCTCCATTTGGCTTGTCAGTTTCATACTGGCGCATCATTCATGCCAGCGGAAGTAAAAACGCCTGCCCTGCTCTTCACGATATCAAACCCATCGCACGGATGAGCCGATTGTTGCGTATTTTTTGAAAAAATCTGCCCCCTTCGAACAGGGGGAAGGGCGGAATGCGCATGGGCTGACTGACTGGGCACTGAAAGACGTTTTTTGAGGAAGTATTATGGCCTTCCCTTGCCAGCGCCCTGCCCGACGGCATAGGAAAAAGCCATGCCATGCTCCCTGCCGCACAGCCCCGCCCGTTCCATGCACCCGCCCGCCCGCGAGGGAAAAGGAGACATGCCATGACCCGCATCTTCATTGATGCCGATGCCTGCCCGGTGCGCGACGAGACCTACCGCGTGGCGCAACGCTACGGGCTGCATACCTTTGTCGTGTCAAACAGCCTGCTTGCCGTGCCAGCCTCGCCGCTGATCGAACGCGTGGTGGTGACACAGGGCATGGACGTGGCTGATGACTGGATTGCCGAGCATGCAGCCGCGCATGACATCGTCATATCAGCCGATATTCCGCTGGCCGCGCGCTGTGTCGCGCGCGGGGCCTGCGTGCTCGACCCCAAGGGCCGCATTCTTGATGATAACGCCATCGGCATGGCGCTGGCCGTACGCAACCTCATGACCGACCTGCGTGATACCGGGGTCGTGACCCAGAGCAATCGCGGCTTTACCCGCGCCGACCGCTCCACGTTTCTTTCAGCGCTTGATACCGCCGTGGTCAAAGCCCGCAAACGCGCGGCAGGGCACGGGCGGCCGCTGCCTGTCGTGCCGCCAGCGGCATGATTGCGGCGGGCGCGTAAAACAGTGCGCCCCCTCATATAAAAATGCCGCCCGCTCCATGGGAAGCGGACGGCACGAAGGCTGTGAACACCGCCTTTTTGAAAAAAGGCGGCACCCAAAAACTTTTACCTGGCCTTACTTCTGCGCCGCCTTGGCAAACAGGGCGGAAATCGCATCCTGCGCCTCGGTCTGGATGGTCTTGAGGTGGGCCTCGCTCTTGAAGCTTTCGGCATAGATTTTATAGACATTTTCGGTGCCGGAGGGGCGGGCGGCAAACCAGCCATCCCTGGCCGAAACCTTCAGCCCGCCAATGGCCGCGCCATTGCCCGGCGCATTGGTCAGCGTGCTGACAATCGGCTCGCCCGCGAGTTCGCTCATGCCGATCTGCTCGGACGAGAGATTTTTGAGGATGGCTTTCTGCGCCGGGTCGGCCGGCGCGTCGATCCGGGCGTAATACGGCGTGCCAAGGCGCTTGGTCATGGCCTCGTATGCCGCGCCGGGGGTCTGCCTGGTGCGGGCCGTGATCTCGGCTGCCAGCAGGCCAAGGATGATGCCGTCCTTGTCCGTGCTCCACACCGTGCCATCGCGGCGCAGGAAGGAAGCGCCAGCACTTTCCTCGCCACCAAAGCCAAGCGTGCCGTTATACAGGCCATCGACAAACCACTTGAAGCCAACCGGCACTTCCACCAGCTTGCGACCGATTTCCTTGGCCACGCGGTCGATCATGCTGCTGCTGACCACCGTCTTGCCAACCCCTGCGGCGGGGTTCCAGTTGGCGCGGTTGTTGAACAGGAACTCAATGGCTGTGGCGAGGTAATGGTTGGGGTTCATCAGCCCGTACTTGCCCGATACGATGCCGTGACGGTCGGCATCGGTATCATTGGCGAAGGCGATGTCAAAGCGGTCCTTCATCTGCACCAGGCGCGCCATGGCGTAGGGGGAGGAACAGTCCATGCGGATCTGTCCATCCCAGTCGGCGGTCATGAAACGGAAGGTGGGATCGACTTCCTTGCTCACAATGGTGGCGTTGATGCCGTATTTGTCAATGATCGGCTGCCAGTAATCCACCGCCGCCCCGCCAAGCGGGTCGATGCCGATGGAAATGCCGGATTCACGGATGATGTCCATGTCCACCACAGCGGCGAGATCATCCACATACGGGTTGATGTAGTCGTGCCGCCGGGTGGTGGGAGCGGCCAGCGCCTGCTCGAACGATACGCGGGCCACACCCTGCATGCCCTTGGCCATGTAGTCGTTCGCCGCGTTCTCGATCACCTTGGTGATGTCGGTATCGGCGGGGCCGCCATGGGGCGGGTTGTATTTGAAACCGCCATCCTCGGGCGGGTTGTGCGATGGCGTAATCACCACGCCATCGGCAAGGTCGCTGCTGCGGCCGCGGTTGCACGTCAGGATGGCGTGCGAGATGACGGGGGTGGGGGTGTAGCCGTCCTTGTCATCAATGCGCACTTCAATGCCGTTGGCGGCAAAGACTTCGAGTGCGGATTTCAGCGCCGGGCGCGAGAGCGCATGCGTGTCAATGCCGATGAACAGCGGCCCGGTAATGCCCGCGTTCTTGCGGTAGTCGGCAATGGCCTGGCTGATCGAGAGGATATGGTTTTCATTGAAGCTGGTATGCAGCGATGAGCCCCGGTGCCCCGAGGTGCCGAACGCCACCCGCTGTGTTGCAATGGAGGGATCAGGCTTGCGGGTATAATAGGCATCAAGCAGGGCATCGATATTGACAAGACGGTCCGGATCGACCGGCTTGCCGGCAAAAGGGCTTACGCTGGGCATTGACTGCTCCCGAAATACATTATGAAAAAGCGCATATTCCAACAAATTTCCTTACAGCCCGCCCCGGCAGCCGTCCAGCCATGCAAGGCAGGAAAATGAAACCGGGGAGGTAAGGAAACGCATCATGCCACGACACTGGCGCGTGCTTTGCGGGAATGACATTGAATTATATCAAAATTCGGACCTTTTCCGTTTCCTTGCCGTCCGTCATGTTCCCGCGCCATCACGTTCCCGCGTAAATGTGTTGCATGGGGCAGGGAGCATGCCCATCCTCAAGGCATGAACACACCATCATCCTCCGATCACGCCGAACATTTGCGCCGCGACCGGCTCGAGCGCCTGCTCCGGCGCCTGCCCGCGCGCGGCGAACAGGCCATGCGCTGGCTGCTTCAGCCCGAGAGGGTTGTATTACGCGGCATCATGGGAGGGCTGCTGATAATGGGGGGCGTGCTCGGCTTCCTGCCCGTGCTGGGGTTATGGATGCTTCCGCTCGGCATTGTACTGCTGGCGGAGGATGTGCCTTTCCTGCGCAGGCTGAGCGCACGCATGCTGGAATGGATCGAACGCCGCCACCCTTCCTGGCTTGCGCCCGCCATCCCACCGGGAAATGATAAAGACAGGGAGAATGCAGGTTAACGCGGGCAAGACCGCCCCTGTAGGCATGCAGCCGCCACGATCAGGGCATTTGCCGCAAGCCCGATCAGGCCGGGATTGACCCCGGCAGGCATGAGCCCCGCCCAGTATAGACCCACCGCCAGCCCGTCACCCGCCACAAGCCCTGCCGCAATCCCCAGGGGCGGAATACGCCACCCGCACAGCGCTGCCAGCAGCCCGGGTGCTATCTGGATCATGCCCAGATAATACAGGTTATTGAGCGTGACCATGACACTGCCCAGCCCCGCAGCGCCAGCGGCTGACACAAGCAGATACACACCGATCACGACCTGCGCGCCCACACGCTGCCCACGGTCCGACAGGCCATGCAGCATGTTGCGCGAGACCAGCGGCCCGATGGCAAGGCACACGCCGGCGAGGATGACCAGCGCCGAGACCGCGCACCCACCCGCAACGATACCCTGCATCCACGGTGGCAGGGTGGTGGTGACGCCCAGCATGAACACATCATTGGCGGATGAAACGGCCAGTCCACGCTTCCGCACGAATTCCGCGATCATGTACAGAAAGGGAAACATGAGCATGTAAAGTGGCATGAGGATCTGGTTACGGCGCACCATCCGCGCCGAGCGTGCGGTAAACACGAAGGCCACCGCCTGCGGCGTAATACACAGCCCCAGCGACTGGAGCAGGATGGTGGAGACCACGAACATGTCCTGCCGCACGGGCACGGCGGCGGCGGGCATGGGCAGGTACGCAACGGGCAGGCCCGTGGCCAGCAGCGCGGCACTCCCTCCGGCCACGATGGCCAGCACCAGCAGCACATCCTTCAGCACAGATACATAGGCAGGGGCCCGCACACCCGCCAGCGCCACCCAGCCAAAGGTCATGCCAGCACCCGCCCCGGCCAGCACGGCGGGCGTGACATGCCAGTGCAGGCTCCGCATGACCGAGATCAGACCGGTGAACTGCATCTGCCCCAATGGCAGCAGGAAGGTCACGGCGTTGGCCGCCACTACTATTTCCAGCAGGCGGCTGCCAAAATGCGCACGAAAAATATCGGCCAGCGTCATGCTGCCTGTCCTGCGCCCCAACTGCCACAACAGTGGCGCAAGCACGAACCCCACAGGGTAGGATAGCAGGATATACCCCATGAACCACCCGGCAAACGCCGCGCCATGGAGGTAGACGCCGGTAGAAAAGCCCAGCACGCTGCCGATGCTGTAGGTCTCGCCAATGGTCAGGAAAAAGACCAGCACCCCCCCAAGCTGCCCGGACGCGACAAAGAAATCACGCGCATTGTCACTGCCGCGCCGCACCCGCGCGTACACCGCCAGAGCAACGGAGGCAGCAATGACCAGACCAAAGCTGAGGAATTCCATTCAGGTCGCCCGTACCCGGCCCAGCCACCACGCCACCGCCATGCAGCCCGGCACCAGCACCATGCAGGCAAACAGCCACGCCACCGCCGGTGGGAAGCCAAAGACCGCGCCATCAACATGCTCAAACAGCATGAAGCCGCCAATAACCAGCCCATAAGGCAGCCCCAGCCCCACACCCAGTATAAGCGGTGTGGTGGCAGGCAGCGGCTCAGGAGTGCTATCGGGGTTGTCAGACACGCGCGTCAGGCCAGGCGGCCAGAAGAAGGACGCAAGCGGGCAAAAGGCCGCTTTCAGCCATTGCCGCGCGGCTTGGTCTTCCTGCGGCCCACAACGGAGAGGCGGGTGGTGACAAGGTCATACCCCATCTCACGCACGATATTTTCGAGCAGGGCATCAAGTTCAGGGTTTTCGAATTCGATCACCTTGCCGCTATCCGCGTCGATCAGGTGGTAATGATCGCCATGATCGCCATCGGCCACTTCATAGCGGGCCCGACCACCACCAAAATCACGGCGCTGGAGAATGCCGTTTTCCTCGAACAGGCGTACCGTACGGTACACCGTGGCGATGGAAATGCGCGGATCGACTTCCACCGCGCGGCGGTACAGCTCCTCCACATCCGGGTGGTCATCACTGTCCGACAGGACAAAGGCAATCGTCCTGCGCTGGCCTGTCAGTTTCAGGCCGCGTTCACGGCACAGGTCGGCCAGCGGAGAATCGGGAAAAGTCGGCTCTTTCATCACCTCATAGCATAATGCATACAGACCGCCCCGGTCCAGTAGGGATAAGCAGTTCGGGGCGTCGATTTTAATTGCAAATGATAATCTTTCTCATTAATAAGGTCTCACCAACACATTCAGGGAGCGGGTCACGCCATGGCCCGAGCGGATGATGACCAACACCACAGTTTTCATGAATGATCTTTCATCCAGCGAACGCCTGCTGGTCTGGTGCGTGCGCCGCCTGAGCGGGCAGGGCGATGCCACGCGGGGCACGCCGGGGCTGGCGCTGCCGTGTTTCAGGGCTGATTTCGCTGCCGTGATCGAGGCTTTCCACATGGCCATGAACCGCCTGCGTGCCTACCAGCGCGCCCCGGTGGACGTGGCGATCTGCTCGGCCACGCACCTGACCGGCACGGAAAACCGCTTTCTGCTCGCCGCCACAGCCGCACAGGAAGGGCGCGAGGGCGAGGTACGGCGCATGCTGCGGCCCATCTTCGTTCACCATCATGTGCTCTCACCCTTTGCCGCCGCCATTACGCAACTTGGCGCGTGCCTTGCAGGGGCGGGCTACTGGCTGCCACGGCGGGGCAACATGCTGGCGGCATCCAGCCGGGAGCCCGTAGCACAGCCGCGCCAGATGAGGGCGGCTACGGCGCAGCCCGCACCCGCGCCCCATGCGCCGCAGGCCCAGCCCGTGGGGGCAGGGTGCCTTGCAGCCATGCGCTGGCACCATGCTGACATGGGGCGCGCGCAGGTCATGTGGCCCAGCCCCGCCGCCGCGCAGACGGGTGGCCTGTAAAAAACCAAAGGGGCCGCACTTTACGTGCAGCCCCAGTATGGCGGGATGACAGGAATGCCACCCATCGTATCGATCCGGCAGGCGCGCCGGTTCATGGAAAACGCTTTCCTCGACCTGCTCGACATCCTTGCCTGGCAGGAAGGCGCGCCGCCCGCCACCGGCCATGAACGACCGGTGGACCCGCACGGTAGCGAGATTATTCCTGATCAGGGGCAGGGGCGGAGTTGAGCTTGATGTACTGCGGCAGGCCCAGCTGCTTGATGAGGTCGAACTGACGGTCGAGGAAGTCTTCGTGCTCTTCCTCGTTCACCAGAATGCGCAGCAGCAGGTCGCGCGATACATAGTCACGCACGCTCTCGCAATAGGCGATGCCTTCACGCAGGTCGCCAATCGCCTTTTCTTCCAGCTTCAGGTCGCATTTGAGGATTTCCTCAACGTCCTGGCCCACGAGGATGGTGTTGTAGCGCTGTACGTTGGGCAGGCCGCCGAGGTAGAGGATGCGCTCGATCAGCCAGTCGGCGTGCTTCATCTCCTCGATGGATTCCTCGTATTCCTTCTTGCCCAGCAGGGTCACGCCCCAGTGGCGCAGCGTGCGGGCATGCAGGTAATACTGGTTGATCGCCGTCAGCTCGTTGGTCAGCTGGGTGTTCAGGTGCTCGATGACCTTGGGGTCCTTGATGGGCATGTCCGTACTTCCTGTCCTGTCGAATATATTATACCCCTCACGGGTTACTGCCTGACAGGCCACAACGCAATTACAAAAAAGCGTTGCATAACCATGCCCTGCGCGCGACCCTGCGGCCGGGCCACACGCCAGGGCACGGCCACCACGCAGGGCAGGGGGTAAGCCACATGGACCAGACCAGCTACCGCACACTTGATGCAGGCGGCATCCGCGCGTTCCTCGCCGATCTGTCCGCCATTGCCACCCGCCTCGGCGGCCCGCCCGGACAGTGGCAGGTGCGTGAGGTCAGTGATGGCAACCTCAACAACGTGTTTCTCGTCACCGGGCCTGCGGGGGAGGTGTGCCTCAAGCAGTCATTGCCCCATGTGCGCGTGGACCCGAGCTGGAAGATGCCGCTCGACCGCACGTATTTCGAGGCCGCCTGGCTTGCCGCCGTCGGCCCGCTGGTGGGCGGACTGACCACCGAATACCTGCATTTTGACCCGGTGCTCTATGTGCTGGTGGTCGAGAGCCTGTCAGGCCACACCGTACTGCGCACGGCGCTGATGCAGGGTGCGGACTGGCCGGAGGTGGCCCCGCGCATTGGCATGTTCGTGGCCCGGGCCTGTTTTGGCACTTCGCTGCTTGCCCGCCCGTTCGAGGATGTGTTTGACGCCCGCCGACTCTTTGCCGCCAACCAGGCCCTGACCCGCATCACGCTTGACCTGGTGTTTGACGACCCGTACCGCGACCACCCGCGCAACCACTGGCATGACCCGGCCCTGAGCCCCATCGTGCAGGACATCCGTACTAGCGCCGCAGCGCTTCTGGCGGTGGAAAACCTGCGGCGGCGCTTCCTGTCGCAACCGCAGGCGCTGCTGCATGGCGATCTGCATACCGGCTCGATCATGAGCACGGCGGAAGATACGCGCGTGATCGATGGCGAGTTCGCGCTTTATGGGCCTATCGGATTTGACTGCGGCATGTTCGTGGGCAATCTGGTGCTGCATTTCTTCGCAACACCCGACCTTGCGGCCCGGCAGGCGGTGCTGCGCGATATCGCCAGTTTCTGGCACAGCTTTCATGAGCAGTTCATGGCGCTGTGGAACGCCAGTGACGCCCCGCCGCCCGGCACCCTGCGCCCGCTGGCCTATGGCCCGGCGGCCCATGTGGCGCAGCAGGCCTTCATGGATGAGGTAATGGGCGACACCATCGGCTTTGCCGCCATCGAGATCATCCGCCGCCTCATCGGCTATGCCCATACAGCGGATTTCGACACCATCACCGATCTCCGCCTGCGGGCCACCTGCCGCGCAGGGGCGCTGGCCTTCGCCTATTACGTGCTCGACCACCTTGCGGACATGCGCACGATTGCGGATTTTCTGTCCTGCCTGGGCGAGAACGAGAGGAAGGGCATATAAACGTTTTCAGGTGCCCCATCAGGACATGAGGCCCATCAGCCGGGTCATGGCGGCATGCAACGCAACAGGCCTGCAAGCGCCATATGACCGCGGCTGACAGCAGGTTTAACGGGCGCGTTCTTCTGCCGCCGCCGTGCGCCACAGCGACAGCGCGACCGCAATGACCGCGGGCCCGATAAACAGCCCGAGCAGGCCAAAGACATGCAGGCCGCCCAGAATGGCCGTCAGCACCGCAAGGAAGGGAATGCTGGTGCTGCCACTGATCAGCTTGGGCCGCACGAAATGGTCGCCTGCGCCATAGGCGATGGCGCCGATCACGCCCACGATCACCGCCTGCATCACGCCATTGGCCGCGAAGGTCATGAGCGTGGTCACACAGAGCAGGATCGGCCCGCAGAACGGGATGACGCTGACCACTGCCGTCACCAGCGTGAGCAGGGCAGGGTGCGGCGTGTCGGCAATGAAGTAGCCAATGCCCACCAGCACGCCCTGACCCAGCCCCACCAGCACCAGCCCCGCGACCGTGCCACGCACGGCGCCCACGGTGTTGCGGATCACATCACGCGCGCGCCCACCCAGGAAATGCTGCCCGACCGCACGGATATCGGCAATGAGCGTTTGCGAGGCATGAAGATAGAAATAGACCGACAGCGTGGCGATGACGAAGGTTTCGGTCATTCCCATGAGGCGATGCGGCAGTTCGCGGCCATCGCCGGTGGCCACCATGCGCGACACCACGCCAGTCCAGTGCCGCAGTTCATCGGGGTCGGACAGGTAGCGCCGCCACAGCCCGGCCAGCCTTGGGCCAATGCGCGGAATTTCATCAATCTGCGGCGAGACGGGAATGCCATCATGCAACGCGGTCCGCCCCCATGCCATGAGCGAGGGAATTTCCAGCCCGGCCCGCACGGCCATGGCGATCATGGGCACGGCCAGCAGCGCAAAAATGCCCGTCGCGATCAGCCCTGCCGCCACCCCACGGCCCATGCCCCGCCCGACCAGCCGGTTATAGAGCGGGAAGGTGGTGATGGTGAGAATTCCCCCCCACACGAAGGCAAACAGGAATGACTGCTCGATCCATGCGGAAAACAGCAGGACTGCACATACAAATATGAAGGTGCCAATATACTGGGTCCGGTTCCGGTTTTCTTCCATATGGTGTGTTCTATCCTGCTGGGGTTCATAAAAGGTTGCCATATAACGCCATGACGGGACAGGCCGCGCGTTGTGGCAGATGGCTGGCCTACATCCTTGCGGTCATAGCAGCGCAGGGTTAAAGACCCGGTTTACAACAGGACACGATCCATCTTGCTCCTGCGCGCGCAAACTGGTCCTTTAACCGCTCATTCTCCTTACTGTTCCGACGCGACATGCCCCGCCCTCCAAAGACCTTTTTTACCGCCGACACCCATTTCGGCCATGCCAATATCATCCGCTACAGCAAGCGCCCCTTTGAAACGGTTGCCGAGATGGATGCAACCCTGGTCAGCAACTGGAACGCCACCATCGGCCCGGATGATGACGTGTGGCACCTTGGCGACGTGGCGCACGGCACACAGCGGGCCGAAGCGATTCTGGCCCGGCTGAATGGCCGCAAGCACCTGATCTGGGGCAACCACGACAGCGGGACCGTGCGGACCTGGCCAGGCTGGGCTTCCTCACAGGCCTATGCCGAACTCAAGCTCGATGGCCGCAGGGTGGTGCTGTTTCATTACCCCATTGCCGAATGGAATGGCTTCTGGCACGACAGCCTGCATTTTTACGGTCATGTTCATGATAAGTTCACACCTACCAGCCTGTCCTGTGATGTGGGAGTGGACGTATGGGATTACCGGCCCGTGGAATTCAGTGACATCGTGCAAACCATCAGCGGCCTGACCCCGCCCGCACGCCCCGCCGCGCGCGGCTGAACGGCACGCGCCCGGCATCAAGGCACCAGCGATCATGGGAGGCAAGCTGTCATCGCACGCCATGCCTTCTCCTTGTCGTGGCTGGGCCGTCATATAAAAAAATACATTATGACAGGCCTCTGCGCCGCATGGCTGCTGGCCGTGCGCCGTGGGGTCGTATAAACCCCACCCCAGCACCATACCCGGCGGGGCCATGAGTGAAGCAGGGGGTTCATGACGCGTCCAAACACATCCTTTGGGGCGGAGTTCCGCTCCATCCTTGCCATTGCCGGACCGATGGGCCTGTCTCAGTTCGCCCAGATGTTGATGGGGCTGACCGATGACCTGCTGCTCGGCAGCCTCGGCGCCGCGGCACTTGCCATTGGCGGGCTGGCCACAGGCACGTTCTTCACGCTCAACGCCATCCTCGCCGCCATGATCGAAGCTGGCGGCATCCTGCTTTCGCAGGCACGCGGGCGGCAGGATCATGCAAGCCTTGGCACCACAATCACCTCCATGCTCGTGGTTGCCATCGTGCTATGCGGGCCGGAACTGTTCTGCCTGTACCATATCGATACGCTGCTGGCATGGCTGCATGAGCCCGAGACCATCCGTGCGCCGGTAACCGGTTTCGTGCATATCCTGATGTGGGCGGTGCCGCCTGCGCTGCTAGGCCAGGGCGTGCTGACCACGGCGCTGCCGGTCATGGGGGCTCAGGGCATTCTCATGCGGGTAATGCCGTGCATCACGGTAGTGAACGGGGTGTTGAACGCAACACTCATCCATGGCTGGCTTGGCCTGCCCGCGCTGGGGCTGCACGGCTCGGCGGTAGCGACGGTCATCACCCTGTGGTGCATGCCCGCCATCCTGCTTGCGTTCATGGCGCGCAGGCCCGAACTGCGCACCGCGCTGCGCCCGCGCGCGCATGACTGGGGGCATACGGCCGCCCTGCTGCGCACGGGCCTGCCCATGCTGGCGGCCGCGATGGCGGAGGTCACGCTGTTCCAGGCCAACAGCTTCGAGGCCGCCAGACTGGGCAATGCCGGACTTGCCGCATTCCAGATCATGCTGGGCATCGGCATGCAGTGCTTCGTGCTGTATCTGGCCATGGCGCAGGCGAGCAACATACGCGTGGGGTACTGGACGGGCCGCAACGACCCGACCATGGTGCGCCGTACTGCCGGGGCGGGCATGGTGCTGGGCCTGATGGTGGCCTGTGTGGTCACCCTCATCCTGGCGCTGGGGCGGCAGACCATCATCGGCTTCTATCTCGACGCCACCCTGCCGGAAAACGCACAGGCGGTGCATCTGGCGCTTGCACTGCTACTGGTCGGCGCGGCCTTTCAGGTGCCTGACGCCCTGCAGGCCATCGCCACGGGCGTCCTGCGCGGGCAGGGGGATACCACCATCCCCATGGTGCTGGCCATTATCGGCTACTGGGGGCTTGGCTTTCCTGCCGGGATATTCCTCGCCTTTGATGAGGGCATGGGCGTGCAGGGGCTGTGGTATGGCATTGGCACCGGGCTGGTGGCGGTCTTCGTATTCCATGGCACCCGCATCCTGTGGCGCATGAAGCGGGCAGAGCGAAAAGAGTAGGAACGCCCGCCCCCGCCATCCCGCGCCGGGCTGCCTGTCCCATCGCGCCAGCCAGATTGTGGGCTGGCAGGACATGGCGCAATGGGCGTCTTACAGGCGCTTGTGCATTTCCTCACGGATGGAATTGCATTTCTTGGTAAACACGCCTGCCTGCGACGCGGTCATGAAATTGATCAGGAACGCACCAAGCAGCGAACAGAAGGACAGGATAATCAGCACCCGCCCCATGAGCGAGATCACCCCGCTGTAATGCACGGCCGAATACCACAGCAGCCCCAGGCTCAGCACGGCGCCAAACACGCCGAGCACACCGGTGGAGCGGATGAGGGATTCCTCCTCGCGGATGAAGGTGGAGGATTCCTGCCATAACATGAAAAGCTTGCGGTCCATTTCCTGCACGGCGGCGGCGTAGTCCTCGGCATCGTCGGGATGCTGGTGGTCGGTGCCGCTGCGGTGGAGTTCGAGTTCCTGCCGGGCCTTGGCAAAGACGCGCCTGCGTTCCTTTATCGCGGGCAGGCTGATATCGACAAAGCTGAGAATGGCCACGTTCAGCCCAGCCGATAGCTGGATTACCGCTTGGAAATCACCCCAGATCACAGGTTACCCCCTGAGGGTCCACATAACCGTGCACTGTAGCAAACCCCGACAAATACAAAGCCGTCCAACATGCAAGGGCTGCATGCCAGTTCCCAACGTACCATGCGATATGGCGGCACGCCTGCCTTTAGGGTTAGCATGAAGCGTGATGAATATCCATGTTCCCTCCACCTATGAGGTCTACCGTGGCTGGCAGTCCATACAGGGTACCGGGCTCGAGATCGGCACGACCCTGCTGGTCGGCGCCGGGCTGATGCTGGCCTGCGGCATGGTGCTGTTCCTGCTGCCGACCTTCATCGCGTGCCGCCGCAAGGTGCATAATGCGGCAGTCGTGGCGGTGGTGAACTGCACCCTGGGCATGACCGGGGCAGGGTGGGTGATTGCGTTACTCATGGCCTGCCTGCTCGAGACCGATACAAGCCGCCATGCGCGCCTGCGCCGGAGCGAAGCGGCCACGTTCCTGACCGCGCCATAATTCACGCAGGCGAGA
Organism: Komagataeibacter nataicola; assembly: GCF_003207795.1. Taxonomy (GTDB): domain Bacteria; phylum Pseudomonadota; class Alphaproteobacteria; order Acetobacterales; family Acetobacteraceae; genus Komagataeibacter; species Komagataeibacter nataicola. The sequence continues at coordinate 24,338 of NZ_NIRT01000020.1, read as the reverse complement.
GGGCCGTCCTTTCCTGCCGCCCTATTATTCTGTATTGTATATATTAACTTCGATACAGGAGAGAATAAGAAAATGTCTTCCAACACGCAGGCCGTCATCATTACGCTGAACAATAATGGTCTGCCGCCGGAGGTCTATGAAGAATATGACCTCTGCACCCTTGAAGATGAAATAGAAGACGTGCTTGGCGATGCGGGCGTTCTGGACGGGCATGAATTTGGCCCCGAAGCCGCGCAGATCTTTCTTTATGGACCGGATGCCGAGGCCATCTTCCGCCTGATCGAGCCTGTGGTGAAGGCTTACCCGCTCTGTGCGAAGGGCAGTGTTGAAATCAGGCCGGGTGATGAAAACACCGAGAGTCGCATCGTCCAGCTCCCCTGAGCTCAGGTCGCCTGAGTTGCTGCATCAAACAGTCAGGCCCAATAATACCGTGAAATAATAAAGGATTCACCTTAATAAAAAAGGGAGCATGTCGTCTGGCATGCTCCCTTTAACTGAAGGAATTCGTAAAAACTGCCTGGAGAACACCCTGCAATCATAAGGGTATCTGCAGCAGAATGCCGCCTTTTTTGAAAAAAGGCGGCACCCGGGCACTTTATTCTTTTATCAACGCGTTCTCGGCAAACGCGTTTTTACTGCTGCTTGTACAGCAGGCGGGCGCGCAGCGTGCCCTTGAGCGCGCGCAGGCGGTCAAGGATGCGGTTGTCCTTTTCCACATCGCGGCCGGTATCAGCCTCGACCACCACGTAACCCAGCTCACCCGCCGTCTGCAGGTACTGCGCGGTGACGTTGCAGGACTCCCTGGAGAAGATCTCGTTGATCTGCAGCATGATGCCCGGCACGTTGTGGTGCACATGCATGAAGCGCGTGCCATGCGGGTTTTCAGGCAGTTGTACGGTGGGGAAGTTCACCGCACCCAGCGTGGAACCGATATCGGAGTATTCCACCAGCTTGCGCGCCACTTCCACACCGATGCGCTCCTGCGCTTCCGCCGTGGAGCCACCGATATGCGGCGTCAGGATCACGTTATCGAGCCCGCGCAGCGGGGTTTCCAGCGGCTCGCCAGCCTGCTTGGGCTCCTTGGGGAACACGTCGATGGCCGCACCAAGCAGGTGGCCGTCCTTCAGGGCTGCGGCCAGCGCATCGAGGTCCACCACGTTGCCGCGCGCGTTGTTGATGAGGAAGGAGCCCTTCTTCATCGCGCGGATCTGCGCTTCGCCAATCATGCCTGCAGTCTCGGGGGTCTGGGGCACATGCAGGCTGACCACGTCGCTCTGGGCCAGCAGGGTTTCGAGCGTATCGACCGGCGTTGCGTTGCCGTGCACCAGCTTGTCGATCACGTCGTAATAGAACACGCGCATGCCGAAGGCTTCGGCCAGCACGGAAAGCTGCGAACCGATGGAACCATAACCCACGATGCCCAGCGTCTTGCCGCGTACTTCCCAGCTATTGGTGGCGGATTTTTTCCAGATACCGGCATTGCATTCTTCCGACTTGGGGAAGATGCGGCGCATCAGCATCACGATCTCGCCCATGACCAGTTCGGCCACCGAACGGGTGTTGCTGTAGGGAGCGTTGAATACGGGAATACCACCCTCACGCGCGGCGTTGAGGTCGACCTGGTTGGTGCCGATGCAAAAGCAGCCGATGGCGATCAGGCGGTCGGCCTTCTCGATCACCTCGCGCGTCAGCTGCGTGCGCGAGCGGATGCCCACGATATGCACGCCTTCCAGCGCCTTCTGCAGGGCTTCGCCTTCCAGCGCCGTCTTGAGGCGGGTGACGTTCTCGTATCCGTTTTCCTTCAGCAGATTGACGGCACTGTCATGAATGCCCTCAAGCAGCAGGATACGGATCTTGTCCTTGGGAAGGGAAAGGTGGCCGGTGGATGGGCTGGTCATATCGCATGCTCCCGCTCTGATACGGTCAAGAAGGTAGGTCGTCCCTATCCGATTGGCCGCGCCATCGCTAGGGGGAAAGATGAATTCGTGCCGTCAGCCTGCGTGCGCGCCCGGCACAAGCAGACTGCGCGCATGCGGCAGGAGGCCAGCATCACCCAGTGCAAGCACCGTGCCGTCACCATCGGCGCGCAGGGGCTGGCCTGCCCAGTCGGTCATGCAGCCGCCAGCGCCTTCCACCACCGGCACGAGGGCGGCCCAGTCCCATATCTTCATGGTGCATTCGGCAATGATGTCGATCTGCCCCAGCGCCAGCAGGCCATAGGCGTAGCAGTCGCCACCCCAGCTTGTGCGCCGGACGGCTGCCGCCAGCGCGTCAAAGCCGGGACGGTGCGGGGCATCAAGGATTTCAGGCGCGGTGCAGGAGAGTTCGGCCTGCTCCACGGCGGCGCAGGCTCGCGTGCGCGGCCGGCCGGGCAGGGTGGAAAGGAAGCGCGTCGCCTCGCCCCGCAGGCCAATCCAGCGCTCGTCCGTTACCGGCTGGTCGATTATGCCAAGCAGCGGCACATCGTTGTGCAGCAGCGCGATGAGCGTGCCGAAGGTCGGCCGACCGGTCAGGAAGGCACGGGTGCCATCAATCGGGTCGATAACCCAGCGATACGGGCTTTCGCTCCCTTCAAGGCCGAATTCCTCGCCCATAATGCCAAAACCGGGCAGGCGCTCGGACAGTACCGCCCGAATCGCGCGCTCCGCCGTGCGGTCGGCAATGGTGACGGGGCTGGCATCGGCCTTGTCATGGGCCATGACCCCACGGCGAAAGAAGGGCAGCACCACGCTGCGCGCTACATCGGCAGCGGCAAGGGCTGCTTCCAGCACCGCATCACGCGGGAAACCGGCGGGCAGGGCGCTCATCAGGGGGTCTCCGGCCTGAGCGAGCGCAGATAGGCGATCACGTCCGCGCGGTCGGTTTCCGATGCGATTCCGGGGAAGGACATCTTGGTGCCCGATGCGTAATCGGCAGGGCCCTTGAGCCAGGCCGAAAGGGTGGCGTTGGTCCAGGTCTCGTCCCTGTGCGCCCTGAGCGCGTCCGAGAAATCATAGCCGGGAATATCGCCCACATGCGTGCCAAATACGCCAAACAGGTCCGGGCCAATGATGGAGGGGCCATTTGGCGCCATGCTGTGGCACATGGCGCACTGCCTGTCGGCCAGGGCATGGCCCTTTTCCACGCTGGCCTTTGCCACCAGGTCATCAATGGAGGCGCCCGGCGCAGGGACCGCCGGGTGCGGTATGGCCACGCCAGCCTTTGCGGGCAGGGGCTCGGGCACGGCCGTGTGGGCAATACCCCAGCTTGCGCCCAGCACCCCCACGGCAATGAGGCAGGCAACCCCGATCTGGTTAAGGCGTGTACTGTCCATAAAGTCGGGCGTCCTTCCCACGGTTGCATGTAAACCGCTCCTTACCTAGACTGCCGCGCGCCCTGTGTGAAGCATGCACGGGCGGCGGGCGGCCCGTGCCGCCGCGACAGATTACGGATGGCCCAGACCCAGACCCCATGAACCCTATTGTCCTGATTCCGGCCCGGATGGCCTCGACCCGTCTGCCGGGCAAACCGCTTGCCGATATCGCGGGCCGCCCCATGATCGTGCATGTGCTCGAGCGCGCGCAGGCCGCAGGCATCGGCCCTGTGGCCGTCGCCACGGCCGACCGCGCGATTGCCGATGTGGTGGCGCACGCAGGTGGCACCGCCATCCTGACCGACCCGGATCTCCCCTCCGGCTCGGACCGCATCTGGCAGGCGCTCGGCACGCTTGACCCGACCGGCAGGCATGACACCGTCATCAACCTGCAGGGCGACCTGCCGGGCATTGATTCCAACTGCCTGCACGCAGTGCTGCGCCCACTGGCCGACAGCACGGTGGATATCGCAACCCTTGTTGCACCCGTGTGCGATGATGCGGAAGCGAAAGCGGCCTCGGTGGTGAAGGTGGCCTGCGCCTTTGGCAGCGACGCACCAGAAGCCGTGACTCGCGCGCTATATTTCTCACGCATGCCCATACCATGGGGGTACGGGCCGTTGTGGCACCATGTGGGGCTGTACGCCTATCGCCGCGCCGCACTCGCCCGTTTTGTCAGCCTGCCCGAAAGCGGGCTGGAACAGCGCGAAAAACTTGAACAGCTCCGCGCGCTTGAGGCTGGCATGACCATCGGCTGCACCCGTGTCCCCACAGCACCCTTTGGGGTTGATACCCCCGCCGATCTTGAACGCGCGCGCCAGATGCTGGGAGCAGTGGCATGAGCGGGGAACATATCATCGCCTTCCAGGGTCGGCCTGGCGCCTATTCCGACCTTGCCTGCCGCACGGCCCGACCGGGCTGGGCCACGCTGCCGTGCCAGACCTTTGCCCAGACCATCGCCGCCGTGCATGACGGGCAGGCCGAACTGGCCATGCTGGCCTGCGAGAACAGCCTTGCGGGCCGTGTGCCCGACATTCACGCCCTGTTGCCGCAGGCAGACCTGTTCATCGTGGGCGAGCATTTCCAGCGCGTGGAGCATTGCCTGCTGGGCATTCCCGGCACAGAACTGGGCGATGCAAGGCGGCTGCACACCCATCCGGTCGCCATGGCGCAGGTGCGCGGCGTGATTGGCGAGTTGGGGCTGGAGCCGGTTGTGGAGTTCGATACCGCCGGCGCCGCCGAGATGGTACGCGCGTGGGGCCGCAAGGAAGACGTGGCCGTGGCATCCGAACTGGCGGCCGAACTCAACGGGCTTGAAATCCTGCGCCGCAACGTGGAGGACGCCGCCCACAACACCACGCGCTTCTACATCGCATCCCGCAGGCCGGACACGCTGCCGCAACCGGGTCCCGATTTCATGACCACGCTGCTGTTCAGGGTCAACAACCAGCCCGGCGCGCTGTACAAGGCGCTTGGCGGCCTGGCCACGACGGGCGTGAATCTGACCCGGCTGGAGAGCTACATGCTGGAAGGCTCGTTCTCGGCCACGCAGTTCCTGATGGATGTGGAGGGCCACCCCGAAGCGCCTCCGCTGGCCGAGGCGCTGCGCGAGCTTTCATTCTTTTCGGAACGACAGGAAATTCTGGGCGTCTATCCCGCGTCTCCCTTCCGGCGGGGGGCGTGAGGGGCAGGGCAGGCGGGCATATTTTGCCCCTCATGCCGCATTGCCTGTATGATACCCTGCCCGCCCGCGCCGGGGCAGGGCCCATGAAAACGATGGTGCCGGACACACCGGCGCACGCATAGCCACGACACAGGATCCAGGTGGAAACAACCATGTTCAAGGGTTCCATGACCGCCCTTATTACCCCCATGAATACGGATGGGTCGCTTGACCTGCCTTCCATGGGCCGCTTCATCGACTGGCAGATCCAGCAGGGCACATCCGCACTGATACCGGTCGGCACCACGGGCGAAAGCCCGACACTGACGCATGATGAACATGCCAAAGTCGTTGAATTCACCATAAAATCCGCTGGCGGCCGTGTGCCGGTCATTGCCGGAGCCGGCTCCAACAGCACGGCCGAGGCCGTGGGCATGGCCCAGCAGGCGCAAAAGGCCGGGGCCTCGGCCGTGCTGGTGGTCACACCCTATTACAACAAGCCCACGCAGGAAGGGGTGTACCGCCACTTCATGGCCGTGGCCGATGCCATCAGCATTCCCGTCATCCTGTACAATATTCCGGGCCGCTCCATTATCGACATCTCGGTCGAGACCATGGCACGGCTGGCGCTCCACCCCAACATCATCGGGGTCAAGGATTCCACCGGTGACCTGCTGCGCCCGCTGCTCGTGCGCCGCGCGGTAAAGAAGCAGTTCAACCAGATCTCGGGCGAGGACGGCACCGCGGTCTCGTTCCTCGCGGCGGGCGGCGATGGCTGCATCAGCGTAACCGCCAATGTCGCCCCCGCGCTCTGTGCGCAGGTGCAGCAGAGCTGGAATGATGGCAACGTGATGGATGCGATGGAACTGCAGGACCGGCTGCTGCCGCTGCATGATTCCCTGTTCTGTGAAAGCAATCCCGTGCCGGTCAAGTTCGCCGCAAGCGTATTGGGGCTGATGGGCGAGACCTGCCGCCTGCCTCTGGCCCCGCTGGCCGATGCCAGCCGCGCCAGGGTGAAGGCAGCACTCGACGCCGTCGGACTGCTGGACTGAACCATGGCATCCAAGAACAAGGGCAGCGGCATGATCTCGACCGGGATCGCCGCGCAGAACCGCAAGGGCCGCTTCAACTACTCCATTCTTGAAACGGTGGAAGCGGGGCTGGTGCTCAAGGGGCCGGAAGTCAAAAGCCTGCGCATGGGGCGTGCCACCATCAACGAGGCCTATGCCGGTGAGCGCAATGGGGAGTTGTGGCTGATAAACAGCTACATCCCTGAATATCAGGGCGGCGTATTATCACGCTTCGAACCGCGCGCCCCGCGCAAGCTGCTGCTGCACAAGAAACAGGTGGACAAGCTGCTTGGCGAGACCGCGCGGAACGGCGTGACGCTGGTGCCGCTGGACATTCACTTCAACAGCCGTGGCCTTGCCAAACTAACACTGGGCATAGGCGAGGGGCGCAAGAAGGAAGACAAGCGCCACGCCATAGCCGAGCGCGACTGGGCCCGCGACAAGGCCCGCCTGCTGCGCAACAAGGGCCGTGAAGACTAAAAAAGCCGTTTCCATAAAAAATCAGAAATTTTTGGTGAAGCTTTTTTAAAAAACGGCAGCCTTCAAAGACTTTCAACACGGCACGCAGGGTGTCGAGCAAGGCACCCCTATCCGCTACGACCCATCGGCACCAAGACTGAACACACTGGCATGACAGCCAACAAAAACAGGGCCATCCCGCAAGGGATGGCCCTGTTTTTTATCCATTCACCCAACCATGCCAGCCAAGAGACTGGCATGGAGCAGGGGGAAAGTATTCAGTCGACCGACAGGGCGGCTGCTTCGGGGCCTTTCTGGCCTTCAACAACCTGCACGTTTGCCGTCTGGCCTTCCGTCAGGCCGGACAGGCCCGAACGCTCAAGGGCGGAAGCGTGAACAAAGATGTCCTTGCCACCATTCTCGGGCGTGATGAAGCCGAAGCCCTTGGTCGCGTTGTACCACTTGACCGTGCCGCGCATATCCTGCGCATGCGACAGGTCAGGGGCAGGGCGACCGGAGCGCGAGAAGCCAGCGCGTGCGCCAGGAGCCGCGCCAAAGCCAGGGCTACGGGGGCGCTCGGGCTGTGCCGTGCTTTCATCAACGGAAAGGACGCTGGCGACCTGACGGCCCTTGGGGCCCTGACCGATCTGCACAACCAGCGTGGTGCCCGGCGCAACCGTGGCATGCCCGGTGGGGTTCAGGGCATTGGCGTGCAGGAACACGTCACCCGAACCATCGGACAGCTCAACGAAGCCGAAGCCCTTTTCGCTATTGAACCACTTTACAGTGGCGCTGATCTCCGGCCCGGATGCGACGATCTGGGGACCACCACCTCCACCACCAAAGGAGCGGCGCGGCGGCGGAGCGCCGCGATCACCAAATGAAGGCGACGACATGAAATCATCGTCAAACCCGCCGCGGCGCGGGGAGCGGGAGCTGCGGTCGGTCCTGTTACTTCTCAACGGTCGTAATCCCGAGGTCTAGGTGGCGGATGTTCCGTTGTGGAACACCACCGAATGAAAGCACGTTTGCAGGATGGAGGCTGGCCTGTCTGACCTTGGGCCGGGGTTTAGGCGGCATGCGGCTCAGGAAAACTTTTTCCATCCTACGGTGACCCTAGCATAAATCGCATCGGCATCAACAACACCAAAGCATATTCCCGCCTTTGGTTGCCACACGAATTTTCATCCTGACCTGTTTGTGAGGGACAGGAATGCAAAAAGGGGGGAACGAAAAGATATAAATTAAATGCACAATTGTCCTTGATTTCTAGACGCAGTCGCACATTATCGAGGCATATCCCTGATTCATTTGCCCCCCTTGCAGAGATAAGAAAAAACGCCATGCCCGATATACCTCCCCCCCGGCGCGGTCGGGGCCGACCGCCCAAGACCGCCCGCGCACCCGAGGGCACACGCGCCATGCTGGTGCGCGCAGGTGTTGATTTACTGAAAGAAAAAGGCTTTTCCGCCACCTGCGTGGATGACGTGCTGCACGCCACGGGCATCTCGAAGGGATCGTTCTATTACTGCTTCAGCAGCAAGGAGGATTTCGGGCAGGTCCTGATCGAGGACTACGCCACGTCCTTCAACGCCCGGCTTGACCTGTGGCTGCTCGAGCCAGATACGCCCCCGCTGCAGCGCCTGCTCAACTTCGTGCATGATGGGCGCGCCAGCATGCAGCATCATGGTTTCCGCCGTGGCTGCCTGGTCGGCAACCTCGGGCAGGAAATCGACATGCTGCCCGATTCGTTCCACGGGCTCCTGCTCACGATCATGAACGGGTGGGAAAAGCGCGTGAATGCCTGCCTGCTCGCAGGTTTTGGCACGCGGGCCACCGCCGCGCAGAAGCGTACCTGCGCGCAACTCGCCCGCTATTTCTGGATTGGGTGGGAAGGGGCAGTGCTGCGCTCGCGCATGGAACATGCGCCCGAGCCGCTGGACCTGTTCACCACGTTCTACATGGCGCAGGCGGCAACCTCTCTGGGGGTCAGGCCGCCTGCGTGCCAGCCGCCCGCTACCCCGCGCGTATCGCCCGCACAGCCTGCGCCCGGGCAAACAGCTCAAGCAGCAAACTGACAGCCTGCCTGCGCCCGCGCAGGGCGGGGGGGGCGCTGTCAGGGGGGGTATCGACCAGCCTGCGGGCATCCTGCGCGGCAAGCCTGAGCAGCATGTCGACATGAAGCGGGCTGGCCAACCGCAGGTCGGGCAGGCCGGACTGCCGCCTGCCGGTCAGGTCGCCGCCGCCACGCAGGCGGAAATCTTCATCGGCGATCAGGAATCCGTCTTCCGTCTCGCGCAGCAGCGCCAGCCTGCGCCGCGCGGTCTGGCCGAGCGCGCTGTCATGGAGCAAAAGGCAATAGGATTCCGCCTGCCCGCGCCCCACGCGCCCGCGCAACTGGTGCAGTTGCGCCAGGCCAAACCGCTCGGCATGCTCGATCACCATCACCGTCGCATCGGGAATATCCACCCCAACCTCGATCACGGTCGTCGCGACAAGGATACGCGTGCGTCCGGCCGCAAAATCGGCAATGGCCTGCTCGCGCAGCGCAATATCCTGCTGGCCGTGCGCCAGCCCCACGGCATCACCGCCAAAATGGGCGGCAAGGGCATGGTGGCGGGCCTCGGCTGCGGCAATATCAACGGTTTCACTCTCGCTCACCAGCGGACAGACCCAGAAGATCCGCGCATCGCGCGCCAAAGCCCGTTCAAGGCCCGCGAGCAGGTCATCCATGGCCGAGAGCGCATGTAGCGAGGTGCGCACCGGCTTGCGGCCCGCGGGTTTCACGTCAAGCCGGCTGACCAGCATGTCGCCCCACTGGGTCAGCAGCAGCGAACGGGGAATAGGGGTGGCAGTCATGACCAGCACATCGGTCTGATTGCCTTTTTCGCCCAGCATGGCGCGCTGCTCCACGCCAAAACGGTGCTGCTCGTCAATTACGGCCAGCGCAAGATCCTCAAACACCACGCTTTCCTGAAACAGGGCATGCGTGCCGATCACCAGCCGGGCCGTGCCATCGGCAATGCTGGCCAGGGCTTCGCGCCGGGCCTTGCCCTTTACGCTGCCGCTGAGGAACGCCACCGGCACGGGGGAAAGTTTTTCAAACGTAGCCAGATGCTGGCGGGCCAGAATTTCGGTCGGCGCCATAAGGGCCGCCTGATGGCCTGCCTCAACCGCGCCCAGCATGGCCAGCAGCGCCACCAGCGTCTTGCCTGCGCCCACATCCCCCTGCAAAAGGCGCGTCATCTGGCGGGGGGCGGCAAGGTCGGCGTCTATTTCCGCCAGCGTGCGGATCTGCGCCGTGGTGGGTTCATGGCCAAAGCGCGACAGCGCCACCATGCGCAGGCTGCCATCACCCACAATGCTGCGCCCTGGCCGCAGCCGGTTAAGCCTGCGCGCCTGCGCCATGGAAACCTGCTGGGCCAGCAGGTCATCGCACGCAAGCCGTGCCCGCGCCCGCTCGGACGCCCCGATCAGCGCCTCGCCCTCCATCAGTTCGGGAAAGTCACACGGGCGGTGCAGCGTGCGCAGCGCCTGCTCGAAGCCGGGCCATTTGCGCTGCGCCAGCACGCAGGCATCCTGCCATTCCGGCAGGGTGGGAAACACATCGAACGCCGCCCGGATGGCGCTGCGCACCTGACTGGGAAACAGCCCCGCCGTCAGCGGCCAGACCGGGTCGAGCAGCGGAATTTCAGCCAGTCGCGCCTGGGGTACCAGATAATCGGGGTGGGCCATGCTCAGCCGCTCCCCAAAACGCTCCAGCGTGCCCGATACGGCAATGTCCTGCCCGGACGCCAGCCTGCGCACCTGATGGGGGGAGAAGAACACCAGCTCTGCCTCCGCCGTGCCATCGCTCACCACCACGCGCCACGGCCGCCTGCCGCGCCCGCCGCCGGGGGCAGGGGGCACCACGCGCGCGATCGTGACCAGCAGCGTGCACACCCGCCCGGTTTCCGCCTGGCGCAGGGCAGGGCGGTAACGCCGGTCCACCACCGATTCCGGCAGGTGAAACAGCAGGTCAATCACCCGCCCGCCCCCGGCCACCCGCGCCAGAAGCTTCGCCGTTGCCGGTTTCACGCCCTGCAGGCTTTCAATCCCCGCAAGCAGCGGGGCGAGAAGGGAATTGGCGGGAAGGGTCGTGGTATCGGACACGCGGCGATTCATCCTGCGGGGTGGCATGCTTGTCATGCGGGCTGACATATGCCCGCATGAGGGCTATAGGACACCTGCGTTACGGAACAAAACACAACCATACAGGGGTGGAACGCAATGGAAGCCAGAACGCCTGATCTCTCCCGCCTCGATACGCGGCGGCGCAAGATCTATTACCGCGCCACACATCGCGGCACGCATGAAACCGACGTGCTGATCGGCGGGTTCGTCGCCCCCCGGCTCGAGAGCATGACCGAAGCCGAGCTTGACGCGCTCGAAGCCGTGATGGACCTGCCCGATGCCGACCTGGCAGACTGGCTGAGCGGCCGCCGCCCGGTGCCGCCCGAACTCAACACGCCCATGATGCGCGAAATCATGGCCGATGCCACCGATCCCGCCCGCCTTGCCGCGATCCGGGGCGGAAAATGAACGATACGGCAGGTTTCTCGCTCGCACCCGGCGCCCCCGTTCCCGTATGGGGCGTGCCGGATGGGTATGACGCCTTCCTGCTCGCCCGCCGCCTGGGCGAGAACGAAGGCCCCGTGCTGCATGTGTGCCGTGATGATGCCTCCATGGCGCGCATTGCGGACCAGCTGGCCTTTGTCGCACCGAAGGCGGAAATCCTCCGCTTTCCGGGCTGGGACTGCCTGCCGTATGACCGTGTCTCCCCCAACCCCGCCATCATCGCGGAGCGGGTGGCGACACTGACCCGACTGCTGGAAAAGGCAACCACGCCCCGCATCGTGCTGACCACGGTCATGGGCGCCATCCAGCGCGTGGCCCCGCGCGCGGCCTTTTCCGGGCAGTCGATCACCATAAAGACCGGCGAAAGCCTTGACGCACCGTTCCTGATGGAACTGCTCATCGCCCACGGCTACAACCGCACCGACACGGTGATGGAACAGGGCGAGTTCGCCACCCGTGGCGGTATTTTTGATATTTTCCCCGCGGGCGAGGCCGAACCCGTGCGCCTCGACCTGTTTGGCGACGAGGTGGAGAACATCCGCCGCTTCGACCCCGGCACCCAGCGCTCGACAGCGAAGATCGACAGCCTGACCATGCGCCCGGTGGCCGATTTCAGCCTCGATCCCGCCTCCATCTCGCGCTTTCGCACCGGCTGGCGCGACCTGTTTGGCCCTGCTGCCGCCAATGACCCGCTCTACCAGCACGTATCGGATGGCAGGCGGCACGCGGGCATGGAGCACTGGCTGCCCCTGTTCCATGAACACATGGAAACACTGGTGGACTACCTGCCTGGTGTCACCATCTCGCTGGCCAATCAGGCCGGAGAGGTACTGGCCACCCGGCTGGAAATGATCGCGGATCATTACGACGCCCGCAAGCAGCCCACGCGTGAGGGAGAAGTACCCTACCGCCCGCTGCCGCCGCACCTGATGTATCTCGACCGCAAGGGGTGGGATGCGATGATCGCGGGCAAGAAGGCCGTCGTGTTCATGCCCTTCGCCCAGCCCGATGGCGCGCCGGGCATGGATGCAGGCGGCAGGCCGGGCCAGATGTTCGCCAAGACCGTGACCGAAGGGCGCGAGAACGTCTTCCCCATGCTGCATGCACGCGTTGAGGAATGGGCGCAGACCGGCAGGCGGGCCTATGTCACGGCCTGGACGCGCGGCTCATGCGAGCGCATTGGCGTGCTGCTGCGCGAATACCGCCTGCCGGTACAGACTTTCGCCACATGGAAAGAGGCGCAGAAGCTCAAGCCCGGCACGGTGGGGCTGCTGACACTGGGGCTGGAGCGCGGATTTGTTGCCGATAACTTCGCCTTCATATCCGAGCAGGACCTGCTCGGCGAGCGGATCTCGCGCCCGCCCCGGCGGCGCAAGAAGGCGGATCAGTTCATCTCCGAAGCCTCCGAAATCGCGGAAGGCGACCTGATCGTTCATCAGGATTACGGCATTGGCCGTTATGACGGGCTGGAGACCATCGGCGTGGGCACCGCGCCTCATGACTGCCTGCGCCTGATCTATGATGGCAACGAGAAGCTGTTCCTGCCGGTCGAGAACATCGAACTGCTCAGCCGCTTTGGCTCCGACCAGGCGCATGTGGCGCTCGACAGGCTTGGTGGCGTGTCGTGGCAGTCGCGCAAGGCGAAGATGAAGCAGCGCATCCGCGACATGGCGGGCGAGCTCATCCGCACTGCCGCCGCGCGCGCCCTGCGTGAAGCCCCGGCGCTTACGCCAGAAGAGGGGCTGTGGGATGAATTCTGCGCCCGCTTCCCCTTTATCGAGACAGAGGACCAGTCCCGCGCCATTGCCGATGTGCTCGATGACATGGCATCAGGCAAGCCGATGGACCGGCTCGTGTGTGGCGACGTGGGCTTTGGCAAGACCGAGGTGGCCCTGCGTGCCGCCTTCGTTGCCGCCATGTCGGGCGCTCAGGTGGCGGTGGTCGTGCCCACCACGCTGCTGGCCCGCCAGCATTACCGCACGTTCTCCGCCCGCTTTGCCGGGCTGCCGGTCAATGTGGCGCAGCTTTCGCGCATGGTTACGGGCAAGGAGGCCAGCGCCGTGCGCAAGGGGCTGGCCGATGGCACGGTCAATATCGTGATCGGCACCCATGCCCTGCTGGCCAAAACGGTCAGGTTCGCTGACCTTGGCCTGCTGATCGTGGATGAGGAGCAGCATTTTGGCGTGGCCCACAAGGAAAAGCTCAAGGCCCTGCGCGAGGACGTGCATGTGCTCACGCTTTCTGCAACACCACTGCCGCGCACGCTGCAACTCGCCCTGACCGGCGTGCGCGAGATGAGCCTGATCGCAACACCTCCGACCGACCGGCTGGCGGTGCGCACCTTCATCATGCCATTCGACAGCGTGGTCATCCGCGAGGCCATCCAGCGCGAGCGCTTCCGTGGCGGACAGGTGTTCTGCGTGGTGCCGCGCATCGAGGATCTCGACCGCATAGCCGCCCGCCTGCACGAGATCGTGCCCGACGCAAGGCTGGTGCAGGCCCATGGTCGCCTGACGCCAACCGAGCTGGAACGGGTGATGACCGAGTTCAGCGATGGCAAATATGACATCCTGCTCTCCACCAACATTGTGGAAAGCGGGCTGGACATGCCTGCGGTCAACACGCTCATCATCCACCGCGCCGACATGTTTGGCCTCGGCCAGCTTTACCAGCTGCGCGGGCGCGTGGGCCGTGGCAAGCAGCGTGGCTATGCCTACCTGACCTGGCCGCAGACACATGTGCTCTCGGCCGCAGCGCAGAAGCGGCTGGAAGTCATGCAGACGCTGGACACGCTGGGCGCAGGCTTCACGCTGGCCTCGCACGACCTCGACCTGCGCGGAGCGGGCAACCTGCTGGGTGATGAGCAGTCGGGGCATATCCGCGAAGTCGGCATCGAGCTGTACCAGCAGATGCTTGAAGACGCCGTGGCCGACCTGCGCACCGAAAAGGGGCGGCGCAAACTGCAGGACCGGGACTGGACGCCCAACATCATCCTTGGGCTGCCGGTGCTCATACCCGACAGCTACGTGACCGACCTGCCGGTGCGCCTTGGCCTGTACCGCCGCATTGCAGCCCTGGCCAATGATGCCGAGGTCGAGGCCATGGAAGCCGAACTGGTTGACCGCTTCGGCACGCTGCCCGATGAGGTTCGCAACCTGCTTGATGTCGTGACGCTCAAGCGCCTGTGCCGCGAGGCCGGGGTGGAACGGCTCGAAGCTGGCCCCAAGGGCATGGTCATCCAGTTCCGGGGCAACACCTTCGCCAACCCGGCGGGGCTGGTGGCATGGATTGCAAGGCAGAAGGAAGCCAATGTACGCCTGCGGCCTGACCACAAGCTTGCGATCATACGCGAAATGACCAACGCCCAGCGCATTACGCAGGCCCGCAAGGTGCTCGGCGCGCTGGTGCGGATGGTGCATGACGAAGCAGGCGTTCCGGCGTGAGGGCGGGTGCGGAAATAACGCACTGACAAAAGCTTCCGGGTGCGGCCTTTTTCTTCACAAAGGCTGCACCCCTTGACGCTTTTTGGAAAAACTTCACCAAAACCTTTTATGATTTCAGAGTATTATCGAGCCTGTTTTTTCAAACAGCCTCCAGGCCATCACCCCGCCACGCCTCAGTGAATGGGCAGCGGAATGTGATTGACGGTCATGACGCCGCCCTGCCAGCTCACATCCCACCCCGTGCCGCCGGAGGCCGATTTGTGGCCAAACAGCTTGGCCAGGACCAGCGTCGCGCTGGCACGGGTCTGGCCCGCATTACGCAGGGTTTCGATCACGGCATCGAGGTTCTGTACCTGAATATGACCATTGGCGGATGATGCATCGGTATTGCCCGTCAGGCTGGCGTCACCATTGCCGGTAATCTGCATGGCGCCGCGCTGGGCGGTGAGCGATGAGACATGCAGCGGCACCACGACGGTCTCGGTCGGGTGGCCGGTAATGGCTGCGGCGAGAGGCACGAGTGATGCGCTGGGCACAGAGGCATTGGCCGTGGCCTGCTGGGGCAGGGCATTGACCAGAAGCGTGTTGTGCGAGCCGGCGATGCCGAGGCCCTGCGTATCGAGCGTAAGGGTGACGGGAACGGTATCGCCTTTGGCACCGGCAAGGTGCAGATGCGCGCGATGGAAGGAGAGCTTCGTCTCCCCGCTGTTCAGCAACCCGTCCTGCCAGACCAGATCATAACTGCGGCCCGCGCGCAGCCCATCCATGATGGGGGTTGCGGCGGACACGAAATAATCCTGCGCGCACCCCTGCGAGTGGTGGCCGGTCAGGGTGGCGAGCAGCACGAGCGAGGCCACGTCCTCCATATCGCGCAGGGCCTGCGGACCCAGCCCCGTGCCGCTGGCTGCAATGTCGCCCGCGTGAAAGGTCTGGTGCACATTCCCTGCCAGGGCCAGATCATAGTTGTGGCCTGCAAGCGCACTGTCGCCATGTGGCTGGCTGCTGGCAAGCTGTGCGCTGGCGCAGGTATCGGGCAGGGCCGCCGCCTGCGCCGAACCCGCGCATGACAGGGCGGCGAGGACCGTAGTGATGAATATTTTCTTCATGTGCAGTACAAGTTGGCGTGAATAGGCAACGAATGCAATCCGGTATAATCTGCGCATCATCCCTTTAGCATCAGGCCATCTCCTTCACCATGCTCCGCAGACTTGATTCCTTTCTGGTATGCCTGGTGGCCACCGTTGGCATCGCCAGCGTGCTTCCGTGCCGGGGGGAAGGGGTGAGGGTCTTCAATATCCTCGCCATCATCATGATTGCGAACATGTTTTTCCTTCAGGGCGCGCGCCTGTCGCGCCGGGCGGTAGTGGAGGGGGTGACCGGATGGCGCATCCATCTCGCCATCCTGCTCTGCACGTTCGTCATGTTCCCGCTCCTTGGCGCGGGCCTGCATGCCGCATTTCCCGGCCTGCTTGATGCCCCGATGTGGGCCGGCATGCTGTTCCTGTGCTGCCTGCCTTCCACCGTGCAGTCCTCCATCGCGTTTACCTCGATTGCCCGCGGCAACGTGGCGGCGGCCATCTGCTCGGCCACACTGTCCAACATACTGGGCATTTTCATCACACCCGTGCTGGTGGGCATCGTGTTCAGCCGCCATGCCAGCGGGGGCGGCGGCGGGATCATGCCCATCGTGCTGCAACTGCTCGTGCCCTTTATTGCGGGGCAGGTCCTTCAGCCGTGGATCGGCGGCTGGGCGCACCGGCACAAGAAGCTGCTTTCCTTTTCCGACCGGGGGTCGATCCTGGTGGTCGTCTATACCGCCTTCAGCGAGGCGGTGACGCAGGGGCTGTGGCACCGCCTGCCAGCCACCCAGCTTGGCCGCGTGGCGCTGGCCGATGCAGGGCTGCTGGCGCTTGTGCTGGGGCTGACCCTGCTGGTCGGGCGCGCGGGCGGCTTTGCCCGGCCTGACCGGATTGCCATCGTGTTCTGTGGCTCCAAGAAGTCACTGGCCTCGGGCGTGCCGATTGCCAGCGTGCTGTTTGCACCCACCGATGTGGGGCTGATCGTGCTGCCGCTCATGATCTACCACCAGATCCAGCTTTTCGCCTGCGCCACTCTGGCGCGGCGCTTTGGCGCGGAGAAGGCGGATTGATCCCATCTTCCCCCTCGCGCATGGCGGCACGGCCCGGTATGTAGGCAGGCCGATAATGCCCGCCGGGCATGACAACCACACAAAATGGTGGAGAGAGATGACAGGACTGGACCCGGATAACTGGGATGCGCTACGGGCCTTGGGCCACCAGATGGTTGATGACATGATGGACCGCCTGTCCACCCTGCGCGAGCGCCCGGTGTGGCAGCCCATGCCGACCGCCCTGCGCGAACGGCTGCACACTGGCCTGCCGCACGCGCCCACCCCGCCGGAAGAACTTTACGCCCGCTTTCGCGAACTGGTCGAACCCTATTCCACCGGCAACGTGCATCCCGGCTTCATGGGCTGGGTGCATGGCGGCGGCACGGCGGTGGGCATGCTGTCGGAGCTGCTGGTGGGCGGGCTGAACGCCAATTGCGGTGGTCGCGACCATGCGCCCATCGAGGTCGAGCGCGAAGTGATCCGCTGGGCCGCCGAGATGTGCGGCTTCCCTGCCGAGACGACGGGGCTGCTGGTCACCGGCTCCTCCATGGCCAACATGATTGCCGTCATCACCGCCAGCCGCGCCGTGCCCGATGGGCTGAAGATGCGCGCCGCGGGCGTGGGCAGCCGCAGGCTGGTGGGATATGCCGGCGCAACCGCGCATGGCTGCATTGCACGCGCTTTCGACCTGACCGGGCTGGGCACGGACAGCCTGCGCGTGATCCCGGTTGATGAACACAACCGCATGGTGCTGTCCGAACTGGAACGCGCGATTGCGCGCGACCGGGCGGCGGGTCTTGAGCCGTTTATGGTGATCGGCACGGCAGGCACGGTCGATACCGGCGCGATTGACGACCTGAACACGCTTGCCGACATCGCCGCGCGCGAAGACATCTGGTTCCATGTCGATGGCGCATTCGGCGCCCTCGCCATGCTGTCCGACACGCTGCGGCCCATGCTGCGCGGGCTGGAACGGGCCGATAGCGTGGCATTCGACTTCCATAAATGGGCGCAGGTGCAGTACGATGCGGGCTGCATCCTCGTCCGCCGTCCTGGCGCTCAGGTTGACGCCTTTGCCCAGTCCCGCGCCTATCTTGCGCGCGAGGACCGGGGCCTTGCCACCAATGGCCCGTGGTACTGCGACCTTGGCCCCGACCTGTCACGCGGGTTCAGGGCGCTCAAAGTATGGATGACGCTGGGCACCTATGGGGCTGATGGCATGGGCGACATGATCGCCAACTGCTGCGCCATCGCCCGCCATCTTGCCGCCCGCGTGGAGGCCAATCCCCGACTGGAACTGCTGGCTCCCGTGACCCTGAACATCGTGTGCTTCCGCATCATCGCACCCGTGGAGGATCTGGACCACTTCAATGGCGAGGTGGTGAAAGACCTGCATGAAAGCGGGATCGCAGCCCCCTCGACCACCATCATCAACGGGCACAAGGCCGTGCGGGCGGCCATCGTCAACCACCGCACCACCAATGCGGATGTCGACCGCATGCTCGAAGCCCTGCTCGAACTCGCCGACCGCAGGCTGGTCGCGGCCTGAAAAAAGCCCCGCGCCAGACATGGCGCGGGGCAGGGGAGCCGGGAGCCTTCAGCGGCTGCGGCACGCGCCCCGGGCAGATTCCTCGCCAAACAGCTCGGACAGCTTCTTCATCATCGTGCCACCAAGTTCCTCGGGGTCGGTAATGGTCACGGCGCGACGGTAATAACGCGTCACGTCATGACCGATGCCGATGGCCAGCAGTTCGGTGCTGGTGCGCGTCTCGATATGGGCAATGACCTCGCGCAGGTGATTCTCGAGGTAGGAGCCGGGATTGGCGGAGAGCGTGCTGTCATCCACCGGCGCGCCATCGGAGATCACCATCAGGATGCGCCTGCCTTCCGGGCGGGCGGCAAGGCGGCGCTGGGCCCAGAGCAGGGCCTCGCCATCAATGTTTTCCTTGAGCAGCCCCTCGCGCAGCATCAGGCCAAGGTTGCGCCGCGCGCGCCGCCACGGCATGTCGGCCGCCTTGTAGATGATATGGCGCAGGTCATTCAGCCGCCCAGGGTTTTCAGGCTTGCCCGCCTGCACCCATGCCTCGCGGCTGCGGCCACCTTTCCACGCACGGGTGGTAAAGCCGAGCACCTCCACCTTTACCGCGCAGCGCTCGAGCGTGCGGGCCAGAATATCGCCACACATGGCAGCCACCGAGATGGGGCGACCGCGCATGGAGCCCGAATTATCAATCAGGAGCGTGACCACCGTATCGCGGAAATCCATATCACGCTCGCGCTTGTAGGACAGCGAGAGCATGGGATTGACCACGATGCGCGAAAGCCGCCCGGCATCGAGCATGCCTTCCTCAAGGTCGAACTCCCACGCGCGGGTCTGCTGCGCCATAAGCTTGCGCTGCAGGCGATTGGCCAGCTTGGAAACCACGCCCTGCATGCTGACAAGCTGCTGGTCGAGCGTCTGGCGCAGGCGGAACAGTTCTTCCGCGTCGCACAGATCCTCGGCGGCAATTTCCTCGTCATAAACGGTAGTGAAGGCATGGTAGCCACGTTGTGGTTCCGCTTCACCGGCCTCATCCTCGGCAGGGCCACCAGCCTCTTCCGACCCGCTGGCCGAGCCACCCTGTTCGCCATCATCGGGTTCATCATCGCTGGCGCCCGTACCTTGCGACATCTGCATGGGCTGGCTGTTGTCATCCTCCTCCGGGCCTTCCTCCTGGGCATCGGGGGTGGTGTCGTCGGCCGGTTCCTCATCATCGCTACTGGCGGCTTCGGCCTCGCTCGTGCCGTCATCCGCCTCTTCCTCGGGCGTGGTTTCCTGCTGGAGCAGATCGCATGCCATGAGCAGCCTGCGCGCGGCCTGCGCAAATTCCTGCTGGCTGTCCTGCCGCGCCGCCATCTCGTCAAGGGCGCGGCGGGCAGCAGGTGGCAGGTCATCGGCCCAATGCGCCATGAGTTCACGCATGGATTGCGGCACCGGATGGCCAGACATGCGCTCACGCGCCAGCAGCCCCAGCGCGAAGGGGGTGGGCAGCCTGGTGTGGCTGGGCAGGCGGTCAAGGCCCATATCGGCGCATTCCTGCGCCAGGCGGGCATCGAGATTGGCGGCAACGCCAGCCATGTGGCGGGCGCCAAGGCTTTCCACCCGGGCCTGCTCGAGCATGTCATATACTTCACGCGCCTCACCGGCGGGCGGGCGCGCGCTTTCATGCACGGGGGCGTTGTGATGGCGCAGGCGCAGGGCGGCGGCATCGGCGGCACCGCGCATGCGGGTCATTTCCGCCTCGGTCATGCGACGCGAGGGGTGGGGCAGGCGCACATGCGTGCCGGTAACCGACACGCCGGAAGGCACGGGACCGTTGAGGAACGAGACCTCGGTCTGGGTCTGTCCGCCCACGGCCCGCACGGCGCCAACCGTGGCGCGCTTGAAGCGCTCGGCGGTGCGGGCCTCATCCTCGGCCTGCGGGGTGGGGGTCTTTTTCCGGTTCTCGCGCATGCGTGCCTGCCCTGTCATCAGCCCCGTGGCGCCAGCGGGCTGGCGTTAAAGCAGCGCTGGTAATACTCCGCCACCGTGGGGCGCTCCGCCTCATCGCACTTGTTGAGGAACGTAACGCGGAAAGCGAAAGCAAGATCGTTGAAAATACGGAAATTTTCCGCCCAGCTGATGACCGTGCGCGGCGACATGACCGTGGAAATGTCACCCGCGATGAAGCCCGAGCGCGTGAGGTCGGCCAGCGCCACCATGCTTTCCACCCGCTTGCGGCCCGCTTCGTCCTTTTTGGGGTCGATGCCCATCTTGGCCAGCACGATGGCGGTTTCCTGCGCATGGGGCAGGTAGTTGAGCGTGGTCACGATGTTCCAGCGGTCCATCTGGCCCTGGTTGATCTGCTGCGTGCCATGATACAGGCCCGTCGTATCGCCCAGGCCCACCGTGTTGGCCGTGGCGAACAGGCGGAAGAAGGGGTGCGGGCGGATCACACGGTTCTGGTCGAGCAGCGTCAGGTGGCCTTCCACCTCAAGCACGCGCTGGATCACGAACATCACGTCAGGCCGGCCGGCATCATATTCATCAAACACCAGAGCGCAGGGGTGCTGCAGGCCCCATGGCAGCAGGCCTTCGCGGAATTCCGTAATCTGCTGGCCGTCCTTCAGCACGATCGCGTCCTTGCCGATCAGGTCGATGCGCGAGATGTGACTGTCAAGGTTGATGCGCACGCTCGGCCAGTTGAGCCGGGCGGCGACCTGCTCGATATGCGATGACTTGCCGGTGCCATGATAGCCCTGCACCATGACGCGGCGGTTGAAGGCAAACCCCGCCAGGATGGCCAGCGTGGTGTCATGGTCGAATTTATACGACGGGTCGATATCAGGCACGTGATCCGTACGCACCGAGAAGGCAGGCACCTTCATGTCGCTGTCAATGCCGAACACATCGCGCGCCGTAACCTGCAGGTCTGGCGCATTGACGCTCGAAATGGCGGGAAGGGGCGTGCCGTTGGCATCCACGGCGGCAGTTGTCAGGTCTGCTGGTTCGTTCATCTGCTTTATCTCGTCCGTCACTTCGTCTGTTAGGGCCCACCATGACAGCGCAGGGCGGCATATCGGGCTTTAAGTATAAACATATCTGTAACAGATCGGCCATATGATGGCGCGGCCCGTTTCAGGCGCGCCGGGCCACGTCCTCGCGCCCGCTGGTGGCGATCAGATGCGCACGCACAGTGGTGTAGGCGATATTGATGCCCTTGAAGCGCTCTTCGGCCTTGCGGTCGCCGCCATTCGCATCGGGATGATGCTGGCGGGCGAGCAGCTTGTAGCGGGTCTTGAGTTCCTCCATCGACACGGGCCAGCCCAGGTCGAGCACGCCAAGCGGGTAGCGCAGCGCCTGGGGTGCGTCGGCCCGGCGGTCCTCATCGTGCTGGCGGCGGGTACGGGTGCGTGCGCGCGCCCGGGCCGCCCCCTTGAGCAGGTCGAGCGGGTCGATCACGTCATCCTCGCTGAACGCGCGGGCGGCGCTGCCCTGGCCAAGCTTCCACGAAGGACGGTCCCATGAGGCATCAGCGCGTATATGCGCCTCGATCTGGCCGGGTGACATGCCGCGATAATAGTCCCACCGTGAATTGTATTCACGCACATGTTCAAGGCAGAACCAGAAATACTTGTTCAGTGCATCACGCGAGCGCGGGGCCCGGTAGCCTGCGGGCTGGTCGCAGTCATGCATGTCGCAGCAGCGGTCCGGCGCATCGGGATCGGGGTCAAAGGCGCGGTGCCGGGTGTTCCTTCTCTTCATCATTCCCGTTATGTGCGCCTGTCCATGCTTCGTGCAAGAGCGAAGCTGTGCAATGAATGATCCCGCTATCATGGAGCCGCCAATGGAACAGCACGCAACCGGCCGGGCCGGACGGATCGACCGCATCATACGCGAACACCTCGCCCCGGTGGAACTCACCATCCACGATGACAGTGCCCGCCACGCCCACCACGTGCATGTGCGCGACAACGGCGTGCAGGCGGGGGAAAGTCACTATAACGTGCTGATCGTGAGCCCCGCCTTCGAGGGTGTGGGCCGCGTGCAGCGCTCGCGCCTGGTGCATGACCTGCTGGCGGGTGAATTTGCAGGCGGCATGCATGCGCTCTCGCTCGTGCTGCGCACGCCAGACGAGCAGGCACGGATGGCCACGGCATGAAGCCCGCCTTTCCCTTCACCACGCGGCGGCTGATGATGGGTGGCCTGCTCACGCTGCTCGCCGCCTGCGCGGGCACGCCTGCCACCACAACACCCAATCAGGCCGATGACATCGCCCGCGTCGAGACCTACCTCAACACCTCACACGGGCTACAGGCCAATTTCGTGCAGACATGGCCCGATGGCGGCAAGGGGCAGGGGATCATGCATTACGACCCCGGCCGCCTGCGGCTGGATTATGCCACGCCGGGCAGCATGAAGCTGGTGGCGGCGGATGGCCACCTGCTTTTTGTCGACCACCGGCGCGAATCGGTCACCCGCATGTCGCTTGGGCGGCAGCCGCTCGGCCTGCTGCTCGACCAGCCGGTGCACCTGTCTGGCCAGATTTCGGTAACGGCGGTGCAGCACGGCCAGAACAGCCTGCAGGTCTCGCTGGGGCGCCGTGACAGCGAATCGCAGGGCATCCTGACCCTCGGATTCGCCGATATCGGGGGCAAGCTGTCGCTGCTGGTCATTGAAATGACGGATGTGGAACGCCAGCACATCCGCCTCGACCTGACCGATACCACGGTCAGCGGCCAGGCCTGGCCTGACACAATGTTTACCCTCAGCTCCAGCAATTAAACGCAGGACGGCGCGCGGCCTTACTCCCGCGCGCCACGAATCGGGCCGAGACAGGATTCCCATGTCTCGGCCAGCGCCGCATCCACGTCCTCCATGCGCACCTGCCTGCCCAGCTTCGCCAGGCTGGTCACACCGTATTCGCTGATGCCACAGGGCACGATTCCCCCAAAATCACTCAGCTCGGGGTCAACATTGATCGCGATTCCGTGCCAGCTCACCCAGCGCGAGACCCGCACGCCAATCGCCGCGACCTTTTCCTCCCGCCCCGTGGCAGGATCGACCACCCACACGCCAATACGATCCGCGCGCCGCTCTCCCGTTACGTCAAAGCGGGCGAGGGTGCGGATGATCCATTCCTCCAGCGCATGGACATAGGCCCGCAGGTCGCGCGGCGGCACCATGGCGCGCGGGCGGGTCAGGTCGAGCATGGCATAGGCCACGCGCTGGCCAGGACCGTGATAGGTCCACTGCCCGCCGCGCCCGGCAGGGTAGGTAGGGTAGCCGCGCGGGTTGAACAGGTCCGAATCCTTCGCCGAGGTTCCGGCGGTGTATGTGGGAGGATGTTCGAGCAGCCACACGCGCTCGGGGTGCGTGCCAGCCCGAATTCCGCGCGCCTGGGCCTCCATTTGAGCCAATGCGGTGGGGTAGGACACCTGTTCTGGCGATTTATCCCATAAAAAGTTGTTTTCGGTCATTGCCCGTTCGTCTTCCATCGGTTATACGCCCTTTCATCGTCATGACGGTATCGCTCACTCGATGCTCGTTGTCACGTTGCGGCCATGGCGGAATGGTAGACGCGCAAGCTTGAGGTGCTTGTGGGGGCAACCCCGTGGAAGTTCGAGTCTTCTTGGCCGCACCACTGATTTTTTTCTGAAAATTGATGCGAGATAAAACACATCACCCCACCGGGGGCAGGTGTGTTTTTGCATATCCGCCATCAAAGCCGAATTTAAATCGCGCGCCCTGCGCAACCCGCGGGCGGAATGAGCGTTAAAGGCTCATGTCATAAAAAAGTCACAATTATTCCTCATTGAATGCCTCTATATACCGCAGGGTGACACTCCCCGCAGAACAGCATTCCAGGCTGGCTGGCACGTTACAAATTATGTCGATCGCGGCATCATTTGCGATGAGGCATGGAAATAGTGATTTAACAGCCTGTCGGGTTGGGCATTTTGCGGCTGATAACGCCGAGGCTGACCGGCTTATGCTGCCTGAAGCCGTGCCATTCTTTTGCAGTTGTATGCGAGAGCGACGAGGGTCCATTCAGTCGTGACTTTTGCAAGGCCACGCAGACTG
>NZ_NIRT01000104.1 GCF_003207795.1 Komagataeibacter nataicola | reverse complement strand
GGGACTATCCTGAATTTTGTGCGGTGTGGTGATAAATTGCTCGAAGAGGAGCCCCCGCATGAGCATTGATAAAGACCTCCTGGACCGCCTGATGGAAGGACGTTCACCCGGCGACCTGTTTGGCAAGAACGGCATACTCTCGGAATTGACGAAGGCTCTGGCGGAGCGAGCGCTCAACACGGAGATGACTCTTCACCTTGATGAGGAACGCGCCGATGGTGCACCTGACGAGGGTAACCTGCCGCCCAATCGCAGAAACGGCAGGAGCCAGAAGACCGTGACCACGGAGAGCGGCAAGGTTGTTCTGGATATTCCCCGGGATCGGAATGGCACGTTTGACCCGATGCTGATCGCAAAGTATCAGCGTCGCTTTCCCGAGTTCGACCGCAAGATTATCAGCATGTATGCCCGGGGCATGACGACCCGCGAGATCCAGGGGCATATCGAGGAAATCTACGGCGTTGAGGCCTCCCCGAGCCTCATTTCCGCGATTACCGACGCGGTGATGGAGGAGGTCGCCGCCTGGCAGAACCGCCCGCTGGAACCGTGCTATCCGATCGTCTTCATGGACGCGATCCGGGTCAATATCCGCAGTGACGGAGCTGTCTCGAACAAGGCCGTCTTTGTGGCGCTCGCGATCCTGCCTGACGGCACACGGGACATTCTGGGGCTGTGGTTCCAGGAAAATGAAGGAGCCAAATTCTGGGCCAAGGTCCTCAGTGACCTGCGCAATCGGGGGGTGCAGGATATCCTGATCGCCGTCGTCGACGGGCTGAAGGGCTTTCCGCAGGCTATCGAAGCGGCTTTCCCCAGGACCCGCATTCAGACGTGCATCGTTCACCTGCTGCGTCATTCCATGAGCTTTGCCAGCTACAAGGACCGCAAGGCCGTCGCCACCGCTCTCAAGGCAATCTATACGGCAGTGGACGCCAGCGAGGCCGAGGCAGCCCTCGGCAGGTTTGAGGAAAGCGATCTGGCCAGACAATACCCGGCCATCGCACCCAGTTGGCGCAGGGCCTGGAATGAGGTCATTCCGTTCCTTGATTACCCCCCGGAAGTACGCAGACTGATTTACACAACGAATGCCATTGAGGCCCTGAACGCAAAGATCCGTCGTGCTGTGCGCACCCGTGGCCACTTCCCCAGTGACGAGGCCGCAGCAAAATTGATTTACCTGGCGCTCAATGCTACCTCCTCAGAGTGGAAGCGCTCAGTGAGCGAATGGTATGCTGTCAGATGCCAGCTCGCCATCATGTTCGATGATCGTTTCCCAATGGCCTGAAAAAGTGCCACCGCACAAAATTCTACACAGTCTC
>NZ_NIRT01000001.1 GCF_003207795.1 Komagataeibacter nataicola | reverse complement strand
CAGTCTGCGTGGCCTTGCAAAAGTCACGACTGAATGGACCCTCGTCGCTCTCGCATACAACTGCAAAAGAATGGCACGGCTTCAGGCAGCATAAGCCGGGTCAGCCTCGGCGTTATCAGCCGCAAAATGCCCAACCCGACAGGCTGCTGGACGAATAGAAAACCTTTCTTTTAGAATGGTTGCAGCCAAGCAACCCGTGAATGGATGGAGGGGTGCCGGGTAACCCCGTGCGCCCGAAGCCGTATGATGATCATTGCACGCGCAGGTTTCGCCATCCCATGAGCCGTTTATCCGCTACCCGTTTTTCCCGCCTCAGGGTTACTGCAACCGTGGGGCTGTGTGTCGGCCTTGGGGGCATGCATGCTGCAAGGGCGCAATATGTGGGGCAGGTCAGCTCCATTGTGGTCGATGCCCGCACCGGGGCCGTGCTGTCGCAGCAGGATTCGGACCTGCGCCGCTACCCCGCCAGCCTGACCAAGCTGATGACGCTGTACCTTGCTTTCAAGGCCGTGCGCACGGGGCAGGTTGCATTTAATCAGGAAATTCCGGTCTCGGTCCATGCCGCCTCGATGGAACCCTCCAAGCTGGGCCTGCGTCCGGGGTCGCAGCTTACGGTGGAGCAGGCGGTGCTCGCGCTGGTCACCAAGTCCGCCAATGACGCGGCCTGCGCGCTTGGCGAGTTCCTTGGCGGTGGCGACGAGACCCGCTTCGCCGCGATGATGACACGCGAGGCCGGCAGGCTTGGCATGTATGACACCGTGTTCCGCAACGCCTCGGGCCTGCCCAACCCCGAACAAATGACATCGGCGCGTGACCTCGCCACCCTGGCGCGTCATCTGATCGTGGATTATGGCGAATATTACCATTACTTCGCGGTGCCGGGCTTCTATTTTCACGGGCGCGAGGTGCCCAACCATGACCCGATGCTTGGCGCCTATCCCGGCGCCGATGGCCTCAAGACCGGTTATACGGATGAGGCGGGGCATAACCTCGTCACCTCCGCCGTGCGCGACAACGTGCGCCTGATCGGCGTGGTCATGGGGGCGAAGTCCAATACGCGGCGCAACACCACCATGACGGCCCTGCTCGATACCAGCTTCGCGGCCGAGGGCGTGGCCCCCGTGGCGCGTCCTGCCACGCGGCCGCTGCTGCTTGCGCGTGCGGGGGGCAGGTCCGTCGCTGGCCGCCATGGCATGACGCTGGCCTCCGCCCGCCTGCGCGCCTCTACGACGGATGAAGTGGCCGAGGCACCGGCCATTCCCGCCTCGTACAGCCGCATCCGGCGCGGTCATGGAACGGTGGTGCACGTGCACCCCGCACCCGTGCGGGCGCATGTGCATCTGGTCAGCATGGGGCATGTGGCGCACACCACGCATGCGCGCGCCAAGTCACGAAGCTGACAGCACGCGCCGGGCAGGGTATAGAAGGCACGATTATCCATCCGGTGCGGCTGGCAGGCGGGTCAGGCGTGTTCCTGTCGTCCCTCTCATGACTGCGGGCGGGTGGTCATGCACAGATGACAGGAAAGGTTAGCGGCATGGAAGGCGATATGCACGGCGGCGCGGTAAAGATCCACACGCCAGAAGATTTCGTGGGCATGCGGGCGGCAGGCCAGCTTGCCGCCCGCACGCTCGACATGATCACCCCGCATGTGCGCGAGGGGGTCACCACGGGCGAACTCGACCGCCTGATCCATGATTACATGCTTGCCAATGGCGCGGTGCCCGCCACGCTGGGCTATCGCGGCTACCCGGCCTCAAGCTGCATTTCGATCAATCATGTCGTCTGTCACGGCATTCCGGGCGAAAAGACGCTGAAGGATGGTGACATCCTCAATATCGACGTGACCGTCATCCTTGATGGCTGGTACGGTGATACGAGCCGGATGTACACCGTGGGCAAGGTCAAGCTGCGCGCGCAGAAGCTGATCGAGGCGACCTACGAATCCCTCATGCTGGCCATTGATGCCGTGCGTCCCGGCGCCACGCTGGGCGATATCGGGCACATTATCCAGACCTATGCCGAGGCGCGGCGTTTTTCGGTGGTGCGTGATTTCTGCGGGCATGGAATCGGGCGTACCTTCCACGCGCCGCCCAACGTGCTGCATTACGGCAACCCCGGCGAGGATCTGGTGCTGCGCCCGGGCATGTTCTTCACCATCGAGCCCATGCTCAATATCGGCCGCCCGGATGTAAAGATCCTTGAGGATAAATGGACAGCGGTGACGCGCGACCGTTCGCTGTCCGCCCAGTTCGAGCACATGATGGGCGTGACCGAAGACGGGTGCGAGGTCTTCACCCTCTCGCCCGCAGGCTATACCTGCCCGCCTTACAGGCAGGCATGACGCGCCGCCCGTAAGGGATCCACACGCTCCCAAGACCAAAAAAGGAAATGCCCATGCCTTCCGCCCGTGGCCTGTACTCCCGCGCGCTCCTTCTTTCATGCCTTGTCGCCGCCCTGCCGGTGGCGGGGCAGGCCGCGGTGGTGGACCCGCTGGCATTCGAGAACACGCCGGGCGGCCAGGCCATCGGCATTGCGCCCACGCCGGGGCGCAATGGCATGGTGGTCGTGGCGCAGGACCTCGCGGCCCATGTGGGCGCTGATATCCTTGCGCGTGGCGGCAACGCGGTCGATGCCGCCGTGGCGGTGGGTTATGCCATGGCGGTGGTCTATCCCGCCGCGGGCAATATCGGTGGCGGCGGGTTCATGACCC
Organism: Komagataeibacter nataicola; assembly: GCF_003207795.1. GTDB lineage: Bacteria > Pseudomonadota > Alphaproteobacteria > Acetobacterales > Acetobacteraceae > Komagataeibacter > Komagataeibacter nataicola. The sequence goes on along the minus strand of NZ_NIRT01000001.1, from coordinate 288,672 downwards.
TGCGCATGCCCGACGGGCAGGCAACCTTCGTTGATTTCCGCGAGCACGCGCCTGGGGCCGCCACGGCCACCATGTATCAGGATGCGGCGGGCCACGTTATTCCCAATGCCTCCACCAAGGGGTGGAAGGCCGTTGCGGTTCCCGGCACGGTGGCGGGGCTGGAGCAGGTGCATGACCGGTGGGGCAAACTGTCGCGCGCGGATGTCATGGCCCCGGCCATCACGCTGGCGCGCGACGGGTTCATTCTTAAGCCCAGCGATGCGGACCTGCTGCATACCTCGACCGCCGAATTCGCCAGGGATCCGTATGCCAGCAAAATCTTCCTGCATCCCGATGGCACGCCGCTCGTGGCGGGCGAGCGGCTGGTGCAGCCTGATCTTGCCCGCACGCTCGAGCGGATCGCGCGCAAGGGGGCCAGCGGTTTTTACGAGGGGCCGGTGGCGAAAGAGATCATCAGGAGCAGCCAGAAGGGTGGCGGCATCCTGTCGCGCAAGGATTTTACCAGCTACCACACCCGCATGATGGCGCCGCTGACATGCGACTATCGCGGCTATCATATCGATACGGCCCCCCCGCCGAGCGGCGGCGGTGTCGCACTGTGCGAGATGCTCAACATCCTGTCGGGCTATGACATGCATGCGCTCGGGCTGCACACGGCAGCAGGCGTGCAGCGCGAGGTCGAGGCCATGCGCCACGCCTATGCCGACCGGCAGGATCTTGGCGACCCGGCCTTCGTCAACAACCCCATCGCGCACCTGACCGACCCCGCCTACGCGGCACAGGTGCGCCAGTACCTGCCGCTCAACCATGCTGTTTCTTCCGCCAGCCTGCGCCCCGGCGCGCCTGAAGGCGAGAAGGAGGAAACCACCCATTATTCCATTGCCGACCAGTCGGGCATGACGGTGGCGGTAACCTATACGCTCAATGGCTGGTTTGGCGCCGGCGTGGTGGCGGGCCGCACCGGCGTGGTCATGAATGACGAGATGGATGATTTCGCCACCCGCCCCGGCGAGCCGAACATGTTCGGCATCGTGGGCAGCCAGGCCAATGCCATAGCACCGGGCAAGACGCCGCTCTCATCCATGGCGCCGACCATTGTTTCGCATGATGGCCAGCCCGCCATGGTGCTCGGCAGCCCCGGTGGCTCGCGCATTCCCACCATCGTCCTGTCCGTGCTGACCGGCATGGTCGATTACGGGCTCGACGTGCAGCAGGCGGTCGACCTGCCGCGCATCCATGAGCAGTGGCAGCCCGATGTGGTGCAGGTGGAACACGGCGCGCTGTCCCCCGCTGTCATCCGCACGCTCACCCATGAAGGCTACATGGTGGAGGAGCATGCGCCCTGGGGCGTTGCCGAGAGCATTCTTGTCGGTGGTCCGTGCATCGGCCGGGTGGGGCAGGCGCGTTATTATGGCGGAGCCGACCTGCGCCACCAGTCCGGTGCGGCCGTGGGGGAATAAGCGTGATTTTTTTACCCGCCCCCTTGTGCATGGGGCGGGGGTATGTGTTAGAACCCGCTCGGGAGATCGGTTGTAGACGGATACCTTGCTAACCTGGTCAGGTCCGGAAGGAAGCAGCCATAGTGAGTTTCGTCCGGGTTATGGCCGGTCTCTCATCTTGAACACGTTTCTGTGCCGCCATCGCGCCGCGTACGTCATGGCCACTTCTCCAGCCCGGATGCATCAATGACCGTTTCGTCGGATCAGGATCGTTCCGAGGAGGCCGGGCTGCCTGCACCGCCCGCAGATGGCCCCGGCCTGTTTGGTGACGCCACCCCGCCACCAGCGCCCGCCGTGGCGGATGCAGCCCCCGCCGCACCCTACCGCGTGCTGGCCCGCAAATATCGCCCCACCACATTCGATGACCTGATCGGTCAGGAAACCACTGTCCGCATCCTGCGCAACGCCTTTGCGCTCGGGCGCGTGGCGCATGCCTTCATGCTGACCGGCGTGCGCGGCGTGGGCAAGACCACCACGGCGCGCATCATTGCCCGCGCGCTCAACTGCACCGGGCCTGATGGCAATGGCGGCCCCACGGCGGACCCGTGCGGCGTGTGCCCCAACTGCGTGGCCATCCTCGCTGACCGCCACCCCGATGTGCTGGAGATGGATGCCGCCTCGCGCACCGGCGTGGACGACGTGCGCGAAATCATCGAGGCGACCCGCTTCCGCCCCATGCAGGGGCGCATGAAGGTCTTCATCATCGATGAGGTTCACATGCTCTCGCGCAACGCGTTCAACGCGCTGCTCAAGACGCTGGAGGAGCCGCCTGCGCAGGTCACCTTCATCTTTGCCACGACCGAGTTGCGCAAGGTGCCGGTCACCGTGCTGTCGCGGTGCCAGACCTTCGCGCTGCGCCGCGTGCCGCAGGTGGAACTCGCCGCCCATTTCGATCGTGTGGCCCGCGCCGAGAATGTCGTGTTCACCTCCGATGCACTGGCCCTGATCGCGCGCGCGGCCGATGGCTCGGTGCGTGACGGGCTGTCGCTGCTCGATCAGGCCATCGCGCAGGGTACGCTTGATGGCGAGGGCGGCACGGATGCGGCCCCCATCGGGCTGGACCTTGTGGCGGGCATGCTCGGCCTTGCCGATCGCGGGCTGGTGTTCGACCTGCTCGATGCCGTGCTGGAAGGCCGCCCCGAGCGCGCGCTGGCCATTACCGGCGATGTCTATGAGCGCGGTGGCGATCTGGGCGTGATGCTGGGTGATGTGCTGGAGCTTGTGCACACCGTCTCGCGCCTCAAGGCCATTCCCGCCCTGCGTGACAACCCCGAGATGCCCGAGGCCGAGCGCCAGCGTGGCGCGGCCCTGGCCGAGCGTGTGCCGGTGCCGGTGCTGGGCCGCACATGGCAGATGCTGCTCAAGGGTGTGGCGGAGGTCGAGCAGGCGCCTGACCGCAGGCAGGCCGCCGAGATGGTGCTGATCCGCCTGTGCTACGTGGCCGACCTGCCACCGCCGGGTGATCTGGTGCGCCGCATGCTGGGGCAGGATGCGGCGGCGTTGCCCGTTCAGTCTTCCGCAGCTCCCACCGCTCCTGCGGGGGGCGGGGTGCAGGCAGGCGCAACCTCCAGTGTTACGGCGGGGCCTGAAGGCGGCGGGGGCGCTATCCGCATGGTGGCCAATGGTGGCGTGCGGGTCGATGCCACGCCACAGCACGCGCCCGATACAGGCCGGGTGGAGGACGAGGCGCTCGCGCCCTCGCCACGCACATGGCGCGAGACGCTGGCGCTTGTGTCCGGACGGGACGCCATGCTGCACGGCCATCTTTACCATGCGGTGCATCTGGTTGCGTTTGCACCGCCGCTGATCACGATCCGGGTGGAGCGCAACAGCCTGCCCGGCCTGGCCCGGCGGCTCGAAACCTTCCTGCGCGAGATGACGGACGACGCCAGTTGGCAGGTCCGCCAGTCCGAGGAGGAAGGCGAGGCCACGATTGCCGAGCAGGGAGCCGAGATCATTCAGCTCCATCGCGCGCAGGCACAGGCCCACCCGCTGGTGCAGGCGGTGCTGGCGGTCTTCCCTACCGCCCGGCTGGGTGCCGTGACCGATCACGCGCTCGATGATTACGGCCTGCCGCCAGAAGAGCTTGCGCTGGAAAGTCTGGCGCCAGACCTCGAATTCGCCCCTCTTGATGCCGATCTGGTAGAAGAGGATGATCTGGATGCAGATGATTTTGCCTGAGGAGAGACACGGAACATGAAAAATCTTGCCGGCCTGATGAAACAGGCCACCCAGATGCAGGCCCGCATGGAAGAAATGCAGGCCAAGCTTGAAGACATGGTCATTGAAGGCAGCGCGGGCGCTGGCATGGTCACGCTGACCATGAACGGCAAGGGCGATATGAAGTCGATCACCATCGACCCCAAGCTGGCCGATCCCGCCGAGATGGAAATGATGCAGGATCTGATTCTCGCCGCCAGCGCCGATGCCCGCAAGAAGCTCGACGCCACCGCCAGCGAGGAAATGAAGAAGGTCACCGGCGGCCTGAACCTGCCGGGCGGGATGAAATTCCCGTTCTGAGCCATGGTGCGGGGGAGCATGCATGAGCGGGCGGGGTGAGATCGACCGGCTGGTGACCCTGCTGGGCCGCCTGCCGGGGCTCGGGCCCCGCTCGGCCCGACGGGCGGCGCTGGCCCTGCTGCGCCAGCCCCATGCCCGTATGCTGCCGCTGGCACAGGCCATGGAGCAGGCGGCGCGTGCCGTGCGCACCTGCTCGACCTGCGGCAACCTTGACACGACCGATCCCTGCGCCATCTGCGCTGACCCCACCCGCGATGTGGGGCTGGTGTGCGTGGTGGAAAATGTGGGCGACCTGTGGGCGCTTGAGCGCGCGGGCGTGCATCGTGGCGTGTATCAGGTGCTGGGCGGCACGCTGTCCGCCCTGTCCGGCATCGGGCCGGATGACCTCAACGTGCAGCCGTTGTTCGACCGCATTGCCGCAGGCGGCGTGCGCGAAGTGATCCTGGCCCTTGGCGCAACGGTGGAAGGGGCCACCACCATGCACTGGCTGCATGAGCGGCTGGCCCGGTTTGACATAAAAATCAGCCGCGTGGGGCAGGGCGTGCCGGTAGGTGGCGCGCTTGATGTGCTTGATGATGGCACGCTGGCTGCCGCCATCATGGCGCGCAGGCCCGCATGAGCATGGCCTGGCCCGTGCCTGCCGCCATGCCGCGCGTGGCGCTGGTCACGGGCGGGGCGGCCCGCCTTGGCCGCGCCATTGCGCTGGAACTGGCGCGCGCGGGCTTTGATATCGCGCTGCATTACAATACGTCCGCGCAGGCTGCGGAACAGGGTGCTGCCGAAATTCGCGCATTAGGCCGCAGGGCCGTGCTGTTGCCCGCCAATCTGGCGCAGGAGGCAATGGTCACGCCGCTCATGGCCGAGGCGACCCGCCAGCTTGGCCCGGTGGGCGTGCTGGTCAACAATGCCAGCGTGTTCATGCGCGATGAATGGGATAGCGCGACAAGGGCGGGGTGGGATGCCCATATGGAGCCCAACACCCGCGCGCCCTTCGTGCTGATGCAGGAATTTGCCCGCCTGCTGCCCGAGGGCGCGCAGGGCATGGTGCTCAACATGCTTGATGAGCGCGTATGGTCGCTCACGCCCCATTTTGTCAGCTATACCGTGTCCAAGGCGGCGTTATGGACATTGACCCAGACCATGGCGCTCGCACTGGCGCCCCGCAGGATTCGCGTCAACGCCATTGGTCCCGGCCCCGTGCTGCCCACGCCCAGGCAGACAGCCGAGCAGTTTGCCCGGCAATGCGCCTCCGTGCCGCTAGGGCAGGTGGCAACGCCCGATGAGATCGCGCGCGCGGCCCTGTCGCTTGTGTGCCTGCCATCGGTCACCGGGCAGATGCTTGCCCTTGATGGCGGCCAGCACATGCAGTGGTCGCCCGCACCGCCCGTGCGCTGAAGCCCCCCGACTGACAGGAACCATCATGTCCGTATTCCCGCCGTGGAATGAACCTGAGAAGCTGCGCTGCCTGTTCGTGCGCAATATGGTGCTTGATGCCCATATTGGCGTGTTTGAACACGAGCAGGGCGTGACCCAGCGCATTCGCGTTAATGTGATGTTTGGCGTGCCCGACAGCGCCTCGCTGGAGGTGGGGGCGGATGATCTGGCCCGCACGGTGTCATATGAACATGTGGTGCTGCTGGTGCGCACGCTGGTGGAGCAGGGGCATGTGGCCCTGGTGGAAACGCTGGCCGAGCGAATCGCGGCTGGCGTGCTGGCGGAAAAACGCGTGCGCATCGTGCGCGTCAGCGTCGAAAAGCTCGACATTTTCGATGATGCCGAATCGGTTGGCGTCGAGATCGAGCGCCGCAACCCCGCCTGATGCAAAAACGGCCCGGAGCGTGGGCTCCGGGCCGGTCGGACTCAGTTATCGTCGTCCTTGTCGGTTTTGACGTCGATGTCAGCCGTGCTGATGTCGTCGTCATCATCGTCATCAAGGCCCGCGTCGTCAGGCAGAACGGTATCTGCATCCTCATCCGCGTCGGTGTCGAGATCGACATCCACGTCATTCTCGTGCGCGGCATCGCCGGTCTTGGGCTTGGATTCGGGTGCAGCTTCCACCGGGCGGCGCACGCGGGGCAGTTCCACGGGCTGTTCAGCACCGCATTTGGGGCAGACGGCCGGATTCTTGTTCAGATCGTAGAAACGGGCGCTGCAGGAGACACAGACACGTTTGGTGCCGAGGTTGGACTGAGCCATCTTGAACCTGTCGATCCTGTTTTTAATGATGAATGGAGCCACCGTATCCGGAAGTGGCAAAAGGCGCAGCCCCATGCCAGTTTGCGCGGCGCATGTCAAACATTGCCTCCGCATCCCGGCACCCCGATCATGCCGATCTGTGATTGACTTTGTCACCCGGAATACGGAATGGGATGCGTTATGAAAACCGATCATGCCCCTTCTTCCGTTCGCGCGCTGACGGTTCATGCCCCGCGCGCGCCCCTGTCCGGTTCGGTCCATGTGCCGGGTGACAAGTCGATCAGCCACCGCTCGCTGATGTTTGCTGCCCTCGCGCGTGGCACGACCCACATCACCGGCCTGCTGGAAGGCGAGGACGTGCTGCGCACCGCCGACGCCATGCGTGCCCTTGGCGCGGACATCACCCGCGAAGGGGCCGGGCAGTGGCGCGTGCAGGGCTGCGGGCTCGACGGGCTGCGTGAACCTGCCGATGTGCTGGACATGGGCAATTCCGGCACGGCGGCGCGCCTGCTGTCAGGCATTCTGGCCAGCCACGGCTTCACCTCGGTCATGACGGGCGACGCCAGCCTGCGCGGCCGCCCGATGAAGCGCGTGACCGATCCGCTCGCCGCCACCGGGGCCACGTTCCTCTCGCGCCAGGGCGGACGGCTGCCGCTGGCCATCGCAGGCAATGCCAACCCGCCGCCGCTGGCCTACCGGCTGCCGGTGGCCTCGGCGCAGGTCAAGTCCGCCGTGCTGCTGGCCGGGCTGAACGCGGTGGGCGAGACAAGGGTGGAAGAACCCGTAGCCACCCGCGACCATACCGAAAACATGCTGCGTCACTTCGGCGCGCAGGTGCAGGTCGAACCTATGGGAGCCGGGGGCCGGGTGATTACGCTTCAGGGCCGTCCCGACCTTGTGGCGCGTGACATCGTGGTGCCGGGCGATCCGTCCTCCGCCGCTTTCGTGCTCGTCGCGGCCCTGCTGGTGCCTGGCTCGACAGTGCGCGTGCAGGGCGTGGGGCTGAACCCGCTGCGCACCGGGCTGTTCACCTCGCTGCGCGAGATGGGGGCCGATCTCGCCATCAGCAACGAGCGTGTCGAAGGCGGCGAACCCGTGGGCGACCTGACCGCCACCGCAGGCGCGCTGCATGGCGTGGACGTGCCCGCCACCCGCGCGCCCTCGATGATTGATGAATATCCGGTTCTGGCCGTGGCTGCCGCCCATGCTGTGGGGCCGTCGCGCTTTCGCGGGCTGGAGGAGCTGCGGGTGAAGGAAAGCGACCGCCTTGCCGCCACCGTGGCGCTGCTTGAAGCCAACGGCATCAGGGTGGATGTGGTGGGCGATGACATGATCGTGCACGGCACGGGCGGGGCCATTCCCGGTGGCGGGCTGGTCGAGACCCGCATGGATCACCGCCTGGCCATGAGCGCCATCGTGATGGGCCTTGCAGCCCGCAAGCCGGTCAGCGTGGATGACACCGCCTTCATCGACACGAGCTTCCCCGGATTCGTGGGGCTGATGAACAGCATCGGGGCGGGGCTTGCGGCATGACGCAGCGCCTGGTCATAGCGGTTGACGGCCCGGCTGCGGCAGGCAAGGGCACGCTGGCCCGCAGCCTGGCCGAGGCGCTGGGCCTGCCCTATCTCGACACCGGCCTGCTTTACCGCGCCACCGGGCGGCGCATGATCGATGCGGGGCATGACCCCGCCACCGCCCCGGCGGAGGAATTTGCCGCCACCGTGGGCATGGAAGACCTGCGCCGCACTGACCTGCGCGTGCCCGAGGTGGACCGTGCCGCAAGCCTTGTTGCCGCCCAGCCCGCCGTGCGCCGGGTACTCGTTGACGTGCAGCGCCGCTTTGCCGGCGCCCACGGCGCGGTGCTCGACGGGCGTGATATCGGCACGGTCATTTTCCCTGATGCGCAGGTCAAGCTCTACATCACGGCTTCGGCCCGCACGCGGGCCGAGCGGCGGTGGGAGCAGATGGCGACCGACCTTAACGCTCCTGACCGCGCAGCACAGATAGCGCAGGTGGAACGCGAGATCGCGGCGCGCGACGCCGCCGATTCCGTCCGCGCCACCGCCCCGCTGCGTCCGGCGGATGACGCGGTGCATATCGAGACCGATCACCTCGATGCCGCCGCCGTACTGGCCGAGGCCCTGCGGATCGTGGCGCTGAAGACGCGCTAGCGCGCTTTTGTGTGCGAACCATTCGCCCCCGGCACGGTTTTTATTGACAGGCGCGGCCCATAGGGTGTCTGTGCTCAACGGTATATGCCCCGCGCGCCTGCGTCGGGGCATGGCTTTTCAACATCTGGCCCGCAGGCGTGCCGCGACCGTGTCGTGGCCCAGAGCGCCGGGCAAGTCGTTCCCATGTTACCGCTCAGGCGGGCAGGCGGGGGCGCAGGATTGTCCACATCCGCCGCCGCGCGGTCATGATGTGGTTACAGGATTTACGAGTAACTCATGGCTTCAGCCACAACACAGCCCGTCGAGAACTTTGCCGATCTCCTCGAGGAAACCCTCGGTCGCGATTCCGCGTTTGACGGTTCCGTCGTCACCGGTCGCGTTGTTCGCCTGACGGATGAATACGCCATCGTCGATGTCGGCCTGAAAAGCGAAGGGCGCGTTTCCCTCAAGGAATTCGGCCCGCCGGGCGTTACCCCCGATGTAAAGCCGGGTGATGTCATCGAACTGTTCGTCGAGCGGTACGAAGATCGTGACGGGTCCATCGTCCTGTCGCGCGAGAAGGCCCGCCGCGAGGAAGCCTGGTCGAACCTTGAAAAGGCGTTCGAAGGCAACCAGCGCGTCAATGGCACCATCTATGGCCGCGTCAAGGGTGGCTTCACCGTCGACCTCGGCGGCGCGATGGCGTTCCTGCCCGGCAGCCAGGTCGATATCCGCCCCGTGCGCGATGTGACCCCCCTGATGGGCGTGCCCCAGCCGTTCCAGATCCTGAAGATGGACCGCGCGCGCGGCAACATCGTCGTTTCGCGTCGCGCCGTTCTCGAAGAGACCCGTGCGGAGCAGCGCAGCGAGCTGATCCAGGGCCTGAAGGAAGGCATGATTCTCGATGGCGTGGTCAAGAACATCACCGATTACGGTGCGTTCGTTGATCTTGGCGGCGTCGATGGCCTGCTGCATGTGACCGACATCGCATGGAAGCGCATCAACCACCCGTCCGAGGCGCTGCAGATCGGCCAGCCGGTCCGCGTGCAGGTCATCCGCTTCAACCCCGACACGCAGCGCATCTCGCTGGGCATGAAGCAGCTTGAGGCTGACCCGTGGGAGAACGTGGCGATCAAGTATCCGCCGGGTGCCCGCTACACCGGTCGCGTCACGAACATCACCGACTACGGTGCGTTCGTCGAGCTCGAGCCGGGCGTCGAAGGCCTGGTGCACGTGTCCGAGATGTCCTGGACGAAGAAGAACGTCCATCCGGGCAAGATCGTCGCCACTTCGCAGGAAGTCGATGTGATGGTTCTGGATGTGGACAGCGCGAAGCGCCGCATCTCGCTGGGCCTGAAGCAGGTGCAGCGCAACCCGTGGGAGCAGTTCGCCGAGGAGCACAAGGTTGGTTCCGTGGTGGAAGGCGAGATCCGCAACATCACCGAGTTCGGCCTGTTCATCGGCCTCTCCGCCGACATCGATGGCATGGTTCACATGTCCGACCTGTCGTGGGACGAGCCGGGCGAAGTCGCCATGAGCCACTACGAGAAGGGCCAGGTCGTGAAGGCCAAGGTTCTGGATGTGGACGTGGAGAAGGAGCGTATCTCGCTGGGCATCAAGCAGCTGCATGAAGACCCCGCTGCTGACACGCTGAGCAAGGTGCAGAAGGGTGCGGTCGTGACCTGCATCGTCACTGCGGTGCAGGCGAACGGCATCGAGGTGAAGGTTGACGATGTTCTGACCGGCTTCATCCGCCGTGCGGAACTGGCGCGTGACAAGGCCGACCAGCGCCCCGAGCGCTTCGCCGTTGGCGAGCGCGTCGATGCGAAGGTCGTGTCGGTTGACCGCGCTGCCCGCAAGCTGGCCCTGACCATCCGCGGCCGTGAGGTCGAGGAAGACAAGCAGGCGATCTCTGACTACGGTTCTTCCGATAGCGGTGCTTCGCTGGGTGACATTCTGGGTGCCGCGATCCGTCGCCGTAACGCCGAGAGCTGATCCCTGCCACAGGCTCCGGCCCGCGCATGCGTGGGCTGGAGCCGGGCATGAAAAAGGGCGGTGCAGAAATGCACCGCCCTTTTTTTATCTCCCGCTTTTACCGTGTTGCGGAGGGGCCTTTGATGATTTCAGCCAGATCATCGGGTCGGATCCACTTGCGGAAGGCATCGCGGATCGTCTCGGCATCCATGGTGTAATAGGCCCGGGCTGCGATATCGTTCTGGTTGAGCGGCAGGCCAAGGTCACTGAAATGCAGGTATGCCGCCGCAATGGTGTCGAGACTGGCTGACTGCAGCGCCAGTCCACGCAGCATGCCCGCGCGTGCCACGGCCAGTTCATCCGCGCTGACGGGCTGGGTCTGCATGGCGATGATGTCCTGTATCGCCGCGCGCCGCGCGGCGTCCACCTTCTGCGGATCAGCACCGAACGAGATGCTGTAGGCGGCGCGCTGGCGCTTCCATGTCAGGTGGCTGCGCACGGTATAGACATAGCCGGTGCGCACCCGCAGGTCGCGATACAGGCGGGAGGAAAAGCCCGAGCCAAGGATTTCGTTGCCCAGATTGAGCGCGAAATGCTCCGGGTTGGTTGCGGTCAGCCCAAGGCTTTCGGGCAGGGAAACCGTGGCCTGCGTGCTTGACGGGTCGGGCACGCGGGTCACGCTGGCCCCGCTGTCGGGGCGCGGCGGCAGGTCGACCACGGGGGTCGGGCCACTGGCCCGCCACGCGCCAAAGGTGTGGGCGATGGCCTTGTAGGCGGCATCGGGCGTTATGTCGCCGGTAATGACGATGGTGGTCAGGTCAGGCCGGTAGGCCGCGGCATAGAAGGCACGGCAGTCCGCCACCCCCAGCTTCATGATGCCTGCAGGCTCGGCCTGCCGTAGTGACGGATCGCCCTTGGGCGAGACGGCGGCCTGCATCGCGCGGCCAAACAGATAATCAGGCGAATGCAGCAGCCCGGACAGCGAGGCCGCCGCATTGGCCTGCACCACCTTAAAGGCGGTCTCGGGCAGGGCGGGGTGCAGTTCATTTTCCGCCAGCAGGGCAAGCCCGCGCTCAAAGTCGGGTGTCAGCACGCTCAGGCTGAAATCGGACCCCGCACTTTCGGTTGCGGCGATGTCATCCAGCGCCTTCTGCAACCCGATCCGGTCATGCGTGGTGCTGCCGTAGCGGAACATCTCATCGGTTATGTCGGCAATGCCTTCCTTGCCCGGTGGCTCCTGCATGTCCTCATTCTGGCGGATGGTGCCATACAGGCTGACCGTGTGGCTGACATTGGCCGGGCGCACGATCAGGCGCAGCCCGTTCGGCAACGTGAAGGCGGCGGGCTGGACAGAAGGTGTGGGGGCAGTCACACCCATCAGGCTGTCATTGGCCCATTGCGGCAGGCTGACGGGGTGATCGGGTGCTGCGGCAAAGGATTCCGAGCCGCCAAAGCCCTTGCCTTCAACCGGATGGCCGCCATCACGCGGGGTGAGGATGGCAGTGATGGATTGCTGCGGGTCAAGCACCTGCCGGGCCAGGCGGTTGACATCCTCCGGGGTCACGGCAGCAAAGGCGGTGGCTTCGTCATCGGGGGATTGCAGGCCCATGATGGCCTGTGCCTCCGACCAGCTTTCCGCAAGGCCGGCAATGCTGTTGGCGGCAAAGCCGAGCTGGGCCAGTTCCTTGCGTTTCGCGGCATCTACCAGATCAGCGGGCACGCCGTTCTCACGCAGGGTTTTCAGGATATCCTGCATGCGGGCCTGCAGGGGGGCCGCATCGCCGCCCTTGGGGAAGGCGGCAATGGCAATGCCGATGCCCGCATCCGCCTTGGTCACGAAATCGAAGCTCGACAGCAGCGCGCGCCCCTGTGGCACGAGTTCGTACAACGCTCCGCGCTGGCTGCACAGCACATCGGCCAGAATGCGGGCGGCGGCATAGTCATGGCTGTTCTGGCCGGGCATGCGGCTGGCGATGGCCACCAGCCCCACCGGGTAATCGGTAGGGAAATGCAGCGTCTGGGCATGGACCGGGCCGGGCTGGACCTGCGGGCGCACGGGCAGCGCGCGGGCGGGAATGGCGCCAAAGGCCGCGCGCACCTGCGCCATGGCGCGGGCGGGGTCAACATCACCGGCAATGACGAGGATGGCGTTGTTGGGTGCATACCAGTCACGATAGAACCGGCGCAGCAGGGCCGTGTCGGTTTTGTCAAAAGACGGGCGGGTACCCAGCGCGTCGTGCTCATAGGGCGTGCCAGCAAACAGGATGGATTGCAGCCGCGCCAGATACACATAGCCGGGGCTTGACAGATCGCGCGAGACTTCCTGCTCGATCGCGCCGCGTTCATGCGCCCAGTCATCGGCGGCCAGCGTCAGGCCCTTCATGCGCAGGGCTTCGATATGCAGCAGCACGTCCAGGTTTTCCACCGGGGCGGTGTAGAAGAACTGCGTTACGTTTTCCGTCGTGTCGGCATTGTAGTTTCCGCCCAGCCGCGTCCCGATGGCGGCTAGCTGGTCGCGGTCCAGCCCCTCGCTCCCGCGGAACATCATGTGCTCAAGCGCATGCGCCGTGCCGGGAAACCCCGCCGGTGCCGCGGCCGAACCCACCAGATAGTTGATCTCGGTGCTCACAACCGGGGCCAGCCGGTCGGGCACGATCACGACCCGCAGCCCGTTGGGCAGCGTGGCCTGCACTGGCATGTCGGGCTGGGGCGCGGGCGTTGCGGCCCGCGCCTGCGGTGGCGTGGCAAGGGCGCTACCGCATAACAGGAGGGAGAGGCATAATGTCTTGGAAAACAGGCGTGCTATCATGGCACAAGGTTACGCCGCTTTGCGGGCGGGGACCAGTTCGCGTGTTGCGTTGCCAGTCATGAAGGAACACGATCATGTCCATAACCCAGCCGGAGACGGCCCGCATGTCCGGGCGGGTGCGCGATGTCATGGAAGGCGCTGTGGCCGCAGGCCGTCTGGTCGGCGCGGTGGTGCTGATCGCCGTTGATGGCGATGTGGTGGTGCGCGAGGCCGTGGGTCTTGCCGACCGCGAAACCAGCCGCCCCATGCAGGTCGAGACCCCCTTTCGCTTCGCTTCGCTGACCAAGCCGGTCATCACCGCCGTGGCGCTGGCCCTGGCGGAGGAAGGACGGCTTGACCTTCATGCCCCGATCACGCGCTACCTGCCCGATTTCTGTCCCGCCCTGCCTGATGGCAGCCCCTGTCAGATCACGTCGCACCAGTTGCTCACCCATACCAGCGGGCTGACATATGGCTTTTCCTTCCCGCAGGATAATAACCCCTATACCCGCGCGGGCGTGTCGGATGGCATTGCCGAGCCGGGGTTTTCGCTGGCCGATAATCTGGCGCGGCTGGCCACAACGCGCCTCATCTTCGCGCCGGGGCAAGGATGGGCCTATTCGCTGGGGCTGGACGTGATGGGTGGCGTGATCCAATCCGTGGCCGGGTGCACGCTGCCCGAGGCGCTGCACCACCATGTGGGCAGCCCGCTGGGCTGGGAACAGACTGGCTTCACCCCGCCCGCGTCCGGCATGCTTGCCACCTGCTATGCTGATAACAGGCCTGCTCCCATCCGCATGGGGGCGGAATACGTGCTGCCCCGCCTGCTGCCCGGTGGCGGGGTAGGGGCCATCCGTTTTGCGCCCGACCGGATCCATAACCCCGCCTCCTATCCCTCAGGCGGGGCGGGCATGGTGGGGAATGCACCGGAATTCCTTGCATTTCTCGAGGCGGTGCGGCTCGGTGGCGAGGGGCTCCTCTCGCCCGCATCGGCCATGCTGTTCGGGCGCAATGCCACGGGTGCGATCGAGATGGGACCGCTCATGCGTGGGCGTGGTTTCGGTTATGGCGGGGCGGTCATAACCGACTCAACCGCCGCGCGCACGCCGCTCAGCGCGGGGAGTTTTACATGGGGGGGCGTGTACGGGCATCAATGGGTGGTGGACCGGGCGCGGGGCATGAGCATTGTCATGCTCAGCAACACCGCGCTGGCGGGCATGGCGGGCAGCTACCCCGATGCGGTCGTGGCCGCCGCCTGCGCATGATGAGAGAGAAGGCTGGGAACTGTCATGTCATTTGGTGAACGCGTCAATCAGTTCGACGCCTGGCTGCTGGACCGGATTTTCCAGCCTGTTGCCGATGCGCTGCCCGAGCGCCTGACGGCGATGGACGTGGGCATGAGCTTTCAGGTCGGCTCGATCGTGCTCTCTGCCGCCTCCATTTCCGCCCTGCTGGTGCTTGATGGCATGACGGTCAACAACCTCATTACCAATGTGCTGGGCTGGTTTTTCGAGGTGATTTTCTATATCGGCATCCACCGCATGCGGGCCATGGTGCGGCCGGGTTACCAGAATCCCTTTCGCATCATGCTTGCGGGCATGCGGCCCATTTCCATTCCGTTTGCGGCCTATGCGCTGTATCAGGCCGTGACGGCGGATGCGGTGTATGAACTCGCGCTGTGGTTCAATTCGCTCTCGCAGCTTGTGTTCGTGGCCGGGATCTACCTGATCTCGTGTAACGTGCCACCGCCGGGGCACCGCGCGCGGCAGACATCCTTCGGACGTGGCCCGCTGCCCAATGAACTCTGAGTAGAAGGTCTTGGTGAAGCTTTTTTCAAAAAGCTTCGAAAGACGCCGCCTTTTTTCAAAAAGGCGGCACCCAAAAACTTCTGTTATTTCTTAAGGAAATGGGTAGCGGGATCAGAAATCCACGCAGCGTCCCTTGACCGTCCAGTCGCCGTAGCGGGTGGGTTCGGGCCCCTTGGGGCCGCCCACTTCATCGGCCTCGGCGGGCTGTTTCAGCAATGCGGCTTCCTTGGCCGCTTCATCCTGCGCGCTATCAGCCACAGGGGCGGGTATGGGGGATTTGTCCTTGCTCATGCCCGCCAGTTTCCGCCCGGTACGGGCAGGCTGGCAAGTGCAAAAGACTGCATCAGGCCACGGTAGCGCGTTATTGATGTTCCGGTTACTGATGTTCCGACTGGGCAATGCGCTGCTGCACGGTCATGCGCCATGGCGCATCTGCCGGTGCCGCATCGAGTGCACGGCGGTACAGGTCTGCTGTCTCGGGCGAGATATGGCCATCATCGGCCATCATCTGCGCTTCCGCGGCCCGTGCGGCTACCTCGGGGTCGAAACGCTGCTCGATGGCGCTGCGCCAGGCCTGGGCTGCGGCGGCGTAATGATCGCGCCCGGCCTCGGCCTGGCCAAGCAGCACGTAACCCTGGAACAGGCTCGGATCACCGGGCGGGATCTGCCTGAGCTGGTCGCGCAGGCGGTCGATCAGCGCGTCGTTGCGGTGATCCGCGTTGTGCATGGCCACAAGGCGCGGGGCCAGCGGCTGGGCGGGCAGGCCGGGATGGCCCACGGTCATGTAAAGCGCAATGGCCGCAACCGGCAGCCCCACGAGGGCGGCTGCAATCGCTCCGGTCGAAGCGCCCTTGCTGGCAATGAAGGCAGGCAGCATGTCGGCCCCGAGCACGCGGCGCTGGATTTCCAGCCGCGCGCTATCATGCTCGGTGGGCGCGATCATGCCTTCGGCCAGATCGCGCTCGAGTTCGGCCAACTGGGCCTGATGCAGCACCAGTGCGCTCTCGCGCTCGTCACGCAGCAGCGTGGTGCGGCGGAACGACAGGAGTGCGGGCACAAGCGCGATCACGCCAAGCAGGCAGATACCAATCCAGATCATATCAATCTCAGCGTGTTTCGGTCAGGTCGGACAGGCGGCGGCGTTCTTCATCCGAAAGTGGCGGCGGCGTGGGCGCGCGTGGCCTGCGGAAGGTCCACCACGCAATGCCGATGCCAATGCACAGTGCGAGCAGCGGCATGACCCACAAAAGCAGCGTGCCGATGGTGAAGGGCGGCTTGAGCCGGATGAAATTGCCGTAGCGGTTGACCATCCAGTCCATGATCTGCTGGTTGCTCTCGCCCTTGGCCACATGCTCGCGCACCACATGGCGCAGGTCGCGGGCGAGATCGGCGCTGCTGTCCTCGATCGATTCGTTCTGGCACACAAGGCAGCGCAACTGCGCGCCAATGGCCTCGGCGCGCTGCTCCTGCGCCGGATCGGGCAGCATTTCCGATGGGTCATCCACCGCCAGCGCCACCAGTGGCGCGAAGATAAGGCAGGCCAGCAGGGCAATCAGGCCACCACGGCGTAGGGGATGTGTGTTCATGGCTTAAGGCTGTCCGCCAGCGGCATGATGGTGTTGGTAATCATGGCCTCGGTAATGGGGGAGGCGGTGTGCCAGCGGATGATCCCGCCCGGCCCGATCAGGAAGGTTTCCGGCACGCCGGACACGCCCCAGTCAATCGCGGCCAGCCCGTCATGATCAGCCGCGATGCGGGCATAGGGGTTGCCCGCGCGCTGCACGAAGCCAAGCGCGTGCTCGGGCTTGTCCTTATACGCAATGCCCCAGATCGGCAGCCTGTCCTTCAAAGCGTTGAGTACCGGCATTTCGGCCACGCAGGGAATGCACCACGAGGCGAAATAGTTCACCAGCACCGGTGCTTTCAGCCCCCGCAGATCGGTGGCCGAGAAACCGGTGCCCGGCGCCTGATCAGGCAGCGCGAAATCGGGCACGGGACGGTTGAGCGCGGGGGCATGGATGTCATGCGGGTCGAACGAGCCTTTGGTCATGCCCGAGAGCATGCGCCAGAAGCCTACGCCAACTCCGCCCGCCACAATCAGCGGGGCCGCCATGAGCAGGCGGCGGCGCGTGGGGGAAGAAGGCTGCCCGCTCATTGCACCACCACCACATCAACGGTTTTGGCCCGTCGGGGCGCGCCCACGCGCACCCGCCGGTCGGACAGGGAGAGCGCCCCGCCAAAGGCCATGATCAGCCCGCCCAGCCACATCCACGGCGCCAGCGGGTTGTAGTGCAGGCGCAGCACGTAGGTCGGGTTGGCGTCATCGCCATGCCTGTCGCCCAGCACGCCATAGATGTCGGCCATGAGGTTGGTATGGATCGCAACTTCGGTCGTGGTCTGGTGCTGGCTGGCAAACGTGCGCTTGGAGGGGTGCAGCGTGGTGACCAGCCTGCCATTGTGGCGCACTTCAATCGTGGCCACCAGCGCGGTGTAGTTCGGGCCCTCGGCAGGCTTCACGTCGGTCAGGGTCCAGCTATCGCCCGCCAGCATCTCGCTCTGGCCCACATGCACCTCGACAATGCGGTGTGCGGCCTGCGACATGCCGGCAATGCCCAGCACCACAATGCCCACGCCCGCATGCGCAATGGCTGCGCCAAACACCGCGCGTGGCAGGCTGCGCGCGCGCTGCCAGCTCTGGCGTAACGGCTGGCGGAACAGGCGCAGGCGCTCGGCAATGTCAGCAACACTCGAGCAGATCACCCACACGGCGGTGGCGGTGGCCAGCACCGGCAGGATGTCGCGCATCTGGAAGGTGGCGATAACAAGCGCCACGCCGGTCACGCAGGCGGCCCACCACAGGCGGCGCAGCACCGGCCACATCTGCGCGCGCTTCCACGGCATCATGGGGCCGAACCCCATGAACACCATGAGCGGAATGGCCAGCGGAATGGTGGTGGCATCAAAGAACGGCTTGCCGACCGAAATGGTCTTGCCGAACAGCAGCGACATGAAGGGCGGGTACATCGTGCCCGTCAGCACCACGGCGCAGATCGAGCACAGCAGGATGTTGTTGAGCACCAGCAGCCCCTCGCGCGAGATGGGGGCAAACAGCCCGCCCGTGGTCAGCTGCGGGGCGCGGATGGCGAACAGCAGCAGCGAGCCGCCAATGACAAGTGCCAGCAGGCCAAGGATGAACACGCCACGCGCGGGGTCATTGGCAAAGGCATGCACCGAGTTGAGAATGCCCGAGCGCACGAGGAACGTGCCCGAAAGCGAGAACGAAAACGTGCCGATGGCCAGCAGCACGGTCCAGATCTTCAGCGCCTCGCGTTTTTCCACCACGATGGCCGAATGCACCAGCGCCGTGCCCGTCAGCCACGGAATGAGCGAGGCGTTTTCCACCGGGTCCCAGAACCAGTAGCCGCCCCAGCCCAGCACGTAATACGACCACCATGACCCCATGGCGATGCCACAGGTCAGGAAGCACCATGCCGCCACGGCCCACGGGCGCACCCAGCGGCCCCAGGCGGCATCCACCCGGCCCTCGATCAGGGCGGCGATGGCAAAGGCGAAGGGCACGGCAAAGCCGACATAACCGGTATAGAGAATGGGCGGATGGAAGGCGAGGCCAGGGTCCTGGAGCAGGGGGTTCATGCCCTGCCCATCCATCGGCGCGGGCCACACGCGGGCAAACGGGTTGGATGTGGTGAGGCAGAACAGCTCGAAGCCTGCCGCAACCCCGCCGAGCACCGCAATCACGCGCGCCTGCAGCGCGGAGGGCAGGTTGCGGCCAAACAGCGCCACCGCACCGCCGCAGATGGACAGGATCATCGCCCACAGCAGCACCGAGCCCTCATGGTTGCCCCAAACGCCGGTGATCTTGTACAGCAGCGGCTTGCTGACCGCACTGTTTGCCGCCACGTTCTGCACCGAAAAGTCATTGGTGATGGCGGCATGAATCAGGCAGGCGAATGAGGTGATGAGCGCGATCATCTGCCCCACGGCCAGCGCAGGCGCCAGCGCCATCAGGCGTGCATCGCGGCGGCTTGCGCCAATCAGGGGCAGGATGGCCTGTCCGGCGGCCATGCAGCATGCCAGCGCCAGCGCAAAATTTCCAAGTTCCGGGTTCATTGTCGGATGTCAGTTTCCGTTAGGGCGTCTGGGTGGCCGGTTTTTTCGGCGCGTCGGCGGCGGTCATGGTGTTCCAGCTCGCGGCGTCGGGGGCCTTGCCAAAGCGGGGGTCCCACTTGCCGCTACGGCGCAGTTCCTCGGCCACTTCCTTGGGCATGTAGGTCTCGTCATGCTTGGCCAGCACCTCGCTGGCGCGGAAGGTGCCATCGGGGTTGACCGTACCCACGGCCACGACGCTCTGCCCCTCGCGGAACAGGTCGGGCAGGATGCCCTCGTAGCGCACGGTCACGGCGGCCTGCCCGTCGGTTACGTCAAAAATGGCGACCGGGGCGTCCTTCACCTTCTCCTGGTGCACGCTGCCCGCCACCACCATGCCCCCCAGGCGGATTGTGCGGTCAGCCGGTGGCGGCTTGCTGTGCACCTGCGAGGGCGCCATGAAGAACACGATATTGGAGGAAAAGGCATTGAGCGTGAGGGCCGCGGCCGAACCCAGCCCGATCATGCACGCCACCACCAGCCACAGGCGTCTGCTTTTGCGGGTCATGAGGGCTGGCGTGTCCGGGGCTGTTCAATGGCGGCAAGGCGCCTGCGGGCCTGACGCAGGCGCAGTGTGGCATTGACCGACAGGATGGCGGCAACACCAAGGGTCAGGCCATAGGCGGCCACGATATAGGGCAGGTGGGTCATGGGGTGGCGCGATCGGGCTGGGGGGCGGCAGCGGCGGACTGGCGGCCCCGGTTGGCGGCAAGGATGGTGCGCACACGGCTTTCCATGACCGAGGCGCGCAGGCGGGCGAGCACGATGGCCGCAAAGCCGAGCGTAAAGCCCAGCGTGGTCAGGCCAAGCGGCCACAGCATGGAGGTGGACATGGTGGGCGCGCCAGTCACCGTAATGCTGTCGGGCTGGTGGAGCGTATTCCACCACTGCACGCTGAACTTGATGATGGGCAGGTCAACCGCGCCCGCAAGGCCAAGGATGGCGGCGGCGCGGTAGCCGCGCTGCGGCTCGTCAAACGCACGGATGAGCGCGATATGGCCCAGATACAGGAAGAACAGCACCAGCACCGAGGTCAGCCGTGCATCCCACACCCACCACGTGCCCCACATCGGCTTGCCCCACAGCGAGCCGGTGGCCAGACATACGGCGGTGATGGAAGCGCCCACCGGCCCGATTTCCACCGCGGCGAGATCGGCAAGCGGGTGGCGCCACACCAGCGAGAGCAGCGAGCACACCGCCAGCCCCATATAACCTGATGATGCCAGCCATGCAGTAGGCACATGCACGTACATGATGCGCACGCTGTCGCCCTGCTGCCAGTCGGCGGGGGAGAAGAACAGCCCCCACACGATTCCGGCAAGCGACAGCACAAGGGCGGGCCATGTCAGCCACGGCTGCAGCTTCGCCCCCATGCGCAGAAAACGGCCAGGGTTGGCGTAACGGTGAAAAAGGTTACCGGTTCGCGCGGTAAGGCTTTGCGTTGCGTTCAAGGTTGATCCATCCGTGCCGGGGGCACCTGTCCCTGCAATGAAAACGGTCAAGAAATTCCGGTCTTCCCCCATGGGTGGGTAGGGGCTGACGTTTTGTTGCTCTACACTATCGCGTTAAAAAAGACACGGCCAGTCCTGTCCCAATCATGAGACAGCAGGCCTTCAGGAGGATAAAACATGCTGTTTGCCATCATCTGCACCGACAAGCCCGGCAGCCTCGAAACCCGCAAGGCGACCCGTGAGCGCCACCTTGCCTACCTTGAGCAGCACAGGCCGCACCTCGTGCACGGCGGACCGCTGCTGGACGCGGAAAACCGCCCCTGCGGCAGCCTGCTGGTGGCGGATATGGCCGACCGCGCGGCCGCCGAGGGATTCGCGGCGGAAGACCCGTATGCCAAGGTGGGCCTGTTCGAGAGCGTGGTGATCCGTCCGTTCCGTTCAGTTTTTCGTGATGGGCTGCGGGTGGAGTAGAAAACGGTCATGGCCTACTGGCTGATCAAGTCCGAGCCGGATGCGTTTTCATGGGCCGAGCAGGTGGAAAACGGTGTTGAACCCTGGACCGGCGTGCGCAACCACCAGGCGAAGAAAAACCTCGCGGCAATGCAGGTGGGTGACAGGGCATTCTTCTATCATTCCAACGTTGGCCGCGAGATCGTGGGCGTGGTCGAAGTGGCGCGTGAGGCCTATCCCGACCCCACGGCGGCGGATGGCAGGTGGGTGTGCGTGGATGTACGCGCCATCGGCCCGATGCCGCGCGCCGTGACGCTGGCCGCAATCAAGGCCGATCCGGCGCTGGCTGACCTGGCCCTGGTGCGGCAGTCGCGCCTTTCCGTCGTGCCGGTATCGGCAGAGCACTGGGCGCATCTGTGCCGCATGGGGGGCTGGAACAGCTAGGCTACGCCCGCGTTTCATGGCTGCGGGCACGGTCATGCCCGTTGCAAGAACGCCATCATGGTGCTGAAACGGTGGCAATTGCCGCATGGGCGTCGCGGCTGGCCATGTGGGGCCGCGCTGCCATGGCGCGGCCCACGGGCTGGCGCGCGGTACGATAGATCAGGCGAAGGGCATTGTAATGAGTGCAGGTTCCGCAAACGAACTGGCACCGCTGACGCTGGACAGCGCGTGTATTACTGAACTCCAGCAGGCGCTGGAACGTGTCGAGACCGGGCGGGGCGTGCTGGTGCGCCTTGCCGACCTCATGGGCGGTGCCGTGGGGCAGGCGGCCATGCTGGGCATGCGCACGCTGGGGCTTGCGCCCACGCTGCAGGCCAAGTTGCAGGCCACGGCGGAGGCGGCCATCCGCCGTGCGTTCGACCTCTCGGTCGTGGGTATGGACCGCCCGCGCGATGTCTCGGCCGAGGCCAGCGCCGGCAGTACGTGGCGCGACCCCGCGCTGAAAGCTGCGGTGACCGTGTCGGGTGCCGTGGGTGGCTTTACCGGCCTGCCAGGGCTGATGGCTGACGTGAGCTTCACCACCATGGCCATCATGCGCGAGATCGCCCGCATTGCGCGCGAGAATGGTGAGGATCTCTCCACCGAAGCCTCGCGCGCGGCCTGTCTTGAAGTCTTTGCGCTGCGCGCCTTCCCCTTTGGCGCGAAGAAAGGCGCGGCGGAGGAAAGCGAGCTTGGCTACTTCTCCGCCCGCGCCATGCTGCGTGGCCGCCCGGTGGTGATGCTGGTCAGCGAGGTTGCCACCCATTACGGGCTGGGCCTGTCACGCAAATTCGCGTTGCAGATGATGCCGGTGGCGGGCGCTCTGTGCGGCGCTTCGCTCAACGCGGCGTTCCTGTCGCATTACCGCGCGGTAGCGCAGGCGCATTTCACCATCCGCAGGCTCGAGCGTGAATACGGGCCGGAAGTGCGCCGCACCGCGGCCGACCTCAAGGCCCATGCCGCAAGCCAGGCGCGGGAAGCCTGAGACAGATGTTTTTCAGGCGCCGCCTTTTTTCAAAAAGGTGGCGCCCTTCTGAAGCTTTTTGAAAAAAGCTTCACCAGAAACGTCTGTTTTCAAAGAGTGTTTCAGGCCGTCTCTGAGCCGGCGTCCCCTTCTTTGGCCCCGGTGGAGCGGAAGGCGTTGCGCAGTTCAATGCACGTCGCCACCAGCATGAAGCCCAGATAGAACTTCAGCAGTGTGCCCAGTATGCCCCCGTAGCGGGGGGCAAGCAGGTCCAGCCCGATGGCGAGCAGCGTGAAGATGACGAAAATACCGGCAATGCCCATATCTGCTTCTCCGTAACGGGGCGGGTCAGCCCTTGACCGGGGTCAGGGCGGCGCGTCCGTTCAGCACGGCCTCCACGTTATCGAGTGCGAGCATGCCCATGTCGCTGCGTGTCTCGGTGGTGGCGCTGCCCACATGCGGGGTCAGGAACACGTTGGGCAGTTCGAGAAAGCGCGGATCGGGGTTGGGTTCGTTGCGGTACACATCCAGCCCGGCTGCTGCAAGCTGGCCGCTTTTCAGCGCCGCGATCAGGGCATCCTCATCGACAAGCGCGCCACGGGCGGCGTTGATGAAAATGGCGCCGCGGGGCAGGCGGCCCAGCAGCTCGGCATTGATCATGCCATCGGTTTCGGGCGAGGCAGGCAGGTGCAGGCTCAGGATATCGCAATGCGGCAGCATGTCGGTCACGGTGCTGAAATAGGTCGCACCTTCCTCCTGTTCGGCAGGCAGGCGGCGGCGGTTGGAATACATCACCTGCATGTCAAACCCCCGCGCGCGCCGGGCCACGGCGCGGCCAATGCGCCCCATGCCCACAATGCCCAGCCGCTTGCCGCTGATGCGCGTGCCCAGCATTTCGTCCATGGCCAGCCCGCGCCCCCAGCCCTGGCGCATCAGCGTGGTGTATTCCGCCGCCCGGCGCGCTGCGGTCAGCATGAGCATCATGGCCATGTCCGCATTGCAGTCGGTCAGCACGTCGGGCGTGTTGGTCACGATGATGCCGCGCGCATGCAGGGCGGCAAT
This sequence comes from Komagataeibacter nataicola, assembly GCF_003207795.1. Taxonomy (GTDB): domain Bacteria; phylum Pseudomonadota; class Alphaproteobacteria; order Acetobacterales; family Acetobacteraceae; genus Komagataeibacter; species Komagataeibacter nataicola. The sequence goes on along the minus strand of NZ_NIRT01000001.1, from coordinate 265,160 downwards.
GTCGAGATGGTCGGTGCCGACGCTGACGGTCGCCACGATTTTCACGCTGTCGGGCAACTGGGCCACATCATCATGGCGGAGCGGCAGGCCGGTGTAGATAAGGATCGCCTGCGGCTGGAAGGCCCGGGCACCGTCGAGCAGTTCGCGCGTTGTGAGTTTATGCCCGGGTACGTCAGATATGTTAAAACTCTGTTCAATACGCTGCATTACGGGAAGGGTCTGGCGCTGGGTCAGCAGAAGGCGGGGACGGGTGTCGGACATGGGGGCTGGTTTCTCCTGCCATATGGGTGCATGCGGGGGGCGATCATGCCCAGGATTGCGTGCGAAAGGGTTATCCTAAGAACATGACGGGTCAAGAGACGGTTTCCATCACGCCGGACCTTATGTTGCGTGCCTACAGGGCCGGGCTGTTTCCCATGGCGCCCGATGCCCGTTCCGATGATCTGGAATGGTTCTACCCCGAGATGCGGGGCATCCTGCCGCTTGATGATGGTTTTCATGCCTCGCGCAGGCTCATGCGCACGGTGCTGTCGCAGCGTTTCGAGGTCACGGCCGACCACGATTTTCCCGCCGTGATGGATGGCTGCGCGGAACCGGCGCCGGGGCGCGAGAATACGTGGATCAACCCGCGCATCCGCGCCCTGTTCTGCCAGCTTCATGCCATGGGCCATGCCCATAGTGTGGAGGTTCGCCATGAGGGGCGTCTGGTGGGCGGCCTGTATGGCGTGGTCATAGGGCAGGCATTTTTTGGGGAAAGCATGTTCAGCCGCATGCGTGATGCCTCGAAGGTGGCGCTGGTGCATCTGGTGGCGCGGCTGCGCCTGGGCGGCTTCACGCTGCTCGATACGCAGTTTGGCACCGCCCACCTTGCCGGGTTTGGCGGGGTCGAGATCCCGGCCGATGACTACATGCGCCTGCTGGGCCGCGCGGTTGCGGGGCAGGCGGCATGGGTGGGCAACGATGAAGGGGCGCGGCTGCACGCCGCCCTGCTGGCCCTGCGCGGCGGGGTGGATGGGGCAGGCGGTTGACAGGGCCGTGCATGCGGGCTTCCGTCTGCGCAGATGAAAGGGAATATGTGATGAAGCATGCAACGGCCCGCCCGGCGCGGCGCGCGATGATGAGGCGCATGCGGCTGCCGGGCCGGGTGGCGCTCGTGGCGGCGGCGCTGTCCGCCACGGGCCTGTGCGCCGCGCGCGCTCAGGATGCCGCAAGCGTGCATCCGCCGCTCACCCCCACCCGTGACGTGCAGGTGGACTACAACGTGCAGCCCGATGGCGTGCCCGAGCCCAAGCCCATACGCACATGGTTTGCCTATAATGGCGGCCTGATGCGAATCGACAGCCCGCAGGGCATGGGCGAGACGATTCTCAACCGCATGAGCCGCCAGGTCACCATCATCATCAACCCGCAGAAGGTGTACAGCCAGCTTGATGCCCGCTACGGCATCCGCAACCCTTTCCTGCTTGACCTGTCCATGACGTTCGCGCGCAAGGGCACGTCAAGCGTTGCAGGTGTCGCCTGCACGCAGTGGGATGTCACGACCGACCAGGGTAACGCCACGGCCTGCGTGACCGATGATGGCGTGGTGCTGCAGGAGATCGGGGTTGATGGCGACGGGCTGAAAGGGCGGCTGGAGGCGACGAAAGTGGTCTATGGCCCCATACCCGACAGCATGTTCCAGCCGCCGGCGGACTATCGCAAGGTCGAGCCCCCTCCGCCGCCCGGCACGCCCGCGGCCAAGGACAACAAGGGCGGCTGACCGCCCGCCCGTTTTTTTTCAAGGATTGCATGACGTGACACGGATTACCCCAGCCCTGGGCCGGGCCGCCCTGCTGGCCTGCCTGCTGGCGGCGGGCGCAGGCAGCGCGCGGGCGGCCGATGAGCCTTCATCCCCCTATGTCACCCCACAGGCCGATGTGGACGTGACCTACACCATCTACCCCCCGCACGACACGAGCCAGACCATGAGCCAGCGCATGCGGTGGTCGGCCAGCCGCATGATGCAGCGCGTCGACCCCGCCAATGCCACCACCTACATGATTACCGACTACCACGCAGGCACGCTGACGGTGGTGAACGCCGACCAGAAGATCAAGACCATCATTCCCGCCCCGGGGGCCGCCAATGTGCAGATGGGCCAGCGCGCGCAGGGCAGCTGGCTGCGCACGGGTGTCTCGAAAGTGGCGGGCCTGCCCTGCGCCCTGTGGCAGACACAGGACACCGACCAGCGCCCCAGCGAGATCTGTTACACCGATGATGGCGTGATGCTTGAAGTCATCCGCGATGGCAAGGTCATGGTCGAGGCGACATCGGTCAACCGCGCCCCGCAGGATGCCAGCGTGTTCGAGACCCCGTCGGGGCTGAAGGAACTGCGCGCGGCCCATCCGTAACATTCCGGTCCGCTTTATGGCATGAAAAGGGCGGTTCCTGCCCGTAAATCGCCATGTCCACCCTGTCTAAACGGTTGCGGCGGGGCTGCATGCCCCACCGGAACAGGACAGGATCAGGAAACAGGTCATGAAGAACATGGGGCGTATTGCAGCGGGGCTGACCCTTCTTGCCGCGATGGCAGTGGCGGCGCCGCAGGCCCAGGCCCACGGGCGTGGCGCGGGCGATGCGTTTGCAGGCGGGCTGGTGGGGGGCCTCGTGGGGGGTATCGTAGGTGGGGCCATGGTCGATGCCTATGGGCCGCCGCCACCCCCTCCGCCGCCGGTCTATTACCGTCCGCCCCCACCGCCGCCGGTGGCCTATTACGCCCCGCCGCCTCCGCCCCCGCCGGGTGTGGTCTATGGCCCGTATGGTGCGCCGCGCCCGTATTACTGACCTGTAGGGCCAGCCTGTAGCGCCAGGGCCGTAATGGCCTTGCGCACGGCGGCCACATGGTTCGTGACCTTGACCTTGCGCCATGCCTGCACGAGATGGCCGGTGGCATCAACAAGGAAGGTCGCGCGTTCGATGCCCATGTATTTGCGGCCATACATCGATTTTTCCACCCACACGCCATAGGCCTCGGTCACGCGGCCATCCGCGTCGGATGCAAGCGGGAAGGTGAGGGCATGGTCGGCTGCGAATTTCTCGATGGCGGGCATGCCGTCACGCGAGACGCCGATCACGCTCACGCCGTCTTTCTGCAAATCGGCAAGGGCGGCCTCGAATTCGCAGGCCTCCTTCGTGCAGCCCGATGTATTGGCCTTGGGGTAGAAATACAGCACGAAGGGATGACCTGCTTCGCCGTTGAGGCTGACCGTGCGGCCACCGCTTGCGAGCATGTCAAAATCGGGGACGGCGCTGCCGGGTTCGGGAAAAGGGATGGAAGCCTTGCTCATGACCTGCCTTGCTGCTCTGGGTGCGGGGGCCACGTTACGCGCTGGCCCCGGCGGGGTTGAAACGGGTGCGATCATGCAACGCTTCAGGCGGCGGGGGAACCACCGCCATGCCCGCCTTGTGCGCCATCGGGCGCATCCGTGAGCGGAATCAGCCGGTCGAACACGCTTGTGACATCATCGGCCATGCGGTCCATGCGGGCGAGCAGCCCGGCTGCATCGGCGGCGCCGACCTCGCCGGTCAGGATCTCGAGGCTTGCGGGTGCAATGGTGTCGGGCACGTCATGGCCGCAGATGATGCGTATCAGCCCCTGCAATGCCCGCCAGAACAGATCGGCCCGGCGCAGCAGGCGGGCATCGGCCATGCTGATCTCGCCCAGCCGCGCCAGCCGCAGGAGTGCGGTGCGGGTGGACTGGCTGCGGCAGGCGGGCGAGGCGGCAACAAGCTGCAGCCCCTGCGCCACGAATTCCACATCCATCAGCCCGCCCCGGCGGCGCTTGATGTCCCACGGGCTGGAGGCGGGGCGTTCGCGCGCGAGGCGTTCGCGCATGTGGCGCACGTCATGGAGCACCCGCGCGCGGTCCTGCGCCGTGTCGGGCGCGTGGCCGAGTGCGGTGGCAATGGCCGCGCGGAGCGGGCCGGCAAGCGCGGGCGGCCCAGCCACCACGCGCGCGCGGGTGAGCGCCATGCGCTCCCATGTCCAGGCGGATTCGGCATGGTAGCGACGGAAGGCGGAGAGCGAGACCGCCACCGGCCCCTTCGAGCCCGAGGGCCGCAGCCGCATGTCCACCTCATAGAGCGGGCCTTCGCGCCCCGGTGCTGTCAGGGCCGCGACAAAGGCATGCGCCAGCCGCACGTAATAGGTGCCGGCGGAAAGCGCGCGCGCGCGCGGGCCATCGCTGGCGCTGACCACGCTCTCGCCCGCATCCTCGGGGTGGTCGAACACCACCATCAGGTCCAGGTCCGAGCCGGGCATCATCTCGCGCGAGCCGACCTTGCCCAGGGCCACCACCGCCACCGCGCCGCCGGGCACGGTGCCGTGGCGCTGGCGGTGCTCGGCGCTGACCAGGCGCAGCAGGCCACGCATGACCGTCTCGGCCATGGCGGTGCGGGCGCGGGCGGCGCGGTCCTCGCTCATGCGGTGCTCGAGGCGGGCGACCGACAGGCGGAACTCCTCGCCACAGACCAGCCCGCGCAGCACCGGCAGTACCTGCTCGGCCGAGCGTGCCCCCGCCACCTGCCGCCGCGCCAGCACTGTCACCGTGCTGACCGCGCCGGGGCCGCCATCCATGTCGAGCAGCCCGTCCAGCGCGGAGGGGGTCTCGGCCAGGTGATCCGCCAGAAAGGGCGCGCAGTCCAGCACGGTCACGATGCGGTGGATCAGGGCGGGGTTGCGCTCGAGCAGCGACAGGAACTGCACGCCCGCCCACTGCCGCTCCAGCAGCGCATCGAAGCGGCGCAGCACGGCCAGCGGCTGCTGGCGGCGGCCCATCTCGGCCAGCAGGCCGGGCAGCAGGCGGCGCAGCAGCTTGCGCGCCCGATCCGAGCGCAGGGCGCGCAGGCGGTTGCCTTCCCACCGGTTGAGTATGGCCAGCGCGTCATTGATGTCAGCCGGGGGAAAGCCGTGCGCGCGCAGGCGGTCGGCGGCATCGGCATCCTCGGGGGCGATGGTGATGTCCTCGGGGCCGCTTTCGGCAAACTGCTGGTCGAAAATGCGCCGCGAGCGCTGCATGACCGCGAGCATGCTGCTCGCCAGCTCGTCGGGCGGGCCCATGTTCATGAAAATGGCGAAGCGCGCGAATCCGTCCTCCGTGTCGGGCAGGCTGTGGGTCTGGTGGTCGAGGCGCATCTGCAGCCGATGCTCGGCCTGCCGCAGTATGCGGTAATTGCGGGCCAGTATTGCGGATTGCTCACGCGCCAGCAGCCCTGCCCGGCGCAGCCTGCGCAGTGCGCCAAGCGTTGTGGGGTCGCGCAGTTCGGGCCTTCTGCCACCCCATACGAGCTGCAGGGCCTGGGCTACGAATTCCACCTCGCGGATGCCGCCCTGCCCGAGCTTTACATTCTGGCCAAGCAGCCAGCGCGTGGCAGTGTCGGGATCACGGATATCTGCCGCGCGCAGGCTGTCCAGGTTGGCGTGGCCTGCGTTACGGTGGCGGTCGATGCGGGCTTTCATGTCATGCAGATCATCAATTACCGCGAAATCCAGATGGCGGCGCCAGATGAACGGATGAATGGTCTTGAGAAAACGGCGCCCCGCCGTGATGTCGCCCGCCACGGGCCGTGCCTTGGTCATGGCCGCACGTTCCCATGTGCGGCCCATGCTCTCGTAATACTGTATGGCGGCGGGAAACGACACGGCGGCAGGGGTGGCACTCGGGTCGGGGCGCAACCGCAGGTCCATGCGGAAAACGTAACCATTTGCATCCCGCGCTTCCATAAGCGTGACAAGATCGCTAGTCATGCGCACAAAGGTATGTCGCAGTTCCCCATTGCCGGGGTGACGGTCCGGGTCGTACAGAACGATCAGGTCTATGTCCGAGGAGTAGTTCAGTTCCCGCGCGCCCAGCTTCCCCATTGCCAGAACCACGAAGCCGCTGCCCCGGCACGGGGTTTCGGGGTGACGCAGGCGCAGGCGTCCGGTTTCGTGCGCCTGGAGCAGCAGATGCCTGAGTGCCGCGTTCAGCGCATTTTCAGCCAGTTCGCTCAGCGCCAGGGTTACCTGCTCGAGCGACCATGCGCCCCCGATATCGGCCAGCGCTATGGCCAGCGCCGCCTGCCGCTTGGCCTCGCGCAGTTCGGCCATGATGTCGGCGCGTGGTGTTGCGGGCGGCAGGGCGTCGAGTGCGGTAAGGATGCGGCGCACGCAGGTATCCGCCCCTTCATGCACAAGGGTGGCGAAGGCTTCCGTATCGCGCAGCGCCAGATCGGACAGGTAGGGGCTGTTGCCCCCCAGCGCATCGAGCATGGGCATGATGCCTGGCGTGGCCGCGAGATCGGGCAGGCCTGCGCGCGCGCAGGCGTCGGACAGGTTTTCACGCAGGATGCGCGCGGCGCGCGGGTCGGCGGGCCGGGGCCATGCGCATCCCTGCCACGAGGGATGTGGCGCGGGCAGGGACGGGGTTGGCTGATCCATGGAGAAATGTCCGGCAAGAGACTGGGAATGAACGCTTATTGGCGCGGGGGCATAGCGTGGACGGCATGACGCAGGCAGGTCAAGCCTCGCCGCCGCCCGGCCCCGCGCCACAGCGCCCGAGCCGCGTGCGCCGCGCGGTGCTGGCCGCAGGCCGCGTGGTGGTGTGGCTGGTGCTGCTGTGTATTACGCTGCCTGCGGTGCTGCTGCTGGTGCTGACCATGCGCCTTTCGGCGGGCCCGCTTGAGGTCACGCCGGTGGTGCGGCTGTTCATGCCGCTGCCCGTGGCCCATGGGCGCAAACATGAGGATATTATTGGCAGCCTGTCGGCGGCGCATGTGCGGCTGGGCTGGAATGCGATGCATGAGGGGCTGCGCGCGCCTTTCGTGATCTGGGTGGAGGATGTACGCATCGCGCGCCGCGATGGGATCGTGGCCGATACGCTGCGCCGGGGCCGCATCACGCTCGACAGCCCGGCGCTGGCGCATGGCATTGTCCGTATCCTTGAACTGTCGGTCTCGCACGGGCGGCTGCAGCTTGCGCGCAGCCATGAGGGCAAGATCGGCCTCGACCTGGGGCCGGATACACCTTACCCGCCGCATGAAAAGGCACAACCTTCGCCGCTGGACATGAGCGCGCTGCGCCAGGCCGTGGTGTCGGATACGCATGTGCAGTTCACCGATCGCATGACCGGGCGCAACTGGCGGCTGGGGGAAGCGGATGCCCGGCTGAAGGTGGTGAACGATTCCGGGCAGAAAGGGGTGGAAGGTGATGTCCGCCTCGGGCTGGAAGGCAATGGCGAACGGCTGGTGCTGCACGGGCAGGGCACCCATGTCGGCCCCCGCCATGTGGACTGGACCCTGGTGCTCGACCCCATCAGCCCGGCGGCCTTCGCGCCGGGGCAGAAGCAGGTCGCCCCGCTTGACCTGCCGGTAGGCGGGCAGTTGCAGGTTGCGTTCCGCGATGGGGGGCATGACCAGGGCTTTCTCATGCCACGCGACTTTACGCTGCACCTCGATGCGGGCAACGGGCAGGTCACCACGCGCAAGGCCGGGCAGTTCCTGGTGGGCGAGGGGGCGGCCGACCTTGTCGGTTCACTGGGGCCGGGCCCGGCCAACGCGCCGTTTGATGGCCCGCTGAAGGTGGCGCTGCGCAACCTCGAACTGCATCTGCGCGCGCCGGGACATACTGATGATGATGGCAGCGGCCCCACGCTGAACGCCACGGCGGCGCTCAGCGCCGCATCGCTGATGCAGCCTGCCCACGTCCAGCTTGACGTGGGCGCGCACGCGCGGGCGCTGGAGTTTGAAACGCTGGGTGATTTCTGGCCGCCTACCGCCATGAAGGGCGCGCGGAGGTGGGTGACCGAAAACATACCGCATGGCCATGTGCGGCAGTTGCAGGTCAATATGGGCCTGACCAGCCACAAGGGCTGGGGGGGGCTGAATCTCGCCTCGCTTGGCGGCACGATCGATGCCGATGCAATGGAGCTGCACTGGCTCAGCCCCATTCCGCCACTACACGATATGGATGCCCACCTGACCTTTGATGGTCCGGACGAGATCATGATCCATTTCGGCCATGCGTACCAGCTTGTCGATCTCGCGGGGCGGCATGTCGATGCCACCGGCACCGGGCGGATCGAGGTCGGCCCCGGCTCCATGCGCATTACCGGCCTGAACGAGAAAGTGCAGGTAGGCGATATCAACGTGACCCTGCTGGGCAATGCGCGCGATGTGCTGGCGCTGCTGGCCGAGCCCCGGCTCAACGTGCTCTCGCGCCATCCCATGTCGTTCACGCACCCGTCGGGGCGGGCCAATGTGTCGCTGCACATTGCACTGCCGCTTGATGCGCATGTGCGCCTCGACCAGATCGACCTGCGCAGCCATACCGACCTTGCGCAGGTGCATCTGGGCAACGTGGTGGTGGGCCGCCCGCTCGATAATGGCACCTTGGGCATCGACGCCACCACCAAGGGCCTGCTCCTGCAGGGCACGGGCGTGCTGGCCGGTATCCCCTCAAGCGTGATCTACACCATGGACTTCCGCAGCGGGCCGATGGTTCACGCGGTGGAAAGTGCCAGCCTGCAGGGCCATGTCACGCCGGAGGGAGTGAAGCGCGCCGGGTTTGAAATGGGCGAGCATTTCTCGGGCAGTGCCCTGCTTGATGTGGATTACGACCGCTACGTGGGCGGCAAGGCGCAGGTGAATATCGACCTTGATCTTGATCGCGCGGCGCTGGCCATACCCGTGTGGTCCAAGAAGGTGGGGCAGGAGGCCAATGCCTCGGTCGAACTGGACCTCGAACATGGGCAGATCGCAGGGATCGAGAACATGCGTGCGGTCGGCCCCGACCTGCTGATCGATGGCCATGCCGAGACGGCGGGCGGGGTGACGCGCCGGCTGGTGCTGCGCGGCTTCCGTATCGGGCGCTCGGTGGGCAATGCCTCGGTGCTGCTGCCGCAGCGCGAGAGCGACCCCATTGGCGTGAACGTGGCGGCGAAGGTGCTCGACCTCTCCCCGCTGGTCTCGTTCCAGACCGCGCCCGACAACACGGCGGCGAAAAAGGTGGCTGCCCATCAGGGCGATAGTGGTGGCTACCACATGCCTGAAATGGCGACCGGGCGCGTCAACGGCCCGCCGGGCCGCCGGTGGGATCTGAACGTGGATGCCCGCACCCTGTATTATGGCCCTACCGATACGCTGACCAACGTGCACAGCCACCTTGAAACCAATGGCGTGCGCCTGACCCGTGGCGTGCTGACGGTGGAAGGCCCGGTGCCCGCGCAGGCGCACCTGACCCAGCAGGGCAATGCCCGCCTGCTCGACGTGCATGTGGCAAGCCTGGGCGATCTGCTGCATGACATGAAGGTGACCGACGAGATGCAGGGCGGCGTGACCGACATCACCGGCCAGTTCGATGACAGCTCGGCCACTGCGCCCTTCTCGGGCACGGTGCATATGGGGCCGTTCAAGCTGCGCAACGTGCCAAGCGTGGTCAGGCTGGCCAATAACGCCTCGATCTATGGCTGGCTGCGCGCGCCGCACGCGCCGGGCATGCAGATCGAGCAGTTGAACGCGCCGGTGAAGATGGATGAAGGCAACATCCGTATTTCCGACGGGCTGGTGAGCAATGCCTCCCTCGGGGCTACGGTGTCAGGTGACGTGAACCTGGAGAAGAAGACCCTCAACCTTGATGGCACGATCATCCCCGCCTTTGCGGTCAATGCCGCTCCCGGCCACCTGCCGGGCCTGCTGGGCTGGCTGTTCAGCCCGGAGAAGAATGGCGGCGTGGTCTCGGCCACCTATCAGGTAACCGGGCCGATGGGCAACCCGGCGGTGCATGTGAACCCCTACGCCATGCTGCTGCCCGGCTTCCTGCGCAACCTCATGCATGTGCATTGAGGGCATAGGAAAAAACTTCAGTCTTCTGGCGTGATGCGGTCATGGCCGGGCAGCACGAACAGCACGGTCAGCAGCGAGCATGCGATGCAGCCGGTCACGTACCAGTAGAACAGCCCCTCATGCCCGATCTGCTTGAACCACAGCGCCACGTATTCCGCCGTGCCGCCAAACACCGACACGGTCAGCGCATAGGGCAGCGCCACGCCGAGCGCGCGCACGCGGGTGGGGAAGAGTTCGGCCTTCACCACCGCGTTGATCGACGTGTAGCCCGAAATGCCGATCAGCGCCGTCGTGACCAGGCCAAAGGCAGCCAGCGGTGAGCGCACGGTGGAAATGGCCTGCATGAGCGGCACGGTGCCCAGGCAGCCGATCACACCAAAGGACAGCAGCAGCCGCCTGCGGCCCACCCGGTCGGACAGCGCGCCGAAGATGGGCTGGATCAGCGCGAACACGAACAGCGATGCGGTCGAGACCAGCGTGGACTGCTCCTTGGCCAGACCCGCCGTGTTGACCAGATATTTCTGCATGTAGATGGTGAAGGTATAGAACGCCACCGTGCCGCCCAGCGTCAGGCCGCACACGCCCAGTACCTCACGCGGGTGCTGGAGCAGTACGCGCAGGCCGCCATGGGCGTTTTTATCCTTGGTGGTGGCGCTGAACTGCTCGCTCTCGGCCATGCCCCGGCGAAACCACAGGATGGACAGTGCGAGCAGCGCGCCAATGCCAAACGGCACCCGCCAGCCCCACGCGCCAAGCTGGGCGGGGCTGAGCAGCACGAACTGCAGCGCGAGCAGCACCACAAGGGCCAGCAACTGCCCCATCACCAGCGTGACATACTGGAAGCTGGCATAGAACCCGCGCTGGGCCGGGGGCGCGATTTCGGAAAGGTAGGTGGCGCTCGCCCCGTATTCTCCGCCAAGGCTCAGCCCCTGCAGCAGCCGGGCAAGCAGCAGAACGGAGGGCGCCGCCAGCCCGATCTGCTCATAGGTGGGGCACAGGGCAATAGCGAGCGAACCCGCGCACATGGCGATGATCGACACGCTGAGTGCGGCCCGCCTGCCGTGGCGGTCTGCCATCAGCCCCATCAGCCACCCGCCCACCGGGCGCATCAGGAAGCCGATGGCGAACACCGCAGCACTGCGCAGCAGTTCGCTCGTGGGGTTGCCGGGCGGGAAGAACGAATGGGCAAAATACATGGAAAATGCCGCATAGACATACCAGTCGTAATATTCGATCAGATTTCCCGATGAACCCGCAACAATGCTTCGTATTCTCTGCGCGGTGGTCAGTGCGCCGGTCTGGGGCTTGAAAACAGGCATGGTATGAAACCTATGGACGCAAATGGAGAGACGAAAAGAAAGAGCCGGGCGTTAGTGAATGGTCGGTCGGGGCTGCTCATCCGTGGCCATGACGGGCGTATCGGCCTGCGCATCGCTGATCCGCCCCGACAGGGCGGCGGCAAGGCGTTGGGTATCGAGCGCACCTTCCCACCGGGCCAGCACGATGGTCGCCACGGCGTTGCCGATGATGTTGGTGAGCGAGCGGCATTCGGACATGAATCGGTCAATGCCAAGGATCAGCCCCATGCCCGCCACCGGCACGTCAGGCACTACCGCCAGCGTGGCCGCAAGGGTAACGAAACCGGCCCCCGTAACACCTGCTGCCCCCTTGGAGCTGATCATGGCGACAAGCAGCAGGCTGAGCTGCTGGCCCAGCCCCAGGTGCACGTCGGTCGCCTGTGCAATGAACAGGGCCGAGAGCGACATGTAGATGTTGGTGCCATCAAGATTGAAGGAATAGCCCATCGGCACCACAAGCCCGACGACGGAGGGCGCGCAGCCTGCGTTTTCCAGCCGGGTCATGAGGGTGGGCAGGGCGGATTCAGATGAACTCGTGCCCAGCACGATCAGCAGTTCCTCGCGCAGGTAGCGCAGCAGCGGCAGGATGCGGAACCCGTTCCACCGCGCCACCGCGCCCAGAATGACCAGCACGAACAGGGCCGAGGTGGCATAGAACGTGGCCACGAGGAAGGCGAGGTGCAGCACCGCGCCGATGCCAAAGCGCCCGATGGTGAACGCCATGGCGCCGAGCGCCCCGATGGGGGCTGCGTACATGACCAGCCGCACCACGCCAAACACCAGCTGCGTCAGCTGCTTGAGCAGGCTCAGGATGGCGTGGCCCCTGCTGCCCATGCGCGACAGGCTGATGCTGAACAGGATGGCGACCAGCAGCACCTGCAATATGTCGCCTGAAACAAAGGCGCTGATCACCGTATCGGGGATGATGTTGAGCAGGAAATCACTGAAGGAATGCGCCTGCGCCCGCGCCGTGTAGGCGGCCACCGCATGCGCATCGAGCGTTGCGGGGTCGGCATGGATATGCGCGCCCGGCTGCACCACGTTGGCCACGATCATGCCCACCACCAGCGCGAGTGACGAGAAGGCCAGGAAATAGACCATCGCCTTGCCCGCAAGCCGGCCGGCCTGACCGAGGTCGGACAGGCCGGCGACCCCCGTGACCACGGTAAGGAAGATCACCGGCGGGATCACCATCTTGACCAGCCGGATGAAGCCATCCCCCAGCGGTTTGAGCGCCACCGCCGCATGCGGGCAGAAATGCCCCAGCGCAATGCCCGCCACCACCGCGATGATCACCTGCGCGTACAGGCTGGTGAACAGGGATCTGCCGCGCACGGGCTGGCCCCGCGGGCAGGTCGGCGTTGGCTCGGGCATGGTAAGGCGGGTCCTCGGGGTCGTGTCGGTTCTATGGGCCGTAAACCGGCGGGGTGGCGGCATGCCGGGGGCACGCTAGTGGGTTTTGACGCGGCGCGAACCTGAAAATCAGGTGAGATGCCGATCGTTTCGGTTGGTGCATATCATCGGTTTCCAGATATGCCAAAAAAACATGATGACTTTACATCAGCCGCATGACAGGGCACGGACATGGTTTGTTCTTTTGTGTGGGAAATGCTTCATCATGGCTGATCTGTCCGCGTCGCCCGTTATCTGGATTGGTCTGCTGTGTGCTGTCCTGTCGTGTCTGGTGTCGTTTATCGTGCTGCGTCGGCTGTCTTTCATGGGGGGCGGGCAGGATGCGGAGCTGCTCGGGCGGCTATGCGTCATGATGGAGCGCGAGACTGCTGCCCGTATGGCCGAGAACGAGGCCCAGCGCGCCCGGATGGCCGAGATCGAGCGCGCGCTCTCCAACCGCTTCGACCAGCGCCACCAGGAACTGACCGAGACCTTCAACCGCATTGCCCGCATGATGGGCCGCGACCTGTCCGAGATGCGCGTGACCCAGTCAGAATCCCTGCGCGAGATGGCGGAGGAGGGCCGGCGCAACAGCGATGAACTGCGCGCCGCCGTAAACGAGCGCCTGCATGAGGCGGTGGAAAAGCAGATGCAGACCTCCTTCCAGCGCGTGCTCGAGCAGATCGGCGCGATGCAGAAGGCAATGGGCGAGGTCTCGGCCATGACCGCGCAGGTGGGTGACCTCAAGCGGCTGTTCTCCAACGTCAAGACCCGTGGTGGCTGGGGCGAGGCGCAGCTGCGCACCATTCTCGATGACGTCCTGCCCGCAGGCAGCTATGACACCAACCGCCGCCTGCGCGATGACAGCCGCGAGGTGGTCGAGTTTGCCGTGCGCATGCCGGTGCGGGCCACCGTGCCGCCGGTGCTGGCCATTGATTCCAAATTCCCCACCGAGGCCTATGAGCGCCTGTTGCAGGCCGTGGAAGACTGCAATCCCGATGCCGAGCGCGCCGCCCGCCGCGCGCTTGAAACCACGCTGCGCATCGAGGCCCGCAAGATCGCCACCAAATATATCGTGCCGCCCGTTACGGTGGAATTCGCGGTGTTGTACCTGCCCACCGACGGGCTGTATGCCGAGGTGGCGCGAATTCCTGGCCTGCTCGATGAAATCGGGCGCACCTACCGCGTTATCGTGATGGGGCCGGGGCTGATGCCCGCCATGCTGCGCACCATTCACCTTGGCTACGTAACCCTGGCGCTCGAGCGCCGCACCGATGATATCGCCCGCCTGCTCGGCGCCACACGGCAGGAAATGCTGCGCATGGATGGCGTGCTGGAAAAACTGGCCCGCAATGCGTCCGCCATGTCCTCCTCCATTGATGAGGCCCGCAGGCGCACCGGGCTTGTCAGCCGCAGGCTGCGCGAGCTTGATGTTGACACGCAGGATGCGGCCACGCCCGATTCCGTCCCCACGCCGCCCGGCACTGACGCGCAGGGCGACATGACGGCCCGATGGGGGCAGGAGGGCGTGGCGGGGGCTGCGCCTCGCTGAAATTGATTTTAATTGGCCGTGTTTCGTCGTGCGCGGCATAAGGGTCAGGTGATGAGTGTTCCGTCTGAAAACCTGCCGCCCGACCCCATGCCCACCGTGCCACGGCCCGAGGCCACGCCGCGCGTGCTGCTGGTGGAGGATGATGGCAAGATCGCGCAGGAAGTGATCGAGGAACTGGAAAGCCGGCATTTCGTGGTGCAGCACGAGTTTTCGGGCGCCGCGGGGCTGTCCATGGGGCTGAACGCGCATTTCGATGTGATGATCGTTGACCGCATGCTGCCCGAACTCGATGGCCTGACGCTGATCGAGACCCTGCGCGAGCGGCAGGTGCATGTGCCGGTTCTGGTGCTTTCCGCCCTTTCGGCGGTGGATGACCGGGTGAGCGGGCTCAAGGCGGGTGGCGATGACTACCTGACCAAGCCGTTCGCCATGGAGGAACTCGCCGCCCGCCTCGAGGCCCTGCTGCGTCGCCCCGATACATCGCGCCACACCATGCTGCGCGCGGGCCCGCTGGAGATGGACCTCATCACCCGCACCGTGCGGCGCGATGGCGTGCTGATCGATCTGCTGCCGCGTGAGTTCCGGCTGCTCGAATACCTCATGCGCCGCCCCAACCAGGTGCTCACGCGCAACATGCTGCTTGAGGATGTGTGGAACTACCGCTTCATTCCCCAGACCAACCTCGTGGACGTGCATATCGGCAAGCTGCGCCGCAAGATTGATGAAACGGGCCGCCCGCCCCTGATCCAGAGCATTCGCGGCGCGGGGTTCATGCTGCGTGTTTCGTAACGAGCTGTTCCGCACCGCCACCTTCCGCCTCACGCTGGCGGTCGTGGCGGCGATGATCGGCTCGGCGGCATTGCAGTTCTTTTTTGGCTACAGCCAGGCCAGCGTGTTCGAGGCCAAGCGCTCCGACCTGCTCTTGCTGCGCGAGGCAGGGATCCTGCAGCGCGAAACCCCAGTAGCGCTGGAGCAGCAGGTGCGCGACCGCGCCACCGATGACCTGCGCATCATCATGAACGCCACCACCCTGTTCGATGCCGGGCAGCATTATATCGTGGGCGACCTGCACAGCTGGCCCACGGGGCTTGTGGCCGACGGGCGCGTGCATGTCATCGCTCCCGAGGCCACGGGGGGCAGTTCCGCCACCGTGCTGCGCATGGTGGCCGTAAGCGTGCCCGGCGGGCGCTATCTGGTGCTGGGGCGCAGCCGGCAGATGCGCACCGAGCTGCGGCTGATGATGCGGCATTCCATGCTGGTCTCGATCGTGCCGACCGTGCTGTTCGCGCTTATTACTGGCATCATCCTCAGCCACCGGGCGCTCTCGCGCGTCAAGGACATGCATGAGGCGATCGACCGCATCATGGAGGGCGACCTGCACGAGCGCCTGCCTGCAGGAAGGCAGAATGACGACCTCCAGCGCCTTGCGGGCAGCGTCAACCGCATGCTCGACCGCCTCGAGCAGCTGCTTGATGAAATACGCGACGTGGGCAACGACATCGCTCACGACCTGCGCACGCCGCTCGCCCGCGTGCGTGCGCGCCTTGACCGCGCGCTCAATGCCGGTCACTCGGCGGAGGCGCTGCGCAATGTCATCGCCCGCACCATTGATGACCTTGACCAGTCTTTTGCCATCATTACCGCGCTGCTGCGCATAGGCGAGATCGAGAACGGGCGCAGGCGGGCCGGATTTGGCACGGTGGACCTCGATGCGCTGGTGGCCGATATCGTCGATCTGTATGAACCCATAGCCGAAACCAAGGGTATCATCCTGGCCTGCGCCGCCCGTGAGGTGCCGATCAAGGTACAGGGCGACCGCGATCTTTTGATCGAGGTGCTGGCCAACCTTGTGGACAACGCCATCAAGTTCACCCCCGGCGGCGGCCGGGTTGAAATTCATACCGCCATGAACGGGGAGTGCGCCCTGCTGCAGGTGATCGATACGGGCATTGGCATTCCCGCAGCCGAGCGCAAGGCGGTAACGGGGCGCTTCTACCGCTCGGACAAGAGCCGCCACATTCCCGGGTCAGGCCTGGGGCTGAGCCTGGTATCAGCCATCGTGGCGCTGCATCACGCGCGGCTCGACATCACGCCCACGCGTGTGCATGAGCGGATGCCGGGTGTCACCATGAACATAATTTTTCCGCCTTTTTGTGTGGTGCAGGCCGGAAACTAAATTGAAATTTCATTTGCCACCTGACGCACCCCCATTAACACCGAATGGACAGACGGGGAGACGAGAGATGCAAGAACACCACCTGTCCCGGCCCGGAGCGCCCTTTGCGCGCTTCATGCGGCCGGGCCTGCCGCAAGGGCAGGGGGCAACAGGCCGCGCATGAACGGTATTGTCGTTACCGCGCTCAAGCGGCCCTATACTTTTGTCGTCCTGTCCATTCTCATCGTCGTGTTCGGTGTCCGTGGCCTGCTCCGCACGCCAACCGATGTCTTCCCCAGCATCAACATCCCCGTGGTGGCGATCTGCTGGACCTATACCGGCCTCATGCCCGAAGACATGTCCGGCCGCGTGGTCTATTATTACGAGCGCGCGCTGACCGCCACGGTCAACAATATCGAACATATCGAGAGCCAGTCCTATTACGGGCGTGGCATCGTCAAGGTGTTCTTCCAGCCCGGCACCGACACCGCCGTGGCGCAGACGCAGATCACCGCCGTCTCCCAGACCGTCATCAAACAGATGCCCGCCGGCATGACCCCGCCGCTGGTGCTGACCTACAATGCCTCGTCCGTGCCGGTGCTGACCCTGCAGGTCTCGTCGGATTCCATGACAGCGTCGCAGATTTACGACAT
This sequence comes from Komagataeibacter nataicola, assembly GCF_003207795.1. Classification (GTDB taxonomy): domain Bacteria; phylum Pseudomonadota; class Alphaproteobacteria; order Acetobacterales; family Acetobacteraceae; genus Komagataeibacter; species Komagataeibacter nataicola. The sequence goes on along the minus strand of NZ_NIRT01000001.1, from coordinate 248,192 downwards.
GTCCTCCAACCTGATCCGGCCCGCGCTGGTCTCGGTCGCGGGGGCGGCCATCCCCAACCCCTATGGTGGCCAGCCGGGCAACATCATGGTCGACCTCGACCAGAGCAAGCTGCTGGCGCACGGGCTTTCGGCCACCGATATCGGCAATGCGCTGAGCAAGCAGAACATCGTGCTGCCAGCAGGCGACCAGCAGATCGGTGCGTTTGACTGGATGGTGCAGACCAACGCCTCGCCCGAGGAGATTGACACCTTCAACAACATGCCCATCAAGCAGGAGGGGAATTCCGTCGTCTACCTGCGCGATGTGGCCTGGGTGCATGCGGGCGGACCGCCACAGACCAACATGGTGCTGGTCAAGGGCCACCAGGCGGTGCTGATCGTGATCATGAAAAGCGGCGATGCCTCGACGCTTTCGGTGGTGAGCGGGATCAAGGCGCTGCTGCCCTCCATTGTGCGCACGCTGCCGCCAGGCGTCGATATTACCGTGCTGGGCGATGCCTCGACCTTCGTGAAGGAGGCAGTGCGTGACGTGGTGCAGGAAATGGGCACCGCCGCCCTGCTGACAAGCCTTGTCGTGCTGCTGTTCCTCGGCTCGTGGCGATCGACCGTGATTATCGCCACTTCCATTCCGCTGGCCATGCTGTGCTCGGTCGTGGGGCTTGGGGCAGCGGGCCAGACCATTAACGTCATGACGCTCGGCGGCCTTGCGCTGGCGGTGGGTATTCTTGTCGATGATGCGACGGTGATGATCGAAAACATCGACGCGCATCTGGAAATGGAGAAGGATCTGGAAACGGCCATCATTGACGCCGCCAACCAGATCGTCATTCCCACCTTTGTCTCGACATTGTGCATCTGTATCGTGTGGATGCCGCTGTTCCAGCTCACGGGCGTTGCGGGCTGGCTGTTCATGCCCATGGCGGAAGCCATCATCTTCGCCATGATCGCGTCGTTCATCCTCTCGCGCACGCTGGTGCCCACCATGGCCAAATACATGCTCGCAGCGCAGGTCGCAGCCCACGCCAAGGCGAAGGCGGAGGGCGGCCACCATGAGCCGACCAACATCTTCGGCCGCTTCCAGCAGGGTTTCGAGCGGCGTTTCGTCACCTTCCGTAACCGCTACAAGGCGCTGCTCGAGCACCTGCTGCTCATCCGCGGGCGCTTTGTGCCGATCTTTGGCATCTCGGCGTTCGCCTCGCTGGGACTGCTGCTGTTTGCTGGGCAGGATTTCTTCCCCGAGATCAATTCCAACGCGCTGGCCATTCACATGCGCGCGCCCATGGGCACCAAGATCGCGGAGGCAGGCAAGATCGCCATGCTGGTCAATGGCGAGATCGAGCGCCTGCTGCCCGGCCAAGTCGAGGGTATTGTCAACAACTGCGGCCTGCCGTTCAGCCCGCTCAACCAGGCCTTCATCCCCACGCCCACCGTCGGCGCGCAGGACTGCGACCTGACCGTGACGCTGAAGGACGAGGAAGCGCCGGTGGCGAAGTTCCGCACCATCCTGCGCAAGGGGCTGGCCGAGAAATTCCCCGGCACCGACATCACCTTCATGCCTGCCGACCTGACCGCCAAGATCCTGAATTTCGGGCTGCCCGCGCCGCTCGACGTGCAGGTGTCGGGGCGCAACCTGTATGACAACTTCGATTTTGCCGAGAAACTGGCCGAGAAGCTGCGCCACGTCACCGGCATTGCCGACGTGTCGGTGCAGGAGCCGCTCAACACGCCCACGCTGCGCGTCAATGCTCGCCGCACCTACGCGCTGGGCACGGGGCTGACGGAAGCGGATGTGGCCAACAACGCGCTCGCCGTGCTGTCGGGCAGCGGGCAGGTGGCGCCGACCTACTGGCTCGACCCCAAGACCGGAGTTTCGCATCTGGTCGATATCCAGACGCCGCTGCAGTTCCTGCAGACCATGAACGACCTCGAGACCATTCCCATCGACAAGGGCGACGGCAACCCGTCTGACAAGGCGCCCCAGATCCTTGGCGGCCTGAGCGAGATCGTGCAGACCGGCACGCCGGGCGAGGTGTCGCACTACAACATCATGCCCGTGTTCAACATCTATGCCTCGAACGAGGGGCTTGACCTTGGCGCGGTCTCGCGTGAGGTCGCGCGCGTGGTGGATGAAACCCGCAAGGAACTGCCGCAGGGCTCGAGCCTGACCATCTATGGTCAGGCCTCGACCATGAACGGGGCCTATACCCAGTTGATCGGCGGCCTCGCGATGTCGATCCTGCTGGTGTACCTGATTATTGTCGTCAACTTCCAGTCGTGGCTTGATCCGTTCATCATCATCACCGCGCTGCCGGGCGCACTTGGCGGCATCGCGTGGGCGCTGTTCCTCACGCACACGGCGCTGTCGGTTCCGGCGCTGACGGGGGCGATCATGTGCATGGGCACGGCCACGGCCAACTCCATCCTTGTCGTGTCGTTTGCGCGGGAGCGGATGGACCTGCATGGCGATGCGGTGAAAGCTGCGATCGAAGCGGGCTACGAGCGTATCCGCCCGGTGCTGATGACGGCGTCCGCCATGATCATCGGCATGCTGCCCATGTCGCTGAGCAATTCACAGAATGCGCCGCTCGGGCGCGCGGTGATGGGGGGGCTGCTGGTGGCCACCTGCGCCACGCTTTTGTTCGTGCCGTGCGTTTTTGCGCTGATCCATTCCAGAAAGTCCAAGAAAGCCGCCGCTGCTGGCGAAGGAGAGCACGCATGACCGCCTCAGGGGAAAACCAGACGCCGCGCATGTCCAGGCGTGGGCGGCTGTACGTGACCCTTGGCGGGGTTGTGCTGGCCGCCATCGTTGCAGGGGGTATTCTCGAGCGCCGCATCCATGTCTCGAACCTCAAGGATGCGGCGCAGGATGCCGCCATCCCGCGTGTGCAGGTCATCACGGCTGAAAAAGGCCCCACCACCCGCACGCTCGACCTGCCGGGCAACATCTCGGCATGGTACCAGGCGCCGATCTACGCGCAGGTCTCGGGCTATGTGCAGATGTGGTACAAGGACATTGGCGCCAAGGTGAAGGCGGGCGAGATCCTGGCTACCATCGACACGCCGGGCCTTGATGCGCAGTACGCGGCTTCAAAAGCCAATTTTGACGTGGCGATGGCGCGCTACCGTCTGGCGCAGATCACGGCCCGGCGCTGGCGTGCGCTGCAGGGCACGCAGGCCGTCTCGCAGCAGGAGGTGGACGTGCAGGCCGCCGATGCCGAGGCCCGCCAGGCCGAGGTCGAGGCCGCCCGCCACGAGGTCTCGCGCTATGCGGCGCTGATCGGGTTCAAGCAGCTTGTCGCTCCCTTTGATGGCGTCGTGACCTCCCGCCTGGCCGATGTGGGTGACTATGTGAACGCGGGCGGCGGCGATGTCTCCTCACGCGGCACGGCCACCGAACTGTTCAGCGTGGCCGATGTGCACCGCATGCGCGTGTTCGTGTCGGTGCCGCAGGATTATGCCGATATCATCAGCCCCAAGCTTGAGGGTGATGTGTCGGTGCCGCAATATCCGGGCCGGGTGTTCAAGGCCAAGTTCCTCGCCACCGCCAAGGCGTTCAACGCGGGCACCCGCACCGTGACCACCGAACTGGTGGTCGATAACGACAAGCGCGAACTGTGGCCTGATTCTTACGCCAATGTACACTTTGTCGCACCCGGCGACCCCGATATCCTGATAGTGCCTGAAGGCGCGCTCGTATTTCGTGCGCAGGGCATGCAGGTGGCGATCGTGGACAAGGACGACCGCATCCGCCTGCATAATGTAACGGTGGGGACGAACCTGGGTACCAAAGTGCAGATCCTGGCGGGCGTCGGCCCGCAGGACCGGATTGTGAACAACCCCTCGGCGGGGCTGCTGGAAGGCCAGAAGGTCTATCTGGTCGGATCGACGCCCGGCTATAACGATGCCGGCGCCACCGCCACCTCGGCCGCCGTGGGCAAGGGAGATGACGTGCGGGCCATGCCAGCAGGAGACAGCAATGCAAGTGACGCGGGAGTGCGTCAATGAGTGCAGCGCCGCGTAGCCGGTCACGCCATATCCTGTCCCGTCGTATGATTTCGCGTCGTATGCTGTCCCTGGCCGGATGCGCCGCCCTTGCGGGCAGCCTGGCCGGGTGCGTGGACCTGGCGCCCAAATATCGCCACCAGCATTATCTGCTGCCCGATAACTGGAAGGGCGACAGCCTGATGCAGTACGGCACGCCGCAGGATGGCGCGCCGCGCGGGGACTGGTGGACTGTCTTCAACGACTCCACCCTCGATGACCTCGAGGACCGCGCCAGCCGCATGAACCCCAACCTGCAGGCCGATGCGGAAACCTTCACCCAGGCGCGTGACATCGCCGCCGAGGCGCAGTCCAACCTGTACCCGCAGATATCGGGCAGCAGCGGGGCCTCGAACAACCAGGCCTCATCGCACAGGCTATGGCGTGGCGCGGGTTCGACGGGGCCGATCTACATGTCATCCGAGCAGTACAGCGCCACGGCGCGGTGGGAGCCGGATTTCTGGTCGGCCATCCGCAACCGCAGGCGGGTGCAGCAGCGCATGGCGCAGGCGGCGGCGGCGGATTTCGCGGTGGCCCGGCTGAGCATCCAGTCCGAGCTGGCCAATGACTACATGCAGCTGCGTGGCATGGACGCACAGCACGCCGTCTATCTCGACTCGATTCATTATTATCAGACCGCCGTGCAGATCACGAAGATGCGGCAGGCGGGCGCGATTGCGGCGGGCATCGACGTGGCGCGCGCCCAGACCCAGCTTGCCTCCACCCAGGCGGCGGATACCGACCTGCAGGCCCATCGCGCGGTGATGGAGCATGCCATCGCCATCCTGTGCAACGTGGCGCCTTCCAGCTTTCATATCACGCCACGGGAGCAGATCAGCTTCCCCAAGGTGAAGATTCCGGCAGGCCTGCCCTCGACCCTGCTCGAGCGGCGGCCCGACATTGCCAGCGCCGAGCGGCACATGGCGGCGGCCAACCGGGCCATCGGCATTTCACGCGCGGCGTTCTATCCGCATGTGACCTTCAGCGCCATGGCCGGTTTCATGGATAACGGCTTCACACTCGATAAGATCGCCAACGGCATGTACAATTATGCCGCGCAGGCGGTGCTGCCGCTGTTCCAGGGTGGGTTGCGGCGTGCGGAACTGCAACGCAACTGGTCGCAGTACCGTCAGTCGGAAGACCAGTACCGCGCCACCGTGCTCGATGCCTTCAAGGACGTGGAAGACGGGCTGAGCATGACGCATGACCTCAATATCGAGGCCAGCCAGCAGGCCGAGGCCGTGCAGGCCTCCATGCGCACGCAGAACATGACCATGCAGCTCTATACCGGCGGTCTGACCAACTACCTTGACGTAGTGGTGGCGCAGGTGGCGGCCCTCCAGGCCCGCATTGCCGAGGTGCAGGTCGAGACCCGCTACATGCAGGCGCAGGTGGAACTCATCCGCTCGCTTGGTGGTGGCTGGAGCACGGCAGAGCTGCCCAACAACAAGCAGATCCGCCCGTTTGACGTAATGCAGTACAGCCACCTGCGCATGCCCAAGGCTGTCAGTGGTGTCAGCGTCGATAACGGCCCCGAGTCCTTTGACCTGTCCGGCAGCGGATTTCATGACAAAGACTTGACAGGCACCCCAAAACAGCGGTAGGTGCGCGCCTCTTATCGGAACGCGGGAGGTCGCCCTCCCTGCCCATGCGGGGTAGCGGGCGGCCATCAGAACCGCGGTCCGGGTGAAACAGTCAGGAGCCCCGGATATGGCCAAAAAAATCGTTGGCTACATCAAGCTGCAAATCCCCGCCGGCAAGGCGAATCCGTCACCGCCGGTTGGTCCGGCACTCGGTCAGCGCGGCCTGAACATCATGCAGTTCTGCAAGGAGTTCAACGCCAAGACGCAGGGCCTCGAGCCCGGTATGCCGATTCCCGTCGTCATTACCGCCTATGCCGACCGTACGTTCAGCTTCATCACCAAGACCCCGCCGAACACCTACTTCCTCATGAAGGCTGCCAAGATTTCCAAGGGTAGCTCGACCGTAGGCAAGGCCGCGAGCGTTGGTAAGGTGACCATTGCGCAGCTGCGCGAGATTGCCGAGACGAAGCAGAAAGACATGAACGCCAACGACATCGAAGGCGCCGTGCGCATGCTGGCAGGTTCTGCCCGCTCCATGGGCCTCGACGTGGTGGAGGGCTGATTACAATGGCAAAGAACAAGCGTCTGACCGCAGCCCGCGCCGCAGTCGATTCCACCAAGCAGTATGGCCTTGATGAGGCGATCAACCTGGTCAAGAACAACGCCAAGGCGAAGTTCGACGAGACGGTCGAGATCTCCATGAACCTCGGCATTGACCCGCGTCATGCCGACCAGATGGTCCGTGGCCTGCTGTCCCTGCCCAACGGCACGGGCAAGACCCTGCGCGTTGGCGTGTTCGCCCGCGGCCCCAAGGCCGAGGAAGCGAAGGCCGCCGGTGCCGACGTGGTCGGTGCGGAAGACCTCGCCGAGAAGGTGCAGGCTGGCGAGATCAACTTCGACCGCTGCATCGCGACGCCGGACATGATGGCGCTCGTGGGCCGTCTGGGCAAGATCCTCGGCCCGCGTGGCCTGATGCCCAACCCCAAGCTGGGCACCGTGACCATGGACGTGAAGGGCGCGGTTTCCGCTGCCAAGTCCGGCCAGGTTGAATACCGCGCTGAAAAGGCCGGTATCGTGCATGCAGGCGTTGGCAAGGCTTCGTTTGACGAATCCAAGCTCGCCGAGAACATCCGCGCTTTCGTGGATGCCGTGCAGAAGGCCCGCCCCACGGGTGCCAAGGGCACGTACGTGAAGAAGATCGCCCTGTCCTCCACCATGGGGCCGGGTGTTACGGTTGACGTCGCCGCTTTCACGGCGGGCTGATTAACCACGAGATGACCCTTTCCCGCCAAGGGAGAGGGGACAGGGGCTGGCGGTCTTGCCGCCAGTTTCCGAACCTGTCCATGACCGGATGTGGCGCAAGCCTTGATGGCCCCGAAAGGGCGGCAACCGGGAGACGGGGATTACCGGATCGGGGCGAAAGCCCACACTGGTTGTTCCGTTAAAAAGGACAGGCGAACCGGGATCGCGTCGGCTTGTTGGCGCATCCCCAGGGTAAACCCTACCTGCTGGCCCAGGCTGGCAGGTGATGATGGAGACGGGATTTGGACCGTACGGAGAAGCGGGAGTTTGTTGCCTCCCTCGCAGCCGTGTTCGCTGAAACGTCCATGGTCATTGTCACCCGTAATGACGGGCTGAGCGTGGCTGATGTGACGGACCTTCGGCGTCGCGTGCGTGCGGCTGGAGCTACACACAAGGTCGCGAAGAACCGGCTGGCCTCTCTCGCCCTGGCAGGGACCCAGTTCGAAGGCATCAAGCCGCTGCTTAAGGGGCCGACCGCGCTGTCGTGGGCGGATGAACCGGTAGCCGTGGCGAAGGTGCTCGTCGAGTTCGCCAAAACCAATGACAAGCTTGTTCTGCTCGGCGGATCGCTTGGTGCCCAGACGCTCAACGTCGAAAGCATCAAGGCTCTGGCCGAACTGCCGTCGCTTGACGTTCTGCGCGCGCAGCTGGTGGGGCTTATCTCCACCCCCGCTACGCGGATCGCAGGCGTGCTGCAGGCGCCGGCCGGACAGCTTGCACGGGTTTTTGGTGCCTATGCCAAGACGGGCGAAGCCGCCTGAGACCCCATGGCCCGGCCCGCCGGGCTATCAACAAAACGGCATTTTCCCTAAAAACGGGATTGTGTCGTGCCAACCAGTGTATAAATTAGGAAGACCAATATCATGGCCGATCTGAACAAGATTGTTGAAGACCTGTCCGCCCTGACCGTTCTGGAAGCGGCTGAGCTGTCCAAGCTGCTCGAAGAGAAGTGGGGCGTTTCCGCCGCTGCTCCGGCTGCTGTTGCTGTTGCCGCTCCGGGCGCTGGCGCTGCTCCGGCAGAAGAGAAGACCGAGTTTGACGTTGTCCTGACCAAGGCTGGCGACAAGAAGATCAACGTGATTAAGGAAATCCGTGCGATCACCGGTCTGGGCCTGAAGGAAGCCAAGGACCTGGTCGAGGGCGCGCCCAAGACCATCAAGGAAGGCGCCAGCAAGGATGAAGCCGAGAAGATCAAGAAGACCCTTGAAGACAACGGCGCTTCGGTCGAAATCAAATAAGTTGGCCAATCGGGATGCGTCGTTTATGACGCACTCAGGCTGATTGTTCAGGTGAGGGTGGAAACCGTCTGGTTTCCGCCCCCTTGGGCGTTACAGGCACCCTGGCCGCGAGGCTTCGGGTGCCTTTGGCGGTAGTGAAAGGTTGGTCGGGCGCAGGCCCGGCCGACCTGCCAAGGATTTTCAAGGGCCGCGCAGTCCGCGTGACATGACCATGTCACGACCGTGCGGGCCTGTGTGGATGGGGGCTGGATAGGCGATGAACGCGATTACGAAATCGTTCACGGGACGCAAACGCATCCGCAAGAGCTTCGGGCACATACCCGAAGTGGCTCCGATGCCCAATCTGATTGACGTGCAGCGGGCAAGCTACGAAACGTTCCTTCAGATGAATGTGGCGCCCGACAGCCGGACGCCGACGGGCCTGCAGGAAGTGTTCCGTTCCGTCTTTCCGATCAATGACTTCGCGGGGCGCGGGCGTCTGGAGTTCGTAAGCTACGAACTCGAGGAGCCGAAATACGACGTTGAGGAATGCATCCAGCGCGGGCTGACCTTTGCCGCCCCGCTGAAGGTGATCCTGCGCCTGATCGTGTGGGATGTGGATGAGGATACCGGATCGCGCTCGATCCGCGATATCAAGGAACAGCCGGTCTATATGGGCGACATGCCGCTCATGACCGATAACGGCACCTTCATCATCAACGGCACCGAGCGCGTCATCGTCAGCCAGATGCATCGCAGCCCCGGTGTGTTCTTTGACCATGACAAGGGCAAGACCCACTCCTCGGGCAAGTTCCTGTTTGCCGCGCGTGTCATTCCCTATCGTGGCTCGTGGCTTGATTTCGAGTTCGACAGCAAGGACCTGATCTACGTCCGTATCGACCGCAAGCGCAAGCTGCCGGTCACGACGCTGCTGTACGCCCTCGAAGGCGCTGCCTCCGAGGCCGCCCGCGCCGCCAAGGCCGCCGAGGGCGGGGATGTGGAGTCGATGGAAATCCAGGGCATGGACCCTGATGAGATCCTGTCCTACTTCTACGGCAAGGTTGAGTTCACCAAGACCGAGAAGGGCTGGGCGCGCCGTTTCGATGCCGAAGCCTTCCGTGGCCAGAAGCTGCTCGAACCGCTGATCGACGCCCAGACCGGCGAGGAAGTGGCGCCGGCCGATGCCAAGCTGACCGCGCGCATGGTCCGCAAGATCGCCGAGACCACCAAGGAGGTGCTTGTCGGCCCCGCAGGGCTGATCGGCCGCTTCATTGCAAGCGATATCGTCAACGAGCACACCGGTGAGATCTATGCCGAGGCTGGCGACGAGCTGACCGAGCAGAAGCTTGAGGAACTCGAGAGCGAAGGCCTGACCACGCTGACCACGCTGGCGGTGGACGCGGCCAATGGCCCGTGGATCCGCAATACGCTGGCGGTGGACAAGAACGCCTCACGCGAGGAAGCGCTGACCGACATCTACCGTGTCATGCGCCCCGGCGAGCCGCCCACGCCCGAGACGGCGGAAGCGATGTTCTCCGGCCTGTTCTTCGACCCCGACCGCTACGACCTGTCCGCCGTGGGCCGCGTGAAGATGAACATGCGCCTTGGCGTGGACGTGCCCGACACGGTGCGCGTGCTGCGCAAGGAAGACACTCTGCGCACCGTCAAGATCATGTGCGAGCTGAAAGACGGCCGCGGCGCGATCGACGATATCGACAACCTCGGCAACCGTCGTGTCCGCTCCGTGGGCGAACTGATGGAGAACCAGTACCGCGTCGGCCTGCTGCGCATGGAGCGCGCCATCCGCGAGCGTATGGGCTCGGTCGATATCGATACGGTCATGCCGCATGACCTGATCAACGCCAAGCCGGCTGCCGCCGCCGTGCGCGAGTTCTTCGGCTCCTCGCAGCTCAGCCAGTTCATGGACCAGACCAACCCGCTCTCGGAAGTGACGCACAAGCGCCGGCTCTCGGCGCTTGGCCCGGGTGGTCTGACACGTGAGCGCGCGGGCTTTGAAGTCCGTGACGTGCACCCGACGCATTATGGCCGCATCTGTCCGATCGAGACGCCGGAAGGCCCGAACATCGGTCTGATCAACTCGCTGGCCACCTATGCCAAGGTGAACAAGTACGGCTTTATCGAAACCCCGTACCGCATGGTCGAGGACGGCGTGCTTCAGGATGGCTGGAAATATCTTTCCGCCATGGAAGAAGAGAAGCTGATCGTCGCCCAGGCCGATGCGAAGCAGGACGCGCAGGGTCATCTGACCGATGACCTGGTCTCCGTGCGCCGTGGCGGCGACTTCCGCCAGGTGCCCCCGACCGAGGTGACCGCCTGCGACGTGTCACCCAAGCAGCTTGTCTCTGTAGCCGCGGCACTCATTCCGTTCCTTGAGAACGATGACGCCAACCGCGCCCTGATGGGTTCGAACATGCAGCGTCAGGCGGTGCCACTGGTGCGCTCTGATGCGCCGCTGGTCGGCACGGGCATGGAAGCGGCTGTGGCGCACGATTCCGGCGCCGCCATCGTGGCCCGCCGCCATGGCGTGGTGGACCAGATCGACGGTGCGCGTATCGTGGTGCGCGCCACCGATGATGCCGGTGCGACGCAGGGCGTGGATATCTACCGCCTGCGCAAATACATGCGCTCCAACCAGTCCACCTGCATCAACCAGCGTCCGCTGGTGCGCGTGGGTGACCAGGTGCGTGCGGGCGAGATCATCGCCGATGGTCCCTCCACCGAGCTGGGTGAACTGGCGCTGGGCCGCAACGTGCTGGTCGCGTTCATGCCTTGGAACGGTTACAACTTCGAAGATTCGATCCTGATTTCCGAGCGGATCGCGCGTGATGATGTGTTTACCTCGATCCATATCGAGGAATTCGAGGTCATGGCCCGCGACACCAAGCTGGGCCAGGAAGAGATCACGCGCGACATTCCCAATGTTGGCGAGGAAGCCCTGCGCAACCTCGATGAGGCGGGCATCGTCTATGTCGGCGCGGAAGTGAACCCCGGCGATATCCTGATCGGCAAGGTCACGCCCAAGGGCGAAAGCCCGATGACGCCGGAAGAAAAGCTGCTGCGCGCCATTTTCGGCGAAAAGGCGTCCGACGTCCGCGACACCTCGCTCAAGCTGCCGCCCGGCACGACCGGCACCATCGTTGACGTGCGCGTCTTCTCCCGCCGTGGCGTGGACAAGGACGAGCGCGCAATGGCCATCGAGCGCGCCGAGATCGAACGCCTCGCCAAGGACCGTGATGACGAGCGCGCCATTCAGGAGCGTTCCTTCTACAACCGTCTGCGCGAGCACCTGATCGGCCAGACTGCGGGTGCAGGCTTCAAGGGCATCCGTTCGGGCACCGAGATCACGGACGAGGTTCTCTCCGAGCATCCGCGCGGTGCATGGCGCAACATCACTGTCGTGTCCGATGAGGTCATGGCGGAACTCGAGACGCTGCGCCGTGAGTTTGACGCGGCGGTGGCCAAGATCCAGGCCCGCTTCGACAACAAGGTCGAGAAGCTGCAGCGTGGTGATGAACTGCCGCCGGGCGTGATGAAGATGGTCAAGGTCTTTGTCGCGGTAAAGCGCAAGCTGCAGCCGGGTGACAAGATGGCTGGCCGTCATGGCAACAAGGGTGTCGTCTCGCGCGTTGTGCCGGTGGAAGACATGCCGTTCCTTGAAGATGGCACATCGGTCGATATCGTGCTCAACCCGCTCGGCGTGCCTTCGCGCATGAACGTGGGGCAGATCCTCGAGACGCATCTGGGCTGGGCGTGCGCCAATATTGGCCGCCAGATCGGTCAGCTGGCCAATGACTACCAGCGCACGGGCGAGAAGCGGCAGGAACTGCTTGATGAACTGAAGTCGGTCTATGGCGACGCGGTTTATGACGAGCAGATCGGTGACATGACCGATGGCCAGCTGCTCGAACTGTGCGGCAACCTGCGCAAGGGCGTGCCGATCGCGACCCCGGTGTTCGATGGCGCGTCCATCCCCGACATCGAGGCGATGCTGACCCGGGCGGGCGTGGACAAGTCCGGCCAGTCGCAGCTGATCGACGGGCGCACGGGCGAGCCGTTCGAGCGCAAGACCACGGTCGGCTACATCTACATGCTCAAGCTGCATCATCTTGTTGATGACAAGATCCATGCCCGTTCCATCGGTCCGTATTCGCTGGTGACCCAGCAGCCGCTGGGCGGTAAGGCGCAGTTCGGTGGGCAGCGCTTTGGTGAGATGGAAGTGTGGGCGCTCGAGGCATACGGCGCCGCCTACACGCTGCAGGAAATGCTGACGGTCAAATCGGATGACGTGTCCGGTCGTACCAAGGTCTATGAGGCCATCGTGCGCGAGCAGGATGATTTCGAGGCCGGTATTCCGGAAAGCTTCAACGTGCTGATCAAGGAACTGAAGTCCCTTGGCCTGAATGTTGACCTGGAACAGAGCGGTAACTGATCCGGTCGGCATGTTGCACGTCGGTCCATCTATTTTTCTTTCAGGAGTGGAGGCAGGTGCGGCGCCTGCTTCCGCTTCATTCCCTCAGGGGGTTTGCGGCGCATGAATGAACTCATGAAGATCCTTGGTCAGGGCGGCCAGGCCATGACCTTTGACCAGATCAAGATCCAGCTGGCCTCGGCCGAGCAGATCCGTTCGTGGTCCTATGGCGAGATCAAGAAGCCCGAGACCATCAACTACCGGACCTTCAAGCCGGAGCGTGATGGCCTGTTCTGCGCGCGGATTTTTGGTCCGATCAAGGACTACGAATGCTTGTGCGGCAAGTACAAGCGGATGAAATTCCGCGGCATCATCTGCGAAAAGTGTGGCGTTGAAGTTACGCTGGCCAAGGTGCGCCGCGAGCGCATGGGCCATATCGAGCTGGCCAGCCCGGTTGCACATATCTGGTTCCTGAAATCCCTGCCCAGCCGTATCGGCCTGATGGTCGACATGACGCTGAAGGATCTTGAAAAGATCCTGTATTTCGAGAGCTATGTCGTGCTCGAGCCCGGCACCTCGCCGCTCAAGCAGTACAGCCTGCTGACGGAAGACCAGTATCTCGATGTCATGGACGAGCATGGCGACGAGGGCATCGAGGTCGGCATTGGCGCGGAAGCGATCAAGAAGATCCTCGAGCGCATCGACTGCAAGGTCGAGAAGGAAGAACTGCGTCTTGAGCTGAAGGAAACCACATCCGAAGCCAAGCGCAAGAAGCTGGTCAAGCGCCTGAAGCTCGTCGAGGCCTTTGCCGATAGTGAATCGCGCCCGGAATGGATGATCCTGGACCTCGTGCCGGTCATTCCGCCCGAGCTGCGCCCGCTGGTGCCGCTTGATGGTGGCCGTTTCGCCACGTCAGACCTGAACGACCTGTACCGTCGCGTCATCAACCGTAACAACCGCCTCAAGCGGCTGATCGAACTGCGCGCGCCCGATATCATCGTGCGTAACGAAAAGCGCATGCTGCAGGAATCGGTCGATGCGCTGTTCGATAACGGTCGCCGTGGCCGCGCCATCACCGGCGCCAACAAGCGTCCGCTCAAGTCGCTGTCCGACATGCTCAAGGGCAAGCAGGGCCGTTTCCGCCAGAACCTGCTCGGCAAGCGCGTCGACTATTCGGGCCGTTCGGTCATCGTGGTGGGGCCGGAGCTGAAGCTGCACCAGTGCGGCCTGCCCAAGAAGATGGCGCTCGAGCTGTTCAAGCCGTTCATCTACTCCAAGCTGGAAAAATACGGTCACGCCACCACCATCAAGGCCGCCAAGCGGATGGTGGAAAAGGAACGTCCCGAAGTGTGGGATATCCTTGAAGAAGTGATCCGCGAGCATCCGGTCATGCTCAACCGTGCGCCCACGCTGCACCGTCTGGGCATCCAGGCGTTCGAGCCGGTGCTGATCGAAGGCAAGGCCATCCAGCTTCACCCGCTGGTCTGCACCGCGTTCAACGCCGACTTCGATGGCGATCAGATGGCCGTGCACGTGCCGCTGAGCCTTGAGGCGCAGCTTGAAGCCCGCGTGCTGATGATGTCGACCAACAACATCCTCAGCCCGGCCAACGGCAAGCCCATCATCGTGCCGTCGCAGGATATTGTGCTGGGGCTGTATTACCTCAGCCTCGAGACGCCCGAATTCCGCGCGACGCCCGACAAGAACAGCTACGATGACAAGGGGCAGGTGACCGTAACCGGCGCGCCGTCCTTCTCCAGCGTTGGCGAAGTGGAATACGCGCTGAGCACGGGCGCGGTGAAGCTGCACGACAAGATCCGCGCGCGTATCGAGAGCTTCGATGCCGAGGGCAAGAGCGTGCGTGAGACCGTCGTCACCACGCCGGGCCGCATGCTTGTTGCCCAGATCCTGCCGCGCAACCAGGCGCTGCCGTTCTCGCTGATCAACCGCCAGTTGACCAAGAAGATCGTGTCGGACGTGATCGATGCGGTTTACCGTCACTGCGGCCAGAAGGAATGCGTGATCTTCTGTGACCGCCTGATGGGCCTTGGTTTCCGCCACGCCGCGCGTTCGGGCATTTCCTTCGGCAAGGACGACATGATCGTTCCCGTCGAGAAGAAGGAACTCGTGGACCGTACGGCCGCCGAGGTGAAGGAGTTCGAGCAGCAGTATCAGGACGGTCTGATCACCGCTGGCGAGCGCTACAACAAGGTGGTCGATGCCTGGTCGCGCTGCACCGATGAAGTGCAGGCCGCGATGATGAAGGAGATCTCCAAGCAGGAGATCGGCAAACCTACCAACTCGGTGTGGATGATGAGCCACTCCGGTGCCCGTGGGTCGCCGGCGCAGATGAAGCAGCTCGCCGGTATGCGCGGGCTGATGGCCAAGCCGTCGGGTGAGATCATCGAACAGCCGATCATCGCCAACTTCAAGGAAGGCCTGTCGGTTCTCGATTACTTCACCTCCAGCCATGGTGCGCGTAAAGGCCTGGCCGATACCGCGCTCAAGACCGCGAACTCGGGTTACCTGACCCGCCGCCTCGTTGACGTGGCGCAGGACAGCATCATCGTTGAGGAAGATTGCGGCACCGAGCGCGGCCTGACCGTGCGTGCGGTCATGGATGGCGGCGAAGTCGTGGCCTCCCTGTCCGAGCGGATGCTCGGCCGCACGCTGGCCGCCGACGTGCTGGACCCGGCAACCGGCAAGGTGCTCTTCCCGCGCAATACGCTGATCGAGGAAGCCGAGGCCGAGCAGATCGAGAAGGCGGGTGTCGAAAGCCTGCTGATCCGCTCCGTGCTGACCTGTGACAGCCGCGTGGGCGTGTGTGGGCACTGCTATGGCCGTGACCTTGCACGCGGGACGCCGGTCAACATCGGTGAGGCCGTGGGCGTTATCGCCGCCCAGTCCATCGGTGAGCCGGGCACGCAGCTGACCATGCGCACCTTCCATATCGGTGGCGCGGCGCAGCGTGGCGCGGAGCAGTCGATGGTCGAGGCCTCGCGTGATGGCAAGGTGACGATCCGCAACAAGAACGTGGTGCACAACAGTCAGAACGTGCCCATCGTCATGTCGCGTAACTGCGAGATCCTGCTGACGGATGACCGCGGAACCGAACGCGCCCGTTACCGCGTGCCCTATGGTGCGCGCCTGCTGGTCGAGGATGGCGCCGAGGTGGCCCGTGGCCAGAAGATGGCCGAGTGGGATCCGTACACCCTGCCGATCATCACCGAGCAGCCTGGCAAGGTGGAATATCTCGACCTGATCGACTCCATCACCCTGGTGGAGCGGATGGATGAGGTGACCGGCCTGACCTCGAAAGTGGTCGTGGACTACAAGCAGGCTTCCAAGGGGATCGACCTGCGTCCGCGCCTGCAGCTCAAGGATGCCAACGGCGATGTGGTGAAGCTGGCCAACGGCAACGACGCCCGCTACTTCCTGTCGCCTGACTCGCTGCTCTCGGTCGAGAACGGCGCGCAGGTCAACGCAGGTGACGTGCTGGCGCGTATCCCGCGTGAAGGCTCCAAGACGCGTGACATTACCGGTGGTCTGCCGCGCGTGGCGGAACTGTTCGAGGCCCGTCGGCCGAAGGATCACGCCATCATCTCGGAAACCGAGGGGCGCGTGGAATTCGGCAAGGATTACAAGTCCAAGCGCCGCGTCATCGTCAAGAACGACGAGACGGGCGAGGAGACGGATTACCTCATCCCCAAGGGCAAGCACGTGTCCGTTCAGGAAGGCGACTTTGTCCAGGTTGGCGATCCGCTCGTCGACGGGCCGCGCGTGCCGCATGACATCCTGAAGGTTCTGGGTGTCGAGGCGCTGTCGGACTATCTCGTCAACGAGATCCAGGACGTGTACCGACTGCAGGGCGTGAAGATCAATGACAAGCACATCGAAGTCATTGTTCGTCAGATGCTGCAGAAGGTGGAAATCCTTGAGCCGGGCGATACGACCTACCTGATCGGTGAGACGGTGGACCGTATTGAATACGAGGAAGAGAACGCCAAGCGCCTGAACCTCGGTGAACACCCTGCCGTTGCCATGCCGGTGCTGCAGGGCATCACCAAGGCCTCGCTGCAGACGCAGTCCTTCATCTCTGCGGCCTCCTTCCAGGAGACCACCCGTGTCCTCACCGAGGCCGCTACGGCGGGCAAGAAGGATACGCTCAACGGTCTCAAGGAGAACGTTATCGTCGGCCGCCTGATCCCCGCAGGGACGGGCAGCGTGATGAACAAGCTCCGTGCGGTTGCCGCAGGCGAGGACAAGCAGCGCCTCGCCAAGGCCCGCGCTGCCGTGCCGCCCAAGGCGGCCGAGTAACCATACGAGAGAAATGCCGGATGGCGGGGAACCGTTATCCGGCATGATTCGGTGCTGCACTATTGTCACCATCCGATTCAGGCGGTATCAGCAGCCTGACGGAGCGGTGCTCCGAGTCCGGCGGAACAGAGTCGTTTCGTCAGACTGCTAGCGAATCCTGCGCAAGGCTTGACTTTTGGTCAGTTTGCCCGTAGGTAACGCGCCCTCGGCTAGCCCTGTCTGAAAGACGTCGTTGGCCGTCGAATGCAGCATGCAGACATGCGGTGCCGCAGTCCGGGAATCGGGCTGCCCAGGCCGGATGTAAATATGATGCCCGAACGAATGGTTGTCATTCGTTGGGGTTTTGTTGTGAACGACAGTCGGCAACCAGATATGGGGTTGGCCGGCCGAATTTTGTAAGGATCGGGAAAGGCGTATGCCGACCATCAACCAGTTGATCGCGAAAGGTCGCGAACCCGCAGCCAAACGCAATAAGGTTCCTGCCCTGCAGGGCTGTCCGCAGAAGCGTGGCGTTTGCACTCGTGTTTACACAACCACACCGAAGAAGCCGAACTCGGCTCTGCGTAAGGTGGCAAAAGTACGCCTGACCAACGGTTATGAGGTTGTGAGCTATATTCCGGGTGAGGGGCATAACCTCCAGGAACATAGCGTTGTCCTGATCCGTGGTGGTCGCGTTAAGGATCTTCCTGGCGTGCGTTATCACATCCTGCGCGGCGTTCTGGACACCCAGGGTATCGCCAAGCGTCGTCAGCGTCGCTCGCTCTATGGCGCGAAGCGTCCTAAGTAAAAGGAATAACGAGGCATGAGTCGCCGTCATCGCGCAGTCAAGCGCGAGATTCTTCCCGATCCGAAATTTGGTGATGTCGTCATTACGCGTTTCATGAACGCCCTGATGTACGACGGCAAGAAGTCCACCGCTGAAGGGATCGTCTATGGCGCCCTTGAGGTGCTGCGCCGCCGTGGCGGTGCCGCGGCCGACCCTGTGGTCATGTTCCACAGCGCGCTGGACAACGTCAAGCCGGCTGTCGAGGTGCGTTCCCGCCGTGTTGGTGGCGCCACCTACCAGGTTCCGGTCGAAGTCCGGGCCGAGCGTCGTCAGGCGCTGGCCATCCGCTGGCTGATCGACGCCTCGCGCAAGCGCGGCGAGAACACCATGCAGGATCGCCTGTCGAACGAACTTCTTGACGCCGTCAACAATCGTGGCGCCGCGGTCAAGAAGCGCGAAGACACGCACCGCATGGCCGAAGCCAACAAGGCATTCAGTCATTACCGCTGGTAAAGGCGGTCAGGCCGGTCTATTCACCGGCCCGGCTTCCGAAACGGAACTTTCCAACCCGACTCTCGGCACGAGGCCGAGTTAACGGAGAAAACGATGGCAAAGGCTAAATTTGAGCGGAATAAGCCGCACTGCAACATCGGCACGATTGGTCACGTCGATCACGGCAAGACCTCGCTGACCGCTGCTATCACCAAGACGCTGGCGAAGGCCGGTGGCGCGGAATTCAAGGCGTACGACATGATCGACGCTGCGCCGGAAGAGCGCGCCCGTGGCATCACCATCTCGACCGCCCACGTCGAGTACGAGACCGCCAAGCGTCACTACGCACACGTCGACTGCCCCGGCCATGCTGACTATGTGAAGAACATGATCACCGGTGCCGCGCAGATGGACGGCGCGATCCTGGTCGTGTCGGCTGCTGACGGCCCGATGCCCCAGACCCGCGAGCACATCCTGCTTGCCCGTCAGGTTGGCGTGCCGGCCCTGGTCGTCTTCCTGAACAAGGTTGACCAGGTTGATGATCCGGAGCTGCTCGAGCTGGTGGAAATGGAAGTGCGCGAGCTGCTTTCCGCTTACCAGTTCCCCGGCGACGATATCCCCATCATCAAGGGTTCCGCCCTGGTGACGCTGGAAGACGGCGATGCGGAAGTTGGTGAAAACCGCGTCATGGACCTGATGAACGCTGTGGATGAGTACATCCCGCAGCCGGAGCGTCCGATCGACCGTCCGTTCCTGATGCCGATCGAAGACGTGTTCTCCATCTCGGGCCGTGGCACCGTGGTGACGGGCCGTGTCGAGCGTGGCGCCGTGAACGTTGGCGACGAAATCGAGATCGTTGGCCTGCGCCCGACGCAGAAGACGACCGTGACCGGCGTGGAAATGTTCCGCAAGCTGCTTGATCGTGGTGAAGCAGGTGACAACATCGGCGCGCTGCTGCGTGGCACGAAGCGTGAAGACGTTGAGCGTGGCCAGGTGCTGGCAAAGCCGGGTTCGATCACCCCGCACACCAAGTTCAAGGCTGAAGCCTACATCCTGACGAAGGAAGAGGGTGGCCGTCACACGCCGTTCTTCACCAACTATCGTCCGCAGTTCTATTTCCGCACGACCGACGTCACCGGCGTCGTTCACCTGCCGGAAGGCACGGAAATGGTCATGCCTGGCGATAACGTCGCCATGGATGTCGAGCTGATCGCTCCGATCGCCATGGATGAAGGCCTGCGCTTCGCTATCCGCGAAGGCGGCCGCACCGTTGGTGCAGGTGTTGTTGCTTCCATCACCGCGTGATTGGACAGTAACTGAACTGTGGCATCCCGGTCGGAGCAATCCGGCCGGGTTTCCATTGCGGATCGGGTTCCCCCGAATCAGGTAAAGTTGGACTGAAACAGAAAGATGGACAACCAGAACATCCGCATTCGCCTGAAGGCGTACGATCATCGGGTGCTAGACAACAGCACGAAGGAGATCGTCAATACGGCGAAGCGTACGGGTGCGCGGGTTCGGGGTCCTATCCCGCTGCCGACGCATATTGAACGGTTTACCGTAAACCGCTCCCCCCACGTGGATAAGAAAAGCCGCGAGCAGTTCGAAATTCGGACCCATCGCCGGCTGCTCGACATTGTCGAGCCGACCCCGCAGACCGTGGACGCTCTCATGAAACTCGACCTCGCCGCTGGCGTAGATGTCGAGATTAAACTCTAAGGTCCAGACGATGCGCACCGGATTGATCGCAAAAAAGCTGGGTATGACCCGGCTGTTCAAGGAAGACGGCACACATGTGCCGGTGACTGTCCTGCAGCTTGATGATCTGCAGGTGGTTGATGTTCGCACCACCGAGCGTGATGGCTACACAGCCGTCCAGCTTGGCGCGGGCAAGGCCAAGGTCAAAAATGTGTCCAAGCCGAACCGCGGCCATTTTGCCAAGGCCAAGGTCGAGCCCAAGAAGAAGCTGGCGGAATTCCGTGTATCGGATGACGCCGTCCTGGAAGTCGGGGCTTCTCTGTCCGCCGCCCATTTTGTGGTGGGGCAGAAGGTGGACGTTACCGGCACCAGCAAGGGTAAGGGTTTTGCCGGCGCGATGAAGCGCTGGAACTTTGCCGGTCTCGAAGCCACCCACGGTGTCTCGATCAGTCACCGTTCGCACGGTTCCACGGGTAACCGCCAGGATCCGGGCAAGGTTTTCAAGAACAAGAAGATGGCCGGCCATCTCGGTTCCGAGCGTATCACTACGCTGAACCTTGAGGTTGCGGCTGTTGACGCCGAAAAGAACCTGATCATGATCCGCGGCTCCGTGCCGGGCGGAAAGAATGAAACGGTTCTCGTTCGTGATGCGATCAAGAAGGCCCGTCATGCCGAGGCGCCGTATCCGGCGGCCCTGGTTGAGGCTGCGGGCTGAGGATAGAGGGCAATGGATTACGAGATCAAAACCCTCGATAACGGAAGCGCAGGTACCGCCAGCCTTCCCGACGAGATTTTCGCCGCAACGCCGCGCACGGATATTCTGGCGCGTGTGGTGCACTGGCAGCTGGCAAAGCGCCGGGCTGGTACGCACAAGGTCAAGGGCATGGGGGAAGTCTCCGGCACGACCAAGAAGCCGTATCGCCAGAAGGGCACGGGTAGCGCCCGCCAGGGTTCGCTGCGTGCGCCGCAGTACCGCACCGGTGGTATTGTTCATGGCCCCGTGGTGCGTGACCATGGCTATGACCTGCCCAAGAAGGTGCGTCGCCTTGGCCTGATTTCCGCCCTGTCGCAGAAGGCGGCGGAAGGCAAGCTGGTGGTGCTCGATGCTGCGACCGCCTCGGGCAAGTCGGCCGAGCTGGCCAAGAAGCTGAAGGTCCTGGGCTGGACATCCGCGCTGATCGTGGATGCCGCGGTTGAAGAGAACTTTGGCCGCGCGGCGCGCAACCTGCCGAAGATCGACATTCTTCCGACGGTGGGCGCCAATGTCTACGATATCCTGAACCACGATGTGCTCGCGATCACGCGCGCCGGGGTTGAGGGTCTGAAGGAGCGTCTGGCATGACCAACATCCTTGCAATCCGCAAGAAGGCGGAGCGTATGTCTCGGGAAGCGATGTACGACATCATCCGCTCCCCCCTGATCACGGAAAAGGCGACCGCCCTTTCCGAGAAGAATCAGGTTGGCTTCAAGGTCGCGATCAGCGCCACGAAGCCAGAGATCAAGGTTGCGGTCGAGACGCTGTTTGGCGTGAAGGTTCTGGGTGTGAACACGCTCATCCAGAAGGGGAAAGCCAAGCGCTTCAAGGGACGTCCCGGCCAGCGTTCGGATGTTAAGAAAGCGTTTGTTCAGCTTGCAGAAGGTCAGTCCATCGACCTGACCGCGAAGCTGGTCTGACGCGGGGTGACAAGAAATGGCATTGAAGCACTTTAATCCAGTTACCCCCAGCCTGCGCGGAACGGTTCTGATCGACCGCAAGGAGCTGTGGAAAGGCAAGCCCGTCAAGGGCCTGACCGAGGGGAAGAACAAGAGCGGCGGCCGTAACAACCACGGCCGCACCACCTCGCGTTTCATCGGTGGCGGACACAAGCAGTCCTACCGTTATGTTGACTTCAAGCGTCGCAAGTTCGACGTGGTCGGCACGGTGGAGCGCCTGGAATACGATCCCAACCGTACGGCGTTCATCGCGCTCATCAAGTATGCTGATGGCGAGCTGGCCTACATCATCGCGCCGCAGCGCCTGAAGGTGGGTGACGAAGTCATCGCCGGTGCGCGCGCCGATATCAAGCCGGGCAACGCCATGCCCCTGTCTGCCGTTCCGGTGGGCACGATCATCCACAACATCGAGCTCAAGGCCGGTGCTGGTGGCAAGATCGCCCGCTCGGCTGGCACGTATGCACAGCTGGTCGGCAAGGACATGGGCTATGCCCAGATCAAGCTGCAGTCCGGTGAGCTGCGTGTTGTTCGCGCGGAGTGCATGGCCACCATCGGTGCCGTGTCCAACCCGGACAACATGAACCAGCACCTGGGCAAGGCCGGCCGCAATCGCTGGCTGGGCCGCCGCCCGCACAACCGTGGTGTTGTCATGAACCCGGTTGACCATCCGCATGGTGGTGGTGAAGGACGCACTTCGGGTGGGCGTCATCCGGTTACGCCATGGGGCAAGCCGACTAAGGGTTACAAGACCAGGGTCAACAAGCGTACGGACAGTCTGATCATCCGTCGCCGGAAGACCGGCAAGTAAGGGGCATTTAAGATGGCACGTTCCGTCTGGAAGGGCCCGTTCGTGGACGGGTATCTGCTGAACAAAGCCGATGCATCGCGCGCGTCGGGCCGTAACGAAGTGATCAAGATCTGGTCGCGTCGATCCACCATCCTGCCGCAGTTCGTCGGACTGACGTTCGGCGTCTATAACGGGCACAAATTCCTGCCCGTGCAGGTTTCCGAGAACATGGTGGGGCACAAGTTCGGTGAGTTCTCACCGACCCGTACCTTCACGGGTCATTCTTCGGACAAGAAAGCGAAGCGGGGCTGAACATGAGCAAGCCTAAGCATCCGCGCACGCTCGCGGAAACCGAGGCGCAGGCGCTGACGCGGAACATCCGCATCAGCCCGCGCAAGCTGAACCTTGTTGCGGGTCTGATCCGCAACAAGCCGGCCGCGCAGGCAATCGCCACTCTCACATTCTCCAAGCGTCGTATTGCCCAGCAGGTCAAGAAGACGCTGGAAAGTGCGATCGCCAACGCCGAGAACAACCACCAGCTGGACGTTGACCAGCTGGTCGTTGCCCGCGCTGAGGTGGGCAAGTCGATCGTGATGCGTCGTTTCCACGCACGTGGTCGTGGCCGTTCGGCCCGCATCGAGAAGTTTTTCAGCCACCTGACCATCGTCGTGGCCGAAAAGAAGCCCGAAGCTGAAACCGAAAAAAAGGCGGCCTGATCCATGGGACATAAAGTTAATCCGATCGGGCTTCGGCTCGGTATTAACCGGACATGGGACAGCCGCTGGTACGCCGATGCGGACTATGCCCGCCTGCTGCATGATGACCTGAAGCTGCGCGCCTACCTGCGCCGCAAGCTGGCAGGTGCCGGCGTGTCCCGCGTGGTGATCGAGCGCCCGGCCAAGAAGCCGCGCGTGACCATCTATGCGGCACGGCCCGGCGTGGTGATCGGCAAGAAGGGTCAGGACATCGATGTGCTGCGCAAGGATCTGGCCCGCATGGCCAAGACCGACGTCGCGCTGAACATCGTCGAAATCCGCAAGCCGGAAATCGACGCGACCCTGGTGGCCGAGAACATCGCCCAGCAGCTCGAGCGCCGCGTTGCCTTCCGTCGCGCCATGAAGCGCGCCGTGCAGTCCGCCATGCGCCTTGGCGCGCAGGGTATCCGGATCAACTGCTCGGGCCGTCTTGGCGGCGCGGAAATCGCGCGCGTCGAGTGGTATCGTGAAGGTCGGGTGCCGCTGCATACTCTGCGTGCGGACATCGACTATGGTGTGGCGACCGCCAAGACGACCTATGGCACCTGTGGTGTGAAGGTCTGGATCTTCAAGGGCGAGATTCTTGCCCATGATCCGCTGGCGCAGGACCGTCGCGCCGCCGAACAGGCCCCGCAGCGCTAACTGCGGGGTCCAATGGACCTAGATGCGCCAGGCGGCGCGTGAGGATTTGAAAAATGCTTTCTCCCAAGCGGACAAAGTACCGCAAGGCCCACAAAGGGCGCATTCATGGGTTGGCCAAGGGCGGCACAACCCTGAATTTCGGGGCTTTTGGCCTGAAGGCTCTCCAGCCTGAACGGATCACGGCCCGCCAGATCGAAGCGGCCCGTCGGGCCATTACCCGTGCCATGAAGCGTGCGGGTCGTGTCTGGATTCGGATTTTCCCTGATCTTCCGGTCTCGACAAAGCCGGCAGAAGTGCGTATGGGGTCCGGCAAGGGGTCGCCCGAATATTGGGTGGCTCGTGTGAAGCCGGGTCGAATCCTGTTCGAGATCGAAGGTGTGCCGCCGGAAGTCGCGCGTGAAGCGCTGGCTCTCGGTGCGGCGAAGCTGCCGATCAAGACCAAATTCGTGACCCGTATCGGAGAGGCGTGAGATGGCAAAGGCAACAAAGCCGGCCGATCTGCGTGCCAAGACTGTTGAAGAACTGGATACGCTTCTCGTCGATCTGAAGCGCGAGCAGTTCAATCTTCGGTTTCAGCATGCGACCGGTCAGACCGAGGGGCAGTCCCGCATGCGTGCGGTTCGTCGTGAGATCGCGCGTGTAAAGACGATTGCGACCCAGGTTGTTAAGAAGAGTTCTGCTGGCCATGCGCCGGCAGTAAAGTCCTGAAGGGAGACGGGCGATGCCAAGGCGCGTCCTGACCGGGCGGGTAACCAGCGACAAGATGGACAAGACCGTTACGGTTCTTGTCGATCGTCGCATTATCCACCCGCTGTATAAGAAGTTCATTCGTCGCTCGAAGAAGTATGCGGCGCATGACGGCTTGAACGAATGCAAGGTGGGCGACACGGTGCGCATTGAAGAATGCAAGCCGATTTCCCGCCGCAAGACCTGGACGGTCGTTGTCCGGAATGGCCAGCCGCTCGCGGCAGCCACCGGTGCTGCGTCTGGCGCCCAGGCGTAAAGAAGGCATAGACCATGATCCATCCCGAGACCAACCTTGACGTCGCCGACAATTCCGGCGCCCGTCAGGTGCAGTGCATCAAGGTACTGGGCGGTTCCAAGCGGAAGTCTGCCTCGGTCGGCGACGTGATTGTCGTGTCCGTCAAGGAAGCCATTCCCCGCGGCAAGGTCAAGAAGGGCGATGTTCACCAGGCGGTGATCGTGCGTACTTCCTACCCCGTGCGCCGGGCTGATGGCAGCGCCATCCGTTTTGACCGCAATGCGGCCGTGCTGATCAACAAGCAGCAGGAGCCGATCGGCACCCGTATCTTTGGCCCGGTCGTGCGTGAGCTGCGTGCCCGCAAGTTCATGAAGATCATCTCGCTGGCGCCGGAGGTGCTGTAATGGCTGCTCGTATCAAGAAGGGTGACCAGGTTCTGGTCACCACCGGTGGTTCCAAGGGGACCCGTGGCGAGGTCGTTACGGTCCTGCCCGCGGCCAACAAGGCCGTGGTGCGTGGCGTTGCCATTGCGAAGCGTCATACCCGCCCTTCGCGCATGGGTGAGCAGGGCGGCATTGTCCAGAAGGAAATGCCGGTGCACCTGTCCAACCTGAAGCTGATCGATCCCAAGAGCGGCGATCCGACGAAAGTCGGCTTCCGTATTCTGGAAGATGGTCGCAAGGTTCGTGTCGCCAAGGCGACCGGCGAAGTAATCGAAGGCTGAGGGGGCGGGAATGTCTGAAGTGAAAGAAGCCCGCGCCCTGCCGCGCATGCAGCAGCGTTATCAGGACGAGCTGCGCGCGAAGCTGCGTGAGGAATTCGGGTACAAGAACGAGATGCAGGTTCCGCGTCTCGAGAAGATTGTCCTGAACATGGGTGTTGGCGAAGCCGCTGGCGACCAGAAGAAGCTCGACGCGGCGGTCAAGGAAATGACCCTTATCGCTGGTCAGAAGCCGGTCAAGACGGTTGCCAAGAAGGCAATCGCCGGCTTCAAGATCCGTGAAGGTCTGCCCATCGGGTGCAAGGTGACGCTGCGCCGTGCCCAGATGTTCGAATTCCTGGATCGTTTCGTGACGATCGCCCTGCCGCGCGTGCGTGATTTCCGCGGGCTGCCGGCGAACAAGGGTTTCGACGGCCGTGGCAACTTCGCTATGGGGCTGAAGGAACAGATTGTCTTCCCGGAAATCGAATACGACAAGGTAGACGAAATCCGCGGCATGGACATCATCTTCGTGACCACTGCGAAGACGGATGCGGAAGCGAAGGCTCTGCTGAAGGCGTTTGATCTGCCCTTCGCTGCATAAAATGTAGCGAAAGGGCTTCCGTCTGAAGTCCAGAAGACCTAATACACACGTTGTTTGGAAAACCGTTGGGACTGGCCCGACAGGTTCCGGAGGGTAAAACAAGGCATGGCCAAAATTTCCGCCGTAAACCGGAATGTCAAGCGCGAGCGCATGGCAGACCGGGACCGGGCTAAGCGGACTGCATTGAAGAACATCATCATGGATCGGTCTCTGCCGGTTGAAGATCGATTCGATGCGTCGCTCAAGCTTGCTGAACTTCCTCGCAATGGGTCGCGCGTGCGCGTGCGTCTGCGCTGCAAGCTCACCGGGCGTCCTCGCGCCAATTACAGAAAGTTTGAACTCTGCCGTATCGCCCTGCGCGACCTGGCCTCTAATGGTCAGATCCCGGGCATGGTCAAGTCAAGCTGGTAAGGGCAGGGAACGATGTCACTTTCTGATCCTTTGGGTGATCTGCTCACCCGGATCCGCAATGCGCAGCGTGCACGGCATGCTGCCTGCGTGGCGCCGGCTTCCAAGCTGCGCGCCAGTGTTCTCGAGGCGCTTCGCCGCGAGGGGTATATCCGTGGTTTCTCGCGTGAGGAACTGCGCAAGGGTGTGGCCCAGCTGCGCATCGAGCTGAAATATCTCGATGGCGAGCCGGTCATCAAAGAAATCCACCGTGTGTCCAAACCGGGGCGCCGCGTCTATTCCAAGATCAAGGAACTGCCGCGTGTCTATGCCGGGCTGGGTGTGTCGATCCTGTCGACGCCGCGTGGTGTTCTGTCCGATGCGGAGGCCCGCGCTGCCAATGTTGGCGGTGAAGTCCTCTGCCGTGTGTTCTGAGGAGGGATAAATGTCGCGAGTGGGCAAATATCCCGTCGAAGTTCCGTCGGGCGTTCAGGTTTCCGTTGCTGATGGCGTGCTGATCACGAAGGGCAAGCTCGGGGAGCTCAAGCTGCCCCTGTCCAGTCACATCGCCGTTGATGTCGCGGATGGCAAGGTTGCGGTAAAGCCGGTTGGCACCGAGGCCCAGGCCCGCATGATGTGGGGGACCACGCGTTCCCTGATCGCGAGCATGGTCAAGGGTGTGTCGGAAGGGTTTTCCAAGACTCTGGAAATCTCCGGGACCGGTTACCGCGCTGCGGTGCAGGGCAAGAACCTGGTCATGAACCTCGGTTATTCGCATGACATCGTCTATGCGATTCCCGAAGGCATCAAGATCACCACCCCGCGGCCGACGGCCGTGACTGTCGAGGGAATCGACAAGCAGCGGGTTGGTCAGGTTGCGCTTGATATCCGTAGCTTCCGCAAGCCTGAGCCCTATAAGGGCAAGGGTGTCCGTTATGAAACGGAAACCATCCGTCGCAAGGAAGGCAAGAAGAAATAATGAGCACGCAGAAGGATCTGCGGGAGCGGCGGCGCCAGCGCCTCCGTTTCCAGCTTCGCCTCAAGAGTGGTGGCCGTCCGCGTCTGTCGGTGTTCCGTTCGGGCAAGAATATCTACGCGCAGGTGATCGACGATGCCGCTGGCCGTACGCTGGCCGCAGCTTCGACCCTCGACAAGGATCTGCGTTCCACCCTCAAGGGTGGTACGGACGTGAAGGCAGCCGGTGCGGTCGGCAAGCTTCTTGCCGAGCGCGCGGTGGCTGCTGGTGTGTCGAAGGTCGTTTTCGACCGCGGCTCGTATCTGTATCATGGGCGTATCAAGGCCCTGGCGGAGGCTGCCCGTGAGGGCGGTCTCTCGTTCTGACGAAAGGGTCACGCATAATGGCACGTGAACCGAGAGAAGGCGGCCGGGGTGGTCGCGATCGTGACCGCGAAGGCGACGATCTGGTCGACAAGCTGGTCACGATCAATCGTGTTGCCAAGGTTGTAAAGGGCGGTCGCCGCTTTGCATTCGCGGCACTGGTTGTTGTTGGTGACCAGAAGGGTCGCGTCGGGTTCGGTGCGGGCAAGGCCCGTGAGGTTCCCGAGGCAATCCGCAAGGCAACCGACCGCGCCAAGCGGACGATGATCCGCGTTCCGATGAAGGAAGGCCGTACGCTGCATCACGATGTGGCCGGTCACTTCGGTGCGGGCAAGGTTGTCCTGCGTTCCGCTGATGCGGGCACGGGCATCATTGCCGGTGGTCCGATGCGCGCCGTGTTCGAGAGCCTGGGCATCAATGACGTGGTGGCCAAGTCGCTCGGCACCCGCAACCCGCACAACATGGTCAAGGCGACTTTCGCCGCGCTGGAGCGTTGCGCCAGCCCGCGTTCGGTTGCCAACCGCCGTGGCAAGAAGGTTTCGGACATCCTGGGGCGCCGCGAGGCTGCGGTAGCGACGGAGGCTGCGGCCGATGTCTGATACCAAGGCAACCATTCGCGTTACCCAGGTGCATTCTGGCAATGGCCAGAAGCCGGGCCAGCAGGCTACGCTGGTGGGCCTGGGCCTGAACAAGATCGGTCGTACCCGCGAGCTGGAGGATACTCCTTCGGTTCGTGGCATGATCCGCAAGGTGTCCCACCTGATCAAGGTGGAGGATTGAGATGAACCTGAACGAACTTCGTGACAACGAGGGCGCGCGCTATCGCAAGAAGCGCCTTGGTCGCGGCATCGGCTCTGGCAAGGGCAAGACGTCGGGCAAGGGTGTGAAGGGTCAGAAGGCACGCTCCGGTGTGTCTCTGAACGGTTTTGAAGGCGGTCAGCTGCCCATCTACCGTCGTCTGCCCAAGCGCGGCTTCAAGAACATCTTCCGCAAGGATTATGCGGTGGTGAATCTGGGCGTGCTCGACAAGGCGATTGCTGCTGGCAAGATCGATGCCAAGGCCGTGGTGACGGAAGAGATTCTGGCCACTGCCGGTCTGGCCGGGTCGGGCCGCTTCGATGGCATCCGCCTGCTGGCCGATGGCGCGCTGAACCACGCTGTGACCATTGAAGTGTCCGGTGCTTCGGCCGGTGCCATTGCCGCAGTTGAAAAGGCTGGCGGCAAGGTGCAGGTCAAGGTCCAGAAGCAGCAGGCTCCTGCCGCCGAATGACCGGCTGGGGGCACAGGCACGTTCTGTACCCGAAGCATGATAAAAGCGATGCTGCTTGCACTCGGCGGGCGCATCGCTTTATTACTTTCTGCGGTTTTTTTTATCATGACAGCGTCCCGTTTTCGGCGGTGGCGCTGTTCTTGTGAAAGGATGGGCGCATGGCCTCCGCGGCCGAACAGTTGGCTGCCAATCTGAATTTCAGTTCCTTCGCCAACGCAACGGAACTGAAGAAGCGTATCTGGTTTACCCTCGGTGCGCTGATCGTTTACCGGATTGGCACCTATATCCCCGTCCCTGGCGTCGATGCGACGGTGATGGGGCAGCTTCTGGCCCGGCATCAGGGCGGTATCCTGGGTATGTTCGATATGTTCACGGGTGGTGCGCTGGGGCGCATGACCGTGTTCGCACTCAACATCATGCCCTATATCAGTGCCTCGATCATCGTGCAGCTCATGTCGGCGGCCATACCTTCCCTTGAAGCCCTGAAGAAGGAAGGCGAGGGCGGGCGGCGCAAGCTGAATGAATATACCCGTTACCTGACGGTGGTCATTGCGCTGTTCCAGGCCTACGGCATCGCCATCGGGCTGGAGAACATGCATACGGAGGCGGGCTCGGCCGTTGTCTCACCAGGCATGTTCTTCATCGTCTCGTGCGTGCTGACGCTGGTGGGCGGCACCATGTTCCTGATGTGGCTGGGCGAGCAGATAACGTCGCGGGGGGTGGGTAACGGCATCTCGCTGATCATCTTCGCGGGTATTGTGGCAAACCTGCCCAATGCGCTCGCAAGCCTGTTCCAGCTTGGCTATACAGGCGCGCTTTCGCCGTTTTTCGTGCTGGTTTTCCTGGTGCTGGCCGCTGTGACCATTGCGTTCATTGTGTTCATGGAACTGGCGCAGCGGCGCGTGGTGATCCAGTACCCCAAGCGGCAGGTCGGCCAGCGCATGTTTGGCGGTGATTCGACGCATATGCCGCTGAAGGTGAACACCGCAGGTTCGATTCCGCCGATCTTCGCCTCATCGGTATTGCTGATTCCCGTTACCATTGCGGGATTCGTCAATAACAGCTCGATGCCTGGCTGGCTGTCCTTTCTGGGGCAATCGCTGGGGCAGGGCCAGCCGCTCTACATGCTGTTCTATGCGGCGATGATCGTATTTTTCTCGTATTTCTATGCGGCGGTGACGTTTAACCCGCAGGAGACGGCGGAGAACCTGCGCAAGCAGGGTGGGTTCGTGCCGGGGATCCGGCCTGGCGCCAACACGGCGGCATTCTTTGATCGCATCCTGACGCGCATCACGACCATCGGGGCGCTCTATCTTGTCGCTGTCTGCCTGTTGCCGCAGATCCTGATCAGCCATTACAACGTGCCGTTCTATTTTGGTGGTACGAGTCTGATCATTATCGTGACCGTGACGATCGATACGGTGACACAGGTGCAGTCGCATCTCGTGGCGCATCAGTATCAGGGCCTCATGCGTCGCGGACGGGGCCGAAAGGGCAAAATGCGGTGAATATTATTTTTCTCGGGCCGCCGGGTGCTGGAAAAGGCACCCAGTCAAAGCGGCTGGAAGAACGCTACGGAATCGCCCAGATTTCAACCGGCGATATGCTGCGGGCTGAAGTCGCGACCGGCAGCCCTCTGGGGCAGAAGGTCAAGGCGGTCATGGCGAATGGGCAGCTTGTGTCTGATGACCTGATCATTGCCATGATTGAAAACCGCATTCGCCAGCCGGACTGCGCCAAGGGGTTCATTCTTGATGGATTCCCGCGCACGCGGGCGCAGGCGGAAGCGCTTGATGCCATGCTGGCCCGTAGCAGGCAGCACATTGATGCCGTGCTGCTGCTGGATGTGGACGAGGACGCCCTGGCCGACCGCATCGCGGGCCGTTACACCTGCGCCAGCTGTGGCGCGGGATATAACGACGTGTCGAAGCGGCCGAAGGTGGAAGGCACATGCGATGTGTGTGGTGGTCACGAGTTTATTCGCCGCGAAGATGACCGGCGGGACACCGTGGCTGCGCGCCTGAAGACCTATCGGGAACTTACGGCGCCGATCCTGCCTTATTACGAGGCGGAAGGCCGACTGTATCGTGTGGACGGCATGGCGGATATCGATGACGTGACGAAGCAGGTCTTTGATGTTATCGATCGTATCACCAAAAAGTGATGCAAAATAATTGACTCAATGGGGGGCAGCAGTATATTGCGCGCCCTCAAGGTATGAGCGTCGTGTGAGTCGTCCATGAGGGGCGGCTCGTAGGGCCAGAATGTATGATGATGGGGTTGGCCGGTCCGTAAACCGGTATGTTCACGATGCTCCCGCCACACAGGGCGGGTGGTGTGACGCAGCCCTGCCTGATAGTTAGTGCCCTGAATCAGGGGCGGACGAGGAGTAAGTGGCGTGGCACGTATTGCCGGCGTGAACATCCCTAGCAACAAGCGGGTCACAATTGGCCTTCGTTATATCTATGGTATCGGGGCCACCAAGGCCCAGGCGATCTGCGACAAGCTGGAAATCCCGGCTGAGCGGCGCGTCAACGAACTGTCTGACGACGAGATCGGCAAGATCCGTGAACTGATCGACAGCGATTACCGCGTTGAAGGTGACCTTCGCCGTGAAGTGGCGATGAACATCAAGCGCCTGATGGACCTCGGCTGCTACCGTGGCCTGCGCCACCGTCGTGGCCTGCCTGTCCATGGTCAGCGGACTCATACCAACGCCCGTACCCGCAAGGGTAAGGCCGTGGCTATTGCGGGCAAGAAGAAGGCGACCCGCTAATCAGCGGATTGCCTGGTATGAGTGCATGGAGCCTGCGGGTTCCGTGCACCGTTTGAACTGACAGGATCGAGAAAATTATGGCGAAAGCTGCGGCTCCGCGTATTCGTAAGAAAGAGCGGAAAAACATCATCTCCGGTGTGGCGCATGTGCTGTCCACCTTCAACAACACCATGATCACCATCTCGGATGCGCAGGGCAATGCGATTGCCTGGTCTTCCGCTGGTGCCCAGGGTTTCAAGGGCTCGCGCAAGTCCACGCCGTATGCGGCGCAGGTCGCCGCTGAAGATGCAGGCCGCAAGGCCCGCGAGCACGGCATGGAAACGCTGGAGATCGAGGTTTCCGGTCCGGGTTCGGGGCGTGAGAGCGCCCTGCGCGCGCTGCAGGCTGTCGGCTTCTCGATCACGGCCATCCGTGACATGACGCCGGTGCCGCATAACGGCTGCCGTCCCCGCAAGCGCCGTCGCGTCTGATACGCCGTCTGCCTTAGTCGTATTTCCCCCGCATGCGGGGGAAGATTGTCATTCCGGTATCCTGCCACAGGGTACCATCTGCCACTCTCGGGTGGCAGATCAGTCTTGAAAGGCCATTACCTTGGTCCTCCAGAAAAACTGGCAATCCCTGATCAAGCCGGAAAAGCTGGAAGTCGAACCGGGGGCGGAACCTTCACGCATTGCTACCGTCGTAGCCGAGCCGCTGGAACGCGGCTTCGGCATGACGCTGGGCAACGCGATCCGTCGGGTTCTGCTGTCGTCCCTGCAGGGGGCTGCGGTTACGGCAATCCAGATTGACGGCGTGCTGCATGAATTCTCGTCGGTGGCGGGTGTTCGTGAAGACGTGACCGACATCGTGCTGAACATCAAGCAGCTCGCGCTGCGGATGCAT
This sequence comes from Komagataeibacter nataicola, assembly GCF_003207795.1. GTDB lineage: Bacteria > Pseudomonadota > Alphaproteobacteria > Acetobacterales > Acetobacteraceae > Komagataeibacter > Komagataeibacter nataicola. Next base: position 215,511 of record NZ_NIRT01000001.1, on the reverse strand, counting down.
GGTGAAGGCCCCAAGCGCATGGTGCTGACGGCCACGGGTCCCGGCGAAGTGCGTGCCGGCCAGATCCAGACCGGGCATGACATTGAAGTCATGAACCCCGATCTCGTGATCTGCACCCTTGATGAAGGGGTGAAGTTCGGGATGGAATTCACCGTGAACATGGGCAAGGGCTATGTTCCGGCAGCGGCAAACCGCCCGGAAGATGCGCCGATTGGCCTGATCCCGGTTGACGCCATCTACTCCCCGGTCCGTCGCGTGTCGTACAAGGTGGAGCAGACCCGTGTGGGTCAGGTCACCGATTATGACCGCCTGCTGCTGACGGTGGAAACCAACGGCGCGGTGACGCCGGAAGATGCGGTGGCCCTGGCCGCGCGTATCCTGCAGGATCAGCTCCAGCTGTTCATCAACTTCGATGAGCCGCGCACGGTGCGCACGGAAGAGCCGCAGGATGACCTGCCGTTCAACCGTAACCTGCTGCGCAAGGTTGATGAGCTGGAACTGTCGGTCCGCAGTGTCAACTGCCTGAAGAACGACAACATCGTCTATATCGGTGATCTGGTTCAGAAGACCGAGCAGGAGATGCTGCGTACCCCGAACTTCGGCCGCAAGTCGCTCAACGAGATCAAGGAAGTCCTGACCGCCATGGGGCTTTCACTGGGTATGAATGTGCCGGCGTGGCCGCCGGAAAATATCGAAGATCTGGCCAAGAGGCTCGACGAGCCGTTCTGATCCTCCGAACCGGATAAAACAGGAAATTACATCATGCGTCACGGTGTTGCCGGCCGTAAGCTCGGCGTTACCTCGTCCCATCGACAGGCCATGTTTCGCAACATGGCTGTCGCCCTGATCAAGCACGAACAGATCACCACCACGCTGCCCAAGGCGAAGGAACTCCGCCCGGTCGTGGAAAAGCTGATCACTCTTGGCAAGCGCGGCGATCTGCATGCCCGCCGCCAGGCTTTCGCCCAGCTGCGTGACGACAAGATCGTGTCCAAGCTGTTTGCCGCCGTGGCTGACCGCTACAAGGCGCGCTCGGGTGGTTACACCCGCGTGCTGCGTGCGGGCATGCGTCATGGCGATGCGGCCGACATGGCCGTGATCGAACTGGTTGACCGCGATGTGTCGGCCAAGGGCCAGGACAGCGGTCCGCGCCCCGAGGCCGCCACGGAAGAAAACCTGGCAGCCTGAGGAACCGCGTTCCTTCAAGGAAACCCGGCTTTATGCCGGGTTTTTTTGTGCCCGCAGCCTAATTGATCTTTTTTATCGTTATATAGATATACAGGCAGGATTGCGTATATTATTGATTAATACACTTGAGGGCTGTTTAAAAAGCTTTGAAGACCAGCGTCCGTTTTGAAAACAGGCGGCACGCGACATCTTTTATCAAGCGGGTGTTTTTAAAAAATCTCTTACCAGCAGGGGTTCCCCTGCGCGGCAGGATAGGGCGTAAGACATGGCAGCAAAGGTTTGGGGGCATTTGTTACGGTGCGGGCTTTACGCCATGGCCAGCGTGATGATGCTGTGCGGCACGGTGCAGGCGGCCTCCGTGCGGGTGGGCTATATTCCCGTAATCGGCTCGGCGCCGCTTTTTGTCATGCAGGGCACGCATTGGGGGCAGGAAGCGGGCGTGGACCTGCAGCTTGTGCGCTTCCAGTCAGGGCCGCAGGCCATACAGGCGCTGATATCGGGCAAGATTGATGCCTATGTGGCTGGTGTCCTGCCGCTGTTGCAGGCTCGTGCGCATGGGGCGGACGTCAAGGTTGTGGCCAGTGCGGCGACGGAGGAACTCGAAGTCGTTGCCCGCGGGGATCTGGCCATGGGTCTGCCCGAGCAGCCGGTAACGCTCACGCCCGATGCGCTGCGCCAGCGCCTGGCTGATTTTGCCGCGAAAGATGGGCACAAGCCCAAACTTGCCGCCCAGCCCCTGGGCTCGGTGCCTGATACGCTGCTGCGCTACTGGCTGAAGGCGGGCAACGGGCTGGACCCGGAGCAGGTGGCCGATATTGTCGGGATCGATATCGATGCCGCCCAGCAGGCCTTTCTGGCTGGCGCGGTTGATGGCGCCATCCTGCGCGAACCGGCGCTGACTATTATCCGCCATCGCCTGCCGGCCACCCGGGTGCTGGCCTCGGGTCATGACCTCATGCCCGGCCAGCCGGGATCGGTGCTGGCCATCGTCAATGAAAACGCACCTGACCGGGCCGCGTGGAAAAAGGCGTTTGTCAGTGCTTTCGTCAAGGCCACGCAGCTTCTGGCGACTGACCCCGAGCAGGCCGCGCCTTACGTGCAGCAGGCGCTTGGCGGTGGCATGCTGCCCAGGGCGATTATCGTCGAGGCGCTGAAAGCCTCGGCAGCAGGCTATGTGTCCGATCCTGAGCGGATCGTGGAGGCCGTGGGCAAATTGCAGGATTTCGAGGTTGAAAGCGGGCTGTTGCGCAAGGCGGAACCGGTGGCCGATCTGTTCGATCTTGAAACCTACCGGCAGGTCCGGCAATGAATCAGGCCCGCTCCCGGCTGCTGCGTCCTGCTCTGGGGCTAGCGGGGCTGGCCGTGCTGTTTGGCGTATGGGAAGGAGCCGTGCGCGGGGGGTGGATACAGTCCGGCTTCCTGCCAGCGCCTTCCAGCCTCGGTCCGGCATGGCTTGATGAGGTGCGCAGCGGGGCGTGGGTGCAGGCCATCCGCGACAGCCTGACCCATTACCTGACGGGCCTTGTGGCAGGCTCGGTCACGGGCACGCTGGTGGGGCTGCTGTGTGGGGCGCTGCCGGTGCTCGATGGACTGCTCTCGGGCATCGTGCGCGTGCTGCGCCCCATTCCCGGGCTGGCCTGGGTGCCATTTGCCATCCTGTGGTTCGGGCTAAACACGGCGGGAGCCACGTTCATCATCGCCATCTCGGTGTTCTGGATCAATTTCTACGCAGCCTACGGCGCGGTGCGCGCGATCGACCCGGACCTGTATGAGGTCGCTGCCGCATTTGGCCATGGCGGCTTCTGGGCGCGGCTGCGCACGGTGGTCCTGCCTGCCGCAAGCCCCGGCGTGCTCGACGGGCTGCGCACGGGCATCGGGCAGGCGTGGATGTCGGTCGTGGCGGCGGAACTGTTTGGCGTGCCGGGCATTGGCGCGCGGATGATGCAGGCTTCAAGCCTGCTCGCGACTGATCTGGTGGTGGTCTACATGCTCACCATGGCGCTGCTTTATGCGGTGACAGACATGCTGTTCATGCTGGTGCGGCGCAGGTTGCTGGGCTGGCAGGGATGAACACGATGGCAATACGCGAGACAGCCGCCTCCGGCACGGCAGATGTCGTTGTAAGGCTGGAGAATATCGGCCTGTCGCACGACCATGGGCGCAGTTTCATCCTGCGTCATGTCGATCTTGAAATCCGGGCTGGCGAGTTCGTGGCGCTGCTTGGCCCCTCGGGCGTGGGCAAATCCACGCTGTTGCGCGTCATTATGGGGCTGGTACCGCCGAGCGAGGGGCTGGTGACGCTGCAATCGCGCCCTGCTCAGGCGCACCGGCCCGCCGCCATGGTGTTTCAGGATGCCAAGCTCATGCCGTGGCGCAGTGTGCGGCGCAATGTGGAACTCGGGCTCGAGGGGCTGGGGCTGAACCGGGCCGAGCGGCAGGCCCGCGCCATGTCAGCTCTTGAACTGGTGGGACTGGCCGACAGGGCCGGGCGGTGGCCACGCCAGCTTTCGGGCGGGCAGCGCCAGCGCGTGGGGGTTGCGCGCGCGCTGACGGTGGAACCCGACCTGCTGCTGATGGATGAACCCTTTGGCGCGCTCGACGCCATTACGCGCGCCAGCCTTCAGCGCGAACTGCTCGACATTCATGCCCGCAGGCAGGGCACGGTGCTGTTCGTGACCCATGATCTTGATGAGGCCCTGCTGCTCGCTGACCGGATCATCATCCTGCAGGGGCAGCCGGCGGGGGTGAAGGGCGACTTCATGGTGGGGCCACGCCCGCATGAGGGTACTGCCGTGCGCGCCATGGCCGGGCGGATGAAGCGGCTCATCGCCGGTGAAGCCGACCCCGGCGCGGATGCGGCCTATTGGCAGGCATCGGAGATATGATAAGTCTCGGCACTCACCCTGCCTGGCGCAGGTGGGCATGAAGGCATGGGGGCAGGGCGGTCGGGCCTGTGCCTCTGGCAAGCATAGGGAAGACAGAACATGACCAATCCCCCCAATCTTGAAGCGCATCTCGAGGAAGGCATTGGCCGCCTTCAGGACGGGCTGGATGGTTTTGTCGGTGATTCCGGCATGCCGCTGTCAGCCCGCATGCAGGGCGCTGGTGGTGCTGCGCAGCAGGGCATGGGCGAGATCTGCGACAGCCTGCGTGACGTGACTGCCGACCGCCCGCTAGTTGCGCTGCTCGGCGCATCCTTTCTGGGCTTTATCGTAACCGCGTTTCTGCGCCGCAGGCGCGGCTGAGGCAACATATGCGTTGCTGCCGCGTTGAACGGGGTATGACTGATCTGCAAGGAAATAAGCCATGCTGAAACTGGCGCTGTTTTTTCTCATTGTCTCACTCGTGGCCGGCGTGTTCGGGTTCAGTGGCATTTCCGCGGTTTCGGCCGGCGCGGCGAAGATTATTTTCTTTGTCATGATCGTGCTGTTCGTGATCACCCTGCTGGTCGCGCTGCTCACGGCCAGTGCGCTGTTCAAGTAGGCACCATCCCCTTTTATGAAAAAACCCCCTGTCGCACGGGCGCAGGGGGTTTTTTCATGCCTATTTGTTGGTGTCCTTCTGGATGAAGGAGGGCAGGAGCGGGTTGTCTTTCTGGAGCGAGTTCTTGCTGGGCAGGCGGGAAGCATCCCATCCGCCGCCAAGCGCCTGCACCAGGCTCACGCTATCGACCATGCGCTGCTGCTGGATGCCAAGCAGCGTCTCGGCATCGCTCAGGGCCGAATTCTCGTTGGTGATGACGGTGGTATAGATCGCGGTTCCGGCCTGGTACTGGTTGAGCGAGACCTCGACCGTGCGGTTGGCCAGGTCCAGCGCCTTCTGCTGCTGGCTGCTCTGTTCGGCCAGGATGCGCAGGTTCGAGAGCTGGTCTTCCGTGTTCTGCAGGGCTGTCAGCACGGTCTGGCGGTAGGTGGCCACCGCACTGTCATACTGGGCGTTGGCCTCATGCACGGCGGCCGTGCGCGAGCCGCCTTCAAACAGCACTTCAGTGGCCGAGGCACCAAGCGACCAGACCCGGTTCATGGCCTGCATCAGCGAGGTCACCGGGTCGCCGCCACTTTGTGAATAGCTGGCATTGATGGTGATGTCGGGGAAGAAGGCCGCCATGTCCGCGCCGATCATGGCGTTGTATTCCTCCATCGTGCGCTCGGCGGCAGCAATGTCGGGGCGGCGTTGCAGCAGGTCAGCTGGCACGCTGACCGGAATGGGCGGCACGGTGCGCGCAAGCTCGGCCGGCGCGATCGTGACATCGGCGGGCGGCTTGCCCACCAGCACGGCGATGGCGTGCTCATACTGCGCGCGGTTGATGCCCGCCTGCACCAGCGAGGCCCGGTTCTGCTCCAGCGTGGTGCGGGCCTGCAGCACGGCGGTCGGGTCTGCGGTGCCCGCCTCGAACTGGTTCTGGGTAATCTGCAGCGCCTGTTCATTGAAGTGGACATAGCGCCGCAAGAGGTCGGTCAGGCTGTCCTGATAGCGCAGGTTGAAATAGGCCGTAGCCAGCTGCGCCTGATAGGATAGCGTGGCGTTGGCAAGGTCGGCCGCACTGGCCTGCGCCGCCGTGACCTGCTCCTGCACCTGCCGGCGGATCTTGCCCCAGATGTCGAGATCCCAGCTGGCGCTGGGGCCAATATCATAGGTGTTATAGGTCGTGCCCTCCTTGGCGTAATTGCTGCCGGTGGAGGAAAGCGACCCCGCCCCATGCCCCGCGCGGTTGAAGCCAAGGCTGCCGCTGATGGTGGGGAAAAGCTGGGCGCGCACGCTGTCGATCATGGCGCGCGCGTTACGGTAATTGGCCTCGTACTGCTTCACGTTCTGGTTGGAGATCGCAACCTGCGCCTCCAGCCCGTTCAGCACGGGGTCGTTATAGATTGTCCACCAGTCATGCTTGGGCAGTTCCGCAAGCCTGGGATTGGCGGCTTCCCAGCCAGGTTCGGGCCGCAATTCCTTGAAGCGGGCCGAGACGATGGCGGCGGGGCGATGGTATTTCGGCCCGATCATGCACCCGCCCAGCGCCGCGAGCGGCACAAGGGCCAGGGCAAGGCGCCCTGCCCGGCGCGGGCGGCGGGCGGGCATGTGGCTGGCACGGATGGGGGATGGCGAGGGAGGTGTCATCCGGTTCAGGAATCCTGCTGGTGGGAAAGACGATGGCGTCGGGACAGCCGCCCATACAGCCGGTTGAAAAGGTCGCGGCAGGCTACACCCATATGGTCGAGATAGAGATAGACAACCGGCGTGGTATAGAGTGTGAGCGCCTGGCTGACGAGCAGCCCCCCCACGATGGCGATGCCCAGCGGGCGGCGCAGTTCCGAGCCGTAGCCATGGCCGAAGATGAGCGGCAGCGCGCCGAGGGCTGCGGCAAACGTGGTCATCATGATCGGGCGGAAGCGCAGCAGGCACGCGGTGCGGATGGCCTCGAGCGCGGTATGGCCTTCATCGCGCTCGGCGGTGATGGCGAAATCGACCAGCATGATGGCGTTCTTCTTCACGATGCCGATCAGCAGGATCACCCCGATCATGGCAATCAGCGAGAACGCCTCGCCAAACACCTGCAGCGCCAGCAGCGCGCCCACCCCGGCCGAGGGCAGGGTGGAGAGAATGGTCAGCGGGTGCACGTAGCTTTCATACAGGATGCCCAGCACCATGTACACCGCAGCCAGGGCGGCGAGGATGAGCAGCGGCTCGTTATTGACCGATTTCTGGAACTGCGCGGCATTGCCGGCAAATGCGCCCTGTATGTTATCGGGCATGTGCAGGCGCACCATCTCCTCATTGATGATCTGCACCGCCTGGCTGAGCGAGACGCCATTGCTCAGGTTGAACGAGACCGTGCTCGAGACCGTCTGCCCGTCATGATTGATGCTGAGCGCGGTCTTGGTGGGCCTGAGGGTGGAGACCAGCGTGAGCGGCACCATGGATTCCGAGCTGGTGGACACCGCCGACCCGGTCGAGGCGCTGTTGCCGCCCGCAAGCTTGTTGGCAACCTGGTTGCGGAAGGACTGGGCACTGAGCTGCGAGGCGGTCGTGCCCGCATCGGTCTTGACGCGGATGGTGTTGGACTGCGTGCCGCCGCCCGCCGTGCCGCCCGCAACACTGACCCAGACCTGCTTGAGCGTGGTCGGGTCCGCCCAGAAGCGGGGCTCGACCTCCATCACCACGCGGTACTGGTTGAGCGCATTATAGATGACCGAGGCCGAACGCTGGCCATACGCATCGTATAGCGTGTTTGACACAAGCTGCGGCGTGATGTTGAGGCGGCTTGCGGTATCGCGGTCGATCTGCACGTCAAGCGCCGAGCCGCCTTGCAGCACATCCGATGAAATATCGGACAGCTCATGATGCTTCTGCAACGCCGAGACCAGCAGCGGCGTCCATTTGTACAGATCCTTCGAGGAATCGGAATGCAGCGAATACTGGTAGGCCGCATTGCTCTGCCGCCCGCCAATGCGCAGCTGGCCCGGCGCCGAAGCATAGAACGTCGCTCCCACCATGTTGCGCAGCCGGTGGGAGATGCGGGCGATGGTCTGGGCCGGGGTGTCGTTGCGCTCCGACTTGTCCTTGAGGGTGACGAACATGTTGGCCTGGTTGGAACTGCCGCGCCCGCCCATGAAGCCCATGACATGCGCCACGTCTCGATCCGCCATGATGGTGGACTGCACCGTATGCACCTGCGACTGCATGGCCTGGAACGAAATCGACTGATCCCCCATCAGGTGGCCCATCAGCATGCCGGTATCCGATTCAGGAAACAGGCTCTTGGGCATCTTGATGAACAGGCCAACCATGATGGCAATGGTGACGGGTAGCGACAGGATGGTGATGCGCCGGTGCGTGATCGCCCATTCCAGCGAGTGGGCATAGCCCTGCTGGGCGGCGGTCAGCCCTCTTTCCAGCCACAGGCCAAAGCGCCCGAACACGCCGCTGCCCGAGGTGGGCTTTTCATACTGCCTGAGCAGGCGCGAGGTCATCATGGGAGTAAGCGAGAGCGAGAGCACCATGGAGATGACGATGGTGAGCGACATCGTCATGGCGAATTCATGGAACAGGCGCCCCGCCACCCCGCTGAGCAGCAGGATGGGCAGGAACACCGCAATCAGCGATACCGTAATCGACAGCACCGTGAACGCCACCTCGCGCGTGCCGAGCAGGGTGGCCTGCAGCCGGTCCATGCCTGCCTCCATGTGGCGGCTGATGTTCTCCACCACCACGATGGCGTCATCCACCACGAAGCCGGTGGAAATGGTCAGCGCCATGAGCGAGAGGTTGTCGATCGAATACCCCATCAGCTTCATTGCGCCGAAGGTGGTGATGATGGACGTGGGCACGACAATGGCGGGGATGACGGTGATGCGCGGCGAGCGCAGGAACAGGAGCACCACCAGCACCACCAGCACGACAGACAGCACCAGCGTGAACTGCGTATCGGCCAGCGCCGCGCGGATGGTGGTGGAGCGGTCCATGAAGTTGCCAAGATCCACATCCGCAGGCAGGGCGGCCCGCAGCATGGGCAGCTGCGCGCGGATCTGGTCATTGGTGTTGATGATGTTGGCCCCGGCCTGTGCGAAGATGATGGCCAGCACGCCGGACTTGCCATCCACGTAGCCCGCGTTGCGCACGTCTTCCACGCTGTCATGCACGTAGGCCACATCCTCAAGCCGCACGGGGCGGCTGTCATGGTAGGCCACGATCAGGTCGCGATAGGCCTGGGCGTTATGCGCCTGGTCGTTGGTGGAGAGCACGAAGCGGTTGTCGCCCTGGTCGATAAAGCCCTTGGGCGTATGCGCGTTGGCCGAGGCGAGGGCTGCGCGGATATCTTCAAACCCGATGCCGAATTTGTACAGCGCCAGCGGGTTCATCTCCACCCGCACGGCGGGCAGCGAACTGCCGCCGATCTCGACCTGGCCCACGCCCTGAATCTGCGAAAGGTGCTGCTGCAGCACGTTCGAGGCCAGGTCATAAAGCTGCGGCGGCGTGCGCGTGCGCGAGGTCAGCGCCAGGATCATGACCGGCGCGCCGTTGGGGTTGGCCTTGAAGTAGCTCGGGTTCTGCCGCAGCGAGGAGGGCAGGTCGGCATGGGCCGCCTGCAGCGCCGCCTCCACGTCGCGCGCGGCGCCGTTGATGTCGCGGTCGAGCGAGAACTGGAGCGTGATCCGCGCCTGATTGGCCGATGACTGCGAGGTCATTTCCGTCAGGTCGGCAATGGCGCCGAGATGCCGCTCGAGCGGGGCGGCCACCGAGCTTGCAATTTCCTCGGGCGAGCCACCGGCCTGCTGCGCCTGCACCTGTATGACCGGAAAGTCCACATTGGGCATGTCCGCCACCGGCAGGGTGGTATAGCCGATCACGCCGCCCAGGATCAGCGCCACCGTCAGCAATACGGTGGCGACCGGCCTGCGTACGAAGATGGCAAGCGGGTTCATGCAGAAGCCTGCGGGCCGGGCTGGCCGTCAGGCTTGGCCGCATCCGCTGCGCCAAAGCGGCGGGCCAGCTTCTGGCTGATCCCGTCCATGAGCAGGTAGATGACCGGGGTGGTGAACAGCGTGAGCAGCTGGCTCACCGCAAGCCCGCCCACGATGGCGATGCCCAGCGGGCGGCGCAGTTCCGAGCCGGTGCCGGTGCCCAGCATCATTGGCACGGCACCCAGCATGGCGGCCAGCGTGGTCATGAGGATGGGGCGGAAGCGCAGCAGGGCGGCGTGGCGGATGGAATGGATCGGGCTCATGCCTTCCACCCGCTCGGCCTCAAGCGCGAAATCGATCATCATGATGGCGTTTTTCTTGACAATGCCGATCAGCAGCACCAGCCCGATGATGCCCATCACGTCCAGCCCCGATCCTGTCAGCCACAGCGCCAGCAGCGCGCCGATGCCAGCCGAGGGCAGGGTGGAAAGGATGGTGATGGGGTGAACGAAGCTCTCGTAAAGAATGCCCAGCACGATATAGACCGCAACCAGCGCCGCCAGCACCAGCCATGCCTCGTTTGACAGCGAACTGCGGAAGGCCGCCGCCGTGCCCTGGAACGAGGTCTGGAAGCTCGAGGGCAGGTGGATGTCCTTCGCCGCGCGCTCGATCGCATCCGTCGCATCCCCCAGCGCATAGCCGGGCCTGACGTTGAACGAGACGGTCGTGGCCGGGAACTGCCCCACATGCGTGATGAGCAGCGGTGCGGTATCCTGCGTTACCGTGGTGACGGAGGCAAGCGGCACCAGCCCCGACGTGGGCGAGCGGGTAGGCCCCGAGGTGCTCTCGCCCGCATTGCCGCTGATGCCCGGCAGATAGATCTGGCTCAGCGAGCCCATGTCCTGCTGGAACGCGGGCGTTGCCTCAAGGATCACGCGGTACTGGTTGGACTGGGTGAAGATGGTCGAGATCTGGCGTTGGCCAAAACTGTCATACAGCACGTTGTCGATGGTCTGTGGCGTAATCGAGTAGCGCGCGCCGGTGGTGCGGTCGAGATCGACATGCGCCACGAGGCCTGACGCCTGCAGGTCCGATGTCACGTCGGACAGCGCCTTCTCCTGCTGCAGGCGGGCAATGAATTTCGGCACCCAGGTGGTGAACTGGTTGTAGTCCGGGTTTTCGAGCAGGAACTGGTACTGCGTGGCGGCGACCGAGGTATCGAGCGAGAGGTCCTGCACCGGCTGCACGTACAGTTCGGCCCCCGCTATGTCGGCGGTCTCGGCGCGCAGGCGGGTTGCGACCTGCTGCGCGGTCGACGAGCGCTTGTCCACCGGCTTGAGGTTGATGAGGAAGCGCCCCTGGTTGAGGGTGACGTTCTGCCCGTCCACCCCCACGAAGGAGGACAGGCTGGCCACGTCCTCATCTTGCAGGATCCGCTCGGCGAGTTCCTGCTGGTGGCGCTTCATGGCGGTAAACGAGGTGGACTGCGCCATGACCGATATGCCCTGGATCACGCCCGTATCCTGCACGGGGAAGAACCCCTTGGGAATGATAACCGCCAGCACGCCGGTCAGCATCAGTGTTGCGCCAAACACGCCCAGCGTGAGCCTGCGGTGGCGCAGCACCACATCGAGCGCGCGGCCATAGCCCTCGATCGTGGCCACCGTCCAGCGCTCGATGGCGGCTGACCAGGCCGGTTCGGCGTGCTTGGTGTCGTGCTCATGCAGCAGGCGGGCGCACATCATGGGCACCAGCGTGAGCGAGACCACGGCGGAGAGGATGATGGTGACCGCCAGCGTCATGGCGAATTCATGGAACAGGCGGCCGACCACATCACCCATGAACAGAAGCGGGATCAGCACCGCGATCAGCGATACGGTCAGCGAAATGATGGTGAACCCGATCTCGCCCGCCCCCTTCAGTGCGGCCTGCATGCGGGTGTCGCCCATCTCGATGTAGCGGGCGATGTTCTCGATCATGACGATGGCGTCATCCACGACAAAGCCCGTGGCGATGGTGAGCGACATGAGCGAGAGGTTGTCGAGCGAGAAGCCGAACAGGTACATCACCGCCAGCGTGCCCACCAGCGACAGCGGCACCGACAGGCTGGGGATCAGCGTTGCGGGCACATTGCGCAGGAACACGAAGATCACGCCCACAACCAGCACCAGCGCCAGACCCAGTTCGAACTCCACATCCTCCACCGAGGCGCGGATGGTGGTGGTCCGGTCGGTCAGCGGCGTGATGGTGATGCCCGGCGGCAGGGATTCCTGCAGGCGGGGCAGGGCGTATTTGATGTTGTCCACCACCGCGATCACGTTCGCACCCGGCTGGCGCTGCACGTTCATGACCAGGGCTGGCGTGCGGTTGGCCCAGGCGGCAAGCTCGGTGTTCTCGGGGCCGATCACCACGCTGGCTACGTCGCGGATGCGCACGGGGCCATTGTTCTGGTAGGCGATGACCTGGTCGAGCAGCTGCTGCACCCCGGTGATCTGGCCATCAATGCGTAGCGTGGTCGCGCGCTTGGGGCCATCGAACGTGCCGGTGGGGGAGTTGATGTTCACGTTGCCAATGGTGGTGCGCAGCGTATCGAGGTCGATGCCGAACGAGGTCAGCTTGGGGATGTTGACGCGCACCCGCAGCGCCTTGCGGTTGCCGCCCGAAAGTGTAACGAGCCCCACGCCCGAGATCTGGCTGATCTTCTCGGCCAGGCGGGTATCGACATAATCCTCCACCTCCGTCAGCGGCATGGTCTTGGACGAGATGCCAAGGGTCACGACCGGCGTATCGGCGGGGTTGACCTTGGCATAGACCGGGGGGGCAGGCAGGTCGGTGGGCAGCAGGGAATTGGCCTGGTTGATCGCGGCCTGCACTTCCTGCTCGGCAATGTCCATGGTCATGGTCAGGCCAAAGCGCAGGGTAATGACCGATGAGCCACCTGAGGAGCGTGATGTCATCTGCTCCAGCCCCGACATTTCGCCGAGCTGTGTTTCAAGCGGGGCGGTGACGGAGGTGGCCATCACATCAGGGCTGGCGCCGGGGTAGAAGGTCTGCACCGTGATGGTGGGGTATTCCACCTCCGGCAGGGCCGATACGGGCAGGAAGTGATAGCCCAGCAGCCCCGCCAGCAGGATGGCCAGCATGAGCAGCGTGGTCGCGACCGGACGGTGTATGAAAAGGCGGGAGGGATTCACGCGGCAATCTCCGGCAACGCGCAGGGCAGGTCAGGCAGGGGGGCGGGCAGGCGGGCGCGCACCCTACTCCTTGCCCTTCTGCGGGGCGGCGGGGCTGTCGGCGGCCTGGGGAATACTGACTTTTACGCCATCACGCAGGTGGTCCACGCCATCGGTCACCACGCGCTCGCCTTCCTTCACGCCATCCGTCACCACGGTCATGGTGTTGTTGGCATGGCCGGTTTTGACGTTGCGCACCTCGACCGTGCTGTCCGCCTTGACGACGTACACGAACTGGCCGTTGGGGCCGTTCTGCAGTGCATTGGTGGGCACGAGCAGGGCGTCATGGTCGGTGCTGACCAGCATGCGGGCGTTGACGAACTGGTTGGGAAAAAGCTCTTCGTGCGAGTTGGGGAAGATCGCGCGCATGCGCACCGTGCCGGTCGAGGTATCGATCTGGCTGTCGAGCACGCTGGCCTGGCCGGCGGCGATCTTGTTGAGGTTGGCGCTGTCCCAGGCATCGACTTCAAGCGGCGTGCCTTCGCGCAGGCGGGTGGCCACGGGGCCGATGTCGTTTTCAGGCAGGGTGAAGATGACCGAGATCGGCTGCATCTGCGTCAGGATCACGAGGCCATTGGTCTGGCCCGCAGTGATGTAGTTGCCCATGTCCACTTCACGGATGCCCACGCGCCCGTCAACGGGGGCCACGATATGGCAGTAGGTGATCTGGAGCTTCTCGTTATCGACCAGCGCCTGGTCGGCCTTGACCGTGCCTTCGAGCTGCTCGACCTTGTACTGCTGGTCCTTGGCCGTCATGGCGGCAACGCTGTTCTGCTGGATCAGGCGCTGGTAGCGGGCGTTATCCACCTGCGCGGCTTTAAGCTGGGCCACGTCCTGTGCCAGCTGGCCTTCATACTGCGCCAGCAGCACCTCATAGGGGCGCGTGTCGATCAGGGCCAGCAGGTCGCCCTTGTGCACATGCTGCCCCTCGGTAAAGAGCACCTGCATCAGGTAGCCATCAATGCGCGACTGCACGGTGACGTTGGTGATGGGCACCACCGTGCCGAGTTCCGTCAGCACCACGGGCATGTCGCCCTTGCTTACGGCGGTGACCGCCACCGGCTGGTCGCCGCTTGTGGCGTGCTTTTTGTGGGTGGAGGCATGGGGGCGCAGGAAAGCGACCGCCAGGATGACCGCCAGCGCCCCGCCCGCCAGGTAAAGCACGCGCCGCCCGCGGCGCGGTCGGTCGGTCGGGGGCGTGGGGGTGGCGCTGGCGCGGGGCGGGGGGGGCGTTGTATCCATGCGGTCGGGTTTCTGCCTGCTTGCTGTCGGTTGGGGCCGGTGTGAATAACCGGGCCATTATAAAAAAAGCGTAAGGTCGAACCTGGGATTGCCCCAGTATTAACATGGCGCGTGAATGGAATAAGTTAGCGAATGTAACATCCCATCCGGCAGGTGGAAGGGCGAAAAACCTCCCGATGTTTCATAACCGGTCCTTTTGTGTGGCGGTGTGGTCATGACCACTCACCGCCGCTCCCGCATTGGGCGAAAGCCGCAGCAGGACAGGCAGCGCGATCATGGCGACAAGGCCGCACAGGATAAAGGTCAGGCGGTAGTCCTGCGCCTGGAGTGATGGCGGGAGCACCAGGCGCGCGGAGGTCAGTCCCCCCGCTGCAAAGCATATGCCCAGCGTGAGCATGACCTGCTGGGCGGTTGAATACAGGCTTGTCGCAGCCCCCATGCGCGCAGGCGGCATGTCGGCATAGGCGATGGTGTTGTAGCCGGTATAGACCGTGGTCTGCCCCATGCCATGCACGGCCAGCAGCGCCAGCAGCACGGCCGTGCCCATGGCGGGGTTGTACAGGGCGAGCAGCAGGCACACGCAGGGCAGGGTCAGGCTGCTGGCGCACATGACGGCACGGTAGCCCCGGGCGCGGTAAAGCGAGGGCGTGGCAAAGCGCATGACCAGCGCGCCCATGGGGGCGATGAAGGTGATCAGCCCGCTCTGCGCGGCACTCGCGCCAAAGCGGGTCTGGAGCAGGGAGGGCAGGAGAAAGATGATGCCCCCGGTGGCGATGCGCGTGCACGCCCCCGCGATGACCGAGATGCGGAAGGTGCTGACCCGCAGCAGCGACAGGTCAAGCACCGGGTGCGCGACCCGGCCCGCGTGGCGGATATACGCCACGCTGCACACCGGCGGCAGAACGAGCAGGGCGCAGGCCATGATGCGGGCCGTGCCGGAATGGGTCAGCAGTTCCAGCCCGAAGATCAGCCCCGCCAGCGCCAGCGCGCACCACACGTTGCCCCTGAGGTCAAACGGCGGGGGATGGGGCATGCGCACCTGCGGAATGAACCGCCCGATCAGCCCGATGGCCAGCAGCCCGAGCGGGATGTTGATGTAGAAGACCCACCGCCATGACAGCAGCGAGGTCAGCACGCCGCCCAGCACCGGGCCTGCCATGGGGCCGATGGTGGCGGTGAGCATGACCCACGCCATGGCCGACATCAGCTCCGATTTGGGCACGTTCTGCAGGATCACGAGCCGGCCCACCGGCACCATCATCGCCCCGCCCAGCCCCTGCACCAGCCGTGCGAGCGCCAGCACGGGCAGGTTGGGCGCAAGCCCGCCAAGCAGCGAGCCGCCAAGGAACACGACAATGGCCCAGCGCAGCGTGACTCGGTTGCCAAAACGCTCGGCAATGCGGCCCGAGGCCGGGATCAGCGCCGCAAGCCCCAGCATGTAGACCGTAAGCGTGATGCTGGTCTGTGGAATATCGACATGGAAGTCCGCCGCCATGGCGGGCAGCGCCGTGGTCAGCGCCGTGCCATCGATCTGTTCCATCATCATCAGGCTCGATACGATCAGCGCCATGAGCCTTTTGCGCCGGGGCGAAAGGGGAGGCATGTCGGTGCCGGGCGCGGGCCGTTCGGTTTGGGCTGTCGTCAAGGGCGGCGTCATCATGCATGATAATAAGAGGTACGGAACTGCAAGCGCCATCGTGGCGTTATGGGTCCACGCTACAAAACAGCGATATTACGGAGTGTGAGTGATGTCTGAAGACAAGGCAAAAAACATCGAGACCAAGGGCGAAGGCATGGTTGATGAAGGCATTGGCCGCCTGAAGGACGCCGCTGGCGGCCTTACGGGCAATGTGGGCATGCAGGCCGAAGGCAAGATCGACCAGCTTTCGGGCATGGCGCGGCAGGAATTTGCCGATCTGTACGATGAAGGCGAAGGCAAGCTCGAGCGCGCCGTGACCTTCGTGCGTGAACGCCCGCTGTTTTCCCTCGGTATCGCGGCGGTGCTCGGCACCATCATGGGGCTGATTTTCATCCCCCGTCGCAAGGGCTGATCGCGGCTCGAGTCGTTTTTTTTTCATTTTAAGGGACTCGATGAGTCCACAGCATCTTGCACAACCGTGCATAAAAATGGTTTCCATCCTTCCAGAACATGAATCTGGTGCGAATCGGGCCTGAACCCCGATTCGCACCCGGACGGGAAGGACTGGATGCCGGATTACACGCTTGAGCACGCCCATGGGGGACGGGTCGCCGGTGTCGATGAAGTCGGTCGCGGCCCGCTGGCGGGTCCGGTCGTCGCGGCGGCGGTCATGTTCCTCTCGGGCGTGCCGGGCAACCTGGCTGACACGCTTGATGACTCAAAAAAGCTCAAGCCCAGGGTCCGGCAGCAGCTTTACGATACGCTGCATGACACCCCTGATGTCCTGATCGGGGTGGGCGCGGCCTCCGTGGCCGAAATCGAACAGCACAACATCCTGCGCGCGTCATGGATCGCCATGCAGCGCGCCGTTGGCCGCCTGCCGCAATGGCCCGAACTGGTTCTGGTCGATGGTAACGCCGCGCCCGATTTCGGGTGCCCGGCGCAATGCGTCGTGGGCGGTGATGCGGTCAGCCTGTCCATTGCCGCGGCCTCGGTCGTGGCAAAGGTCGTGCGCGACCGGGCCATGGAGCGCCTGTCCCGGCGCTGGCCCGCTTATGGCTGGGAGCGCAATGCCGGTTACGGCACTCCCATCCACCGCGCGGGCCTGATGGCCCACGGCGTCAGCCCCCACCACCGGGCGGCATTCGGCACGGTGCGCCGCATCATGCAGGCTGCCGGTCCTTCTTCCTTACATTCAAGCGCGGAGCAGCCATCATGCTGAACAATTCATGAGCGGTGCGGTAATGATGGAATTGCCCCTTGACCAGGTGCTGCGTGGCGACTGTGTCGAGATGATGCAGACCCTGCCCGCAGGTTCGATCGACTGCGTGTTTGCCGATCCGCCATACAACCTCCAGCTCAAGGGGGAACTGCGCCGCCCCGATGACAGCGTGGTCGATGGCGTGGATGATGACTGGGACAAATTCGCCGATCTGCGGGCCTATGACGAATTCACCCGCGCCTGGCTGACCGAGGCCCGCCGCGTGCTGCGCAAGGATGGCACGATCTGGGTCATCGGCTCGTATCACAACATCTTCCGCATCGGGGCGATTTTGCAGGATCTGGGGTTCTGGATCCTGAACGATGTGATCTGGCGCAAGTCCAACCCCATGCCCAACTTCCGGGGGCGGCGCTTCACCAACGCGCATGAAACGCTGATCTGGGCCGCGCGCGGCCCAGACAGCCGCTACCGATTCAACTATCAGGCCATGAAGGCGCTCAATGACGATGTGCAGATGCGCTCGGACTGGTACCTGCCGCTATGCACCGGCGGCGAGCGGCTGCGCAACGAACACGGCCTGAAGCTGCACCCCACCCAGAAGCCAGAAAGCCTGCTGCACCGCGTGCTCGTGGCTTCGACCAATGTGGATGACGTGGTGCTCGACCCCTTTACCGGCACCGGCACCACCACGGCCATGGCGCGCAGGCTGCGTCGCCGCTTTATCGGCATCGAGCGCCACCCCGATTATGCCGAGGCCGCGATAGGCCGCGCCCGGCGCGAAAAGCCCGTGCCGCTTGACAGCGTGCTGACCACCCCCGCCCGGCGCGAAAGCCCGCGTGTGCCCTTTGGCGTGCTGGTCGAGCGCGGCATGGTGCCTGCGGGCACCGTGCTCATGGACCGGCAGAAGCGCGTGCGCGCCACCGTCTCGCCCGATGGCACGCTGGTCAGCGGACGGCACCGGGGCTCCATTCATAAAATGGGGGCGACGCTGACCAATGCGCCTTCGTGCAATGGCTGGACGTTCTGGTATTTCGAGCACGAAGGCGAACTGGTGCAACTCGATACGCTGCGCAGCGAGATCCGGGCGGAGCAGGCAGCCGTCGCATCCTGATGGCGGGGGAAGGCAGGGTGGCATGAACCGGCACCCCGATCCTGACGGGCCGCATGGCCCGTCCGGCATGGAATGGAGCCCGGGCCGCCATTCCGCGCTGCTGACCGGGGATTACCTGTTCAGCCAGCTCATTCCCTATATCGGCAACAAGCGCAAGCTGCTCGGCCTGATCGCGCAGGCCATAGCGGCCACGGGCGAGGCGCCGCCCCGCACGGACTTCATCGACCTGTTTGCGGGCACCGGCGTCGTATCAAGGCTTGCCAAGCGGCTTGGCTTTCGCGTGCTGTGCAATGACTGGGAGCCCTATAGCGAACAGATCAACCGCTGCCATATCGTCCAGTCACGCGCGCCGGTCTTTCATGGCGGGCGCAGTTATGAGCAGGTCATGGCGGAACTCAACGCCCTGCCGCCGCTGGAAGGCTGGATCACCCGCCACCTGTGCCCTGATGATGACGTGCATTATGACACCGCGCGCGACCGGATGTTCTACATGCGCAAGAATGGCATGCGCATCGACGCCATTCGCGCGCAGATTGCCCGGTGGGAACACGATGGCCTGCTTGATGCGGAGCAGAAGGCCTGCCTGCTGGCTCCGCTGCTGTACAGCGCCAGCTACAACAGCAATACCAGCGGGCTGTTCAAGGGGTTTCACCACGGCTGGGGCGGGCGCACGGGCACGGCGCTGTACCGCATTGCCGCCGACCTTGCGCTACGCCCGGCGGCCTTTATTGATAACGGGCATGAGAACAGGGTGCTGCGCATGGATGCCCATGCCCTGGCCGACACCCTGGCGGGGGAAGTGGGGGAGGCGGCCATCGCCTATATCGACCCGCCCTACAACCAGCACCCCTATGGCGCCAATTATCACGTGCTCAACACCATCGCCCTGTGGGACAGCCCGCCCCTGGCCCCCAAGATTACCGGGCGCGACAAGGCGGCCATACGCCAGGACTGGCGCACCGAGCGGCGCAGCCCCTACAACCACCGCAGGCAGGCGCTTGCGGCCTACCGGCACCTGCTATCGGTGCTCGATACGCGCTGGATCGCCACGAGTTACAGCACCGATGGCTTCATTGCGCTCAGGGACATGCTGCAGGCCAATTGCGAGCGCGGTGCGGTGCAGGTCTTTACCCGCCCCTACAAGCGCTACCGTGTCAGCCGCCAGCGTTATTCCACACGCCCCATGACGCTGGAATTCGTCGTGCTGACCAACACCCGCCGCCCGCCACAGCGCACGGCCGATGAGCTCTGGCACGAGATCACCACGCTTGAGACCAGCCTGAACGATGCCTCATGAAGAAAGACGTTTCTGGTGAAGCTTTTTTTTAAAAGCTTTGGAAAAGACTGCCGTAACTTAAAAAAGCAGCCTCTGATGCGCCAGCATTTCAGGCACTCCCGGTAAGTCTAGCTGCCGCCAAAGCCCAGGAACCCGATTGACGGGTCGGCATGGCCGCCGGACGCATCATAACGCCGGTCGGGTGAGGCGGTGGTCGAGGCATGCCGGGGCATGGTGAGTGGCGGGGTGTCGTCTTCCCCGCTTTCAAGGTTGTTGGAGGCGAAATGCGGATCGGCATCCGAGAAAGTGCGCATCGACAGCAGCAGGAAGGTGATGTCGTTACGGTTCAGGTCGATCGCCATATCAAGCGGCGTCTGGCCCAGCTGGTTCTGGGCCATCATGTCGGCCCCGCGGTTCAGCGCTTCCTTCGCCGCGCCAAGGCTGCCACGGTTGATCGCATCGAACAGCGCATTGGTCGGGTTCATGTCGGCATTGGCGTGGCCGTGCTCTTCCTCGCGCGATTCAGCACCGGGCAGGGCGGCTGGAGGCGCTGCCGCCTTGGCCGCGCGGCGGGCTTCGGCCTTTTTGGCGGCGTCGGCAGCTTCGGACTCGGCTTCAGAGTCTTCGGCGTCCTGTGCATGGGCCACATGCAGCGGCATGCACACGGCAGGAAGGCCCGCGAACAGGGCGGCGACAAGAAGATATATACCGGATCTGGAAATCATGTCCTGTCCCGAGAGTGAACGTTCAGCCAGCCGCGCAACAGCCCTACGCCGCCTGCCGGTTCTGCTGATTACCGCAAAATGATGGTTGATGCGACGATTAATCCACTTCCCCGCTACGGCTGCCTGAAAAGCCAGTCTGCTCAACATCGGGCAATCATAAAGGTGTTGTGGATAAAGCATTCGTCAGAACGCTTCACAGAACGCCGCCTTTTTGAAAAAAGGCGGTGCCCCAAAACTTTTATTCTTCTTTATCAATAATTTGGGTTCAATAAGGCTCTCACGGCCGACTCTCCCGCCACCATGCCATGAACACCATCAGCAGCACGAACAGCCCCACGGCCCAGGCCGGGAGCACGGCACTTGCCTGTTGCCCGGACACGCTGTGCGCATTGCGGGCGGGGAAGGCAAAACGGCTGGCCGATGAAGCGTGGCCTGCGTCTGCCATCACCATCTTCGGCAGGGAAGGAGCCTGCGCGTCCGCGCCAAGCCAGTGCACGCCGCCACCGGTTGCCGCCGCCATGGGGCCAAGCACGGATGCCGTGGCCCGCAGGTCGGCAAACTCCAGCGGGTCTTCCGCGCGCGGCGCGGCGAAGGCTTCATGCCCGGCGTCATCACGCACGGTCCATATGCCTTCCTGTGTTGCGGGCAGGCGGGCGCGGGCGAGGCCGGTATTGCCCGCGGGCTCGAGTGTGACCTGCCGGCTGGCGCCATCAGGCGCCGTGACATGCACCACCGGCGCAGGCCCGGTGGTGACCGAGCGGCGGGTGATGGTCATCTGCCCCCCCGTAATGCTGGCCTCAAGCTGGTTTTCCTCGAGTTCCGGCTCTTTCATCAGCCAGTGCGAGATGCGGCGCAGCAGTTCGGACTGCGGGCCGCCGCCGCCCTCACCATGCGACCACAGCCAGGCCTGATCGGACATGAGGAAGGCCACGCGCCCCTTGTCCGCATGGTCGAGCACCAGCAGGGGCTGGTGGTCGGGGCCGGTCATCAGCACCTCGCCCCGGGCGGAATCGCTGCGCAGGCTGCGGTACCACGGCCCCCAGCCAGGTTTGGCCCCCGCATGCTCGGGCGCGCCCGGCAGGCCGGAGGTAACCGGGTGGCGCATGCCGGTTTCGGTCAGGTCAGGCTGAAAACGCCTGATGGCCATGCCATTGTCCGTGGTCACATGCGCGGGCAGGATATCGGAAAGCGGCGTATCCTGAAGGGAGCCTGCGGTAAGGAATTCCGGCCCGCCAATCAGCAGCAGCCCACCGCCTTCGCGGATATGGTTGACGATGTTGCGCAGATAGGCTTCGGGCAGGATGCCGCGGTTTTCAAACCCGTCGAGAATGATGAGGTCGAACTGTCCCACTTTCTGCTGGAACAGTTCATTGACCGGGAAGGCGATCAGCGCCAGGTCGGAAAGCGGCGTGCCGTCATCACGGTCGGGTGGCCGCAGGATGGTGAAGTGCACGAGGTCAACCGAAGGGTCGGCCTTGAGCAGCCGCCGCCACACCCGCTCGCCCTGGTTGGGCGTGCCTGACACCAGCAGCACGCGCAGCCGGTCGCGCACGCCGTTGATGCGGATGACATCATGGTTGTTGCGCGTGGAGACCTCGCCGGGCAGTTCGGGGGCGGACAGGCCCACCAGCATCTCGCCCGGGTGGGTGACGGGCAGGGTAATGTCCTGCGGCTCACCAATCCTGACTGGCCGGGTGAAGGTCGCGCCATCGCCCTGCGTGAGCGTGAGCTGCGTGGTGGCGCCGGGCTGGGCAGGTGCCCCCTGGTCATCGATCTGCACGCGGATGGTCACGTCCTTGCCCACGATGGCGAAGGGCGGGGCCTGAAGTACGCGCAGGTGGCGGTCGGTTTCCTCGCCTTTGCCGGTCAGCAGCACGTGCAGCGGCAGAAGCGTGTGGTGGCCGTTGCCATCATCGGGGTTGAGCGTGTCGGGCACGGCGGCGGGCACGTCATGGTCCTCGCCATCGGTAATCAGCACCGCGCCCGCCAGGCGGGAGGGGGGAATATCAGCCGCTGCCTGCTGCAATGCGGCAAACAGCCGCGTGCCGCCATGCTGGGCCTCGCGCACGGTCACGATGCGCGGCACGAGGCCGGGCACGCGGTTCATGGCGGCCTGCACGCGGGTTGCCGCATTACGCGCCATCTCGCCCCGGTTGCGCTCGTTCATCGAGGCCGACTGGTCCACCACCACAAGTGCTGTTTCAGGCAGGGGGTGCCATGTCTCGGTAATGCGCTGGGGGTTGTACAGCCACAAGGCCACGCCCAGTCCGGCCAGCAGCCGCCATACGCTCCCGCGCACCCGGCGGGCAAGGCCCCACAGGGCGAGTGCGGCGCAGGCCACCACCAGCAGGTTGATGCACCATGCGGGCACAAGCGGGCTGAGCGCCATCATGTGGCGCGACAGGTCAGGCATGCCGCTTACTCCCCAAGCCGTTTGAGCAGCGCAGGCACATGCACCTGGTCCGCCTTGTAGTTGCCGGTCAGGGCATAGATCACGGCATTCACGCCAAAACGGTAGGCCGTAACGCGCTGTTCCGCCCCGTCGGGCACGGGGGCATAGGGCGTGTTGCCCGCTTCATCCACCGCCCAGGCATGTGCCCAGTCATTGCTGCCGATGATGACCGGACTTACCCCGTCATTGGTGCTGTCGCCCTCCTGCGCCACCCATACGGGCATGCCATCGTACCGACCGGGAAAATCATGCAGCAGGTAGAAGGTGTGCGAGAGCACATGGTGGCTGTCGAGCCGGGTGAGCGGCGGAAGGTCCAGCCCCGCCGTCATGCGCTTGAGTGCTGCTGCCGTGCCGGGTGCCGAGCCGGTATAGCTGCTGGCGTTTTCGGGGGCCGTGGCCGGGTCCTGGCCCTGCGTGTCGATCAGCAGGATGCCGCCGTGGCGCATATAGGTGTTCAGCGCCGCAGTGCGGGCGGGACTGGTGGGAGCATCTGGCGTGACCGGCCAGTAGATGAGCGGGTAATAGGACAGGTCATCATGCTCCGGCGTCACGCCATCGGGGTGGCCAAGCACGGCGGAGGTGCGGGCGTTGACGTAGTCCGACAGGCCCTGAAGCCCCTCCTTCGATACATCATCAATCTCGGGGTGGTCGGTCACGATATAGGCCAGCCGGGTCTCGAGCGCGGCGCGTGGCACGTCGGGCGGTATGTCGGCCGCCTGCGCGCAGGCAGTACCCATGCCGCAGCACAGGGCCAGCGCCGCAAGCCCGCGCCACTGCCGCCCGCGCTGCATGATGCTGATCAACCCGTCGGCCAGCAGCAGCACGGCGGCCAGAAGGAGCAGCGCAGGCCCGATCGACAGGTCAGCCACCTGCCCGCGCAGGTCGGATACGGTGCCGATGGGGGGCTGGGCCGCAAGGGCTGCCGGGTCATCGCCCACATTGAGCGCGCGGCGGCTGTTGCGCGGCCCGTACAGCCCCGGCGGGTGTTCGAGGCTGGGGGCGGTGTGGCCAAACGCATCGGCCCGCAGCGCCTGCGCCCCTGCGGGCGGCGAGACCAGCGTGCCATCGCCATCAAGCGCCATGTAGGGGGCGAGCAGGGTGGTGCCAGCGGGCGTTTCGATGCCTGAAGCCTGATCGATCAGGTGCTGGAGCATGCCCACGAACAGCCCCGAAAGCGGCAGGTTCGACCATTCCGCCGTGCTGGTGACATGGAACAGCACGACCTGCCCCGCGCCGAGCGCAGCGTGGGTGACCAGCGGCGTGCCATCATCCAGCCGTGCCCAGCTATGGCTGTCGAGATCGGTGGAAGGCTGGGCCAGCACCTGCCGCGACACCGTGACATCGGCCGGGATGTCCAGATCATGGAATGGCGATGTGGCGGGGAAGGGGGCCAGATGTTCGGGCCTGCTCCATGACATTGCGCCGCCGAGCACGCGGGCGCCATCCATCAGCGGCACGGGCAGCAGCGGGTCGGTCTGTGGCTGTGGCGTCTCGTCACCACCATTCGTGGCGTCGGCGCCCTGAATGAGCAGCGGGCCGGCAAAGCGGATCAGCGTGCCGCCCGCGCGCACCCATGCCGCGACTTTCTTGCGGCTTTCGGGGCTGCCCAATGTGCCATCGGGCGCGATGATGACCGAAAGCGGGCGCGCGAGCAGCGTATCGAGATCGCCTTCGCGCAGTTCGGCGGTGGGTTGCAGCGCGCGGCGGAGGTAGAACAGGCTGCCCATCAGCGGCGTGTCGGAACTGCCGGTTGCAATCAGCCCCACCGGGCGCTGGCGTTCGCGCTCGTCAAGCAGGCGCAGGCCCGCAGGCCCCGCCATGCCATCAAGGGCGAGGTGATCGACCTTGTTGCGCAGCTCGGCGGGCAGGTCGGGGGCAAGATCGGCATGGTCGGCGCCCGCGGGCAGGTTCACCGGCAGCAGGCCCAGCGTGCCGCCAGACGCGGTTTCAAGGCGGAGCTGGCCCGTGCGCGGATGGTCGCGCGGAACCGTGCGCAGCCGCGTGGCCAGGCTGCCCTGATTGCTGGCAGGCGGGGCGAGCAGCATGATATCGGATTGCGGCACCTGCATGTCATGCACGGGGCCAATGGCGGCCAGCGCCGTGGCAAAATCCGTGTCGCCTCCCGTGGCCAGACCGTCGGCAATGTAGATGACCGGCCCGCGCCAGCCCTGGCCCGCAAGGGCGGTGAGCGCATGGGTGGCCGCAAGGCGGTCGGTGGGCCAGGCGCGTGGCAGCATCGGGTCGATCTGGCTGCGCAGCAGGTCGGCCTGCACGGCAGGCTGGACCGTGATGGGGTCGAGCGCGTCATTGCGGGCGGTAAGCAGCAGGCGGGCGGTGTGGCCCGTGCGCGCAAGGTGGTCGAGCAGGCCATCAAGCGCGTGGATGCGCTGTGCCCATGTGCCCGCCGCAGCCCAGCCGTTATCAAGCACAATAAGGCAGTCGGCATCGGGCAGGCCGCCCTGTCCGCGTGGGAAAACCGGCTGTGCCAGCCCCAGCACCAGCCCCAGCACGGCCAGGCAGCGCAGCAGCACGCGCCATAACGGGGCGGAGGTCGCATCGGGCGGCGGGGCCGCGAGTGCGCCAAGCAGCCGCATGGGCGGGAAGGACTGCGTGCGCGGCGCGGGCGGGCGGGCATGCAGCAGCCACCACACGGCGGGCAGGGCCAGCAGGCCCAGCAGCATCCAGGGCGCCAGCAGGATCATGGCCGTCCTCCCGCTTCAAGCAGGGTGTGCAGGGCCATCAGCGCCGCAAGTGGCGGCTGGTCGGTCATGTGCATCACGGGTGGGCTGCCCACGGCTGCGCACAGCGTGCGCAGCCGTGCCTGATGGCGCTGCCAGACCAGGGCATAGTCCTGCTGCAGCGTGGGGCTGCCATGGAGCAGGCGGGCCATATCCTCCTCCACGCCGGTAAAGCGGGTGGGGCCGGTATAGGGCAGGGTGGTCTCCGCGGGGTCGAGGATCTCCACCAGCGTGGTGGTGGCCTGACACATGGCAAGCTGGCGCAAAAAGGTCTCGAGTTGCGCGGGTGGGTAAAGTCCATCGCCAAACAGCAGCACGCGGCTGCGGGCGGGGATGGCGGTGGTCAGCGGCAGGTCCGGTGCATCGGGCGCATGGCGCAGGGCGGCCAGCAGCGCATGGGCCATCTGTTCCAGCGCGTGATGGCCGTGCAGACGCAGCGGCGGAGTTGTGGGAGTGGTGCCAAGCAGGCGGATCCGTTCGCCCTGCCGCAGCAGCATGGCCGCACTCGCCAGCGCCAGCAGGAAGGCCCGCTCGGCCTTGGGCGGCAGGGCGGGATCGGAATGCCAGCGCATGGAGGCGCTATTATCGCACCAGATGCATATGATATGAGGAGTCTGTGCTTCGCGCTCGCGCACGAAGGCCCGGTCGCCCCGCGCCGACTGCCGCCAGTCAATGGCGCTGGCCGGCTCGCCCTGTGTTGCGGGGCGGTATTGCCAGAACTCGTCGCCCTGGCCTGCCTTGCGGCGTGCGTGGCTACCCTGACCTACGGTGCGGGCCAGGCGTTCGGCAGCAACGAGCAGGGCGGGCAGCCTTCCTGCCAGGTCATCAGCCAGCGCGGTGGCGGTGATGGCGTTGCGTGGCAGGAACCCGGCCTCCGCCGCCTCAGGCGCGGGGCGTGGCGCACCGGGCGTACGGGCGGCGTTCGGGATCAGCCGGGACAGGAAGGAGGGAAGGGCAGCCAATGTCAGCCGATCCGTCCGGCCAGCGTATCGATCAGGGTGGACAGGCGCAGGTTTTCCGCCCGTGCGGTAAAGGACAGCGCCATGCGGTGGGCCAGAATGGGGTGAGCCAGCGCCACCACGTCCTCGATGGTGGGAGAGAGCCTGCCATCAAGCAGGGCGCGGGCACGGGTGGCCAGCATCAGCGCCTGTGCGGCGCGCGGGCCGGGGCCCCAGGCCACGGCCTCGCGGATCGTGGGGTCATCGCTGGTTTCCGGTCGGGCCGCGCGCACGAGGCGCACGATCGCATCAACCACCTGCTCGCCCACAGGCAGGGCGCGCACCAGCGCCTGCGCCTCGATCACGTCGGCCGCCGTCAGTACGGGGCTGGCGGTGGCGGTGGTGGTGCCGGTGGTGGCCAGCAGCATGGCGCGCTCGGCTTCCGCGGTGGGGAAGTCGAGCGTTACCTGCATCAGGAACCGGTCAAGCTGCGCCTCGGGCAGGGGGTAGGTGCCTTCCTGCTCGATGGGGTTCTGGGTCGCCAGCACGTGGAAGGGGCGGGGCAGCGGGTGGTTGGTGCCCGCAATGGCCACCTCGCGCTCCTGCATGGCCTGCAGGAGTGCCGACTGCGTGCGGGGGCTGGCGCGGTTGATCTCGTCAGCCATGAGCAGCTGGCAGAACACCGGCCCCGCCACGAAGCGGAAGCTGCGGCGGCCGGTCTCGTCCTCATCAAGGATTTCGCTGCCCAGAATATCGGCGGGCATGAGGTCGGGCGTGAACTGCACGCGGCGTGCGTCCATGCCCATCACGTGACCCAGCGTTGTCACCAGCAGCGTCTTGCCCAGGCCCGGCGCGCCCACCAGAAGCGCGTGCCCGCCAGCCATGATGGTGGTCAGCACCAGATCGATCACCCGGTCCTGCCCCAGTATGACGCGACCGATTTCCGCCCGTGCGGCCCGCAGGCGGGCGCCCATGCTCTCGGCCCGGGCCGCGATCTGCTCGCCGGTCAGGGAAGGGGGGGATGTCATGCCCGCCTGCGGCGCCGCATGGAGGGGGGAGGTATCATCCATGGTCATCATTCCAACAGTCTGACAGGTCCGGGGGTTTCATCAAGGCAGTGTTGATCCCTATATCAAGTCCAGCAGCTTCCATAGTGTCGGGTTAACGCAATTGATGGACGATTTCGAGACAGGACAGAACCCGCCCGCCCGTGCGCCGGGGCAGGCGGGAACATGCGGCGCGCTGCCGTTCGTGATCAGGCGTGACGGAACGTGGCTGTACCGTGGCTCCCCCATCCGCCGCAAGCCGATGGTCTGCCTGTTCGCCTCCACCCTGCGGCGCGACGCGCGGGGTGGCTTCAGGCTCCAGACACCGGTGGAGCAGGGCACGATCGAGGTGGAGGACGCTCCGTTCGTGGCCAACCACCTTGAATGGCATGGCTGCGGGCGGGGGCAGGTGCTCTCGTTTCGCACCAATGTCGATCAGGTGATCTGTGCAGGCCCGGATCACCCGATTCGATGTGACTGGAACGTGCCGTGCGAAGGCTGCGGCACCGGCCCCGTGCCCTACCTGCATGTGCGCGATGGCGATGGCGCGCTGCCGATCGAGGCCCGCATCGCGCGGCCCGTCTATTACGAACTGGCCGCCCTCGCGGTGGAGGGGTACCATCAGGGCGTGCCCTGCCTTGGCGTGTGGAGCCAGCATGTGTTCTTCCCGCTTTCCGTCATGGAGGCGGCTTCGTGACCAGCCCGCTTGCCACGCTGGCCCAGGGCATGCCCGATGTGCTGGAACAGCTTGGCCGGATCTGGGCCATCATCCCTGATGCAAGGTTGGTGGGCGGCGCGGTGCGCGACCTGCTGCGCGGGCAGGCGGTCGCCGATATCGACCTGGCCTGCCCCACGCCCCCCGATGCGGTGATGGCGATGCTGAAGGCGGCGGGCATAAAGGTCGTGCCCACCGGGCTTGCGCATGGCACGGTCACCGCCGTCATCGACCGCCGCCCCTTCGAGATCACGACCCTGCGGCGCGATGAGGAAACCGATGGCCGCCACGCCACCGTGGCCTGGACGCAGGACTGGCGCGAGGATGCGGCAAGGCGTGACTTCACCATCAACGCCATGTCATGTGACAGCGCGGGCGTGGTGCATGATTATTTTGGCGGGCAGGCCGATCTGGCGGCGGGCAGGGTGCGTTTCGTGGGCGATGCCCGCCTGCGCATTACCGAGGATGCGCTGCGGATCCTGCGCTTCTTCCGCTTTCAGGCCCGTTATGGCCGCGGTCAGCCGGACGCGCAGGCGATCGACGCCATGACGGCTCTTGCCGCCCTGATCGACCGCCTCTCGGTCGAGCGGATCTGGTCGGAACTGCGGCGTATCCTGACAGGCCCCGAGGTGGTGCGCACCCTGGTGCAGATGCAGGCCTGCGGCGTGCTGGCCCATGTCCTGCCCGAAGGCTGCGCCATTCCCCGCCTCGGACGCCTGCTGGCCTGCGGCGCGCCGGATGAGCCGGTGCTGCGGCTGGCCGCGCTGGTGGCGGGCGATGAACGTGAGGTTGCGCGGCGGCTGAAGCTCTCCCGCGCGGAGGGGGGCGCGCTGGCCCGTGCGCGCGGCGGGCCGGTGCCCTCTCCCGGTCTTGGCGGGGCGGCCATGCTGCGCCTGCTGGCCGACCATGCCGCGCGTGACCTGATCTGGCGGACGTGGCTGCGGCAGGCCGACGCGCTGGGGCAGCCTGATGCCGGGTGGGACGCCCTGCGCCGCCAGCTTGCGCATACGCAGCCGCCGGTTTTTCCCCTTAACGGTGGGGATGTGATGGGGGCTGGCTGCCCGCCCGGTGCCGTGGTGGGGCAGGTGCTGGGGCAGGTGCGGCGCTGGTGGCTGCAGGAGGGCTGCGCGCCGGACCATGCCGCGTGTGTTGCGCGCCTGCGCGCCGTGCTGGCTGAAGGTGCCGCCCGCGCGACATAATTTGTAACCGCATGTCGCAGCGCTTTGTTTTACGCGGGCTTGCGGCTATAGGCCGATTGATGAACGCAATCAAAATGACCGCGCCGGATCGTGCGGCGGCGCCTGATGCACAGGCGTCGTCACGTCGCCTCATGCGGCGGCTGTGGCGCGATGAACTGGCCCACCACAAGCTGCGTATCATGACCGTCATGGTGCTGACGGCGCTCATGGCCATATTCAGCGCGCTCTACCCGCTGGTGATCCAGCGCGCGCTCGACATGTTTGCCGATCATGATCCGCGCATCCTGTACCAGGTGCCCGTTCTGGTGGTGGTGATTACGGTGGCCAAGGCCATCTCGCAGTACGGGCAGTCGATTGCGGTGCAGTCGCTGGTGCTGCTGGTCATCCGGGGCCTGCAGGGGCGCATGTTCCACCATCTGGTCAATGCCGACATCTCGCGCATCGAAACCGAGGCCCCCGCCCAGATCGCAGCGCGCTTCACCACGGATGCCGTCTCGATTCGCGAGGCCATGATCCGGGCCACCAATTCGCTGGGCGATGCGGTGAGCGTGGTGGGGCTGATTGCCTCCATGCTCTACATGGACTGGGAACTCAGCCTGATTGCCGCCGTGCTCTACCCCATTGCCGCCCTGCCGGTGCGCCGTCTGGGCAGGCGGCTGCGGCGCGAATCCGGCGGCGTGCATGAACAGATTGGCGAGACCAGCGCCATGCTGGCCGAAAGTTTTGGCCAGTCGCGCACCATCCGCGTCTATCGCCTTGAAGCCGAGGAGGAAGGCCGCGCCGCCCGCGTGCTCGACACCCTGCATGACCGCCTGCTGCGCATTGCGCGCGGGCGCGCGCGCGTGGACCCGATGCTTGAGGTGCTTGGTGGCATCGCCGTGGCCGCCGTGCTGGGTTTTGCAGGCTGGCGGGCCACGCAGGGGGGCGCCACGCTGGGCGATTTTTCGGGCTTTGTGGCCGCCCTGCTGCTCGCTGCCCGCCCGCTGCGTTCACTCGGCACGCTCAACATTGCCCTGCAGGAAGGGCTTGGCGGCCTGCAGCGTGTATTCGATGTGATTGATGAGCCCGTAGCCGTGGCGCAGGCGCCCGATGCCATCGGGCTGCCCGCAGGGGGCGGTGACCTGCGCTTCGAGCAGGTGGCCTTTCGCTACCCCGATGGACGCATGGGCCTGAACGGGCTGGATTTTGCGGCCGCTCCCGGCCTGACCGTGGCCCTTGTAGGCCCATCGGGGGCGGGCAAGTCCACAGCGCTTTCGCTCATTCCGCGCCTGCATGATGTCACCGGCGGGCGCATCACGCTTGATGGCGTGGACCTGCGCCGCCTGATCCTGGCCGAACTGCGCGATGCGATCGCCTATGTCAGCCAGGACACGCTTTTGTTCGACCTGCCGGTGATCGACAACATCCGCATGGGCAACCCGCAGGCTACTGACGCGCAGGTGCATGAAGCCGCCCGGGCCGCTGCGGCCGATACGTTCATTCAGGCCCTGCCGCAGGGCTATGCCACGGTGGTCGGCCCCGGCGGGCAGCGCCTTTCGGGCGGCCAGCGGCAGCGCGTGGCGCTGGCCCGCGCCCTGCTGCGCAACCCGCGCGTGCTGCTGCTTGATGAGGCGACAAGCGCGCTTGATAGCGAGAGCGAGGCCATCGTGCAGCAGGCCCTGACCCACCTGCGCCACGGGCGCACGACCATTGTGGTGGCGCACAGGCTTTCCACCGTGCGCTCGGCGGATCTGGTGGTGGTGATCGCGCACGGGCAGGCGGTTGAATGCGGCACGCATGATGCGCTGATGGAACACGATGGCCTGTATGCCCGCATGGTGCGCAATCAGGCCTTCACGCTCTGACGGCACGGGTGAATGTGCATCTGAACCGGGGTTGGCGGTTGAAGTGTGGCAAGCTTCGTGCAATGGATTGACCGACCCGTTCGGTCAATACGTGCGATGACAGGATCAGGGGCTGCAATCAAGTGATGATGAGGGAAGCAGATGGCCGCGGACGAAGGCAAGGCACCTGAAGACGGACAGGACAAGCAGAAAAAGGAAGTATCGCCGCGCCGCAAGCTGATCCTGATCGGTCTTGTCGTGGTGGTGGTGGTGGCGGGTGCGCTCTACTGGTTCCTGCACCGCAACGAGGTGGAAACCGATGACGCCTTCACCGCAGGCCGCGCCGTGGCGGTGGCCCCCCATGTGTCCGGCTACGTGACCGAACTGCTGGTCAATGACAACCAGTTCGTCCATCAGGGCGATGTCATTGCCCGTATCGATGACCGCAACTGGCGCGCCCAGCGTGACCAGGCGGCAGCCGCCGTCGATATCGCGCGCGCGCAGGTGCAGAACTATACCCTGCTGAGCGAAGTGGCCAAAAAGAACTTCCCCGGTCACCTCATGGTGGCGCAGGGCCAGTTGCAGCAGGCGCAGGCGCAGGAATTCAGGGCCGAGACCGATTACCGCCGCCAGCATGGCGTAACCCGTGAGGCGACATCGCAGCAGAACATCGATTACGCCACGGCGGCGCTGAACGCGGCCAGGGCGCAGGTGCTCGAGGCGCAGGGCAACCTTGAAACTGCGCTGCCCGTCATCCCCAACATCGCCAGCACCGAGGCCCGCGTAACCGAGCAGCAGGCCACCCTGAACCAGGCCGAGGCGAAGCTGCGCGAGGCGGAACTGAACGTGGAATGGACCACCATCCGCGCCCCGCATGATGGCTGGATCTCGCAGCGCAACATCGAGCGCGGCACCTATGTCACGGCAGGCCAGACGGTCGTGTCCGTGGTGGAGCCGGAAGTATGGGTCGTGGCCAACTACAAGGAAACGCAGCTCACCCACATGCGCCCGGGCCAGAAGGTGGATATCGCGATTGATGCCTACCCGTTCCTGAAGCTCAGGGGTCATGTTGACTCGCTGCAGCTTGGCACCGGGGCGACCTTCAGCGCCTTCCCGCCCGAGAATGCCACCGGCAACTACGTGAAGATCGTGCAGCGCGTGCCGGTCAAGATCCTGATTGACGAGGGGCTGCGCGCCGACCTGCCGCTTTCCATCGGGCTGTCGGTTGAGCCTACGGTCCATACGGAATGAGCGCGCAGGCAGCGCCTGCGGCCCCGGCGGATGGCGCGGGCTGGAAACCGAAGCACAACCCATGGCTGATCGCCGTGGTTGTGACGGTGGCCGCCTTCATGGAAATTCTCGATACCACCATCGTCAACGTGGCGCTGCCGCATATCGCGGGCAGCCTGTCCTCGACCTATGATGACGCGACCTGGACGCTCACCTCCTATCTGGTGGCCAATGGCATCGTGCTCACCATATCGGGCTGGCTGGGCAAGCTGTTCGGGCGCAAGCGCTATTTTCCTGATCTGCATTGCCATGTTCTCGCTCTCGTCGTTCCTGTGCGGCATTGCGACGAGCCTGCCCGAGCTGATCTTTTTCCGGCTGATGCAGGGCTTTTTTGGCGGTGGGCTCCAGCCCAACCAGCAATCCATCATTCTGGACACCTTTCCGCCCGACAAGCGCGCGGCGGCCTTTGGCCTGACGGCGATCGCCACCGTGGTGGCCCCCGTGCTCGGCCCGTCGCTGGGCGGGTGGATTACGGATAACTATTCGTGGCGGTGGGTGTTCTTCATCAACGTGCCGGTGGGCATTCTGGCCACCATCGCGGTCTCGATCATGGTCGATGACCCGCCATGGGCGCGCAAGCAGAACGCGCCGCTCGACTTCGTGGGCATCGGGCTGATTACCATCGGCTTTGGCTGCCTTGAAGTAGCGGTTGACCGTGGCGAGGATGAGGACTGGTTCGGCTCGCGCATTATCGTCACCATGGCCATCCTGGCTTTCCTCGGCATAGGGGGCGCCATCATCTGGCTGTTGCGGGCCAAGAACCCGGCGGTGGACCTGCGGGTGTTCAAGGACCGCAACTTCGCCGTGGGCACCGGGCTGATGGGGGCGGTGGGCGCGCTGCTTTATTCATCCGCGATTATCGTGCCGCAGTTCTCGCAGCAGATCATGGGCTATACCGCAACACTGTCGGGGCTGATTCTCTCGCCCGGTGGCATTGTGGTGATCGTGCTCATCCCGCTGGTGGGCATTGCAATGAAGTATGTGCAACTGCGCTACATCATCGCGCTGGGCTTTTTCCTGATGGGCGTATCCATGATCTGGTCGGCGCAGCTCGTGCCTGATCTTGATTTCCGCCATCTGGTCATGTTCCGCATGAGTCAGACGGGCACGATGGCCTTCCTGTTCGTGCCGATCTCGACCATTACCTACGCCACCTTGCCCCGCAGCCTGAATGCCGATGGCTCGGCGCTGTTCAGCATGGCGCGTAACGTGCTGGGTTCGCTCAGCATTTCAGGGGCTACAGCCATGGTGACGGAACTGCGCCAGGCGCACCAGAACCAGATGGTGCACTGGATGACGCCCTACCATCAGCCCTTCAACGAATACCTGGCCCAGAGCCGGGCGGTTGCCGTGGCGCGTGGCTACGCGCAGGGCGCGCTCAATAACGTGGCGATGGGGCGGCTGTACAAGGAATTCCAGCGCCAGGTCGCGATCCTTGCCTATAACGAGGTCTTCATGATCCTCGGTATCGGGTGCATGCTGGTTGTGCCATTCTGCTTTCTCATGTCGCCGCTCAAGGGCGGGGACAAGTAACATATAAAAGTTTTTGGTGAAGCTTTTTGCAAAAAGCTTCGAAAAAACGCTGCCTTTTTAAAAAAAAGGCAGCACCCAGAAATTTTTGTCAGTTTAAAGCAGGAGAAGAACCATGACAGGCATAATCCGGGTTGTCTGTGCGGCAGTTATCGAGCACGAGCGCCTGCTGGTCGTGCGCAAGCGCGGCACCACGGCCTTCATGCTGCCCGGCGGCAAGCCCGAGGCAGACGAAAGCCCGGAGCAGGCGTTAGTGCGTGAAATCGATGAGGAACTGGGCTGCGCCCTGACATTGGGGGCGGAACTGGCAGGCGATTTTTCAGCGCCTGCCGCCAATGAGCCGGGTTATGCCGTGCAGGCCCGCATCTGGACCGGCCGGCTTGAAGGCAAGCCTGCTATTGCTGCTGAAATTGCCGAACTGCGCTGGATTACGGCTACCGATGCCGCAGGCCTTTGCCTTGCCCCGCTGCTGAGTGGCAAAACGTGGACCGCCCTGGCCCGGGCGGGCCTCATGCCTCAGCTGGCAATGGCGTAAGGCGCGAAATAAGCGGCTAGCCGGGCATAAATATCTTTTTTTATGCCAACATTGAGGTGGGGCAACTGCTTGAGCGTCACCCATTTCCATAAATCGAATTCGGCGGGCTGGTGGGCATCAAGCCGTATGTCGGCATCCTGCCCGGTAAAGCGCAGGGCGAACCATTGCTGTGTCTGCCCCCGGTAGCGGCCGCCGAGCGCCTTGCCAATCAGGTGAGCGGGCAGGTCGTAGCTGAGCCATTCGGGGTAGGCGGCCAGGATTTCGGCGGCATTGGTGCCGATTTCCTCATGCAGTTCGCGCAATACGGCAACCTGCGGGGTTTCGCCCTCATCAATGCCGCCCTGCGGGCATTGCCACACGCCTTCATCCGGCGGGCCGCCTGCGCCGGGCATGTCGGTACGGCGGGCGACAAGCACCTGCCCATGCCGGTTGAACACGAGCGCACCCACATTGGGGCGGTAAGGCAGGGTGGTCTGACTGGTCATGAAGGCTGGCCTTCCGGCACGATCAGGGGTGAGCTGGTTCTGCGGGAACCGCAGGCGTGGCCGGGGCCGCAGGGGCCTGCTTTTCCGCCGGTGCGGGCGGAGGGGCAGGGGTTGCGGGCGGCGCTGCATCCGGCGTGGTCGCGGGGGCCGCAGGTGTTGTGGCAGCAGGCGGCGCGGCCTTTTGGGTGGCAGCGGCAGGCGCGGTGGCGGGCGCCTTGTCGGCACGGGTTACGGGTGGCTCGGGCGGCACGGGCAGCCCGGCCATGGAGCGCACGACCCGCAGCCCTTCCTGAAGCTGGAAGTCAGTCGAGGGCTTGGTCGGGTCAAATTCGGGCCAGTTGGCAGGCGGCTGGGCCGGGATGGTCTTGGCTATGGCGGGCAGATCGGTGCGCGTGGGCGCCTGGGCCGTGTTGCCGCCCCGGTTCTTGATGATATGCGCAAGATCGGCTTCGTGAATGCTGTAGCCGCTATCATCATGCGCCTCGCGCACGGGAATGTCGGGGATGATGCCCAGCCCCTGGATGGAACGGCCAGATGGCGTGTAGTAGCGCGCCGTGGTCAGGCGGATCGCGCCCTCGCCAGGAATGGGCAGGATGGTCTGCACCGAGCCCTTGCCAAAGGTCTTTTCGCCAAGCAGCACGGCGCGCTGGTGATCCTGCAGCGCACCGGCCACGATTTCACTGGCCGAGGCCGAGCCGCCATTGATCAGCACCACGATGGGCAGGCCGCCGGTAATGTCGGCATTGTGTGCATCCCAGCGCTGGCTGTCCTGCGCATGACGGGCGCGGGTGGACACGATCTCGCCACTGCGGATGAAGTCGGAGCCCACATCGATCGCCTGTGTCAGCAGCCCGCCGGGGTCGGAACGCAGGTCGATGATAAGGCCCGCCATCCTGTTATGGGTCTGGGCCTGCAGCTTTTTATAGGCCGCCATCAGGCCGGACTGGGTTTCCTCATTGAACTGCGCGATTCGGATGTAACCGACATTGTCATACAGCGCGGACTTGATGACCTGCAGCGGAATGATGGCGCGCGTGAGGGTGACGATGACGGGTTTGGGCGTCTTTTCACGGATCAGGGTCAGGGTGATGCGCGTATCGGGCTTGCCGCGCATGCGGGTCACGACCTGATCGAGCGGCTGGCCATCGATGTTCTTGCCATCGATCGCCACGATGAAGTCACCGGGCTTGATGCCCGCGCGGGCGGCAGGGGTGTCATCAATGGGGGAGACCACGCGCACGTGCCCGTCCTCGCCCTGCACTTCAAGGCCGAGGCCGCCAAAGGAGCCCTTGGTCTGGACCTGCAGGTCGGAGAACTGCTTCTCGGTCATGTAGGAGGAATGCGGGTCCAGCCCGCTCAGCATGCCGTTGAGCGCGTTGGTGATGAGGTCGCGCGTCGAGACCGGCTCGACGTAATTGGCCTTCACCTTCTCCAGCACGTAACCGAACAAGAACATGAGCTGTTCGATTTCCTGAGGGGAATTGTCATCCTTGGAGACTGCATCCGCCGCATGGGCCATGGGGGCGAAGCCGCTCCACCTGCTGGCTGAATAGTGGGCAATCTGCGGGGCCGCCACGATCCCTGCAAGAAAGGCGCAACCGATCAGCAGGCCATTACGGAATTTCATGCGTCGTTGTCTCCTGGATGCCCGCCGCCATGCTCCGGCAGGCCTGCACGTAATCTTCGCGTTGCGTTGTAACGTGGTCTTGCCCATCCGTCACGGGTCGGTAGCATATACCGAACCTGCACGGGGATAAAACCGCCTTGCGCGCCATTACAGGTATGGCGCCGGATTGACCGTGCTCCCCCCATGGCGCAACTGCACGAACAGGGTGGGCCTTGAGCCGCCGCCGTTCCATTGCGGCATCTGGCCCACGGCGGCCCCGCGGCTGACCTGCTGGCCAGCCGCCACCGCGATCTCGCCCAGTCCCGCCAGCACAAAACGGTAATGCTTGCCACAGTCAAGGATCATCATCTGGCCATAGGTACGGAACGGCCCGGCAAAATCAATGCGCCCCGTGCATGGCGCGCGCACGCTTGCGCGTGACGGTGGCGCGTAGGTGATGCCGGTGGCGGGGCCGCTTTCAGTCGGGTGACCCCAGCCGGTCAGCACCGTGCCCGCCACGGGTGCGCCCGCGCTGGCGTTGGTGGTGCTGATGCCCGGACCCGCGCCATCGGCCATTTCATGCGCCTGGCGCCGTGCGGCGGTGGCGGCCTGCATGTTATGCGCGCGCTCGGCGGCGCGGGCGGCCTGTTCCAGATTTTTCTCCGCCTGTGCCTCGGTTTCCTCGATGCGGGTGATGGCGTCCTGCACGCTCGAGGCGCGGCGGGCGGCATCTTCCACCGCCTGGGTTGCGCTTTGTGCTGCCGCATTCGAGCGCTGCTGGGCCTCAAGGGCGGCACGGGCCGCGCGGTTGACCGCATCGCGCTGGGTTTCGCGCTGTGTCACCACCTGGCGCATCTGCTGCTGCTGGCGGCCAAGTTCATCATCAAGGGCCAGCAGCCGGGCGCGGCGGTCGTGTATGGCGCGGGCCTGCCGGGCGATGTCGCTCATCATGCCATGCACCACCAGCAGGCCGGTCACGGCGCGGTCAGCGGGCAGGGGCACGGCCAGCAATGTGTCGGCGGGGTAGAGCGACAGGCGCTCGGCCAGCGGCAGCAGGGGGGCGAGGCGGGCAACCTGGGCGGCAAGCTGCTGGCGCAGGGCCGCCTGCTCGGCGTGCAGGTCGCCAATGCGGTCATCGAGATCGGCGGCCTGCTGCTCGGTGTGTTGCAGCCGGGCCGTGGCGTCTACCGTGGCGGCGGACAGGCTGGCTGCTTTTTCGGCATCCGCGCGGGCCTGTTCGCGGGCCTGCTGCTGTTCCTTGCGGCGGGCCTCGAGGTCGTGGGCCTGCTGCTGCTCGCGCGCCAGCAGGTTTTCATGCGCGGTGCGTGCGGCCTCAAGCTGTTCGCGGATGCGCTGCTCGCTGGCCGTGGTGGCATGGGGCGTTACGTGCGTGGCATGGCCCGCGCGGGCATGGGGCGTGCTGCCCCCCGCATGGGCCGGTACGGCCCCGGCAGGTGCGTGTGTTGCGCATAAAAACACGAACCCGCTGGCCAGGCGGACCGGCCAGCGGGCTCTGGAATGCAGGCGTGGTGTCAGGATGGCGTGGGCCCATCCAGCAGCGACTTTCCACTCATGGCGGCGGGCTGGGGCAGGTGCATGAGTTGCAGCAGCGTGGGCGCCAGATCGGCCAGGCGGCCATCATGCAGCCCCATGCCCTGTGGGCCACCTGCAAGCACCACGGGCACCACGTTGAGCGTATGGGCGGTGTGGGGGCCGTTGGTTTCGGGGTCGAACATGGTTTCCGCATTACCGTGATCGGCGGTGACCAGCAATGCGCCGCCTGCGTGTTCGATGGCTCTGGCAATGCGGCCCAGCCCGGTATCGACCGCCTCGACCGCCTTGATGGCGGCGGCGAGCACGCCGGTATGGCCCACCATGTCGGCATTGGCGAAGTTGAGCACAATCAGGTCGTATTTGCCACTGCCGATCGCCTCGACCGCGCGGTCGGTCAGTTCGGGGGCCGACATTTCGGGCTGGAGGTCATAGGTCGCGACCTTGGGGGAGGGCACCATGATCCGGTCCTCGCCCGCAAGCTGTGCTTCACGCCCGCCATTGAGGAAGTAGGTGACATGCGGGTATTTTTCCGTCTCGGCCATGCGTAGCTGCTTCAGCCCCGCGGCACTCACCACGTCGCCTAGCAGGTCATGCAGGGATTGCGGGGGAAAGAGCACGGTAATCAGTTCGGCCAGCCGGTCGCTGTAGCGGGTCATGCCGGTCACGGCGGCGAAGTTGATCACTTTCGTGCGCGTAAAGCCCTCGAAATCCGGCTCGAGCAGCGCATCGAGCAATTGTCGGATACGGTCGGCGCGGAAGTTGAAGCTCAGCACCCCGTCGCCATCGCGCATGCCGCCATATTCGCCAATGACGGTGGGGATGACGAACTCATCGGTGGTGCCGGCCTCATAGGCCTTGTCGAGCACATCGAGCGCATCACCCGCATGCGGGCCTTCACCGGCCACGATGGCGTTGTAGGTCTTCTCCACCCGGTCCCACCGGCGGTCACGGTCCATGGCGTAATAGCGGCCCGACACCGTGCCGATGCGTGTGCCCTCGGGCAGGGCCGAGAGCAGTTTGCACACATAGCCATGCCCGGATTGCGGGGCGGTGTCGCGCCCATCGGTAAAGATGTGCATGGTCACCGGCACGCCCGCCGCGCGCACGATGCGGGCGAGGGCCACGGCATGGTCCTGGTGGGCATGCACGCCCCCGGGCGAGACGAGGCCCATGAGGTGGC
This sequence comes from Komagataeibacter nataicola, assembly GCF_003207795.1. Lineage (GTDB taxonomy): Bacteria > Pseudomonadota > Alphaproteobacteria > Acetobacterales > Acetobacteraceae > Komagataeibacter > Komagataeibacter nataicola. The sequence goes on along the minus strand of NZ_NIRT01000001.1, from coordinate 176,388 downwards.
ATGTGCCGCCTGTTTTTTTGAGGGCTGCGATAAAGTCCCGCATCACTTCGCTGCCTGCCACCGTGCCATCGGCCAGGCCGGTAGTGATGCGCGGCAGTTCCTGCATGACCACGCGGCCCGCGCCGATATTGAGGTGGCCGACCTCGGAATTGCCCATCTGCCCGCCCGGCAGGCCAACATCCTCGCCACAGGTCTTGAGGAAGGCGCGGGGGCCGGTCGCCCATAATTTATCAAAAGCGGGGGTACGGGCGGCTCTGACCGCGTTATTGGCGTCATCCTCGCGCCAGCCGAATCCATCAAGCACCACCAGCATGACGGGGCGGGGAGTGTTCACTGTTTCATGGTCGTTCATGGGGTTATTTTCTCCCTGTTTTATTTTGTGTGGCATGATGCCCTAAAAGCGTTCAGCGTCAAATGCCTCTGTAGCCAAGGAAGGAAGCAGCCATGTCTGATCCCGCAAGCAAGGGGCGCGCATCATGCGGCTGCCTGAGCCCCGAGCAGTTGCGCATATTGCGCGAACACGGCACCGAGCGCCCCGGCTCCAGCCCGCTGAATAACGAAAAGCGTGCCGGTGAATATCGTTGCGCGGACTGTGGCACGCCGCTGTTCCATTCCGGCACGAAATATGAAAGCGGCAGCGGCTGGCCTTCGTTTTTTGAGGCCATACCCGGCGCGGTGGGCACCACCACCGATACCAGCCACGGCATGACCCGCACGGAGGTGCATTGCGCGCAGTGCCACGGGCATCTGGGCCATGTGTTTCCCGATGGGCCGCCGCCCACGGGCCTGCGCTATTGCATGAACGGGCTGGCCCTGACATTCGTGCCGCGTGACGGTGCCGCCTGAAGCAGGCGCCAGAAAAAAGTTTTTGGGTGCCCTCTTTTCCCCTCAGGGCGGTGTTCTCTGAAGCTTCTTGAAAAAAGAGCTTCACCAAAAACTTTTATGACTTTTTAGAAGGAAGCAAGATGACCGAGCCTGCCACCCCGCATGATGCGGGTGTTGTTGTTGTCGATCACCCGCTGGTGCAGCACAAGCTGACGCTGATGCGCGAACGCCAGACTGCGACCGGCGCGTTTCGCACGCTGGCGCGTGAACTCAGCCTGCTGCTCGGCTATGAGGCGATGCGCGACCTGCCGCTTGAGCCGGTGGAAATCGACACCCCCATGGAGCGCATGGAGGCCCGGCGGCTGGCGGGCAAGAAGCTGTGTCTTGTGTCCATCCTGCGCGCGGGCAACGGCATTCTCGACGGGCTGCTCGATCTTGTGCCTTCCGCGCGTATTGGCCATGTCGGGCTGTATCGCGACCCCGAAACGCTGGAGCCGGTCGAATATTACCTCAAGCTGCCCGATGATGTTGGCAACCGCATCTGCCTTGTGGTCGACCCCATGCTGGCCACGGGCCACAGCGCCGTGGCGGCCATTGACCGGCTGAAGCAGGCCGGATGCAACAGGATGGTGTTCGTGTGCCTGCTCGCCTCGCCCGAAGGCGTGGCCTGCCTGCGCAGGGCACACCCCGATGTGCGGATCGTGACCTGCGCCATTGATCGCGGGCTGGATGAGCACGGCTATATCCGCCCCGGCCTTGGCGATGCCGGCGACCGGCTGTTCGGCACGAAATAAAACACCCTGGGGTGGCTATATGCTGCCCCGCAGGTCTGCGATTTTAAGAAACTGTTTTAAAACAACTCATTGATAAAAGTTTTTGGGTGCCGCCTTTTTTTTAAAAAGGCGGCGTTCTTCGAAGCTTTTTGAAAAAAGCTTCACCCAAAACTTTTATTCTCTGTTTTTGAGCGCCCGCGTCAGGCGCGCCGTACGATATAGGTCTTGGCCAGTTCCGCCTCGAGTGCGCGGGCATGTTCGGGGTCGCGGGCCTCGATCATCACCTCAAGCTCGGCGGCCTGCACGCTTGGCGTGGTGAACAGGCGCTGGTGCGAGACCTCGATGATGTTGCCGCCCTCTTCGCCAATCTTGCGCGAGATGTCAGCCAGCACGCCGGGGCGGTCGGGTATTTCCATTTTCAGGCACAACAGTCGCCCGTCGCGCAGCAGCGAGCGCAGCAGGGTATTGGCCAGGATGCGGCTGTCGATATTGCCACCCGTGATCGGCAGCGCCACACGCTTGCCCCGGAACAGTTCGGGGTAGGTCAGCACGGCGGCAAGGGCTGTAGCGCCCGCGCCCTCGCTCACCTGCTTGGCGCCTTCGGCCAGCATGGTAATCGCGGTCTCGATGGCACTTTCCGGCACGACGAGCACGCTGGAGACGAGTTCACGAATGACCTCGAGCGGCTGGCGGCCGATCTGCAGCACCGCAATGCCCTCGGCAATGGTCGCTCCACCCGGCGGCATCACCTCGTCACCGGGGAAACCGGAAAGCGAGGAGAAGTTTTCCACCTGCACGCCAGTAATGTCCATGCCCGGCTGGAGCGCCTGCCCGGCCACGGCGCAGCCCGCAAGCAGGCCGCCGCCACCAATGGGGCAGACGAAGGTGTCCAGCGGGCCTGCATCCTCGAACAGTTCGAGTGCAAACGTGCCCTGTCCGGCCATGACCTCGGGGTCATCATAGGGGTGCACGAACACACGCCCCTCGCGCTGGCACAGCATGTTGGCATGCGCCGTGGCTTCGGCGAAGTTGTCGCCTTCCAGCACTACGGTCGCCCCCCACGCAGCGGTGCGCGTCACCTTGGCGGCAGGCGTGAAGCGCGGCATGACAATCACCGCATCAATGCCAAGCAGGGAGGCATGGCGGGCCACACCCTGCGCGTGGTTGCCTGCCGAGACGGTAATCACGCCGCGCTCGCGCTCGCGCGGGGTAAGCAGGGCGAGCTTGTTGGCCGCCCCGCGCTCCTTGAACGAGCCCACCGCCTGCAGGTTATCGAGCTTGAGCACGATATCCGCGCCGGTCGCGCGCGAGAGGGTCTGGCACGGTATTGTGGGCGTGTGCAGCACGCGCCCCTTTATCCGCTTTGCGGCGGCGGTGATATCTTCAAGCGTGATCACGGTTTATGGCCTAGCCGTAGGTAACTTCCAGGATTTCGTAGGTCCGGTCGCCGCCGGGGGCGGGCACGGACACGCTGTCGCCCACGCTCTTGCCAATCAGCGACTTGGCCAGTGGCGATGAAATGGACAGAAGCCCCTGCTTGATGTCGGCCTCGTACACGCCCACGATCTGGTAGGTGGCTTCCTTGTCTGTTTCCTCATCCACCAGCTTCACGCGCGCGCCGAACTTGACCTGATCGCCCGAGAGCGAGGCCGGGTCGATCACCTCGACGGAGGAGACGATTTCCTCCAGTTCCTGAATGCGGCCTTCGGTAAAGGACTGGCGCTCACGCGCGGCATGGTATTCCGCGTTTTCCGAAAGGTCGCCATGGCTCCGCGCTTCGGCAATGGCGCGTATGATCGCGGGGCGTTCTTCACTCTTGAGCTTGCGCAGTTCGTCTTCAAGCCGTTCGAGCCCGGGGGCTGTCATCGGAAATTTCTGCAAGGTTTGTCCCCGAGGTGAAGGTCAGTTTCCGCAACTGACGGTTGGTTGCTGTGTCCGGGCATATCGCCAGTAATACAACGCGGGTAGCCTGCCAGCCCAGGGACCGGCAGACCACCCGCGTTGTGGCGATGCGCTCAGAATGATCCCTTAAAATAGGATTGAAGCGGCGCGACTTCAAGAACCCCCTCGCGCATGGCCGAAATGGCATGCGTCGCGGCCCGCGCTCCCGCAATGGTGGTGTAGTGCGGAATGCCGTGGGTGAGTGCGGAGCGGCGGATGTCGAAGCTGTCGCTCACCGCCTGCGCGCCCTGGGCTGTGTTGATGACCATCTGGATCTCTCCCGAGCGGATGGCATCGACACAGTTGGGGCGGCCTTCGAGCACCTTGTTGATCACGTCCACCGCAACGCCTGCTTCACGCAGGTATTTGGCGGTGCCGCGGGTTGCCACGACCTTGAAGCCCATCTCGACAAGCAGGCGGCCAATCGACTTGACGGCGGCCTTGTCGCTGTCGCGCACCGACAGGAATACCGTGCCCGAAAGCGGCAGCTTCACGCCCGCTGCAAGCTGCGACTTGGCGAAGGCCCGTTCGAACGAGGCATCAAGCCCCATGACCTCACCCGTCGAGCGCATCTCGGGGCCGAGGATCGTATCCACGTCGGGGAAGCGGTTGAAGGGGAACACTGCTTCTTTTACCGCCACATGCGGGGCGACGGCCCGGTCATCAAGTCGGAACTCGGCCAGCTTCGCACCGGCCATGACACGCGCGCCGATCTTGGCTACTGGCACGCCGGTCGCCTTGGCCACGAAGGGCACGGTGCGCGAGGCGCGGGGATTGACTTCGAGCACGAAGATCTCCTGCCCCTTGATCGCATACTGCACGTTCATCAGGCCCACAATGCCCAGTTCACGCGCCATGGCTTCGGTCTGGGCCTTGAGCTCGGTCACGATGGCGGGCGAGAGCGTGTAGGGCGGCAACGAGCAGGCGCTGTCACCCGAATGGATGCCCGCCTCCTCGATGTGTTCCATCACACCGGCCACATAGACTTCCCTGCCATCGGCAATGCAGTCCACGTCCGCCTCGATCGCGTCATTGAGGTAATGGTCGATTAGCACCGGGCCGTTGGCCACTTCCGCACCCGCAAGCTGCAGGGCCACGCGCATGTAGCGCTGCAGGCTGGCGCGGTCATGCACGATCTCCATTGCGCGCCCGCCCAGCACGTAGGACGGGCGGACCACGACCGGATAGCCGATCTTCTCGGCCACGGCCTCGGCTTCCGCCGGGCTGCGGGCAATGCCGTTGGCGGGCTGGCGCAGGCCGAGCCTGTGCAGCATGGCCTGGAAGCGCTCGCGGTCCTCCGCGCGGTCGATCGCATCAGCCGGGGTGCCGAGCAGCGGAATGCCCGCGGCCTCGAGCGCGCGCGACAGCTTGAGCGGGGTCTGGCCGCCATACTGCACGATGCAGCCCAGAACCTTGCCGTTCTCCTGCTCGCGGCGGATCAGGGCAATCACGTCCTCGGCGGTCAGCGGTTCGAAATACAGGCGGTCCGACGTGTCATAGTCGGTCGAGACGGTCTCGGGGTTGCAGTTGACCATGATTGTCTCGAAACCGGCCTCGCGCAGGGCGTAGGCGGCATGGACGCAGCAGTAGTCGAACTCGATGCCCTGGCCGATGCGGTTCGGGCCACCACCCAGGATGACGATCTTCTTGCGGTCCGTCGGCCGGCTTTCGCATTCCGGCACGCCGTATCCGCCCTCATAGGTGGAATACATGTAGGGCGTGGGGGATGCGAACTCACCGGCGCAGGTGTCGATACGCTTGTACACCGGGGTCACGCCACGGCCTTCGCGCAGCTTCGCAATCTCCTCGGCCTGCGTGCCTGACAGGCGGGCAAGCTGGATGTCGGAGAAGCCCATGGCCTTGAGCGCGCGCAGGCTGTCGGCATCCTCGGGCAGGCCATCACGCACCACCGCATGCTCGGCGGCCACGATCTTGGCCAGCTCGCGCAGGAACCAAGGCTCGAAGCGGCAGGCATCGTGAATGTCTTCCACGCTCAGCCCCGCGCGCAGGGCCTGGGCTGCCATGAGGATGCGCTCGGGGCGCGGCTGCGACAGGGCGGCGCGGAAGGCATCCGGCCCGCCATCGCCCGGTGCCTCGACCGGGTCCAGACCCGCCAGCCCGATTTCCATCGAGCGCAGGCCCTTCTGCATCGCCTCGGGGAAGGAGCGGCCAATGGCCATCGCCTCGCCAACCGATTTCATGCTGGTGGAAAGCAGCGCAGGCGTGCCGGGGAACTTCTCGAACGTAAAGCGCGGGATCTTGACCACCACGTAGTCGATCGTCGGCTCGAACGAGGCCGGCGTGCTGCCGGTAATGTCGTTGGTCAGTTCATCAAGCGTGTAGCCCACCGCCAGCTTGGCCGCGATCTTGGCAATGGGGAAGCCCGTGGCCTTCGACGCCAGTGCGGAGGACCGCGACACGCGCGGGTTCATCTCGATCACCACGACGCGGCCATCGACCGGGTTGATGCCGAACTGCACGTTCGAGCCACCGGTTTCCACCCCGATCTTGCGCAGGCAGGCCAGCGACATGTCACGCAGGCGCTGGTATTCCTTGTCGGTCAGGGTCAGGGCCGGGGCGACGGTGATGGAATCACCGGTATGCACGCCCATCGGGTCGATGTTCTCGATGGAGCAGATGATGATGCAGTTGTCAGCCGTGTCACGCACGACCTCCATCTCATACTCCTTCCAGCCCAGCACGGATTCCTCGATCAGGACTTCCGTGGTGGGGGAGGCATCAAGCCCGGAGGTGACGATGCGGTCGAACTCCTCCTTGTTATAGGCAATGCCGCCGCCCGAGCCGCCCATGGTGAACGAGGGGCGGATGACCGAAGGCAGGCCCACGGTGGCAAGGGCTGCGCGTGCTTCATCAAGCGAATGGGCGATCAGGCTGCGCGGGCTCTCGATGCCGATCTCGTCCATCGCCTCGCGGAATTTCTGGCGGTCCTCGGCGCGGTCGATCACCTCGGCGTTGGCGCCGATCAGCTCGACATTGTGCTTCTTGAGGAAGCCCGACTTGTCGAGCGCCATGGCCGTGTTGAGCGCCGTCTGCCCGCCCATGGTGGGCAGCACTGCATCGGGCTTTTCACGCAATATGATCCGCTCGACGAATTCCGGGGTGATCGGCTCGATATAGGTCGCATCCGCCAGCCCCGGATCGGTCATGATCGTGGCGGGGTTGGAGTTGACCAGAATGACGCGGTAGCCCTCTTCCTTCAGGGCCTTGCACGCCTGCGCGCCGGAATAGTCGAATTCACACGCCTGGCCGATTACGATCGGGCCGGCGCCAATAATCAGGATGGAGCTGATGTCTGTCCGTTTGGGCATGTCGGGTCGGCTTTCACGCGGTCTTGGTTGTGGTGTCGATCAGATCGACAAAACGGCGGAACAGGTAGTGGCTGTCTGACGGGCCGGGGCTGGCCTCGGGGTGGTACTGCACCGAAAACGCCGGGTAGCGGCTGGTGGCGATACCCTCGTTCGAGCCGTCAAACAGGCTGGTATGGGTGGCGCGCACGTCAGTTGGCAGGGATTTGTCATCCACCGCGAAGCCGTGGTTCTGGCTGGTGATTTCCACCTTGCCGGTTTCAAGATCCTTGACCGGCTGGTTCGCCCCACGGTGGCCACGCGCCAGCTTGTAGGTTTTCGCACCCAGCGCCAGGGCCAGAAGCTGGTGGCCGAGGCAGATGCCAAAGACCGGCTTGCCCGCTTCGAGCACGCCTTTGATGGCGGGCACGGCATAGGTGGCGGTCGCCGCCGGGTCGCCCGGCCCGTTTGACAGGAACACGCCCGCGGGGTCGAGTGCCAGGATTTCCTCGGCGGTCGTGGTGGCGGGCACCACGGTCACGTCACAGCCAGCCGAGGCCAGGCAGCGCAGGATGTTGCGCTTGGCCCCATAATCAACAGCCACCACCTTGCGGCGCTTTGCAGGCAGCGCTTCGGTGCCATGCGGCCACTGCCACACGCCTTCGCTCCAGCCGTAAGGTTTGGCGCAGGTCACTTCACGCGCAAGATCCATGCCTTCCAGCCCCGGCCAGGCGCGGGCCTTGGCGAGCAGGGCGGGGAGGTCGAATTTGCCGTCCGCCGGGTAGGCCACGATGGCCGTCTGCGGGCCGCCTTCGCGGATGCGCCGCGTGATGGCGCGGGTGTCGATGCCACAGATGCCCGGCACGTTCTGCGCCCTGAGCCATGCATCGAGCGATTCGGTCGCGCGCCAGTTGGCGGGCGCGGTCAGGTCTTCCTTCACCACCAGCGCGCGGGCGTTGATGGTGGTGGCCTCATCATCCTCCGGCGTGGTGCCGGTATTGCCGATATGGGGGAAGGTAAACGTGATGATCTGCCCCGCGAAGGAGGGGTCGGTCAGCGTTTCCTGGTAGCCGGTCATGCCGGTGGAAAAGCAGATCTCGCCCAGCGCGCGCTCCGTGCTGTACGCGCCGAATCCGCGCCCCCACAGGATGGTGCCATCGGCCAGGATCAGGGCGGCTGTCGCAGCTTTGGGCCTCTCGGCCGGTGCGATCGGGTTTGACGTGCTCATCGGGGGCTCCGGTCGGTCGGATTCTGTATCGGGTTGCAGGTCGGACAGTGACAGGCCGGTGGCGCGCAGCACGGTGGTCCAGTGCTTGGGCGGAATGGCGCGGGCCTGCCGCCATTTGCGAATGGCCTCGGTGCTGACGCCTGCCAGCTTCGCGGCCTGTTCGGCCCCGCCAAGGCGTTCGATAATACTTTCTATCGTCATCGGCATTGGATGATGTCCCTTCCGGGAGTATTGCCTAACAGCGTCTCTGGTAATTGGGAAGAAAATTCCCACATATCCTTACACCGAGACATTGGGAAAATTATTCCCGGCATGCAAGGGGGGCATCGTGCCCTCCCGCCGGGCAGAGGAGTTGACAGCATGTCCCTGCGCGCACGTTTCATGGATGACCTGAAAACCGCCATGAAGGCTGGCCAGAGCGAAAAGGTCGGCACCATCCGCATGATTACGGCAAAGCTGAAGGATGTCGATATCGCAGGCCGCGCCAGGGGCGAGGACCAGGTGAGCGATGAGGCCGTGATTTCCATGCTGCGCGGCATGATCAAGTCCCGCACGGAATCGGCGGCGATGTACCTCAAGGGCGGCCGCCCCGAACTGGCCGGAAAGGAAGAGGCCGAGATCGCGATCATCCGCGACTACCTGCCCCCCGATCTGGATGACGCCACCATCGAGGCCGCCGTGCGCGAAGCCATCGAGCGCACCGATGCCACCTCCATGAAGGACATGGGCAAGGTCATGGCGGCCCTCAGGGAGCAGTTTGGCGCGGCGCTGAACCCGGCCAGCGCATCCGCCGTGGTGCGTGCGCGGCTTTCGGCCTGATCGCGCCGGAGTCCGTATAACGATGGCGCTTGACCCCGCATTCCTCGATGAACTGCGTGCCCGCACGCCCATCGCCCCCGTGATCGGGCGGCGCACCAAACTGGTGCGCTCGGGAAAAAACTGGAAGGCATGCTGCCCCTTCCATGGGGAAAAGACGCCATCGTTCTATGTGTATGATGACCACTACCACTGCTTTGGCTGCCAGGCGCATGGCGATGTCATTACATTTGTCATGCAGAGCGAGGGCCGTTCCTTCCCCGAGGCGGTGGAGGAACTGGCCACGGCGGCCGGCATGGACATGCCAAAGCCCGACCCGGTGCAGCGCGAGCGCGCCGAGCAGGCCCGCAGCCTTGGCGATGTGCTCGAGGCCGTGCAGCAGTCATGGCGGCGCAGGCTGTATGAGCCGGAAGGGCGCGAGGGGCTGGCCTACCTGCAGGGTCGTGGCCTGACGGATGAGACCATCGCCGCCTTCGGTCTGGGCTGGTCGGGTGCGGGGCGGGGGGATCTGGTGGCCGAAATGGCCAAACTCGACATAACACCCGCCATGCTGCGTGATGCGGGGGTCATGCGCGCCGATGAAAGTGGCGCCCCCCAGCGTGAACTGTTCTTCAACCGCGTGACCTTTCCCATCCGCGACCGGCGCGGGCGGCTGGTCTCGTTTGGCGGGCGCATTCTGGGCGATGGCCAGCCCAAATACCTCAACGGGCCGGAGACCGCGATTTTCTCCAAGCGCCGGGTGCTCTTCGGCCTCGACCGCGCGCGCGAGGGCGTGCGCGGCAGCGGAGCCGGGGCCGAGCTGCTGGTGGTTGAAGGCTACATGGATGTGATCGCGCTGCATCAGGCAGGCTTTGCTGGGGCTGTCGCCCCGCTGGGCACGGCGCTCACCGCCGAGCAGCTCGAGGCGCTGTGGCAGGTCGCTCCGGCACCCGTACTGTGCTTCGATGGCGATGGCGCAGGCCAGCGCGCGGCGGTGAAGGCGGCGGAAACCGCCCTGCCGCTGCTCAATATCGAGCGCACCCTGCGCTTTTGCACCCTGCCCGAGGGCGAGGACCCCGACAGCCTCGTGCGCCGTCATGGCAGTGCCGCCATGGCCGCCATGATCGAGGGTGCGCGCCCGATGGGGCAGGTATTGTTCGGGCTGATGAGCGAGGGCGTACGCGACCCCGGCCCCGAACAGCGCGCGGCCCTGCGGCGCAGGCTCGTGGCGGTGGCGGCCCTCATACCCGACAAGACGCTGGCCGCCGAATACCGCTCGACCCTGCTCGACAGCTTTTTCCAGACCTTTCGCCGCGATGGGCGCGGGGGGGCAAAAAGGGTGCCCGTGGCCACTGCGCCGGTCGCCCCCATGGCTGCCGACCTGCAGCGCCAGTGCATTCTCAGCGCCATCCTGCTTGAACAGCCCCGCGTGCTCGACGCGGTGCAGGACGCCTATTGCAGCCTCGAACTGCCGCCCGACCTCGCGGCCCTGCGCGAGGAGCTGCTCGACCTGTATGACCGCAATGGCGAACTGCCCGATACGGATGAACTTGCAGCCCGGCTGGCCGCCGCGGGCCTTGCCGATGTGCGCCAGCGCGTGGCCGCCACACGCGGGCGGCGCGGCCAGGCGGCGGATGCCGACCTGTTCGATACCGACCCCGTGCAGGAGTGGTGGCATTTTTACGCACTGCTCGACGTGGAGCGCTTCGCCGCCGAACTGCGCGCCGATACCGAGCGCCTGTGCGCAGGCACGCCCGATGAGGCGGAATGGGACAGCCTGCGCACCCGCCTGCTGGCGCTCGACGCCCTGCGCCGTGGCGACGAGGAGGAGGAGGAATGAGGCGGAAAATGGGCCGATTGAATGAAATGGGGCGTGCGTGCCCTTGACTTCGACCATGTTATCGACCACCTGCACCAGACAAATGCAGATGAAAACGGTATGATTGGCCGTATCCTGTCCCGGAGCATGAAGGGGGCGGGAACAAGGGCGCGGCCCCTGTGCGCGGGCTGGTTTGGGCGCACGCGTGTAAACGGATTTGCTGGGTAGGGATAGATCGGGCATGGCGACAAAGACAGCCACGGGTACGGACACGGCTTCAGGGGATCAGGACAACGATACAACCCTGCTGGACACCCGGTCCGGCGCCGTAAAGAAGCTGATCGCGCGCGGCAAGGAACGCGGCTACATCACGTTCGACGAACTCAACGCCGTCCTGCCGCAGGACCAGATGTCCTCCGAGCAGATCGAGGACGTGATGGCCGCCCTGTCCGAGATGGGCATGCAGGTGGTCGAGAACGAGGATAACGACGAGACCGAGGCTGCTCCCGCCGCTGAAACCAAGAGCGACGACACCGCCGAGGAAGAGACCGAGAGCGAGGAACCCGCCGCCGGTAACGTCGATACCGAAAGCCTTGGCCGCACTGATGACCCGGTGCGCATGTACCTGCGCGAGATGGGCTCGGTCGAGCTGCTGTCGCGTGAGGGCGAGATCGCCATCGCCAAGCGCATCGAGGCGGGCCGTGACGAGATGATCGGCGGCCTGTGTGAAAGCCCGCTGACCTTCCGCGCCATCATTTCGTGGCATGAGCGGCTCAAGGCCGGTGAGATGCTGCTGCGCGACATCGTTGACCTCGAGGCCATGCAGGCAGGCGGAAACGACCCGGCCGAGACCGCCGAGGGCGAGGACGCCTTTGCCGAAAACGAGGGCAACGAGGCCGAAGAGACCGAGGAAAGCGAGAGCGAAGGCGAGGGTGAGGGCGAAGGCGCGGGCCTGTCGCTTTCCGCGCTGGAGGAAAAGCTCAAGCCCGAGATCCTCGAGCAGTTTCAGGAAGTCGAGGCGCTGTACGAGGCGCTGCACAAGGTGCAGGCCGAGCGGCTGGAAAAATTTACCGCGGGCAGCGAAATCTCCGCCGATGAGGAAGCCCGCTACGAGCAACTGCGCCTGGAGCTGGTGGGCAAGGTGCAGCAGGTTCACCTGCACAATGCCCGCATCGAGGTGCTGGTCGAGCACCTCAAGGAAATCTTCCAGCGCCTCAACGGGCTTGAAGGCCGCATGCTGCGCCTTGCCGAGAGCACCCGCGTCTCGCGTGATGATTTCCTGCTCAAATACCGTGGCCGCGAACTCGATCCGGGCTGGATGGACATGGTGGCAACCCTGCCCGCCAAGTCGTGGAAGAACTTTCTCGCCAAGCATGCCGAGACGGTGATCCGCCTGCGCAACCAGGTGGCCGAGCTGACACAGGAAACCGGGCTGCCGGTAGGCGAGTTCCGCCGCGTCTATGCCACCGTCTCGCGCGGGGAGCGGGATTCGGCGCGCGCCAAAAAGGAAATGATCGAGGCCAACCTGCGCCTCGTGATCTCGATCGCCAAGAAATACACCAATCGCGGCCTGCAGTTCCTTGACCTGATTCAGGAAGGCAATATCGGCCTGATGAAGGCGGTGGACAAATTTGAATACCGCCGTGGCTACAAGTTCTCCACCTACGCCACGTGGTGGATCAGGCAGGCCATTACCCGATCGATCGCCGATCAGGCGCGCACCATCCGTATTCCCGTGCACATGATCGAGACGATCAACAAGCTGGTGCGCACCTCGCGCCAGATGCTGCACGAGATCGGGCGCGAGCCCGCGCCCGAGGAACTGGCCGAGAAGCTGGGCATGCCGCTTGAGAAGGTGCGCAAGGTGCTCAAGATCGCCAAGGAGCCAATCTCGCTCGAAACCCCGATCGGTGACGAGGAAGACAGCCACCTTGGTGACTTCATCGAGGACAAGGCCGCCGTCATTCCGCTTGATGCCGCGATCCAGACCAACCTGCGCGAGGCGACGACGCGGGTGCTGTCCTCGCTCACACCGCGTGAGGAGCGCGTGCTGCGCATGCGCTTTGGCATTGGCATGAACACCGACCATACGCTGGAGGAAGTGGGCCAGCAGTTCAACGTGACCCGCGAGCGTATCCGCCAGATCGAGGCCAAGGCGCTGCGCAAGCTCAAGCACCCGAGCCGGAGCCGCAAGCTGCGCTCGTTCCTTGATGATAACTGAGGTTCCATGTACCCCCAGCCGCGATGAGCCGGATGGGGGTGGAACACGGATCGGGGTGGATGTGACGTTCCTGTGCATGGACCGTCCGCCACCCGGAATTCCTCCGGCGCTGCCGCCGGGCTACAGCATCCGCCAGACCTTCCGCCCAGGGGTTGCGTGGTACCGCGCCCTGTATGATGCGGTGGGGCAGGATTACTGCTGGTGGCTGCGCCGCGTCATGCCCGATGCCGAGCTTGCCCGCCTGCTGTCAGGCCCCGGCATTGCCGTGCATGTACTCTATGATGGCAGCGAGCCTGCCGGTTTCTGCGAACTCGACAGCCGCTACGGGCCTGACGTGAACATCGCCTATTTCGGCCTGCTGCCCGCATGGATCGGGCGCGGGGTGGGGCAGGCCTTCCTGCATAACATGGTGGCACGGGCCTGGGGGCTGCGGCCTGCGGCGCTCAGGGTCAATACCTGCACGGCCGATCATCCGCGTGCGCTGCCCAATTACCTGCGGGCGGGGTTTCGCAAGGTGCGCACCCTGCATGAGGTCTGGACCATTCCGCATGCGCTCGGCCTTGTGCCGCCCGCGCGGCTGCGGCTGGCCTGACATGCAGTCAGACGCATAAAAATAGTATCTCAGATATTGTTATAACACGAAACCGTTACCATTTCCTCTCTGTTGCATAATTGGAGAGAGGGCAATGGAGTTCGACGTATCCTATTACAAATTCCACGGCGTGGATCGGGCTGCCCTGCTCGATGCGCTTGGCCTGCGTGACACCGGCACGCCCGATCCGGGGGGTGAGGCGCCTTACGCCATAGCCGACCTGCCCAACGGGTGGTTTGTCATCCGTGTTGATAACGACAGCGGGCTTCTGGCCGATTATGACCGTAAGACCCTCGTGCGCGAGGGCAGGCTGGTCACGTGTGATGTCGGGAGCGTCGACCCCGTCAGCCAGGCTCAGGGCTACGAGGAGGGCGAGGAATGCTGGAGCGTGGTGCATGACGGGCGTGGCGGGGAGATGCTCGCGCTCGAGATAACCGGCGAGGCCCCGCCCGCCGTGCCCGCGCTGCACAGGGAGGCCTTTGTCGCCACCCGCGCCATGATGGAAAAGGGCGAGACCCGTGGCCCCGGCCCGATGCTTGACGTGCCGCTCGCGGTGGTCAAGTCGGTCACGGGGTTCCGCCATGACGAGCCGCAACTGGTCTCGCCCGAGCCGGTCTTTACGTGGCTGGCGCCGAAAGATCCGAAGTAAACCGTACTTTTTCCTTGTGCCGGGGCGGGGTTTGTGTTTCAACCCGCTCCTTCCCTGCCGGGTGCGTGGCATCGTCCCCGGCTATACCCGTGCCCTGTGGGCAACATGGCGGACCGTGTCCGGCCATGCGGGGGTTGAAGTGATCCGAAGGGAGTACCAATGCCGTTGTATGAAACCGTGCTGATCGCACGTAATGACGTGTCGCAGCAGCAGGTCGAAGCCATTGCTGATGGCATCGCCACCTATCTGGAAGCCGAATCCGGCTCCATCAAGAAGCGCGAATACTGGGGCCTGCGCACGCTGGCTTACCGTATCAAGAAGAACCGCAAGGGCCACTACATGCTCCTCGGCCTTGATGCGCCTGCCGCCGCGGTCAAGGAAATCGAGCGCCAGCTCAGCCTGAACGAAGATATCCTGCGCGTCCTGACCCTGCGTATCGACGAGATTGACGAGGCTCCCTCGGTCATCCTGTCGCGCAAGGGTGACGAGCGTGAGCGTGGCTTCCGTGGGCCCAAGCCCACCGGCCGTTTCGAGAGCGGCCGTGGCACGCGCCGCAATTTCGATGACCGCGAGGAGTTCCGCGCCCGTAACGAGCGTGAAGAACAGCAGCGCGCCAACGCCACTGCCAGCGCCGAAGCGGAGTAAGAGCTGATGTCTGAAACCACCGAGATCAACCCCGCCGCCCGCCGCGTTGCGGTTGGCGCGCGCCGTCCGTTCTATCGTCGCCGCAAGTCCTGCCCGTTCTCCGGCCCCAACGCGCCGAAGATCGACTACAAGGACGTGCGCCTGCTGAGCCGCTTCCTGTCCGAGCGTGGCAAGATCGTTCCCAGCCGCATCACGGCAGTCTCCGCCAAGAAGCAGCGTGAACTGGCCCAGGCCATCAAGCGTGCGCGTTTCCTGGCTTTGCTGCCCTACATTGTAAGCTGAGGGAGGCAGAATCATGTCCGCAGTAGAACTCATCCTGCTCCAGCGCGTCGAGAAGCTGGGCCAGATGGGCGAGATCGTCACGGTGAAGCCGGGCTATGCCCGTAACTTCCTGCTGCCCCAGGGCAAGGCGATCCGCGCCAACGCACACAACCGCGAGCGCTTCGAGCGTGAGCGCGTGCAGCTTGAGGCCCAGAACCTCAAGAACCGCGAGGAGGCCGAGCGCCTGTCCGAGCGCATGCACGGCCTGTCGGTCATCCTGATCCGTCAGGCGGGTGACAGCGGCAGTCTGTACGGCTCGGTTACGACCCGTGACATCGCTGAAGCGGCGACCAAGGCTGGCCTGACCATCACCCGTAACCAGGTGATCCTGCCCGAGCCGATCAAGCAGCTTGGCCTGTATGACGTAAGCGTTGCCCTGCACCCGGAAGTGTCCATGCAGGTGACCGTGAACGTTGCCCGCTCTGAGGAAGAAGCAGAGCGTCAGGCCCGTGGCGAGGAAATCGGCGTTGATATCGACGACGAACCCACACTGGCTGATGAAGGCGTGGTAACCGAGGGCGAAGTTTCGGAAGAGACCGCCATCGAGGAAACCCCGGCTGTCTGATTGACCTGATCCGTCACCCGCCCGCGGGTGAGCGGACCGGTTGTGAAAGCCCGGAAGAGGAAACTCTTCCGGGCTTTTGCCGTTCGGGTTGCAGCGTAAGGCATGCGGGGAGAAAACCGATGACGCCTGTACTGCTGGACCGGGCTTTCAGCCATTTCATCACTTCAGGCC
This sequence comes from Komagataeibacter nataicola, assembly GCF_003207795.1. GTDB lineage: Bacteria > Pseudomonadota > Alphaproteobacteria > Acetobacterales > Acetobacteraceae > Komagataeibacter > Komagataeibacter nataicola. The sequence goes on along the minus strand of NZ_NIRT01000001.1, from coordinate 160,538 downwards.
GGCTCGAGGTCTATTACCCTGATGGAGACCGGCGCAGCTACGTGGGCAGGCCCGGCCCGCAGGCCGCCATGCACCTTGCCGATACGGCTACCGCGCGCGCCCTGCTGCTTGACCCCGCGCTGAAGGTGGGCGAGGCCTACATGGCCGGCACGCTGCGCCCCGTGGGGTGCACGCTGTATGAGCTGATGCATGTGCTCATGCGCAACGTGATGGAGCGCAGCCCGGCGGGCGAGCGCGTGTTCTCCACCCTGCGCTTCATGGCGCGGTCATGGCTGCAGGACAACACCCGCCAGCGCGCCCGGCGCAACGTGGCCCATCATTACGATCTCGACAGCACGCTGTACCGGCATTTTCTTGATGAGGACATGCAGTATTCCTGCGGCTACTTCCCCACCGGGCATGAAACGCTGGCCGAGGCGCAGGCTGCCAAAAAGCATCATCTCGCCGCCAAGCTCCACCTGCACCGTCCCGGCATGAGCGTGCTGGATGTGGGGTGTGGCTGGGGTGGACTGGGGCTGACTCTGGCGCGTGATTATGGCGCGTGTGTCACCGGCATCACCCTGTCGAGCGAGCAGTTGCACATTGCCCAGAGCCGGGCGCGTGCTGCGGGGCTGGAGGGCAGGGTGCGTTTCGAGCTGCTCGATTACCGCACTGTTGCACGGCAGTATGACCGGATCATTTCAGTCGGCATGTTCGAGCATGTGGGGGTGGCGCATTACCCTGCCTTCTTTGCCGCCATGCGCCGCGCGCTCCGGCCGCATGGGGTGATGGTGCTGCACGCCATAGGCCGCAGGGAAGGGCCGGGCGTGACCAATCCGTGGATTGACCGCTACATCTTTCCCGGTGGCTATTCCCCCGCCGTGAGCGAGGTGGTGGGGGCGGTGGAGCGGGCAGGGCTGTGGCTGGCCGATTGCGAGATCTGGCGCCTGCACTATGCCCGCACCATCGCCCACTGGCGCACCCGTTTTGCTGCGCGGCGCGCCCAGATCGCCCGGCTGTATGATGAGCGTTTCTGCCGTATGTTCGAGTTCTACCTGGTGGTGTCCGAACTGGCGTTTCGCGTGCAGGGGCACATGAACTTCCAGCTTACGCTCTCGCGTGAAATCAATGCCCTGCCGCTGGCGCGTGACTACATGCTGGCGCGGGGCCAGCGGGTAGAAAGTGCGGCATAAGGGGCAGAATAAAAGTTTCTGGGTACTGCCTTTTTTCAAAAAGGCGGCGTTCTTTGAAGCTTTTTGAAAAAAGCTTCACCAAAAACTTTTATCTTTTCAGGCTACAGCCGCGCTGCGGCGGGCATGCAGGCGGGCGAGGCGGTCGAAATCCGCGATTTCGAGCGTTTCCGCCCGGCGGCTGCCCTCAATTCCCGCTTCGGCCAGAAGCGCTTCGCCACCGATGGATTTCAGCGCCCCGCGCAGCATCTTGCGCCGCTGCCCGAAGGCTGCCGCCGTAACCTGCTCCATGGCGCGGAACAGGGCGGCATCGGGCTGCTGGGCATGCGGGATCAGCCCCACCACGGCGGAATGGACCTTGGGCGGCGGCGAGAACGCGCCGGGTGGAATGTGCATCATGACCCCACAGCGGCATGTCCACTGCGCCAGCACGCCCAGTCGGCCATAATGGTCTGAGCCGGGAGCGGCGCAAATGCGCTCGGCCACTTCCTGCTGGAACATGAGCGTCAGCCGCGACCATGCACTCGCCTGCCGCAGCCAGCCCACGAGCAGCGGTGTGCCCACGTTGTAGGGCAGGTTGGCAATGATCTGGCGCGGGGCTGGGCACAGCGTGGTCAGGTCGCGGCGCATGGCGTCCGCTTCGATGATCTGCAGGCGCTCGGGTGCATGGGCCGCAAGCTCGGTAATGACCGCCACCGCGCGCGGATCAACCTCGACGGCGATGATGCTGGCGGCCTTTGTGTCGAGCAGCGCGCGGGTCAGGCCACCGGGGCCGGGACCAACCTCGACCACATGCTGTCCCGCAAGGTCGCCCGCCAGGGCCGCGATCCGCGCCGTAATGCCTGGATCAAGAAGGAAGTGCTGCCCAAGCGCCTTGCGCGCATCCAGCCCATGCCGCGCAATGGTGTCGCGCAGCGGCTCAAGCCCGTGGGGGCGCTGTGGCATGGTCATGACGGCGCTCAGGTCTTGGAGCGCATGTCGATGATCGCGCGGCGCTGGAGGTCACGGTTGAGCTGGCGCGAGGTCTGCTCCACGCGCTCGCTCAGCAGGTGATCGGCAATCTGGCTGGGCGTCTGGATGGCGATGTTGCGCTCTTCACGCGAGCAGACCATCAGCACCAGAATGCCGTCCACCGAAACCAGCGGGTGGCTGGCCTTGCCGGGCGGAAGTGGCTCGAGCACTTCGCGCATCTGCGGGTTGAGGTGGTTCAGCATCAGGTCGCCGGGATCGGAGGGGTGCTTTTCGCCGTTTTTCTTGTTCTGCGCTTCCATCTGATCGCAGTTTTTGGCGCTGGCGGAAAAGGTATTGGCGGCGTCGAGCGTCTGCTTCTGCTGGTCCGTCGGGTTCTCGGGGTCGAGCGGCGCATCGAAGGGGAAGAAGGCCTGCCGGATGGACAGCACGGTTACCATCTGGTGGCCCACCGTGCGGCGCTCGGCAATGGTGGCGATCACGTAACCACCCGCCACCCGGATGGGGTTGGAGATGGCGCCATCGGGCATCTGGCGCGCGACCGCTACCACCTGCGGGTCAAGCCCGTCTTCCTGAGTCCAGCCCATCATGCCGCCGTCAAGCGCGCTCTGCCCCTGCGAGAACTGGGCCGCGACAATGGGGAAGGGCGCGCCCTCGCGCAGTTCCTGAATGATGGTTTCGGTGAATTTCAGCTCGCCTTCGGGGTGGCGCTGATCCTCGACGGGAATGAAGATCTCGCTGATCATGTATTCCGGCTTGCCATCCTCGCGCTTGAGCGCAGCCATGCGCTGCTCGATCTCGGCTGCGGTGATGCGCCCGTGTTCCGCCGTTTCCTGCCGCAGCACCTGCGACCAGCCAAGCTGCACGCGGATCTGGTCGATCAGCGTGGTCAGCGAGACGCCATCTTCCGCCAGCTTGTTGCGCAGCGCGTTCTCGGGCATGCCGTTGCGCTGCTCGATGCCGGAAATGGCCCCCGCGATCTGCTGGATGGGCACGTTGATGTGGCGATCGAGCATTTCCTGCATGCGCAGCTTTTCATCGATCAACTGGCGCACGATCTGCGGGCGCAGACGCTGCATCACGTCGTCGCTCACATCCAGCCCCGAGGAGAGCGCAAACAGCCGCCCGCGCGTGTCGATGTCGCGCTTGGTCAGCACCGCGCCGTTGACGGTGGCGACAATGGAATCCTGATCTTCCGCCGCCTGGGCCTGCTGGGCAATGGCATGGGCGCTGCGGGCGCTGGCCACGGGCTGGTGCCCCACCAGCACCAGGCATGCCAGCAGGGCCGTGGCAAGCGTGCGGCGCGGGCCGCGGCGGCGGGGCGCAGGGGGGAAGGCTGTGCCAGGGAAGGCAGGGAAAAAGGGCATCCGGCTCGGTCTTTCGCGCATCAGGTCAGCCATTTATACCAAACGTGCCGATGGTTTTGAACGTAAGGGAGAACATTACGGTCGAATTGCTCTGTTGGCCACCAATCGTGGTGTACTGCTTGAGATACATGACATCCAGCCCGAAGCAGTCATTCTGGTAGCCCGCATCGCCACCCACCGCCACGCTTTCCTTGCGCGACAGGCTGCGGCGCAGATAGGCGGCGATGTGCCAGTTATCCCAGTTGGAGGCGGCGCCCACCGTGAGTTCGCTGACCGGCTTGTAATAAATCGACGGCGCCGTCGTGGCATAGGTGCGCTGGGCGTAATAGTAATACGGCGTCACCGGCTCGAACAGGTATCCACCCGTTACGCGGAAATGGCGGAACCCCGCGCTGCCCAGCGCATCGGCAAAGTCCACCTTGCCCGCATAGGGGTCGAGCCGCATCTTGCCGTCAAAATCGAAATACTGGTTGGGCACCATGTGCGTGCCCATCACCACATCCGACAGATGATGGTTCAGCCCCGAATAGGGGATGCGGTTGTGGTCGATATGCTCCTGGAAGCTCTCGCCGATCAGCACGTCGATCTGGTGGCCGTTCCATGTCCAGTTATTGTGCAGCCCCACATTGGCGCGCAGGCCGCCGTCAAGCCGGTCGGTGCCCGCGTAGCGGTTGATGGCGAACAGCGTGGAATCGGTAAATTCGTAGGTCAGGCTGTCCTCGTTGGGGATGTTGCGCGAGGTGCTGTTGCCGGTGTTGGGCGCGGCAATGAACTGCACGATCGGCTCGAGGATCTGGGTGCCGGTATTGTGGTTGAAGCTGCGCAGGAAGGGCCAGTTCATTTTCAGCGCGACTGTGGGTTCCACCTGCCCCTGCACCTGTGTGCGGGCCGTGCGGGCAAAATTGGGCTGGCCGTTGAGGTCGGTCGCGCGATGCACGGCGGATTCGACATGCAGCGTCAGGTTCCATATCTGCCCCAGCGAGTTATGGAAGGGGCGGTCCCAGTTGAGCGAGAGCTGGCCGCGCTGGTCGGATGTGCCATTCTGGCGGTAGACATAGAAATCGGTCGTATCAAGCGCGAAGCGGCCGCCGAGCGCATCGGGCTGGCCAAAATAGCTGTAGGTGTAGCGCGGCAGGACCCAGGGCAGGTCCTTGTTGTTGATGATGCCCTGGTTCATGCCCTGGTAGCCTTCTGCATCGATGCGCGAATACGAGCCGGTGCCGAAGCCTTCAAGGTAAAGGTTGGAATTGAGCGTATCCTGCCCATAGCCGCTGACGCGGTAGTCGCGCATGTAGTTGGGCGAACTGGCCCAGCGGATGTTGCCGCCCGCGCGCCAGCTCCTGTTGATGTTCACCTGCCCGCTTGCCGAGATGTAGCCCTGCACGCCATGGTTGTTCGAACTGTTCACCGTATCGCCAAACGTATTGACGTATGTGCTGTCGTGGTGGGTGTCATAGGCGATGTTGCCGTTGATGTTGAGGCGTGCGGTATTGAAATACCGGCGGAAATTCATCATGAGTTCCGGCCCGGTGCGGGTGGCGAACAGGCCGGTTGCCGTAAGATCGGAGTAGCGGTCGATCACCCAGTAATACGGGATGGTGACATAGGTGCCCAGATAGCGGTCATGCGGGGTGAAGCCGGGGGTGAGGAACCCGCTCTGCCGCCGCACGGACGGATCGGTCATGGAGAAGGCGGGCAGGTAAAAAACTGGCACGCCAAAGAAATCAAAGAACACATCGCGGAATTCCAGCCGCTTGTGCTGCAGGTCATGCGTGGCGTCAAAGGAGCGGAACTGCCAGAACGGCGCGCGCTCGGGGTGGCGGGCACAGACCTCGCACGCGGTATAGACCACGCGCGTCAGGTCATTGACCTTGCTGTTGGTGCGGCGCAGGCCGTTGGCGGCAAGGCGGGTGTTGTCATACATCTGGGCGTACATGCGCGTCATGATGCCATCGCGCATGCCGTTGCTCAGCTCGGCATATTCGGTAAACAGCACGGTGCCGTCAGGCTCGACAAGCGCCACGTTGCCCCGTGCCGCGGCCACGCCGGTATTGCGGTCATATACGACCCTGTCGGCGCGCATGATCTGGTCATTCTGCCATAGCTGCACGTTGCCGGTCCAGGTGGCGATGCCGTTCTTGCTGTCATAGGCCACATGGTCGGCCTGGAAGGTCATCGGGTCGGTATTCGAGACCGTGCCGGAAAACGAGGCCGGGGCTTGGGGCTGGCTCTTGGGGGCGTGGATGGGCATGGCGCGCACCGGCCGGTCCGCCCGCGCCTCCGGGGCAAACAGGTTTCCGCCCATCATGGTGGCCGCAAGCAGCAACCCGCGCGAAAACCGCCGCATGGCGACGGGGGGCCGTACAGGTGACGGCGCGCGCGGGGAAGGGGCGGGACGGGACATTAACCGTCCTCTAGATGAAGAAGTAGCGTGACTGCAAGACAAAGCCCGGCCACGGTGGGTGCCCATGCGGCCAGAAGGGGTGGCAGTGTTCCCGTTTCACCAAACTGCGCCGCGATCTTGGAGATGGCAAATAGCGCGAAACCGGCCGCCACGCCAAAGCTTATCATGCGCACCACCCCGCCCCGCCGCGCGGGCCGCATGGAAAAACCGGCGGCCACCAGCGCCATGGTGCCCGACAGCACCGGCAGCGTGAGCAGGGTCTGGAAATGCAGCCGGTGGCGGATGGTGGAAAAGCCCGAGCGCCTGAGCTGGCGGATAAAGCCCGGCAGCGCCCAGACCGACAGCGTATCGGGCGAGGCGAAGCTTTCTTCCACACCGGCCAGGGTCAGGTCGGCGGGGAGCGTGATCTCGCCCATTGCCTCGGGCATCTCGTCGGGGCGCAGCAGGCGCGCGGTGGTCAGGATCCACCGCCCCTTGCCCAGATAGCCGTTCTCGGCCTCGATGCGGGCCATGAGGTCATCATCAGGCCCCATGCGGAAGACGGTGATCCCCCCCACATGCAGCATGCCGCCACTGAGCCTGACCTTGCGGGCGTGGATGATGGCCGTGCCGTGGCTGACCAGCCCGTTATCGCTCTGGCGCAGCCACAGCGTGCCGCCGGTCATGTTGAGTGACTTGCCGTTATTGTCGCGCAGGTACTGCCGGTCGAGCACCTCCGCACGGCGATACATGACGGAGGAAAGCGGCGAGACGGCGGTTGTCGCGACCGTGCCGATCAGCACGGCGCAGATGACCGGGCCTGCCAGAAACTGCCATGCCGAGATGCCCGCCGCCCGCGCCACCACAAGCTCCGACGTGCGCGCAAGCCGCCAGAAGCAGATGATGCCGCCAAGCAGCACGCCAAAGGGCAGGATCTCGAGGCAGGCGAAGGGAATGTGCAGGAACGCGATCTCGCTGACCAGCGAGGTCGGCACGTTGGGGCGTGTCGAGACCCGGCGCAGCAGGTCGATGAAATCGAACATCGTGATCAGCCCGGTCAGGAAGGCGATCACGGCCAGTGTTGCATAGGTGAACTGCCGCGCGATGTAGAGCGAGAGCGTAAAGGCCATGTTCATGGGCGTGGGCTGCCCGCCGGGGCCGGCCTGTCGCGGTCCGCGCGGAATTCGGGCCAGAACAGGAGCGCCGCGCAGATCAGGCCGGGGGTCAGCGTGCAGATCCACATCAGCGGCATGAGCTGGAGGTTGCGCGAGGCAAGGTTCTGCACCGCCAGCGTGAGCGCCTGCACGGCCACCACGCCAAGTATGGCCAGCACCGGGCGGATGATGCTGGCCTGGCGGGAATAATTGCCCCCCATGGCCCCAAGCAGCCCGATCATGGCGAACGAGAAGGCGCAGAACGGCGTGCTCAGCCTGCGCCAGGCCTCGATGACCATCTTGCTTTCATCGCGGCGGGAATAGAGGTGCATGTCGGGGTGCAGCAGTTGCGCGATCGGCAGCTCATTGGCGTCGGGCTGGCGGGTATGGTTGCCGTGCGGGCTGGACAGGTCGATGGTGTTGCGCGCGAAGGTGAGCACGTTGAGGCGGCCGGTATGGGCATCGATTTCCTGCCGCGAGCCGTTGAACAGCACCACGCGCGGCTGGTCGCCCACAATCACGAGGTTGCCTTCCTCCGCCAGGATGGTGGCCTCGGCGCCGGGAGTGCGGTCATCTTCCACCATGATGCCATGCAGCGTGCCATCCTTGTCGCGCGTGCGGATATAGACCGTCATGCTGTCCGACACCTGCGTGAAGACGCCATCCTGAATGAGGAAGGCGGCCATGCGGTTGCGGATCTGGAATTCATACTGCCTGAAGGCATGGTACGATACCGGCACCACCCACACGTTGAGCAGCAGGCATGCCCCTGTGGCAATGGCCGCGCACATCAGGCCCGGCCGCGCCATCATGAAGGGCGAGAGGCCGGCCGCCTGCATTACGGTCAGTTCGCGGTCGGTGCCGAAGCGCTGGTAGATGAACTGCACCACAACAAAGGTGGTGATGGGCAGGATCACCGCCACGAAGGAGGGGATGAGCAGGCTGGTCAGTTCCAGGAACACGCGCAGCGACAGCCCCCGCCCCACCACCAGCGAGACGAAATGCAGCGACTGGGTCAGCCAGATCAGCGTGGCCAGCGCGCCCGTGCTCGCTGCCAGCGCCAGCAGGAGCTGGCGCAGCATGTAACGATCCAGAATCGACAGGCGCGGCGCAAGGCGGTCGGGACCAGGGCGGAGGGCAGGCATGCCCCTGTCTACCCCTGTTCCCGCCGGGGCAAAAGGGGTGAACCCCGCCCGGATGGGGGGGTGGAACAGTCTGTTACGCGCGGCACGGCGTGGCGTGGGGTCATGCGCCCGGCTGGGCGGGCGGCAGGACCTTGCCGGGGTTCATGAGGTTTTTGGGGTCGAGGGCGGCCTTGATGTGGCGCATGGCCGCAAGCTCCGCGCCACCGCGCCAGGCGGGCATCATGTAGGGCTTGAGCTGGCCCACCCCGTGCTCGGCCGAGAACGAGCCATCAAGATCCTTCACGATATCGGCCACCGTATCCATGATGTCATGGCTGCGGGCCAGGAAGGCTGTGGGGTCCATGCCTTCGGGCTGGACAAGGTTGAAGTGGATGTTGCCATCGCCCATGTGGCCAAAAGGGGCGGGGCGGATGCCGGGTATCAGCGCCTCGCACGCCACTGTTGCGCGCCGGATCAGTTCAGGCACGTGCGTGACCGGCACCGAGACGTCGTTTTTCACGCTCGCGCCCGCGCGGCGCTGGGCTTCGGCATGTTCCTCGCGCAGCTTCCACAGGCCCGCACGCTGGCCTTCGCTCTCGGCAATCACGGCATCGGTGATGATGCCTTCCTCAAGTGCGTCGCCCAGCACTTCCTCGGTGTATTCACGCAGGTCGGCATCGGGGCGGGGGGTGGCGAGTTCAACCAGCACATAGGCGGGCGCGCGCTCGCCAAGCGGCAGGGCGGTGCCCGCTATCAGGCTGGTCACGAGGTCCATGCCCGTGCCGGACATGAACTCGAACGCCTGCACCAGCGCCGGGTCGCGCGCGCGCAGCAGGCCGAGCAGCTTCAGCGCCGCATCGGCGTCTTCCACCGCGCACAGCGCCGCCTCGATGGCGCGGGGCTGGGGGTGGAGCTGGATGATGGCGGTGGTGATGATGCCCAGCGTGCCTTCCGAGCCGATGAGCAGCTGGCGCAGCGCGTAGCCGGTATTGTCCTTGCGCAGGCGGCGCAGGCCATGGAACACGCTGCCATCAGGCATGACCGCCTCGACCCCGAGCGTGAGTTCACGTGCATTGCCATAGCGCAGCGTGTTGTTGCCGCCCGCATTGGTGGCCAGCACGCCGCCCATCTGCGCCGAGCCTTCCGATGAGATGGAAAGCGGCAGCATGAACCCCGCCTCGCGCGCGGCGTCCTGCGCGGCTTTCAGCGTAACACCCGCCTCGACCTCCATGGTCAGGTCAGCGGGGTCGATGGCGCGCACGCGGTTCATGCGCGACAGGCAGATCACCACTTCGCGCCCGCTGTCATCCGGTGTTGCGCCGCCGACCATGCTGGTGTTGCCCCCCTGGGGCACCATGGGCACGCCGTGCTCGTTGCACAGGCGCACGATGGCGGCGAGTTCCGCCGTGTTGGCGGGGCGGAGCACGGCCAGCGCGCGGCCATGGTACAGGTCGCGCCAGTCGGTGCAGAAACTGGCGGTGTCCGTCGCATCCACCAGCACGCCAACCGGGCCGAGCAGATCGGTAAAGCGCGCGATCAGGTCAGGGCGCGTGAGCGCGGGCGAGGGGGAGACGGTCATGACAGCATGTGTCCTGTATGGGAGGGGGAAGAAGAGGGCATGAGCCATGCCTGCCCATTGTGGCGCACGGGCGGGTAGGTGGCGCTGGCTTGCGCCGGGCTGGGCTGGGCCAGCAGGTGAAAGGCCTCGGTCAGCGCGAAGCCGGTCAGCGCGCCCACGGCGGCGGCCACGATCAGGCCCGATGAGCGGCGGCCGGCCGGGCGACTGTTATTATGCGCGGCCGAGAGGGCGGCCTGCGTCTCGGCACGGGCCTGCTGGGTCTGGCGCAGTTCGGCGGTCAGGGCCTCGTTGCGGGCGAGGGAGGCGCGCAGTTCAACCCGCGTGTCGCGCAGCGTCGCATCGAGCGTGCGGATGCTGTCCGCCATCTCGGCAATGCGGGCGTGCGACTCCTCTATCTCTTTCTTGGCGGCGGCGCTGGCCTTGGTGGCGCGTGGCGCGCGGGGCTTGGGCGCCGCCCTGGGTGGCGGATTGGGGGCTATGGCGGTGAACAGGTTCTTGAGCGCGCCGCCCGTGACCTGGTTCTTGCCCGCGCGCGCGCGGATGGCCGCCAGCGCTGTTTCCGACTGGCCAGCGTTCTCATCCAGCACAAGGGCGAGAATATCCGAAAGGATTCTCAGTTCCCTGGGGTCGATTGTCTGTGTATCGCTCATGTCAGCTGCACCAGGGTCGGATCATGCGGTTGAAGTCATTACGAACGCGGACAGGCCGCACGGGTCAGCCGGTCGCGGATGGCCCGCCCCAGCGCGTGCCGGGGCACGGGCTGCACGGCAATCCCGACCAGCCCCCGGCGCTGCCCCTCCATATCAAGAAACCGCAGCCCCGCGAAGAGGCGGGCTGCCGCTTCATGCAAATCACCGCTTTCGCTCAGGTTCCACACCAGCGGGCTGCCCGCCAGGGGCGCGCCAAAGGCCAGCAGGGCTTCATCCGTGCCCACGGCGGTGGCGTCAAGCCGCACAGGCAGGCCGGGCGCGTAATGCGATGAAAGCTGGCCGGGAGCGGAGGGGCGCGCATCATTGCTCGCGGCCTGCGGCAGGGCCACAGGCATGCCGCAGGCTTCCTCCAGCGCTTCAAGCGTGATTCCGCCGGGGCGCAGCAGCACCGGGCGGGGGCCGCTGAGGTCGATGATCGTGCTCTCCACCCCCACGGGGCAGGGGCCGCAATCGAGCACAGCGTCAATCCGGCCCGCAAGCCCGGCCATCACATGCTGCGCATCTGACGGGCTGACCTTGCCCGAGGGATTGGCCGAAGGCGCCACGACGGGAAAGCCGCACGCTGCCAGCAGCGCCAGCGTGGTGGCGCCTGCCGGCACCCGCACGGCGGCGGTGCCCAGCCCTGCCGTGGCGATGGGCGAGATGGTGCAGCCGGGGCTGTGGGGCAGCACCATGGTCAGCGGGCCGGGCCAGAACCGTGCGGCCAGCAGTCGGGCCAGTTCCGTTGCCTCAACCTGCGCGAAGGCGGCCTTGGCGCTGGCGAAGTGGCTGATGAGCGGGTTGCGCCCCGGCCTGCCCTTGGCGGCGTAAATGGCGGCCACCGCCCGGTCATTGCCCGCATCCGCGCCAAGGCCGTAGACCGTCTCGGTGCCGAAGGCCACGAGCCCGCCCGCGCGCAGGATGGCGCTTGCGGTCTCGATTCCGGCTGGGGTGTCAGGGAGCAGGCGGGTTTGCATGCGGGGCGCGCCTACCGTGCCCCACGGCACACGAAGTGCGGGTTGCGCCATTCCGGCTTGCCATAGGCCAGCGGCTTGCCATCGGGCGTGAGGATGGCGCCGCCGGCGGCCTCGACTACGGCCTGCGGGGCGGCGGTGTCCCACTCCATGGTGGTGCCGAGGCGGGGGTAGAGATCGGCCAGCCCCTCTGCCACGCGGATGAACTTGGCCGCCGAGCCGATATTGCCCAGATGGGCGACGGGATGGCCGCCCAGAAATTCCTTCAGGCGCGGATCATCGGCATAATGGCGCGAGGCCAGTACCGTCAGCCCCTCCGCCGGGGGGCGGCGCACATGAATCGCCTGCTCACCGTTTTTGTCGATGCGAAAGGCCCCCCGCCCGGCGCCTGCGCCATAAAGCTGGTGGTAGGCAGGCAGGGCCACGGCGCCGAGCACCGGCCGATTATGGCGGACAAGGCCGATATTGACGGTAAAATCATCACGGCCCGCGGCAAATTCGCGCGTGCCGTCAAGCGGGTCGACCAGCCAGAACTCGCTGCCGGGGTCGATGCGGATGCCCGCGGCCATTTCCTCCTCCGCCACGACGGGGATGGCGGGCGCATGGGCGCGCAGGCCCTTGAGGATATGCGCCTCCGCCGCGTGGTCGGCCTCGGTTACGGGGGAACTGTCGGTCTTGACCGTGGTGGCGAAGCCGCGCGCGCGGATGGCGCGGATCAGTTCGGCCGCTTCATCGGCAAGGCGCAGGGCCAGATCCAGAAGGAATCTGTCCTCATAAGCTGGCATGGATGGCGTATTCATGCTGTTCGCATTAGCTTACTCGTGCCGCGCCGTCATGCCTTTATCGGCCCTGATGGTGCCCGGTGGCGAAAAACCGGCCCGTTCCCGCATGGGCGGGGCAGGATTTCGCGCCGTTCATCCACCCTTTGCCTAGCGGAGCCCCGTGACCCTTATGCTCGATATTGCCTTTTCCGATGCTACGGCGCCTGCCGGCGGCACGATCGCCATCCTTGCGCCTTCCGGCACGGCGCCCGCGGGCCTGTTTGCCCAGATTGATGCCGCTACCGGGGGCGCGCTGGCGCGTGCCGCCAAAGCCGCGCGCTTCGGCTTCGAGGTGGCAAAGACCTGCGTGGTGCTCGCACCCGGCGCAGGCTATGACCGCGTGATCCTGGTCGGGCTGGGTGCGATGGACGCCCTGTGCGCAACGCAGGCCGAACGCGCGGGCGTTGCCGCGGCCCGTGCCCTGGCGCAGGGGGGCGAGCAGGGCGCCATTGTGGCCGACAGCCTTTCCCCCGGTCTTGCCGCCCATGTGGCGCTTGGCGCCGTGCTGGGCAGCTATCGCTTCGATTCGTATCGCACCACCCCGCGCAAGGGCGAGGTGAGCAAACTGGCAACGGTGAGCGTGCTGGTAGCTGACCCGGCGGCCACTCAGGCGGCATGGCAGCCGCTGCTGGCGGTGGCGCGTGGCGTGTTCCTGTGCCGCGATCTGGTGTCCGAGCCTGCCAACATGCTGCGCCCGCCGGAATTCGAGCAGCGCATCCTGGCCCTGCGTGACCTTGGCGTGGAAGTGGAGGTGCTCGACCGTGACGCCATGCACAAGCTGGGCTTTGGCGCACTGCTGGGCGTGGCCCAGGGCAGTGATGCGCCCCCGCGCACCGTCATCATGCGCTGGAACGGCGGCACGGCAGGCGAAGCCCCGGTGGCCTTCGTGGGCAAGGGCGTGACGTTTGATTCCGGCGGCATCTCGATCAAGCCCGCCGCTGGCATGGATGAGATGAAAACCGACATGGGTGGTGCCGCCGCCGTGGTCGGCACCATGGCGGCGCTGGCCGGGCGCAAGGCGAAGGTCAACGCCGTGGGCGTGGTGGGGCTTGTCGAGAACATGCTGTCCGGCAACGCCCAGCGCCCCGGTGATGTGGTGCGCACGGCCTCAGGCCAGACGGTGGAGGTGCTCAACACCGATGCCGAAGGCCGCCTCGTGCTGGCCGATGTGCTGTGGTACACGCAGGACCGCTTCAGGCCGCGCTTCATGGTCAACCTCGCAACGCTTACCGGCGCGATCGTGGTCAGCCTTGGCGTGGAACGCGCGGGCCTGTTCTCGAACAGTGATGAACTGGCAGGCCACCTGTCCGGCACCGGCGAGGCGACGGGCGAGAAGCTGTGGCGCATGCCGCTTGATGCCGCCTACCTTGAACTGCTGCGCTCGGACATTGCCGACCTCAAGAACATCGGCGGCCGCCCCGGCGGCTCGATTACGGCAGCCAAGTTCCTTGAATGCTTTGTCAATGACGTGCCATGGGCGCATCTCGACATCGCGGGCACGGTGTTCTCCTCGCGCGCCACGTCGCACGCGCCCAAGGGCGCGACCGGCTTTGGCGTGCGCCTGCTCGACCGCCTGGTCAGCACGCATTACGAGGGGTAATGCCTGCCCCGCGTGGCAGGACAGGGCAGGACAGGGAACTCCATGGCGCAGATCGGCTTCTATCACCTGACGCGTTCCAAGGCGGTGGAAGTACTGCCCGCGCTGCTTGGCCGCACGCTTGCGGCCAGCAAACGGGCGGTCATCCGCTGTGGCACGGCTGAGCGGGTGGCCGAACTCGATGACGGGCTATGGCGTTCCACCAGCCCGCTATGGCTCCCCCACGGCACAAAAGCCATGGGGCATGGGGAATGGCAGCCCATCTGGCTGACCGAAGGCGAGGACGTGCCCAATGGCGCGACCTTCGCCTTCCTGCTCGATGGGGTGGAGATGTCCGATCTTTCTCCCTTCGAGCGGGTGTTCGACCTGTTCGATGGCCATGACGAGGCCGCCGTGGCGGCTGCCCGCGCGCGCTGGGTGGCATGGCGCGAGGCCGGGCATGAGCTGAGCTACTGGCAACAGCAGCCCAAAGGCTGGGCGCGTCGCAAATAGGCACCATCGCGCGGGGCGCACCCGCGCGGCATGGACGAAAGGCAGGTTGCGTATGAAGACGGTCACTTTCCCCAACGGCACCACCGTCCCGGCCCTTGGCATGGGCACATGGAACATGGGGGACAGCGACAGCCGCCGCGCGGATGAAATAAAAAGCATCCATGCAGGGCTTGAGGCCGGGATCCGCGTGGTGGACACCGCCGAGATGTACGGCTCTGGCCGATCGGAAAAACTGGTGGGCGAGGCGATCCGCGGGCGGCGTGATGACGTATTTCTGGTCAGCAAGGTGTTGCCCTCAAACGCATCGCGCAAGGGCGTGCGGCGTGCGTGCGAGGCGTCGCTCAAACGGCTGGGTACCGAATATCTCGACCTCTACCTGCTGCACTGGGAGGGCAGCGAGCCGCTGGAGGAAACCATAGCAGGCTTTGATGACCTGGTGGCTGCGGACCTGATCGGCAGCTGGGGCGTTTCCAATTTCGATACCGATGGCATGCGCGAGGTGGAAAGCATTACCGCCACCACACCGTGTGCCGCCAATCAGGTGCTGTACAGCCTCGACTACCGTGGCGCGGAATTCGACCTGCTGGCGCGTGACCGTGCAGCAGGCATCGTGACCATGGCCTACTCGCCATTAGGGCAGGGTGGCGACCTGCTGCGCGCGCCGGTGCTGAAGCAGGTGGCGGCACGGCACAAGACCTCGCTCGGCCCGGCCAGTCCTGCCCAGATCGCGCTGGCCTGGGTGCTGCGGCAGGAAAACGTGCTGGCCATCCCCAAGGCAGGCAGCCCGAAGCACCAGCACGAGAACTTTGCCGCGACCGAAATTACGCTGACACGCGATGACCTTGCCGAGATCGACGCCGCCATCGCGCCGCCGCGCCGTAAGGAACCGCTGGCCATGATCTGACACGGTGGCAGGTCTGGATGAATGACGCCGCTTTAGCTTTCTGGAGCGGATCAGTGCGACCATGTAGCAGCTCAGCGGGGGCAATATCTTCGCACGGATCAAAACGCAGAGAAAAAGTTACCCTGACAACCATCAATCAAAACGTCATAGCCCTGAAAGCAGGAAACAGGAGTTCAAAAAAACGGTTCTTCGATCCCTTCAGATGTGCCGCCGGTCGGTTTCGTGGCGGGGCCGTGCATATGCGGGCGTGGCATGTGGCGTGCTGTAGATGCTGGTACCACCGGATGGGGGCGGTGTTTCGCCATGCATGGGCCGTCCTGCCGGGCATGCTGGCATCGCCTGCCGGGGCGGGGCGGAGCGGAGCAGCATGATACGCGATGGCCGGTCAGCGGACCGCCCGCATGAAACTGCCACCGTAAACGCGATCATCTTGACGCGCGGCGGTCTGGCGGAGATTGATGGAGTATCGCGCCGCCACGCCGCAAGGGGCAGCCGGGCGTGATCTGATTCCGCCCGGCCAGCCGGGGGCAAGCCGGAGGGCCATCATCATTCCTGTCATCCTTGTCGTTGCCCTGCTTGTGGTGGGGTTGGCAACCGCCCTGCGCGCCAGCCTGCCGGGGCAGGAGCGCAGGGCAGGGCCCGTGCTGGCGGCAGGCTGGCTGGTGGTGTGTGGCCTGGCTGTCGCCTGTTCGCACGGGTGCGCCCTGCCCGGCGGGGTGGTGGCCTGGTCGGGTGTTTTTGCTGGCGGCTCCGATGTGGTGCTGCTGGTGCCGCTTGGGCTTGTAGCCGCCCTGGCCCGCACCCCGCGTGATGGTTCGGCCAGCCTTGGCGCCGCCCTTGTGGTGAGCGGTGGGAGCGTCGTGTCATCCATCGGGGCGGGATGGGTTCTGCTGGCGTTGTGCCGCACGCCACAGGCAGGCAGGCGGCACGCGCCCGACATGATGGCCCTGCTGCTGCTGGCGGCGGGCAGCCGGTTGCCCGGTCAGGTCGATTACCTGCTGCCCGGGCTGTGCTGGCTGGCCACGCGGGGGCTGCTGGGGCTTTCGCTTTCTCTAAGGGTGGCCCCGCGCGGCCTGCGCCCGTTCCACATGGCCGATATCGCCGCGATGATCGCCGCCATGAGCCTGTGGGCGCGCCTGCCCGCAGGCACGGCGGTGGCCGACATGCGCTGGGGCGGCGTGCTGATCGTGGCGGGGTGCCTGTTTTACATGACCGCCTCATGGCGGGCGCTGCGCGCGCCTGATGCGCGCCGGGTCCTGACCGGGCTGGCAGGGGGCACGGGGGCCATCATCATCATGCTCGCGGGCCTCATGCTGCTGGCCCGGGCCGATGACCTGCCCGGCATGGCCGGTTGCGCCGGGCGCACCTACATGCTGGTGGCGGGCCTGCTGCTTGCTGGCGTGCTGGCCGCCCGGGCGCTTGATGTGATGGAGCGCGAAGCGGGTGCGCTCTCGCTGCTCCGGCTGGGCGGGCTGGGGGTGCTCATGCCGCGCCTGTCCGCGCTGTTCGCGCTGGCGCTGCTGGCCGAGAGCGGGCTGCCGCCACTACTTGGTTTTTCCATTATCTGGATGCTGCTGCGCCTGCTGGCGTCCATGCCGCATGCGGGTGGACTGGCGGGCGAGGTGCCGCTGCTGCTGGCGCTGGCCGTGCTGGGCGTGGGCTGGGCGGTGCGGATGCTGGCCCTTGTGCGTATTGTCGCGGTCATGCTGTGTGGCAGGCCGCGCACCCCGCGTGGCGCGGGGGCGGCAGACCCGCCCGTGCGCGACCAATGGGCCGTGCTGGTGGCGGGACTGCCGATCGTGCTGGTTTCCATCTGGCCCGGCTGGTGGCTGGCATTGATGCAGGGCGCTGGCTCGGGGGCGGCTGGCGGATGGGCCGGTCTGGCGGTGGTTGCCCTGACATCGCCCGATGGGGGCGCTGCGCTGCATCCCGCCCGGCTGTGCCTGTTTGTCGCGCTGGTGGGTGGCGTGGTGGCGGTGGTGCGCTGGCTGGCCTGCCGCACGCCCACGCGGCAGGTGGCGGGGTGGCAGCAGGGCGCGCCCGTGGTGCCACCGTGGATGGTGTTTGGCGATCCGCTCACACAGGTGGGGCCGGGCAACCCCGCGCGCATGCTGCTCGATATGGCCGTGGCGGCACCGGCGCGGCGGCGTTTCGTGCGTGATTACGCGCGTAGCCTGTGGCAGGGGCGCAGGCTCGTGCTGGCAGGCGCGGGGCGTGTGGCGGGCGCATGGCGCGGGCGGCGGTTGGCGGGGCCGGTGGTGCTGGTGGTGGCCTGCGTTCTCGCCCTCATGTTCATTGCGTGGCAGGGGCAGGGGTAATGGCACCATTCCTTGCGGCACACATGCAGGCGCTGTTGCTGGCGGGCTGGCATATGGCGCTGGTTGCGCTGATGGCGCCGGTCTGGATTGCCCTGCTGCGCTGGATGGCGGCCTGCATGGAAGGCGAGCGCCGCCCGCCCGACCCGCTGGCCCACTGGCGCGTGTTGCGCCATGCGTGGCGGCAGCCGGGGGTGCGCTCGGCCGCAGGCGCGCAGGTTACGGCGGTGGCCCCCTGGCTGGGCCTTGCAGCGGCGCTGGCCGCGGCAGGGCTGGTGCCTTCATTCTGCATCGGCCTGCCCGGCAGCGACCTGTCGGACCTGCTGATCGTGGGTGGCCTGCTGGAAATGGCGTTTCTGGCCCTTGTGGTCACGGCCCTTGCGGCGGGGCTGGCCCGGCCCGGTCATGCGGGGCTGAAGGCGGCGTGTCTTGGCATCATGATCCAGCCCGTGCTGCTGCTGGTCTGCGTGGTGCTGGGGTTGTGTCTGCCCGATGGCACGCTGGCGGGGCTGGTGCGGCAGGCGCATGTGGCGGACATGAACGTGGTGCGTGTGCCACTGGCGCTGGTGGCGGCGGCGCTGGTGCTGGCGGGAGTGGAGGAAAGCGATGGCACGGCGTTACGCCTGTTTGCCACCATGCTGGAGGATCTGGCAGGCCCCGACCGCGCGGTGGCGCTGTATGCGCGTGACCTGCTGGCGGTGGTGTGGATGATGCTGGCGCGTGATCTGGTCTGGCCCGAAGGGATTGTGGAGCCCGATCTCATGGCCCGCTCATGGCGGGGCGTGTCGCTGCTGGGGGCGATGGGGCTGTGGGCCGGGCATATGCTGCTGGCCTGCGGGTGCGTTGCGGGGCTGCGGGTATTCGTGGTCTCGGCGGGCAGGCAGCATGCGGGCTGGCGGGCGGGGCTTGCCCTGTTATGCGCCCTGATGGCCGGGGTGCTGCTGTTTGCGGGCCGGGGGGCGGATTGAGCATGCTTGTACTGTTGCTGGGCATGGTGGTGATTGTGTCGCTTTCCGGCTCCGGGGGGTGGGGTGGCGGCCTTGCCTGGCATGCGGGCTTGGCTGCGGCATGCGTGTGGCTGTGGCAATGGGCGCAGGGCAGCGTGGGAATGGCGTGCCTGCTGGCGGGCGCACAGGCGGGGCTGGTCGGGCTGCTGGGGGTGCAGATGCTGCACGGGCAGGCAGGCCCGCGTGAGCGCAGCGGCCTGCGCCTTTGCGGTGGGCTGGTCTGTGTTGCGGTGCTGGCGCAGGTGATCGTGCCCGGCATGCCCGGTGGCATGACGGCGCGGCTTATGGGGCTGGCGGGATTATCCGCCATTGTGTGCGGGGTGTGGGGGGCGTGCATTGCCCGCGCGCCTGCCGCCCTGTGCGCGGGGCTGGCCTGCGGGCTCGATGGCGTGATGCTGCTGGCGGGGCTGGCCGACAGCCCGCTGGTCATGGTGGAAACGCTCGTGGCGGTAGCGGTCCTGAACCTCGTGCTGCTGCGCGCGCGCCGGTCGGGTGGGATGGCACCATGATGTCACCCGCGCTTTTCATCAGTCTGGTGGTGGGCTGGATGCTGCTTGCGGTCATGGCCCTGATGGCAACCGGTGGCCCGCGCGCTTTGCGTGGCCTGCTGGCGGTGCTGCTTCTGGGGTTGTGCGCGGTTGGCTGTCAGGCTGCTCCTGCCATGGCGCAGGCGCTGATGCTGGCTGGCCCGGCACTGGCGCTGTGCGTACGCATTTTCATGCCGGAAACGACGGCGCGGGAGGAGGGCCGCATGGCGGGGGTCGAGCCCTTCATCCTGTCAGCCAATGCGACTCTGGCCGTGGCGTGCGGGCGGTGCGACCTGCTGGTCATGTTCATCGGGCTGGCGCTGGGCCTGTACCTTGCTTTTGGCAGGCAGGGTGACTGGACCGTGCTGCGCACGGGCCTGGGGGGGCTGGTTATGGCGCAGGGCGGGCTGTTCGTGCTGCAGGCCGGGTGGGGCGCGCGGCAGGAGCAGGGCGGTGCCGTGCTGCTGGCGGGCGGATTGCTGCTGGCCTGTGGCGTCATGTCGGGCAGCGCACGCGGGCAGGCGCTCGCGGAGCGGCAGATGGCGCTGCTGGCCACGATGCCGGTGCTGGCGCAGGCGGTGATGGCGTGGCCCGCCCTTCGTGCCGCGCTGACCTTTCTGGGCTGCGTGTGCCTGCTGTGGTCGCTGCGGCCCGGGGCTCGTGCGCCCTCGGGCGGCATGGACTGGTCGGGCTGGGTGGTGCTGGCTGCGGGGCTGCCGCCTGCCATGGCATCCCTGCCGCTTGCGGCCTGCCTGCTGGCGTTGGCCTGTGGCGGTGGAGTCCGGCGCATGGCAGGGCCTTTCAGCCTGTTGTGGCCGCCCTTTCTGCCAGGGGTGGCGCTGGCCCTTGTGCTACTGGCTGAAATGGGGGCCGCGCCGGGTGTCGCCCTGCTGGCCGGAGCCTGCCTGTGGCCTGTATTTGCCCGCATGTCTGCCGGGGCGGAACCGGACCCGGCTGCACGGGCGCGGGCAGGCCTGGCGCTGGCGTTGGGCTGCATGGTGCTGGCACTGGCCCTGCGTGGCGGGATGGTGCTGGCATGAGCGCTAAGGTAGCAGCCCTTATCCGGCAGGGTGCTCCTACCTCCTGCGCTGGGCGCTTTGTGCTCGATGCCGATGCGTGGCGGGCCATGATCGCGGGGTTGCATAACGCGGACCTGCCCCTGCTGGGGCTATGGGCTGATGGCGTGCAGGTGCATGCCCTGTTCCGTTATGGCCAGACCGCGCTGGTTGCCAGTGTCGTGACGCCACCTGAGGGTTATCCCGCCCTGTCGCCCGTGCGTATAGGCGCAGGGGCGCCGGAGCGCATCATCCATGACCTGTGGGGCATTCCGGCCATTGGCGGCAGACGTGATCCGTGGCTCGATCAGGGTCGATGGCCAGTCGCACCCCCTCTGGTGGCCCATCCCGCCCCCATGCCCGGTCTGCCGGAGGGGCGGGAGTTCATCGACGGCCCGGCAGTAATGCAGGCAGGCGGCACGGTGCTGGGTTATGGCCCGGCGGAGGGGAATTTCCGCGCGCCGTTCCATCTGAGGCTCGGCCTGCCGGGTGAGCGCATCGAGGCGGTGCAGCCCTGCATGGGTTACGCGCATCGGGGGCTGGCCGCACGCCTGCGGGGGCTTGCGCCACAGCAGGCTGCGCGGCTGGTCGCCCGGATTGATGCAACCGCGACCGTGGCGCACCAGCTTGCTTTTGCCCGTGCCCTGCACAACGCTACCGGCACTGCCATGCCCGCGCAGGACGTGGCGGCAGGCGTGATGCTGGGCGCCATGGAACGGATTGCCACCCATCTGGATGTGCTGGCGCAGGCCAGCGCGATGCTGGGGGATGGACGCAGCGCCACCCTGGCCGCCACCATGCTGGAGCAGGTGCGCCAGACCTGCAGGGAGCTTTGCGGGCGACGCCTGCTGTTTGATGTCATCCCGCCCGCAGCCACCTTTCCGGTGTGTGTGGAGGGGACGCAACTGGCTGCGCTGGCAGCGGGGCACGCGAGCCTGCACCGGCTGTTCTGGCGGCCTCGTGGCCTTGCGGCGCAGGCGCGTGGCAAGGGCGTGCTATCAGCCACAATGGCTGCCCGCTGGGGTATCATGGGCTGTAACGCCCGGGCGGCGGACAAGGGGCCGGGCGATATCACCGACCGGCTTGATGCCCGCCTGAGCGAGATCGGGGACAGCCTGTGCGCGCTTGCTACCCCACCTGAAGCCTCTGTCATGGAGGCCGAAGGCGGAGGCGGGGAAGGTCTGGGCTGGGCCGAAGGCCCGGCAGGCCCCATCTGGCACTGGCTGCGGCTGGAGGCGGGGCATGTTGCCGCCTGGTGGTGTGGCGACCCGTCACTGGCGCTGGCGCAGGCATTGCCCGTAATCCTGTCCGGCGCGGCTTATGAGGATGTGGACCTGATTGTGGTCTCGCTGGGCCTGTCAGCCACCGGGGCGGACCTGTAATGGCGCAACTGCATCTGTTCGGGCCCGAAGGCACGCCTTTGCCGCGACTTGAGGCGCTGGACATCTTTCATATCGAAAGCGGTGGCTGCACCGGTTGCGCGCTTGAGCTGGCCAGCCTGTCGCGGGCGTTGCTGGCGGGGAGTCATCCCATCCGCTTCGTGCCCACGCCACGGCAGGCGGGCATGCTGCTGCTGACCGGCAGCCTCACGGCGGGCATGGCGCCGGTGGTCGAACTGGCCTGGCAGGCCATGCCCGGCCCGCGCGTGCTGGCCGTGATCGGGGATTGCGCGGTGGATGGCGGCCTGTTCGGCGGCAATTATGCCGTGCTGGGCGGGGTGGGCGAACGGGCGCGCACCAGCATGGCGCTACCTGGATGCCCGCCCGCGCCGGATGAAATTCTGGCCGCCCTGGTGCGCTGGCAGGCGAGTGTTAGAGGGACATCAGGATAAGAGATTATTTGAAAACAAATTATTGATAAAAAATAAGAAAAGTTTCCGGGCGTCGCCTTTTTCCAAAGGCGGCGCTCCTTTAGCCTGGGCTTTGGGGCGCGGGTTCGTCACTTTCCTGCAGATCTTCCGCCGCGCGGCGCAGGCGGTGAAAGCTGCGCCGGCTGATGGGCAGGAGCAGGAGGTAGATCACGCCCGCCGCCGCAAGCGCGCCCCACGGCTCGGCAATCAGGATGGCGGCATAGGCTCCCGTGCCCAGCATGGTGGGCAGGATGAGCGGCGAAGGCACCTTGAAGTTCTTGAACGACCACACCGGCAGGGTGGAGACGAGCAGGAAGGCCGTGCCGCTGAGTGTGAGCGCGGGCATGAGCGGGTCGCGGGTAAGCTCATACAGCCAGTTCAGGTGCAGGCGCTGCGCCTCCAGCCCTAAAAAGAGCGGAAACAGCGCCAGCCCCGCGCCCGCGGGCGCGGGCACGCCGGTAAAGAAATTGGCGGCGTATTTGGGCTGGTTGGCGTCATCATCAAGGCTGGCATTGAAGCGTGCGAGCCGCAGCGCCATGCAGACCGTGAACATGATGCACGGAATGTAGCCAAACCGCCCCCCTTCATGTAGCGCCCACAGGTACAGCACGAAGGCGGGCGCCACCCCGAAGCACAGGAAGTCGGACAGGCTGTCGAACTCCGCGCCGAAGCGGCTGGTGCCACGCAGCAGCCGCGCGATGCGGCCATCAAGTCCGTCGATGCATGCGGCAATGAGCAGTGCCGTGGCCGCGCCGCCAAACCGCCCTTCCAGCCCGAATCGCATGCCCGTCAGGCCCGCGCACAGGCCGAGCATGGTCATGAGGTTGGGGATCATCCGGTTGAACGACAGGCCTCGCACACGGGGGCGCTGGCGTTTTTTCAGCCTGCGGATGCGGCGTGACCGGTTGGCGGGGGGAGGAACTGCCATAACCGCTTAGAGCCGCGCCATCACGGTTTCGCCGCCGATCATGGTCTGGCCCACCTCGACAAGCGGGGCGACATCGGCCGGCAGGTACAGGTCGGTGCGCGAGCCAAAGCGGATCAGGCCGAAGCGCTCGCCGGTTTCATACTGCATGCCTTCTTCCGCATCGCACAGGATGCGGCGCGCGATCAGCCCCGCGATCTGCACCACGGCAAGCTGCCGCCCGTCCTTGAGCGTAAGCCGCAGGGCATTGCGCTCATTGAGCTCCGATGCCTTGTCGAGGCTGGCATTGAGGAACTGCCCCGCATGGTAGGACACGCGCGTGACCGTGCCCGCGACGGGCATGCGGTTCACATGCACGTCGAGCACCGACAGGAACGTCGCGATGCGCCACACCGGGGCATCGCCCATGTCGAGTTCGGGCGGCGGGGCCACTTTCTCGATCGAGACGATATGCCCGTCCGCCGGGGCCACGGCCACGTTGGCTTCGGCCGGGGTGACGCGCTCGGGGTCACGGAAGAAATACAGGCAGAACCCGAAGAACAGGCCACTGGCCGTACCAAGCAGCTTTGTCACCCGCCACGGCAGCAGCCGCCCGATCACGGCACCCGCGCCGGAGGCGAGCAGGAAGGGGCGCGCGGCCGGGTGCGGCGGGGCAAGGACAAGCTTGAGGGATTGAATTAGCGACATGGGACAATGTTCATGGAGATTCCCGCAAAATTGGTCAAGTATCCTGCGCGTTCCCACCCCGCTGGCGATGGGTGAGGCTGCGCGAAAACAGCCGCGCGGGCCGCAGTTGCAGCCCTGCGGGCATGATTGTGGCCGGGCGGGTGGGCACCCCGGCATAAATATCCTTCACCGCCTCGATCATGCACACGCCGCCGAGCCGGGGGAAAAGGGTGCGCCCCGTCCATTCCGCCACGGTGGCGGGGCCTGCGGGGCAGGGACCGGCGGGGGGAATGTAGAGGGCGTCTTCATGGCGCTCGGCGCGGAAGCAGGCATTGGCCAGCCAGCGGTCGATCTGGCGGCGCGAAAAGGGCGTGCCCTGCCCGAAGGGTGAATTGTCAGTATGCGCCCACAGCCCCGCCCGGTTGGGCACGATGAGCAGCAGCACGCCGTCATCCTTGAGGACTTTCCAGACCTGGCGCAGCAGGGTGTTCTTGTCCTCGCTGGTTTCAAGCGCGTGGATCATCAGGATACGGTCGAATTTCAGGTCATCGAACGGCAGGCTGTCGCCACGCGCCACGCAGTCGCGCCCCTGCCACGGCTCCCCCTCGCGCGTGACGGGGGTGTCGAGCCGTGCCGAGAAGCACGGCTGTTCGGGCCGGTCCCATAGCGGCAGGAAGGGCAGGGCGTAGCCAAGCCCGAGCATGTGCCCACGCGCGCCTCCGGGCCAGAATCCGGCCATGCGCTGGCCGAGCAGCCGGGCGGCCATCTGGCCCCGGCGGGAAGCATAAAAGCTTGCGGCGGTGTGCATGTTGGCGCCCATGGGTGTTACACTAACAGGCTGCCAGCGTGCATGCCATGCCCATGGTGTGGCGGCAGGGCGCGTTGGGGCGACATCAGGTCAGGGAGGAGGGACGTCATGACACGGCAGCTTTTGATCGAGGCGATTCCCATCCTGTCGGACAATTACGCCTGGTTCGTGCATGATGGCCCGTCCGGCCCCGCCGCCATGATCGACCCTGCCGAGGAAGCGCCTCTTGTCGCCGCCATAGACGAAGCAGGCGGCCGGCTGGACATGATCTTCCTCACCCACCACCATACCGACCATATTGCCGCAGCCCAGGCCCTGCGCCAGCGTTATGGCGCGCGGATCGTGGGGGCGGCCGTGGATGCCTGCCGCCTGCCGCCGCTTGATATCGCGGTGCGCGATGGTGATGTGGTGCCGTTTGGCGCGGAACAGGTGCAGGTGATCGCGACGCCGGGCCATACATCGGGCGAGGTGTCATATTATTTTCCCACGGGGCCTGCGCTGTTCTGTGGCGATACGCTGTTCAGCATGGGCTGCGGGCGGCTGTTCGAGGGCACACCGGCCGACATGTTCGCCTCGCTCCGCCGCATCGATGCCCTGCCCGGCGGCACATTGCTGTGCTGCGGGCATGAATATACGCAGTCAAACGCGCGTTTCGCCCTGCATGTCGACCCGGCCAATCCTGCCGTGCAGGCACGCGTGCGCGAAGTTGATGCATTGCGGGCGCGTGGCCTGCCCACCCTGCCAGTCAGCCTTGATGTGGAGCGCGCGACCAATCCCTTCCTGCGCGCGCCTGACGTGGCGACGCTGGGCAGGCTGCGAAAAGAGAAGGACAGCTTCTGACATAATACGTCATGAATGCGCCGTGCCGGGCGCACAGGGCTCGCAGGCCAGGCAGGATATGGCGTTTTGTCAGGGTGGAAAGTGAAGGTTTAATGACACCGCTCATGGTCGGGGCGCGGGTTATGCCCTAAAGGGACAGGAGGCACGCCCTACGCAGGGCGTCCGCGCGGGGCGTTCCGGCCCCTCGGCCCGGTTCCCGCGCCATGTGAAAGGAAGGCATGTGTCGGTCTCTTCTGCTCCCGTCGTCATCAAGAAGTATGCCAACCGGCGGCTGTACGATACCGAAGTGTCGGCATACATCACGCTCGAGAACCTGATTGACATGGTCAAGCTCGACCGTGCCTTTGTCATTCTCGATGCCCGCACTGGCGATGACATCACCCGTGGCGTACTCGCGCAGGTGATGCTTGAGGAGGAAACGCGGGGCCGCGCCATGCTGCCGGTTGCCTTCCTGCGCCAGCTGATCCGCTGCTATGGCGATAGCAGGCAGGGCGAGGTGTCGGACTACCTCGAGCGCATGATGGGCGAATTCATGGACCGTCAGGCCCCGGATGCGGCAGGTGACGGGCTTGAGGCGCTCGGGCGGGAGCAGGCTGCCGTGGTGCGGCAGGCCATGTCGCTGTTCACCTCGCTTTATGCGGTGGAGCGCGCGGGCAACCGCACGGTGGAAAACCTGCTGCAGGAAATCATGGACCTGCGCCAGCAGGTGGAAACGCTGCAGGGCCAGCTTGCGGGCGAGCCGCGCGGAAGCGACTGAGATGCTCTCCCTTCAGGCCCGCCCTGCCGGGCGTTGTGCACCGGCCTGATGCGGCATGAGGGTTTCAAGGGCATGGGCCAGTTTCCGCACGGCGGGATCGATTTCATCATGCGGCGTGCCTGCATATCCCAGCAGCAATCCGTGCTGCCTGTGCGGGCCAGCATAACATTCTGAAAGGGGCGCAACGCGCACGCCTGCCTTCAGGGCCACAGCCGTGGCCACATTATCATCAAAGGTGGATGCGAGGGCACGGGTGGGGCAGGCGACCACATGCATGCCGCCTGAATCGGGTGTAATGCGCATGAGGCCCGCAAGGTGCCGGTCTGCTGCTTCCATCAGGCTTTTCTGGCGGGCGGCATAGAGCAGGCGCGTACGGCGCAGGTGGGCGACCAGATGCCCTTCCGCGATGAAACGCGCCAGCGCACCCTGCCCCATGAGCGGGGCGGGTGTGAAAGCCTGCGGCATGACCACCTGCGCGGCGGCTACGAGAGCGGGCGGCAGCACGATGTAACTCAGCCGCAGGGCGGGAAAGAGCAGTTTGGAAAAACTGCCCAGATAGGCGACACGCCCCGCGCGGTCGAGGGCGCGCAGTGGCGCTAGCGGGCGGCCAGCATAGCGGTACTCGCCATCAAAATCATCTTCGATGATCCAGCCCTGCCTTCGTTGTGCCCAGCTGAGCAGGGCCAGCCTGCGCTGCAGCCCCAGCACCGTACCCAGCGGATAATGATGTGATGGGGCCACAACCGCCAGCCGGGCATCCGGCGCCGTGGCAAGGGCTGTTTCGGGTGCAAACCCCGCTTCATCAATGGCAACCGGCACGGTACGGATACCCGATGCCGCCAGTGCGGCCTTGATGCCGGGATAGCCCGGCTCCTCCACATAGGCCTGCTCGCCTGCTTCAAGGGCGATGCGGGCAAACAGCGATACGCTCTGCCCCACACCGGAGGTGATGACGATGCTCCCCGGCTCGCAGCTGAAACCACGGGCGGTGCGCAGATAGGTGGCGATGGCCTGCTGCAGGGCAGGATGGCCAAATGGATGCGGCGCGCCAGCAATACCCCATGCAGGACTGCGCCAGTCCTGCTCAAGGAGTTTTGCCCATAGCGGAAAGGGGAATGCCTGCCTGTCCGGCTGCCCGAGGGGAAAGGCGATGGGCGGATAGTCGGGTGTCGTGCCGTCCGGCACGCGCCTCTGCCTGAGCAGCGCCATCGTGCGCTCCGGCAGCATGGGCGGCGGCAGGGGGGCATGGGGGGCGCTTGTGATGGGGGCGGGCGCAAGCATTTCATCGGGCAGGTCCCGTGCGACCGATACCCCCGAAGCGTTTCGGGCCACCAGATACCCTTCCGCCTGAAGCTGATCGAGGGCCGCGAGCACGGTGCCCCGGGCGCAGCCAAGCTCGACCGCCATCAGCCGGGAGGAAGGCAGCTTCGTGCCACATGCCAGCCGACCCTCCAGTATCGCGCAGCGGATATGTTCGTGAATCTGGGCCTGCAGCGTCTGGCGGCCGTTTTCCTCCAGCGTGATGCCTAGCGGCGCGGCCCGGCGTGCCTGTCGTCCCATAACTGGTCCAGTCCGTTTTTCGCTATCTGGTCCTTTTCCATGGGCCACTTTACCCCAATCGTGGGGGCACAACCACATTACGGGATCTGCAACCATGAAGAGACAGACACCAGCGGACCAGAACGGGATGCCTGACCGCTTTCCCGTAACGCCGGTCAACCGGGTGAGGCGCATGCCCGATCGGGGGCATTACGACAGGGCCACGATCCATGCCATCCTTGATGCGGCCCTGCTGTGCCACATTGCCTATGTCATAGACGGGCGGCCGTGTTGCATGCCCACCAGTTTCTGGCGCGAGGGGGAGCATCTTTACTGGCATGGCTCATCGGCAAGCCGGATGATCCGCACGCAGGCACAGGGCATCGACCTGTGCCTGACCGTAACCCACCTTGATGCGCTGGTCATGGCGCGTTCGGGCTTCCATCACTCGGTCAATTACCGCTCCGCGATGGTTTTCGGGCAGGCGCGTGCCGTTGAAGACATGGAGGAAAAGCGTGCGCTGATGGACCGGCTGGTCGACCGTATCTACCCCGGCCGTTCCAGCCTTATCCGGCCGCCAAATGCGAGCGAGGTCAGGGCGACATCCATCATGCGCATGGAAATCGAGACCGCCTCGGCAAAGATCCGCGACAAACACGTATCCGATGACGAGACGGATTACGCCGATGTACCGGCATGGACGGCGCTTTACCCCGTGACACAGGTGCTGGGCGCGCCGTCTCTCTGCCCCCGGCAGCAACCCGGCCTGGAGCGCCCGGCCGGGATGGCCGATTTCGCGCCCGGCGCCCGGCTTGATGAGGTCATGACCGCAACCTGGCGGCGGAGCTTTGGATAGTCTGTCTGCGCGCGAGCCGGGCGCTTATGGGGCAGGCGGGGTGATGAGGGTGGACCGCCACGGGCAGCCCATCGCAATCGTGAATCCCGCATCACCATAACCGAACCGGATGGCGCAGCACGGGCAGGGATGACGCGCGTGTGTGTCGTGCAGCGCGGATTACGTTCGGGCTGCGGGAGCCAGCGGCACGGGCAGCCCGTTTCTGGTGCACAGATCCTGCCACGCGCCGCCAATGGCGGGCAGCAGCTGGGCGCGCTTCAGCCCGGCGGGCAGGGGCCTGCCCACCACGATGTGAATGGTGCCCGGTGTCTTGACCAGCGCCTTCGGCCCCCAGTGCAGCCCCGCATCGGTCGCGACCGGAATGACCGGCAGGCCGGTATGGGCCGAAAGGGCGGCAATGCCCGGTTGCAGCTTTATTGGCGCGCCGGGTGCGGTGCGCGTGCCTTCGGGGAAAATGATGATCTGCCGCCCGTCCTTCGCCGCCCTGTCGGCATCGGCCAGCAGGTTGCGCAGCGCCTTGGCTCCGCCATCACGGTCCACGCCGATCATGCCGGTCAGGCGCAGCATGGGGCCAACGAGCGGAATGCGCTCAAGCTCGCGTTTCATGACATAGGTGGGCAGGGGTACGATGTTCATCCACGCGAATGTGTCGAACATGGACTGGTGCTGGCACGCCAGCAGGCACGGGCCGGGCGGCAGATGCTCGAGCCCGCTCACCTGTATGTCGATGCGGCAGATGCGCTCCAGCCCGCGCAGGGTCAGCCCGGTCCACAGCTTGGCATAGGCCAGCGCATATTTTTTGCCGAACAGCCTGATGGCGAAGGCCGAGACCCCCATCACAAGGGTCAGCACGATGAAATACAGGTTGAACACGAATGCGCGCAGTACGGTCATGGGGCTAACAGGTCCATCGGGGTGGTTCGGCGCTATCCTAACACCAGAAAACGCAGCCTGCGACAAGCCGCCCGCTTACCCTGTGGGGGCGGCGGGCCGTGTATCGGCATGGTTGAGCAGGCCGTGCAGCGGGCGGGTCAGGCGGGCGACATCAAGGCAGGCGAGCAGCCATTTGTCATATTCCACCACCATGAGCCGTATCGTGCCAGGGTGCAGCGGCTGGCGCAGGGCAGGCGGGCGGATGGGGTAGCCATACAGGTGCACGCCGGGCACGGTGCGCGCGATCTCGAGCATGGCGCGGCGGATGTGGTAGCCCGCCGTGACCACGATCACGCTTTTCATGCCGTATTCATGCACCCATGTGGCGGTTTCATCCGCATTGCCCAGCGTGGAGGCGGCGCGGTGGCCCAGTGTTGTCCGGGTCCATAACGCCAGGGGCACGGGGGGCGGCTGGTGGCGCAGGAAATCACCCAGTGTCGCATGCCGGTCCACGCCTGAAATCAGCAGCCGGTCGCCATAACCCTGCGCCAGCAACTGCAGCGACTGTTCGATGCGCCCCTGCCCGCCGGTCAGCGCCACGATGCCATCGGCATGCGCGGGCACGGCGGGCGGGCGGCGGGCATCAATGATGAACCAGCCCAGCCCGCCCCCCCATGCCGCAAGGCCCAGCAGGCACAGGCCCGGCAGCAGGCGGCGCAGGCGTGTCATGGCAGGCGGCGCAGCCACGCCCGCACGGTCAGTTGCGTGGTGGCCCAGCCGGTCAGCCCGGCAGCGGGCGGCACGATCACCAGCATCCACAGCAGGGCGGAGGGTAGCAGGGCGGTCCATGCATGCAGGTCGTGCCAGTCAGGTGCGGTGGCGGGGGCATCGCCCATGGCGGTGAAGGGGGCGGCAAGTTGCGAGAGTGCCAGCAGCATGGGCAACGCCAGCACGCTGCCGCACATGCCGCCCCACAGCGCCAGCAGCCCCACGCGCGTGGCGAACCGGCCCGAGATGTAGCTGTCGGTCGCCCCCAGCGCATGGATCAGCCCGATGGCCTGCCGCCGCGTGAGCAGCCCCGCCCGTGTCGCGGCCATGACCACGCACACCGCCACCGTCATCACCACCAGCACAGCCAGCCCCGCGCAGGCCTGCAGGCTGGCCGCAAGGGCCGCCAGCCGGTCGCTCCACACGCTGTCATGCTCCATCAGCACGCCCGGCGCCTGCGCCTGCAGCCGGGGCAGCACGCTGGCCGCCACATCCTGCCCCGGGGTGGTGTGCAGTTCGATCACGGCGGGCAGCGGCAGGCTGGGGTCACCGGTCTGCTCGATCCATGGGGCGAGCAGCGCGCGCAGTTCGGCATCACTCAGGCGATGGGTGTCGGTAATGCCGGGAGTGGCGGCCAGGATGGCCAGCACCGCATCAATGCGGGTTGCGGGCATCTGGCCCATGGCGGCCGTGGTGGTGGCGGGATCGGTGGGGCCGGGCACCTGCACGGTGGTTACCGCACCCGCCCCATGTGTCCAGCGTTGCGAGAGGCTGTGCGCCGCAATGCCGCCCGCCAGCGCCAGTGCCGCCAGAAAAGCCATGCTGCCCACAAGGAATGGCAGGAACCGCCCCGGCAGCGCCTGCCGCAGGGCCAGCCCGTCATGATAGCGCTGGCGGGCCATCAGCCGTGATCCCGCACGAGATGACCGTGAACCAGCTCAATGGTGGGGGCAGGGTATTTCGCCACGATGGCGTCGTTATGGGTGGCGACGACGATGGTGGTGCCAAGCTCTGCCAGGCGGTGGAACATGCGCATCAGGCGGCCGGCCTGGCGTTCATCAAGGGCGTTGGTCGGTTCATCGGCCACCAGCAGGGCCGGGCGGTAGATCACGGCACGCGCAATGGCCACGCGCTGCTGCTCGCCACCCGAAAGCTGCGGCGGCAGGGCATCGAGCCGGTTTTCCAGCCCCACCCATTTCATGATGGCATGCACCTCATGCGCGATCTCGGCCTCGGCACGGTGCTGCAGGCGCAGCGGCAGGGCCACGTTGTCGAACACGCTCATATCGGGCAGCAGGCCGAAATCCTGCTTCACCGCCCCGATGCGCCGCCGCAGCCGCGCAAGCCCCGCCCGCCGCGCCTGCCTGACCGGCACGCCCAGAATCTCGACCATGCCCGAACTGGCCTGCACCTCCAGCGACAGGATGGACAGCAGCGACGACTTGCCCGCCCCCGATGGCCCCAGCAGCCAGCGGAATTCGCCCTGCGCCACGTCAAGGCTGACATGCGACAGCGCGGCAACGCCGGTTTTGCTGCCGCCATAGGCGTAGCTGACATCATGCAGGCGGAACATATGGGCGGGTCCGTCCGTTTGTTTACATGGTGCGCGCGGCGATGGTGGACAGCGTGGCGCATAATGCCGCCAGCGCCATGAGCATCAGCCCGTCAAACATCAGCGAGGATGGCGTGAGGAAATGCGACCCCACTTCAAGATGATCGGGAATGGAGTGGGCCACATGGGCAATCATGTCACGGGCCTGCGGGTCGCTGCCCGCCGCCCCGTTGACGATGCCAATCACATGCGGCAGCGCGCTCCAGCCAATGCCCAGCACCAGCACCAGCGGGGCCACCAGCTCGGAAACCTGCTGCACGAGATAGAACGCGAAATAGAACACCGCCCACACGCCAACCCTTGCGATGCGCGGCATGTTCAGCCCGCCGGGAGGGGCGGCATCAGGCGGCAGCGTACGGTCCTGGGAGCGGTTGGAAAAGGGA
Organism: Komagataeibacter nataicola; assembly: GCF_003207795.1. Taxonomy (GTDB): domain Bacteria; phylum Pseudomonadota; class Alphaproteobacteria; order Acetobacterales; family Acetobacteraceae; genus Komagataeibacter; species Komagataeibacter nataicola. Next base: position 128,536 of record NZ_NIRT01000001.1, on the reverse strand, counting down.
CTGTCCATCAAAACAAGACTCCGGCATGGGGCGGCTTCCCCGGATTGTAGGAAATGCATTCCTGCCCGAGGTAGCGATGGCTTGTATTAAATGCAAACTTCTGCCTTGTGCATATGGCAAACAGCGAAGGTCGCCGGAGCAATGGATCACGCCAGCCCACAGCAGGCCACGGCAACGGGGTCTGCCCGCCCTGAAGCCCCGCCGGTCATGGTCTTTCGGGTGGGAGAGCGGCAGTACGGCCTGCCTGCGGGGCTGGTGGTGCGCGAGTGCATGCCGGTGCCCGCCCTGCGCGCGCCCATGGTGCCGGTGGCGCATGTTTCAGGCTGGTTCCGCCTTGGGGCGGAGATGGTGGCGGTGCTTGACCTTGGGGTGCTGTTGGGCGTACGCGCCCAGGCCGTGCGCGCGCCGCTTGATCTGCTGTACCGCCCGCTGCTTTTGTGCAACCAGCCCGGTGGCGGCTGTGTCGCGCTGCTGGTTGATGCGGCCCTTGATGTCATGCGCCCGCAAAAGGGCAGCCCTGCCATGGTTGACGCAGGCCGCCGGGAAGCCGAGGGTGCGGGGCAGGAACTTGAACGGGGGGATGGCAGCATTGTCTTCATGTTGCGCATGACCGACATCCTGGATGATGATGAACGCATGCGGCTCGACAGCCTGCTCGAGCGCACCCGTGCGCGCGCGGCCCTGTGGGCGCAGACGGACCCCGATGCCACCACCACGCCCGATGGCGCGCCGTGAGCGGATCGGCCGCCTTTCCGCCTGCGGGGTTTCGCCGGCTGGTCAATGCCGTGACCCGGCGCACCGGCCTGCATTATTACGTGGACAAGGCCGACCTGCTTGAACAGGTGGTGGGCGCGCGCATGCGGCTGCATGGCTGCCGGACCTGCCATGACTACCTGGCCCTGCTGGCCGATGCCGAGTGTGGCGATGCGGAATGGCGCGAGCTGGAATCGGTCATCACCATCGGGGAGACCTTCTTCTTCCGCTATGCCGAGCAGTTCGTGGCCCTTGAGCGCACCATCCTGCCCCGGCTGATCCGCAAGGCGCAGGCAACGCGTCATCTGCGGATCTGGAGCGTGGGCTGCGCCAACGGGGCCGAGCCATACTCCATCGCCATCGTGCTTTCGCGCCTGCTGGATGAGGCGGGCCAGAAACTGGCGGACTGGCGCATCGACATCCTGGGCACCGACATCAGCACCCGCGCGCTCGACCAGGCGCGCGAGGCCGCATTCAGCGCATGGAGCCTGCGTGATATCGCCCCCACGCAGCGCGCGGAATGGTTCACGCCGGTCAGCACGCGCCTGTGGCGGCTGCATGAGGATTACCGGCGCATGGTCACTTTCCGCTACAGCAACATCCTTGACCTGCTGCGCCCCGATGGCGGCCCCGCCGGGCCGTTTGACCTGATCCTGTGCCGCAACGTGCTGATCTATTTCGCGCAGGCGCAGGCGGTGGGGCTGGTTCACGCCATGGCGGGGCGCCTCGCGCCCGAGGGCTGGCTGCTGCTGGGGCATTCGGAGCCGGTTTCCGATTTCAGGCCGTTTCTCGAGACCGTGCGCCTGCCCGGCACGCTGGCGTTCCGCGCGCCCGCGCCGGGGGGCGTGCAGGCTTTGCCTGCCACGGCGCAGCCGCTTCCCGCGCGCCATATGCCGCGTGCGGCACTGCCCGTGCCGCTGCCCGACAGCCCGTCCATTGCCGCCGCGATCCGCCGCGTGGCCGATGGCGGGCATGTGGCGCGCGCCATGCAGATGTGCCGCGACCATCTGGCCCGGCATCCGGTTGACGTGCGCATCCATTTTCTGTTCGCCGTGCTGGCATGGGGGCACGGAAACCTGCTGCAGGCCGAGGAATCGTTCCGTCGGGTCATCTATCTGTGCCGCGACCACGTCATGGCGCGCTGCTACCTTGCCCGCCTGCTTGAAGATGCGGGCGGGCATGCGCAGGCCGCCCGCATCCGCGCGCAGATGACGGAACTCGCCAGCCGCTGCCCGCCCGATGCCCCCCTGCCTGATGGCGATGGCCTGACCGCGGGCGGCCTGCTGCGCCTGGTGCGCCAGCTCGATGAGCCGCCCGGTGCGCTCCCGGTCGTGGCCCGCACCCAGCGGGTACCCTCCTGATGGCGCGTTTTTTCGGGCCGCCGCCCGCAGTTCCCCCCGTGGCGGGGCGCGAGGCGTTCGCGCGGCGCGTGCTGGCCGACCGCGCGCGCATCATGGCTGCCCGCGCCGACACCGATGCCGCTCCCGCGCCCGCGCGCCCGCTGGTCATGCTGGACCTTGCGGGCCAGTGCTGCGGGGTGGACCTGCATGCCGTGCTGCGCGTGACCGACCCGGTGTGGAGCGACATGCCCCGCAGGCCCGACTGCCCGCCCGGCGTGCGCGGCGTGCATGGCTATCAGGGTGATCTGTATACCGTGTTCGACCTGTCGGTGCTGCTTGGTGGCACGGCGCTGGCGCAGCCCGGTGTCATGCTGCTGCTGCGTTCGGTCTCGAGCATTCCGCTCGGGCGCATCGCCCTTTTGGCCAGTGGGGCGGGGGGCACGGTGGACATTACCGCAACGCCCATTCCGCTTACGCCCTCGGGTTTTCCGCAGGCCAGGCTGGCCGATGGGCGCAGCATGACGGTCATTGATCCCGCGCGCCTGTTTTCTTCCCGTTATGTCGGAGTGTGAAGTCCCGTGACTATCGCCAATCGCCTGCTGTTCGGTTTCATGGTCGGTGTCCTGCTCATGGTCTCGCTGGGCATCTATGCGCTGGGGCAGATCCGCGAGGTGCGCGACGAGATGACCATCATCGTCACGCGCGACCTCTCGGTCTATCGTGAACTGACCCATATCCGCGCCAATGAGAACGACCTCGTCGCCCGCAGGCTCGCCATCCTGGCGCATTACTATGCCCATGATTTCGAGACCGCTCCCGCCGTGCTCGAGGATGCCATTGCAAGCTGGGATGAAAAGGCCCGCGAGGCTGACAGCCTGCTCGCGGGCGTGCTTTCCCGTGCTGAGGAAGGCGGGCGCCTTGCGCGCAGCAACGACCAGCGCGAGATGTTCAATACCGTGGCCAGCCAGCTGCGCGACATTTCCAGCCAGTTCCAGATGGATACACGTGGCGCGGGGCTCCTGTTCCAGGCCATCCGCGCGGGCAATGACCCCAGCGTGCGCGAACAGGCCTCGCGCATAGACAGCCGCGAGCAGTCGATAGACCTGCTCGTGGGCCGCGCCGCCTCGCTGCTCGACCACGGGGTGCAGGTGGCCGAAACCCAGGGGGCTGCCTCCTATGACTACAGCCGCCGCTCGCTGGCCATTGGCATGGTGGTCGCCGTGGTGGTGGCGCTGATCGTGACCTTCTGGACGCGGCGCTCGATCATGGAGCCGATCTCGTCGATCATGCACGTGATGGAACGCGTGGGGCAGGGCGATCTCGCCACGCGGGCCAAGGTGGGTGGCATGGGCGAGGAGCGCGATGAAGTCGCCCGCCTTGCAGCGGGCCTCAACCGCATGATCGACGGCCTGCGCGAAATCGCGCGCCAGAGCGGCGAGGTGACGCAGAACCTCGATGCGGCGGTGGCCGAGATCCGCGCCTCCACCCAGCAGCAGGCCGCAAGTGTTGAAGAGCAGTTTGCCGCAGTCCAGGAAACGGCGGCCACGGTGGACGAGATCACCCATTCCGGTGCGCAGATCAGCAAGCGCGCGCGTGAGGTGATTTCATCAGCGGAGGTGATCGTGCACAGCTCGGCCAGCGGGCTTGAAGCGGTGGAGGAAACCGCGCGCGCCATGGCCCACACCCATGACGGCGCCGAGGCCGTGGCCTCGAACATCGTGGCCCTGTCCGAGCGCACCGAGGCGATCAGCGAGATCATCGCATCGGTCAATGACCTGTCGGAGCGTTCGCACCTGCTGGCGCTCAATGCCGCGATCGAGGCGGCGGCGGCAGGCGAGCATGGCCGCTCGTTCGCCGTTGTGGCCGCCGAGATGAAGATCCTTGCCGACCAGTCGCGTGACGCCACCCAGAACGTGCGCGCCATACTGGGCGACATCCAGCGCGGCATCAACACTTCGGTCATGCTGACGGAGGAGGCGGTCAAGCGCGTCTCGGCCGGCAAGGAACGCACCGACATCGCCTACCGCACCATCGAGCGCATGACCGGCGGCATCCAGGAGGGCGTGAACGCCTTCCAGCAGATCGTGGCGTCAACCAACCAGCAGCAGATCGGCATCGAGCAGGTCATGACCGCGCTGCAGAGCATCCGTCAGGCCAGCCAGCAGACATCGGGCGGCACGCGCAACCTCGAGGTCTCGGCCAGCAACCTTGGCAAGCTGTCCAAGCAGCTGCTCACCATTTCCGCGCGTTACCGGACCTGACGGTTGGCCCGTGGATAACCTGAGGGATGAATTGCTGGCGGTATTCGATGCCGAATACCGTGACCACCTGCGGGCCATCCGCGCCATCGTGGCGGCGGGCTGTCCGGACGCGCAGGGCCTTGCGGAAATTTTCCGTCGTGTCCATTCGCTGAAAGGCGCGGCGCGCGCGGTTGAACTGCCGGTTGTGGAGGGGGTCGCCCACGCGCTGGAGAACCGCCTCTCCGCACTGCTCTCGGCCCGTGCGCTGCCCGACCCCGCCGATCTTGCCGCCATTGCCGATACGCTTGACGAGATCGACCTGCTCATGACCGCCCCCCCCGCGGATGCGCCTGCCGCACCCGATGAGGGGGCAGCACAGGTTGAAAACCCGGCCTATGTGCAGGTGCCCGTGGCCCGGCTCGATGCGCTGGCCTCCGCCGTGCATGATCTCATGGCCGTGGCCGATCGGCATGAGCGGCTGTGGGCGCAGGTGATGGACCTGCTTGGTGATGCGCGGGCCGTCATGCACGCGCCCGAGCGCATGCTCGCCGACCCGGTGGCCGAATTCGCGCGCATGACGCGCCGGCTGATGGGGGTAGGGCGCGAGCGTGAACTCATGGCTGGCCAGATCGACCGCGCCCTGCTGCGCCTGGGCGAGGAAGTGCATGCCGTAACCCTTGTGCCCGCCGAGAGCGTGTTCGGCTCGCTGGCCGCCATGGCCCGGCGTATCGCGCGCGAGCATGGCGGGCCGGAGGCGGGCGTTGAGGTGCACATGACCGGCATGGAGGTGCAGACCGAGCGCCGCGTGATGCAGGCCTTGCGCGACCCGGTCATTCACCTCGTGCGCAATGCCATCGTGCACGGGCATGAAACCCGCGCCGAGCGGCTGGCGGCAGGCAAGTCGGAATGCCTCAACATCACCATCGCCGTGACCATGACCGGGGTGCGGCTGCAGGTGGCCGTAAGCGATGACGGGCGCGGCCCCGACCTGCGGGCCATCGCCGCCCGTGCGGCAGGGCAGGGGCTGGTCCATGCCGATGCCCCGCTTGATGCGCGGCAGTTGCTCGCGCGCGTGTTCGAGCCGGGTTTTTCCACCCGTGGCAAGGCAGACAGCCTGGCCGGGCGCGGGGTGGGGCTTTCGGTCGTGGCGGAGGCGGCGCGCGCACTGCACGGCAGCGTGCGCATGGAGCAGCGCCAGCCCGCGGGCACCACCGTCATCCTGACCGTGCCGGTCTCGCAGCGCCAGCGCACCGTGCTGCTGGTTGAAAACGCGGGCCAGGCGCTCGGCCTGCCCGGCCGGGTGATCCGCCACCTGCTGCGCGTGCGGCGTAACGAGATCCGCATGCTGGGCGGCATGCCGTTCGCCGTGGTGCCCCATCCGCCCGATGGCACGGGCGTAGCCCCCGAACAGCGCGAGGAGGAACTGGTACCGCTCGCCCCGCTGCGGGCCTTCGTGGGTGATGAAAACGCCCCGCTGCCGGTGCGCGATGGCGCGGTGAGCGTGGTGGTGATGGAGGTTGATGGCGTGCGCTGCGGCTTTGCCGTCGAGCGCATGGTCGATGTGCGCACGCTCCTGGTATCGGACGCCACCGCCGTGGGGCTGGATAGCGAACTCGTGCCTGGCATAGCCTGGCCGCGCGAGGACCAGCCGGTGTTCGTGCTCAGCCCCGACCGGCTGTTTGCGCGGTGGCGCGAGCGCGGCAATGGCGGGCGCGCGCATTTCAGCGACGTGGATAGCGCCGCCCCCGTGGTGCCCGTGCGCCACGCGCCGCTGGTCATGGTGGTCGATGATTCGATCACGACCCGGACATTGCAGAAAACGATCCTTCAGTCTCACGGTTATGACGTGTGCCTTGCGGTGGACGGGGAGGAGGCGCTGGCCATGCTCCAGCAGTCCTCGCGGCATGTGGATGTGGTGGTGACGGATGTGGAAATGCCGCGCATGGATGGCCTGACCCTGCTTGCGGCCATGCAGGGAGATGCGCATCTGGCCCATATTCCCGTCGTGCTCATGACCTCGCGTGATGATGGCGAGGATATCCGTCGCGGCATGGAAGGTGGCGCACGGGCCTATCTGACCAAGCAGCGCTTCGATCAGGGCGAACTGATCGATACCATAAGGGGACTTTTGTGAACGTGATCACGCCCCAGCCCGCCCAGCCGCCAAGGCGCGTGCTGATCGTGGAGGATTCGGCGGTACTGCGCCACCTGCTCATGCGCGTGGTGGCCGATGACCCGCGCCTTGAACTGGCCGAAGCGGTGGAAACGGCGGAGGAAGCCCTGCGCCTCGTGCCGCGCCTGCGGCCGGACGTGATCTCGATGGATATCTGCCTGCCGGGCATGGACGGGCTTGAGGCCACGCGGCAGATCATGGCGCATTTTCCCACCCCCATCGTGATCGTGAGCGACACGCTGGGCGGGCAGGCGACGCATGTCTCGATGAATGCGCTGCGCTCGGGCGCGCTGACCGTCATCGAGAAGCCGCAGGGCCTTACGGGCAGCGCGGGTGCCGCCGTGGCGCAGGGCATTGCCACCCAGCTTTACATCATGAGCCAGGTGCCGGTCATCCGGCGGCGGCTGATGCAGGCGGAACCATTTCGCCACAAGGGCATGTGGTCGCACCCGCTTGCCATTCACCCCCGCATCGTGGCCATGGCCGCCTCTACCGGGGGACCAACCGCCTTTGCCCGCGTGCTGGGCGACCTGCCGCCTGATTTCGCGCTGCCGGTGGTGCTGGTGCAGCATATGGGCCAAAGCTTCATGGAAGGGTTCGCCCGGTGGCTTGACCAGCAGGTGGCGCTGCCGGTCACGCTTGCGCAGCATGGCATGCCACTCGAGCGCGGCCGCGTGCTGGTGGCGCCGGGCGACCGGCACATGACGGTGGGCACGCGCGGCGAGGTGCTGCTGCATGACGCGGCCCCGGTGCAGGGGCAGCGGCCCTCGGCCGACGTGCTGTTTTCCTCGGTGGCAAAGGTTTTTGGCGCCGACGGGCTTGGCGTGCTGCTGACCGGCATGGGCGAGGATGGCGTGGAAGGGCTGGGCCGCATCCGTGCGCGCGGCGGCTACACGGTGGTGGAGGACCGCAGCACCGCCGTCATTCACGGCATGCCCGGCGCTGCCGAGCGCGCGGGGGCGGCGTGCATCAGCCTGCCGGTGCATGAAATCTCCCCTCATATCCTCCGGGCCATGGCGGGCGGCCCGGTTCCCTCCCAAGACCCCCTGGCTGGATAAGACGACCCCATGGTGCTGACCGACCGCGAAGACATTGCCGACACCCTGCTGCTGGTGGAGGATTCGGACACGCAGGCCCTGCGCATCCGCCGCATGCTGGAAAGCCATGGCTTTCACGTCCATCGCGTGGCCAGCGGGGAGGAGGCGCTCGATACGCTTGATGTCCGGCTGCCGGGGCTGGTGATTGCCGATTATCACCTGCCGGGCATGAATGGCGGCCAGCTGGCCCGCCAGCTGCGCATGAACGCGGTCACGCGCACCATACCGGTGCTGATCCTGACCGAGGGGATCGAGCCGGGGCTCGAGCGCGAGGGGCTGGAAAGCGGGGCGGATGCGTATATCCCCAAATCCTCCGACCCGGCGCTGATCGTCTTTCGCATCCGCGCGCTGTTGCGCGAGCACGCCGCGCATGCGCCCTCGCCTGTGCCGCAGCGCGTGTTCCGCCGGGCGCGCATCATGGTCATTGCCCCCGAGCCCGAACACAGGCGCGCCGTGCCCGAACTGCTCGACCAACTGCGGCGCGACGGGCATATCGTCACCTTGTGGCATGATCCCTCCCGGCTCGTGCCCGCACTCCTGCACGACCCCGAGCACATGCCGGACTGCGTGGTGATCGACCTTGCCTGCCGTGAGTTCGACGGACTGGAAGTATGCCGCAAGCTTGATGAATGGCGGCAGGAGGACCTGCTCTCGGGCAACGTGCCGCCGCGCATACTTGGCGTGGATGGCGCCCCCCGGCCCGATGCGAAGGAGTTCTCGGCCCGCGTGTTCGAGGCGGGGATTGATGATCTCGTCTCGCGTGATGTGGGGCCTGCGGCGCTGGCGCTGCGCATTCGCGTGCTGGTGCGGCGCAAGCTGTTGCAGGATGACGTGCGCCGCATCGAGGTGGAGCGGCAGGCGCGCGAGATCGCGGTGAAAAGCGCGCGCGCGGAGGCGGCGGCCATTGCGTCGAAGGCCTCGCTGGCCGAAGCGCTGGAGCAGGCCAACCGCGAACTGGCCGATGCCAACCGCAAGCTGATCGAAACCCAGGGCAAGCTGGTGCAGACCGCCAAGATGGCCTCCTTAGGTGAACTGGTGGCGGGCATCGCGCACGAGATCAACAATCCGCTGGCCTTCATCCTGGCGCACAAGGATACGGTGGCGCGCGGGCTTGACCGGCTCGCGGCCATGGAAACCACGACCACCGACCCCGATCACGAACAGCGCGGGGCGATCCTGACCAAGTGCCGCGACCGGGTGGGGTCGATGAACATGGGGCTGCGGCGGATCCAGAACCTTGTGCTGAACCTGCGCAAATTCTCGCGGCTCGATGAAGGGCTGTTCCAGATCATCGACGTGCCCGAGGCGCTGGAAACGGTCATGGCGCTGCTGACCCAGAAGCTGGGCAGCGGCATTGCGGTCAGGCGGCATTATGAGGCGCCTGACCGGCTGTACTGCCAGGCGGCGCTGCTCAATCAGGTCATCATGAATATTATCAGCAATGCGGCGGACGCAATTCTTGCCGCCCAGCATGATGATATGTCTGGTCAGGGCGGCATAGCGGTGGGCGAGATCGATATCCACACCTACCTCGCCCATAATGACAGCGGGCCTGACAGTTACGTCTTTGTCATTACCGATAACGGCCCCGGCATCGCACCTGATGTGCAGGAGCGCATTTTCGAGCCGTTCTTCACCACAAAGCCGGTGGGGGCGGGCACGGGGCTGGGGCTGGCCATTGCCTATAGCGTGGTGCAGGCGCACCAGGGCAGCCTGTCGGTCGGGCGGGCGCCGGAGGGCGGTGCGCGCTTCACCATTTCCATACCGTGGCATCCGGGGCAGGGGAGCGAAAGCCCGCCACCGGTCGCCACATCATCCGAGCGCATGGCCTAGCCATGCTGTCAGTCCGCGTGCAGGGAGAGACCATGCCCATAAATACAGATCCCGCCGCGCAGGTGCGCCCCGTTGTCCTGCTGGTGGATGACGAGGCGGAAATTCTCGTTGCCCTGACCGATCTGCTGGAAGACACGTTTACCGTCCTGTCCACCACATCGCCCACCGAGGCGCTGGAGATCCTCTCCACCCGCAACGACGTGGACGTGATCGTGTCTGACCAGCGCATGCCCGAGATGGGCGGCGATGTGATGCTGGCCCGTGCCCGCGCCCATAGCGACGCCCAGGCCATACTGCTTACCGGCTATGCCGATATCGGCGCGGTGGCGGCAGCGCTCAACCAGGGGCGCATCTCGTTTTATTCCCACAAGCCATGGGACCCCGACGCCCTGCGCGCCATGATCGTGCAGGCGGCGGATTACCACCGCCTCGAGCGGGAACTGCGCACCGAGCGCATGCTGCTGCACGGGTTGCTCGACAACCTGCGCTCGGGCCTTGGCTTCAAGGATGCGCAGGGACGCTTCATCCGCATCAACCAGCAGGCCGCCGATTTCTATGGCCGCGACATCAATGCCTGCCTTGGCCGCACGGAGGAGGAGCTGTGTGATGCTGACCTCCTGCCCATCGTCCGCGCGGCGAGCGCGCGCCTGCGGGCGGAGGGGCGCGACGAGGAAGCGCTGGAGCTGCCCGCCCATATCCGGGGTGCGGCGCAGGGGCGGTGGCGCGAGATCACGCGCGTGGTGCTTGGTGCGTTAGGCGATGGCTCGGCGGGCTCGGTCGTCATCAACCGCGACATCACCCGCCAGCAGGAAATGGCGGCCCGCCTGCGCCAGGCGGAAAAGATGCAGGCGCTTGGCACGCTGGCGGGCGGCATTGCGCACGACTTCAACAACCTGCTTACCGCCGTGCTCGGCTCGCTTGAACTGGTGCGTGACATGGGGCCGGAGGAAGGGCCGATGGCCCGCCTGCTCGACAATGCCGCCGCTGCCGCCCAGCGTGGCGCATCACTCACGCGCAGGCTGCTCAATTTCAGCCGCCCGCGTGACCTGAGCCTCGAGCCGGTGGATGTGAATGCCCTGCTGCACGGCATGAAGGACCTCCTGGCGCAGACCGTGGTGTCGCGTCAGGGCAAAGGGGCCAATGGGCAGCCCTGTTCCATCGTGGTCGATACCGCCGCCTCTGACGGGGCGTTGCCACCCGTGTGCACCGATGCGGGCCAGCTTGAACTCGCCGTGCTCAACCTGTGCATCAACGCAGTCGATGCCATGCCGGGCGGCGGCATGATCGTGGTCTCAACGGCACTCAAGCAGGTGAAGGAGATCGTGGCGGGCACCAACCTCGTGCCGGGTAATTACGTGATGGTTTCGGTCACCGACCAGGGGGTCGGCATGTCGCCCGATACGCTGGCGCGCGTGTTTGAGCCGTTCTTCACCACCAAGGATATGGGGCGTGGCACGGGGCTGGGCCTGTCCATGATCTACGGTTTCATCCGCCATGTGGGCGGCGAGGTGCAGGTGCGCAGCCAGCCGGGCGAGGGCACGCGCGTAGATCTGTGCCTGCCGGTGCAGGGCGGGGGCGGCGTGGGCGAGCGGAGCCTGCCTGCGCGGCTGCCGCAGGCGAAGGCAGGCGGGAGTAGCGCCCGCGCGCTGCATGTGATGGTGGTGGATGACGAGCCGGGCGTGCGCGCGGTTACAGTGGGCTTTTTGCGCGCGCGGGGGCATGAGGTGTGCGAATATTCCTCCGGCACGGCGGCGGTGCAGGCCATGAAGGAAGGGCTCGGGCCGATCGACCTCGTTATCATGGACGTGATGATGCCGGGCATGGGCGGCCTCGAGACGGTGCATCATCTTCAGGCCCTGCGCCCCGGCCTGCGCGTGCTGTACCTGACCGGCTATGCCAGCGCGGGCGCGCTGCCCGCGGGCAGCGCCAATGTCATGCACAAGCCCTTCACGCAGGCGGATCTTGCCGCCCATATCGACCGGATCATGCAGCGCCCGTCTGACTGAAATGCGGCGCGCGCCCGGCGCGTTGCCCCTTGTGCTGGCGCAGGAAGGTTTTATCTGTATCAACATGCAAGATCATCATTCCTCATCCCATGACCCGGTCGGGTGGCATGGTACGACCATTCTGTGTGTGCGCCGGGGCGGCCGTGTTGCCATGGCGGGCGACGGGCAGGTGACGCTGGGGGCCACCGTGATCAAGGGCAATGCCCGCAAGGTGCGCCGCATCGGGCCGACGGGGCAGATCCTGGCAGGTTTCGCAGGCGCCACGGCCGATGCCTTTACGCTGCTGGAGCGACTGGAAAACAAGCTCGAGCGCTACCCCAACCAGCTTGAGCGCGCCTGCGTGGAACTGGCCAAGGACTGGCGCACCGACCGCTACCTGCGCCGGCTGGAAGCGATGATGGCCGTAGCCGATGCCGAGCGTTCCTTCACGCTTACGGGCAATGGCGACGTGCTGGAACCTGAGGATGGCATCATCGCCATTGGCTCGGGTGGCAATTACGCGCTCTCGGCCGCGCGTGCCCTGCTGGGCATTGACGGGCTGGAAGCTGAGGATATTGCCCGCCGGTCGATGAAGATTGCCGGTGACATCTGTGTCTATACCAACCATTCCGTCATTGTGGAGACACTGGGCGCGGATGTGCATGAAGGGGCAGCCTGATGGAAATACCCAATCATACCCCGCGTGAGATCGTCTCCGAGCTCGACCGCTTCATCATCGGGCAGGGCGATGCCAAGCGCGCCGTGGCCATTGCGCTGCGCAACCGCTGGCGCCGCGCCCAGCTGCCTGATGCGCTGCGCGAGGAAGTGGTGCCCAAGAACATCCTCATGATCGGGCCGACCGGCTGCGGCAAGACCGAGATCGCCCGCCGCCTCGCCAGGCTTGCGCAGGCGCCTTTCCTGAAGGTCGAGGCCACCAAATTCACCGAAGTGGGCTACGTCGGCCGCGATGTGGAGAGCATCATCCGCGACCTGATCGAGGTGTCGATCAACATGCTGCGCGACCTGCGGCGCAGGGATGTCGAGGCCAACGCCGCGGAAGCCGCCGAGAAGCTTCTGCTTGATGCGCTGGTGGGGGAGGGCGCATCCGCCGAGACGCGCAACAAGTTCCGCCGCATGCTGCGCGCGGGCGAGCTTGAGCACAAGGAAGTCGAGATCTCGATTGCCGAGGGCGGCAACCCGACCCAGTCCGACATGCCGAACATGACGCCGGGCACCGTCATCAACTTCTCGGACATGATGAAGGGTTTCATGAACCGCGTGCCGCAGCAAAAGCGCATGACGGTGGCTGCCGCCCGTACTGCCCTGATCCGGCAGGAAGCGGACCGGATGCTCGATACCGAGGCCCTGACGCGCGAGGCCGTGGCCCATGCGCAGGATCATGGCATTGTTTTCCTCGACGAGATCGACAAGGTCTGCGCCCGTGCCTCGGAAGGGGGCGCGCGGGGCGGCGATGTCTCGCGTGAGGGCGTGCAGCGCGACCTGCTGCCGCTGATCGAGGGGACCACCGTCTCGACCAAATACGGCCCGGTGCGCACGGATCATATCCTGTTCATTGCATCTGGCGCATTCCACATCGCCAAGCCGTCCGACCTGCTGCCCGAACTGCAGGGGCGGTTGCCCATCCGGGTGGAACTCGCCTCGCTCACGCGTGAGGATCTGCGCCGTATCCTGACCGAGCCGGAGCATTCACTGCTCAAGCAGTATGTCGCGCTGCTGGGCACGGAGGATGTGAAACTGTCATTTAGCGATGGGGCGATTGAGGCGCTGGCGGAACTGGCGGCGGATATTAACGAACGGGTCGAGAATATCGGCGCGCGGCGTCTGGCCACCGTGCTCGAGCGCCTGCTCGAAGATGTGTCCTTTACCGCTGCCGACCGCAAGGGCGAGGCTGTGCTGATCGAGGCCGCCGACGTGCAGGCCAAGGTTGCTCCTCTGGCCCGCAAGGGTGATCTGAGCCGCTTTATCCTGTAGGGCATGACCCGACCCGCAGGGGGCCGTGCCGCAGGGCGCGGCCTTTTGCATTCTGACCGATTTGATGGCCACCACCGCTGGAAAGATGATGACTGACCCGTTTGTAAAGCCCGAGGACGATACCGCCGCTGACGCCATTGCCGAAATTGGCGAGGAACTGGCCCTGTTTGATGACTGGATGCAGCGCTACCAGTACATTATCGAACTCGGGCGCAAGCTGCCGCCTTTCCCCCCCGCGTGGCAGGATGATGCCCATCGCGTGCCCGGCTGTCAGAGCCAGGTCTGGATGGAGGTGCAGCCGCGTGATGGCGCACTCTACCTTGCGGGCGCATCGGATGCGGCCATCGTGTCGGGACTGGTGGCGCTGTTGCTGCGGGTCTATTCCGGCCGCAGCAGGCAGGAGATACTGGATACGGACCCGGCCTTCCTGCGTGAACTGGGGCTGGTGCAGGCGCTCTCCACCAATCGGGGCAACGGGGTGGAGGCCATGGCACAGGCCATACGCAAGGCAGCCGCAGCCCTGCCAGCCTGAAACGGAAGAAAGCTTTCAAAGCCGCCGCCTTTTACAAAAAAGGCGGCGCGTAGGCTATTCTGGCGTTCAGAGGCTGTTTGAAAAGTCAGGCTCCATAATATCCTGAAATTATAAAAGTTTTTGGTGAAGCTTTTTCCTCAAAAGCGTCAGAAGACGCCGCCTTTTTGAAAAAAGGCGACACCCAAAAAACTTTTCTTATTTTTTATCAGTGATTTGTTTTCAAACAATTCCTCAGTAACCCGCATCAAACCCTGCGTCGTCCACGGCGGCATACAGGTCTTCGAGGTTGGTGGAACGGGCATCATAGGTAACGAAGGCCTTGCCCTGTTCGAGCGAGACCTCAACCATCGAGACGCCATCCACTTTCTGGAGGGCCTGCTGTACCTTTGAGGCGCAGCCATCACAGGTCATGCCCTGTATGTTCAGTGTCAGTGTTTCCATGGTCTGGCTACCTTCTGCTGTCGCACGCCCGCAGTGGCTGCGTTGGGTTGTTCAGTCGAATCATTACAACGGAAAAGGGGGCTGCGCCATGACCTCTTCCGCAAGGGTAGCCTCCGTGGCATGGGACGAAATCCGGATTGCCGCAGGTTTGATAAAAGCATCGCCCTGATTATGGGATATATTGTATATATTGAGGTGGCATGAAAATGGAGGCCGGACGTTTTGAGTTACGACCTTATGGTTTTTGATCCCGCTGCTGCCCCGCGTGACAGGACGGAATTCCTTGCCTGGTATCGCCAGCAGATGAAAGACGCGGGTGACGGCAGTGCGACAACCCCGGCGCTGAACGCATGGTACGGGGATATGTGCCGCACATTCCCGGATATGGACAGCGTAGAACTCGAGGCATCAGATGATGCCGGTTCTTATATGACTGATTATTCATCAACTACGCCGCACATGATCTACGCAGCGTTTGCATGGTCGGTGGCCGAGGAGGCGTATGCCCTGACGCGTGAGTTGGCAATCCGGCACCAGATCGGTTTTTTTGATGTCAGCGCAACGGATGGCGAAATTTTATTTCCCGCATGATGGTTCAGAGACTGTTTGAAAAGGCAGTCTTAATAACACTTTGAAATTATAAAAGTTTTTGGTGAAGCTTTTTCGAAAAGCTTCGAAAGGCGACACCCAAAAACTGTTCTTAATTTTTAAAAGCACTTTTGGAGTGCCCTTACAGATTCAGGCAGGCAGCCTTTTGCGTGGTCGTTGTCATTAATAATATTATCACTCATAATAAAAATAGAAACGTGCTTATTCCATGTCCAGACAGGATACGATCAGGATCCTGGCGTGTTCATGGAGTAGCATGGAGCGGAAAATTGCCTGTGTCACTCACGGCCCGCGCGGCGGCTTGGAAATAGCGCGTTGATAAAAAAGGATAAAAGTTATGAGCGCCACCTTTTTTCAAAAAGGCGGTGTTCTTTAGAACAGATCGTGATTGGGTGAAAGCACCTAATTACGTGAAGATGCTATGAAAACAACAGGTTAGAGCAGTTCATTTGATTCTATCTAATATCAGATTTCTCCAAGGCATTCCCTAAAGATCGCTGGTATTTCCCCGGATAGCTTTTCGGGCAGCCGCGGCATCATGCAGCTGGGCATACAAAAAGGGCCGGTGCTTGCGCAACCGGCCCTTGCTTGACGGGATGATCGACGCAGGCGTCAGTCAACCGTGCTCATGCGGGTTTCATCAACGAACTTTTCGGTATCATCATCGATCTTGCGCGACTTGCGGCCAGCGGGACCGTGCACATACAGCGTCTTGCGGTCGATCTTCTGGTCCGAGCCCTGCGGCTTGAGCGGCATTTCATATTCGGGCTTCTGCGCATGGTCGGCCATCTGCAGCTCGGGATTGAACACCGAGTTGAACTTCCAGATCATGGTCAGGAAGTTGGTCTGCCCGCGCAGGGCCAGGCGCAGGGCAATGCCCAGCGTGTCCTTGATCGCACTCCAGCCCAGATGCTTGTTGTTCAGGATCTGCTGGGTCTTGACGAGTTCCTCATAGAACTCGCGCAGGGGCAGCGTGGTGGGCATGACCGCGTGCTGGATGTCGAACAGGCGATAGTCGCGCGTGGTCAGCTTGCGGGACTCGCTTTCCCAGATTTCGGTGCCGGGGTAGGGGGTCGTGACCGAGATGTTCACGATATCCGGAATCTCGAGGCACCACTGGCGAATGACCTCGAAGCGCTCGCGGTCCCATGACGGATCGGCAATCAGGTTGATGGCCACGATCAGGTCGAGCGAGCGGGCATATTCCAGCGCCTCGAAGTTGCGGTCCATCGACACGCGCTTGCGGAAGCGCTTCAGCCCTTCGGCATCGACCGCCTCAAGCCCGATGAAGATGTAGCTCAGCCCGATCTCTTTCCAGACCGCGAACACTTCCTTGTTGCGCATCAGCACGTCGGCGCGCGTTTCGAGGTAGTATTCTTTCTGGATGTTGCGGCGCTTGATCTCGTCGGCGATGGCCATGCCGTGCTCGGCATGCACGAAGGCTACGTCATCGACGATGAAGATGCCGGGCTCCTTGATCTCCTGCAGTTCTTCGCCAATCACCTTGGCGCTCGCCGTGCGGTAGGAGCGGCCATAGAAGGTCCAGGCGCTACAGAAGGTGCAGTCCCACGGGCAGCCACGCGCGAACTCGATTGAGGCGGCGGGGTCGAGTGTTCCGATGAAGTATTTGCGGCGGTGGCGCAGCAGGTCGCGCGCGGGGCGCACCTCATCAAGCGATTCGATGAAGATGGGCGGCGGGCCATCGCCATCCATGGTCACCACGCCGGGCACGGTGGTCAGATCCTTGCCCTGCTCCCATGCCTCGAGCAGCAGGCCGACGGTGGCATCGCCCTCGCCCTTGAGCACGCAGTTGATGGCGCCATCGGACAGGGCCAGCACGTCACGTGCGATAAACGAGATGGAATGCCCGCCAATGAACAGGAACACGTTGGGCAGGCGCTTGCGCGTTTCCTTGCACAGGTCAATGATCTCGGGAACATTGGCCAGGTAATTGCCCGAGAAGCAGATGGCATGCGGGCGGAATTCCTCGATGCGCTGCCAGTAATCGGGGTGCTTCTCGACCTGCAGGTCGATGATCTGCACGTCATGCCCCTTGTTGCGCGCGGCACCGGCAACCAGTTCAAGCCCCAGCGGTTCAAGACGCAGGAAGACCTTCGTGTACATGAGCGAGCTTGGATGAACGGCCAGTAATCTCATTCTTTTACCTCAGGCATCGATGGGGACGGTGACAACGCGCGACAGCCATACGCAATCTGGTAACAAATTTACAGCCGGTCCGGTGCTGTATTTGTAATTTTTATATATCACACATGATTTAAAAAAAATCAGAATAATGACAGAGGGTGGCAATATAAGGCCCGCCTGTCACCAAGATCACGGTAATATCACCTATGCATTCAGATGATAACACCGTCCGGCTTCATCATATTTTCTTGGCAGGCATGCTTTGAGTTCATGCCCGGCATTGCAGGTAGGGCACCTATGCATTGCCCACGCGGCACCGCGTGTCGTGCGTCTTGTTCCTCTATCGCGGGCAGCGCTTTCGTGGCAGTGTTGCCAGCGCTTAAGCGACGGGGTCGAAATGAAGCTGAAGATTGTGGAAAAACTGCCCGCCCGCCTCGGGCTGCTGGCATGTGGGCTGGTGGTGCTTGGTGGCTGCACGGCCGAAATCGGGCGCAAGCCGTTCGAGAGTGATGTAAAATGCCTGCGCGAGCAGCTGGGCACAACCATGCAGCTCAGCTTCCCCATCGCGGCGAATACCTGCCAGCGCATGAGCGACCACAACTTCATCTTCGGTTCCAAGAAGAAGAAGGCCCAGCCGCTGCCGCTCAACCTGCGTGGCGCACCCGACCTGCAGAAGATGGCCGATGAATACGGCTACAGCTACACAAAATAGCGTGTCCGCCCGGTAGGGGAACCCTGGCCGCCCTGATGCGTAACGCCCGCGTTCCGCCCCGGGGCGGTTCATTGCCCGCCGGGGCGGGGGCTTCAGTTTTCGAGTTCGGTATCCCAGTACAGATAGTCGCGCCAGCTTTCGTGCAGGTAATTGGGGGGGAAGGCGCGGCCATTTTCCTGCAACCTGCGGCTCGAGGGCCGCGCGGGCGTGCGGGCGGGATACATGCGGATCTGGTGCGGCATGTAGGAGCCTTTGATCAGGTTGCACGGGCTGCAGGCGGTCACCACGTTCTCCCAACTGGTGCGGCCACCCTTGCTGCGGGGAATGACGTGGTCGAATGTCAGTTCCTGCGTGGGGAAGCGGGTGTTGCAGTACTGGCAGGAAAAATTGTCGCGCAGGAAGACATTGAACCGCGTGAAGGCGGGCTTGCGGGCGGTGGGGATATAGTCTTTCAGCGCAATCACGCTGGGCAGGCGCAGGCTCTGGGTGGGGGAATGGACGACCGTATCATATTCGCTCAGCACCGATACGCGGTCGAGCCACACGGCGCGGATGGCATCCTGCCATGACCACAGCGAAAGTGGAAAATAGGAGAGCGGCCTGAAATCGGCATTCAGGACGAGAGCTGGCAGGTATTGACTGTCACAGGGCACGGACGCATTCCTTTCCGAATGCCGCCGCACAAAGTTCAGGCGTACTCTGTTCCGAAGCGAACGCCTTATGGATGTGCGTCGTCGTCAGGTAACTGTCGAATCTATTGCAGACCCCGCATGGCGTGGCAACCCCATGCCCGCGCGGCCACAGGGGTTGAACCATCAACGCAGCAGGGCAGGGTGGTGGCGCAATTTTTCGCCATGCCCCTGATTTGACTTGATAATGGCTGAAATTACCCGTTTTGCGCCCAGCCCCACGGGGCACCTGCATCTGGGGCATGTGGCCTCGGTGCTGCACGCCTGGCGCGCGGCCATGGAGTCGGGGGGGCGCTTCATCCTGCGGGTGGAGGATATCGACACCACGCGGTGCCGGCCTGAATTCATTGCCGATCTGTATGCCGACCTCGCCTGGCTCGGGCTGTCATGGCCGCAGCCGGTGCGCCGCCAGTCACAGCACATGGCCGCGTATCGCACCGCGCTCGACCGGCTGGCGGCGCATGGCCTGCTCTATCCCTGCTTCTGCACCCGGCGCGATATTGCCGAGGCTGCAGGCGCGCCCCATCATGCGCCCGATGGCGCCGTGGTCTATCCCGGCACCTGCCGCCACATGGACCCGGCCCTGCGGGCAGAAAAACTCGCGGCGGGCGCGCCTCACGCCCTGCGGCTGGACATGGCGCGCGCCCTGCAATGGCCGGGAGCGGATGTGCTGACATGGCATGAACTGGGCGAAGGCCCGCAGCCCGCCAATGCGGCGGCGTTTGGCGATGTGGTGCTGGCGCGGCGCGATGTGCCCGCCTCCTATCATTTATGTGTCACCCATGATGATGCCCTGCAGGGCATCACCCTTGTCACGCGCGGGGCGGACCTGCGGCCCGCAACCGGCCTGCACCGGCTGTTGCAGCACATCATGGGCTGGCCCGCGCCGCGCTACAGCCACCATGCGCTGCTATGTGACGCCGATGGCAGGCGGCTGGCCAAGCGCGATGGCGCGCCCTCCATCCGCTCCATGCGCGTGGCGGGCATGACGCCGCGGCAGGTCTGTGCGGCGGCGGAGCGGGGAAATGGCATATCTGCTGTTTCCTCCGGCACGGCTTCGCTTTAGGCTGGCCTCCCCGTTTCCCGGCAGCAGGCCGGGAATATTGTTCCAACTCTTGATGGATCTTGAATATCATGGATCTTACCGCCGCCCGATTGGCCCGGATCAGCCCGAGCCAGACGATTGCCATCTCAACCAAGGCACGTGAACTCAAGGCGGCGGGGAAGGACATCATCAGCCTTTCCGCCGGTGAGCCGGATTTCGATACGCCAGACAGCATCAAGAAGGCTGCCATCCGCGCGATCGAGGCGGGCGAGACCAAATATACCGATGTTGCAGGCACCCCCGCCCTGCGCCGCGCCATAGCCGAGCGCTTCCGTGCCGATAACGGGCTGGATTACACCTGGGATGAAGTGATTGTTGCCAATGGCGGCAAGCAGATCATCTATAACGCCATGGTCGCGACCATCAATCCGGGCGACGAGGCCATCATTCCCGCGCCGTGCTGGGTGTCGTATCCCGATATCGTGGCGCTGGCCGAGGGCACGCCCGTCATCGTGCCGTGCAGCGTGGAAAACGGCTTCAAGCTCCAGCCGGCCGAACTCGAGGCCGCGATTACGCCGCGCACCAAATGGCTGCTGCTCAACTCGCCCAACAACCCCACCGGGGCCGCCTATTCCTTCGAGGAAATGCGCGGCCTGTGCGACGTGCTGCTGCGCCACCCCGATGTGTGGATCCTGACTGACGATATCTACAACAAGCTGGTCTATGATGGCTTCCGCGCGCCCACCGTGGTCGAGGTCGAGCCCCGTCTGCGTGATCGCACCGTCACCATGAATGGCGTGTCCAAGGCCTATGCCATGACCGGCTGGCGCATTGGCTATTCCGCGGCCCCCGTGCAGATGACGCGGGCGATGAACAAGCTGCAGGGCCAGTCCACCTCCGGCCCCGGCTCGGTCAGCCAGGCGGCGGCGGTGGAAGCGCTGACCGGCCCGCAGGACTTCATCGGCACCATGGTCAGCACCTATCAGGCGCGGCGTGACCTCGTGGTGGGCATGCTCAACGAGGCGAAGGGCCTGAACTGCCCGGTGCCCGAGGGCGCGTTCTATGTGTTCCCCTCGCTCGTCGGCTGCCTGGGCAAGACCAGCGCGGGCGGCACGCTGATCGATACCGATGAAGCGTTTGTCACGGCCCTGCTTGATGAGGAGGGCGTTGCCGCCGTGCATGGCAGCGCGTTCATGTTCGCCGGGCATTTCCGCATTTCCTATGCCACCGACACCGTCAGCCTGAAGGAGGCCTGTCTGCGCATCCAGCGTTTCTGTGCGGCGCTGCGTTAAGGAGTGTTGCCATGAACAGGAATGAGGGGCTGGCCCATCCGCTGTTCGCGCAGCGGATGGAGCGCCTGAGCGTGCCCGCCACCATCGCCATGGCGCAGCGCGCGCGTGAACTGCGCGCGAAGGGGGAGAAAGTGCTCTCGCTTGCACTGGGCGAGCCTGACTTCGCAACGCCCCCCGCCGTGATCGAGGCGGCGCATCGCGCAGCCCTTGACGGCCAGACCAAATACCCCCCCGTTGATGGCACGCCCGCACTCAAGGCCGCGATCGCGCGCAAATTCGCACGCGAGAACGCCCTAGACTACGCCCCGGGCGAGATCATGGTCTCGAACGGGGGCAAGCAGGTCATCTTCAATGCGTTCATGGCTACCGTGCAGCCGGGGGATGAAGTGGTCATTCCGCGCCCGTACTGGGTCAGCTACCCGCTGATTGTCGAGATGTTTGGCGGTACGCCGGTTTATGCCGACTGCCATGAGGCCGATGATTTCCGCCTCCGGCCCGAGGCGCTGGAGGCGGCGATCACGCCACGCACCAAATGGCTGGTCCTCAACTTTCCCAACAACCCCACGGGCGGCACCATGGGGCAGGCGGATCTCGCGGCCGTGGCCGAGGTGCTGCGCCGCCACCCGCATGTGCATGTGCTCTCCGACGAGATATACGAGCACCTGCTCTATGACGGGCAGCGCCATGCCTCGCTTGCCGCCGTTGCTCCCGACCTCAAGGGCCGTATCCTGACCCTGAACGGCGTGTCGAAAGCCTATGCCATGACCGGCTGGCGGGTAGGTTACGTGGGTGGACCCACGCCGCTCATCCGCGCCATGACCGCCATACAGGGCAGCTCGACTTCAGGTATCTGTTCCATCAGCCAGGCCGCTGCCGCTGCCGCGCTTGACGGACCGCCCGACATTATCGCGCAGATGTGCGCGGTCTATGCCCGCCGGCGCGAGATGGTGGTGTCAACCCTGCGCGCCATTCCCGGCCTGACCTGCGCCATGCCGCACGGGGCGTTCTATGCCTATCCCGGCATTGCGGGCTGCATCGGACGCAGGACTGCAGGCGGCAGGATGCTCGGCACGGACGAGGATTTCGCCATCGCGCTGCTGGCCGAGCAGCATGTGGCCGTGGTACATGGCTCGGCCTTCGGGCAGGGGCCTTACCTGCGCCTGTCCTATGCAACGAGCGATGACATCCTTACGGAATGCTGCACGCGGCTTGCGCGGTTTGTTGATGGGCTGTCCTGACAGCAGACCGGCCAAAAGGTTCAGCCGCCGCCTTTTTTCAGGAAAGGCGGCAGTTTCTGAAGCGTAATGTCAGTCCGGATCGGGCGAGGGCGGGTTGAGCAGGAAAACCCCCTCGGTCAGGATGGCGGGCAGGAGCGGGGTGGCCAGTGGCAGGCCCGAAAGCACGATCGCCCCCGCCGAGGCTGCGCAGGCGCCCACATAACCGGTGCGCCCGCCGAGGCGCTCGGCAATGACAAACAGGAAGACCGCCACAAGTTCCAGCACCGCCGCCCCGCCAAGCCGCAATGGGTGCAACTGCGTCTGCAACCCCATATCCGACAGCAGGCGCAGGAGGGTGGGTGACTGCTCCTGCGGGCTGCCGCCCAGCCCGAACATGAAGGAAAAGGGCAGGATCAGCACGCCGAGTATATCGCGCAACAGGTTGATCAACCCACTGACCAGCGGCAGCAGCACCATGATGGCGAGGCTCATGCTGGTACAGGTGGCGACAATGATCAGTCCGACCTGTCTCTGCCGGGCCGCCGGGTTGCGAGGTGGTTCAGCGGGTTCCATGGGCACGGTGGCTCGCGGCTGGCGTCACCACCATTTTACGGGTTCGGGCTCATTGGGGTCAGTCGCGTCGTCGCCCGTCGGGGGAGGGCTGGCTGGCACGATCCGGTTTTCCGCCGCGCGGTTTCTGGCCCTGTGCCGGCTGGCTTCATCGCGCAGGCGGTCGGCTTCTTCACGCGCGGCATAAATTTCGGCGCGCAGGCTCAGTATTTCAGCGTCGCGTTCAGCGAGTTTTGTCTTGTTCTCGGCGGCGATGACATCGGCATGGCCAATGCGGGTGGTCAGGGAGCGGATCTGCGCCTGCGCTTCCGAAAGGCGGAGCTCGGCCTCCTCGCGCAGCTTCTGCTCGAACTGGATCTTGTGGCGCAGCTGCTCCGCCTCGCCCCGGTCCTCGGGCTGGGCATGCAGCACACGCGGCGAGGCGCGGCCGGTGGTCAGTGAATGATGTTCGACACGCACATCACCATCCTGCACGAATTTGCGGCGGCGCTGGGTGGGGTCAGCCTGACGCACGGGGCGCGCCTTGGCCTGCGGTGCCTTGGGCGCGCCGGGGCCGCGCGGCTTGCCCTTGCCAAGGCGCTCGAGCGCCTGGCGGAAGGCGGTTTCATTGACTTCGTCGCGTTGGGGGCTCTGGTCTTCTTCCTTCGGAAAGGAAAGAAAATCGTTATAAGATGACACAGCAGAACTCTCGATAACTCAATGCACCATGCGAGATGTTAAATGGGCCATACTTAGGAAAATATTCCTCTGACCGGGATGCCGATGGTGTCTGTTTTTAAGTGATTGATCGAGTATATAACGCCTTCGTGGCAGCCTGCGCAAGAGGTATGAAGATAAATATAATAATGAATGACGTAATTATTATGTCATAATATTTTTAACAAAACTCAAGAAAATTAAAAAGAAATAAGAATATAAATTGAAAATATTTTTTCATATTTGAGTAAAAATACAGCATATTTCATAATGAAATTTGCTGTATTGGTGTTCCTGCATGGCAGCGGTCACTTGCGTTTTGAGGGATAGTTGGGCCAGATAACGCGCGATAACGTCTTTTCCGTAATATCCGGCAGGATACAATATGTGTGACAATGGGCAAAATGCCGTTGCGGTCTCTCTCTCGCGCAGGCTCGCGCAGGCGGCGCGCCCGCGCGTGCTGGTGGTCATGGGGGTATCAGGGTGTGGCAAGAGCACCGTGGCCCAGCTTATGGCTGAGCGCCTGGGCTGGCCTGTCATTGAAGGCGACGACCTGCATCCGCCCGCCAATATTGCGCGCATGAGCAACGGCATTCCCCTGACTGACGCTGATCGCGCCCCCTGGCTCGACCGTATTGCCGCCGAGATCCAGGCCTGGCGTGAGCAGGGGCAGTGCGGCATCGTGACCTGTTCATCGTTGCGCCGCGCCTACCGCGACCGGATTGGCAATGGCCATGCGGAGGTCTGCTTTATCTACCTCAAGGGCAGCCAGGAAGACATTGCCCCGCGCCTGCGCCAGCGCACGGGGCATTTCATGCCGGTTGGCATGCTCGACAGCCAGTTCGCCACGCTGGAAGAACCCGACATGCACCATGAGGTGGTCATGACGCTCGATGTCAACGCCTCGCAGGCTCATCTAGCCGAGCAGGCCTGCCAGCATCTCGCCCGCCTGCCGGACTGAAAGCCCTCATTCAGCCATGGGTGGCGGGGAGGCCGGGGTCCATGTCAGGTCACCGGCCCCGTTATCATTGAGGTGACGCCCGAGCACGAACAGGTAATCGGACAGGCGGTTCATGCAGGCGGGAATATCGGGGCCAATGTCTTCGCAGCGCGCCAGCGTGGCCAGCCGTCGCTCCGCCCGGCGCACGACGGTGCGCGCCAGATGGGCATGGGCTGCGGCCATCGTGCCGCCGGGCAGGACAAAGCTGCCCAGCGGTGGAATATGCGCGCGCAGGTGCTCCACCTCATCTTCCATGGCCTTGACCGCCACGGCACCCTGCGCTAGCGCGCGGGGCGGGTTGCCGGGCATGCACACCACGCCGCCAATATCGAACAGAACCCCCTGCAGCCAGGCAATGAAACGGGCGTTCCGGCCCGCGGGCAGGGTCGCGCGCAGCAGCCCGATCACGGCATTGGCTTCATCAAGGGCGCCAAGGGCCTCGATACGCATCGAGTCCTTGGCCACACGCGTGCCATTGCCCAGTGCGGTCTGTCCGGTGTCGCCGCCACGGGTCACGACCCGGTCGATGCGAATGCTCATGGATTTATCTGCCTGCCATAAGAAAAAAGAACAATCGATATGTAATAATTATTAAAAAAAATACATTAATAAAAAATATAAATCTTAATATAATTATATTTGTTAAAGTAAAATCTCACATCTTTTATTTTTTTTTCTGGTCCAGATCAGGAATACTCTATCATTAAAAAAAGTTTTTGGTGAAGCTTTTTTCAAAAAGCTTCAGAAAACACTGCCTTCTTGAAAAAAAAAAGGCGGCAACCAGACACTCTTATCAGTAATCGTGGCGCCAGTCTTCAGCGTGAAGGCTTGGCAGCGCCCAGCTTCAGGGAATCGTTGAGCAGGGTCTGCAGCGTGTCCGCCGTGGTGGAGGCATAGGTCTTGAGTTCGGGGTCAGAGGCAGACTCCGCCTCGTTCTGGAACATGGCCAGCGCATCGCTCGCAGCCTGCGCCTGCAGGTCGAGGTAATCGCGCTCGAACTTGGCGCCGGTTTCAGTCTTGAGCTGGGCTGCCACATCTTCCTCGTCCGGGCTCATTTCCTTGTGCAGGGTCAGGCCGTGCTTGAGGGCGATTGCGGAGAGAGCGGTCTCGTTGGCGGTGTGCAGCTTGACCGACCGCGTGGCGAATTCCTGCACCTTCCGCCGTCTGGCCTCTGTCGTGGCCATTTTGGAGATGGTGATCTCGAATGCGTTCAGGGCCGACACGTTTTCAGAAAAGGTGGAATCGGATTCCGTAAGCGGCGGCAGGCTCGGCGCAGGCGCTGCCGCAGGGGGGGCGGCAGGCGGCGTTGCAGGACGGGCCGCAAGGCCTGCTACGGGAAGAAGGCTGACAGACGCGCAAAGAAACCAGACGGCGTAATTTTTCATGCTTTCATCTTCCCAACGTGTAAAATTCAGGCGGTTTTACTGAACGCTCCCCCGGTTTATCAGTTTTGGGCCGCCATACAAAGCCGGTGGAGCACAATAGTGGCCTATTGGGGCAGGCAGACATGATGGGGCAGGAGGAAGGAAAACTTTCCTACGTCACGAACCGGCGCATGCAGCGCGCAGTCATCTGGTCTGCTGGCCTGCGGCCTGCCTCACGTCGGGCTGGCCTATACGATGCGCCCATGCCGGGAGTAGGGTGTGCCCGCCCGCTTCATGTGCGGATCGTCACCCTGTTTTGCGGATATCCTGAATGCCTACTGTTGTCCGGTTCCTGTTGTGTTTTGCGGCGCTGGCCGCGTTCTCCGCCGTCATGGGCGGAGCGCTGACCGCCCATCTGCCCGACCGTTTCTTTGCCGAGGGCGGGCGTGACATGGCCCGGCAGGCCATACAGATGCAGATGTGGCACGCGCTGGCCATGATCGGCATTGCAGTGTTGATGATCCAGCAGGGATGCCGCGCACTCATTTCTCTGTCCGGCTGCCTCATGGCGGTGGGCACCGTCCTGTTCAGCGTGGGCGTGGCGCTGACAGCGTTCTGGGGCATCCATCCCGGCCCGGTGGCGCCAACGGGGGGCAGTCTCCTCATGGGGGCATGGCTTTTGCTGGCGGTGGGGGTCATGCGCGCATGAACGCCCAGCCCGAAACGCACACGCTGCCCGCATGGCCCGTGCGCAGCGCCTATCTGGCCGCACCCGGGTTTGAGGCGGTTCTGGAGCAGGAACTGGCGCGCAGGGGGGCGGGAGCATTATGCTGGCATGGGCGGCTGGCGCTGTCGGCCCTGCCGCCCGTGGCCAGCCTGTGGGCGATTGACATATGGAATGCGCCCGAACTGCACCCGGTGCCCTCCATCAAGGGTGCGGCGCGGATCATGCGCGGCATGCAGCGCAACTGGGCCGGTTACGCGCCCACACTCCATCGTCGCAGCGCCCTGATTACGGATGCCCTGCCACCGGTGCGGCCGAAGCCCGTGAGTTTTCCGTCCTCGCCACCTGATGCCCATCTGGGCGGCTGGACGCTGCTGGCCCCGGACCAGCTGCTGCTCTCGCCCACCAAGTCCTCGCCGTTCATCAATGGCGAGGTGGCTTTTGTCGAGAACCGCACCGACCCGCCTTCACGCGCCTATCTCAAGTTATGGGAGGCGCTGTTTCGCCTCGGCCGGTGGCCCGTGGCAGGCGAGACCTGCATCGACCTCGGAGCGTGCCCCGGCGGGTGGACATGGGTTGCGGCCAGCCAGGGCGCGCATGTTACGGCCATTGACCGCGCGCCG
Source organism: Komagataeibacter nataicola (assembly GCF_003207795.1). Taxonomy (GTDB): domain Bacteria; phylum Pseudomonadota; class Alphaproteobacteria; order Acetobacterales; family Acetobacteraceae; genus Komagataeibacter; species Komagataeibacter nataicola. Next base: position 101,464 of record NZ_NIRT01000001.1, on the reverse strand, counting down.
CTGGCCGAGAGCGTGGCAGCCCTGCCCAACGTGACATGCCGCTATGAAAGCGCCTTCGGGCTGGACCCGGCGGCCTGCGCGCCGGTGGACTGGCTGTTTTCCGATATCATCGCCTATCCCGCCCGCCTGCTCGCGCTGGCGCAGCGGTGGATTGCCTCAGGCAGGGCTGCGCGGATTGTCATGACCATCAAATTCCAGGGCGAGACCGATCACGATACGGCCGAGGCCTTTGCCGCCATTCCCGGCGGGCGCGTGCTGCATCTGTGGCACAACAAGCATGAGCTTACTTTTTTCTGGCAACGCGACGGCGCGTGAGCAGCCGGTCGGCAATTTCCACCACCCCGATGGCGAGCAGGCAGCACACAAGGGCCACCGCCATCACGATCAGCCGTTCCTGTTCGGTCTCATCGGTGGCGCCTGCAAGACGATAGACCGACAGCCACAGATCGGTGCCCGCAATGCGGTCGACCAGACCGGCCACGGTGGTGCTCAGGCGCAGGCTGAGCATGAACAGCGCCGTCAGCCCAATCACGGCCAGCGTCTTGTACAGGGTGTGGGTAACCGTGGGCGTGTGGGTGGGCATGCATTCCCCTCAGGCAAGAGCGCGTGCGTGTAAATAATTTATAAAAAACAAAAATTTTGGATGAAGCTTTTTTCCAAAAAGTTTCACGAAACGCCAACTGTTCAAAAAAGGCGGCACCCGGAAAACGCTTCCCCGGTTTCAGTCATCCAGCAGGGCGCGCGCGGTGCGCACCACATCGGCCAGCGTGCCGGGCTGGAAGGGGGACTGAAGCCCGGCCGAACGCACGAGCCGGGTAAAGGGTTGCGCGCCCCCCTGTGCGCACAGGTCGACATAGGCTTTCAACGCGCCCGGCGCATCGTCGTGGCTGCGAATCCAGAACTGCATGGCGCAGCACAGGGCGAGCGCATAATCGATGTAATAGAACGGCGAGCGGTAGATATGCCCCTGCGCCTGCCACCTTCCCCCCATGGTGGGGTGGGGCAGGCCGCCATAGTCGCGCCAGGGCAGGTAGCGCTGCTCAAGCTCGCGCCATACGCCGTGGCGCTCGGCGGGGGTCATGTCGGGGCGGGCATAGACCTCGTGCTGAAAATGATCGACACACACGCCATAGGGCAGGAAGGCGAGCGACGAAATGAGGTGCATGCGCCGGTAGCGCTCGCCCTGTCCGGGTTCGACCATCAGGTCGATATGCGGCCAGGTAAGGAATTCCAGCGCCATCGAGTTGATCTCGGCGGCGTCCATGGTCGGCCACAGCAGGTCGATGGCGGGCAGGTTGCGGCTTTTCCAGTTCTGGTAGGCATGGCCCATCTCGTGCGTAAACACGTTGATGTCGTGCTGCGTGCCATTGAAGTTGGCGAAGATGAACGGCATGCCCACCGTGGGGAAGGACGTGCAGAACCCGCCACCTGCCTTGCCGGGCCGGTTGATGAGGTCGAGATAGCCGTTCTCGCGCATCTGGGCGAAGAAGGAGCCGAGATCACCGCCCATGCGCTCGAACATGGTCTGCGCGCGCGCCATCAGCAGGTCATGACCGCCTGCGGGGCGTGGGTTGCCCAGCGGGTCGATCAGCGGTTCATCCCATGAATACAGCACCTCCCACCCCATGGTGGCGGCGCGTTTTTGCACGATGTCATGCACCAGCGGCACGACATGGGCCTGCACGTCATCACGAAAGCGCGCCACATCGGCAGGCCCGTAATCCACGCGCCGCATGCGGCGGTAGGCCAGCGGAATGTAGCTGTCATAACCCAGCGTGCGCGCCATGCCGTGGCGCAGGTGCACCATGTCATCAAACAGGGTGTCGAGCCGGGGTGCATTTTTGGCGAAGAACGCCCAGCGCAGATGTTCGGCCTGCTGGCGCACGGCCCGGTCGGTGCTCTCGGCATAGGGCGCGAGACCGGACAGGTTGACCTGCTGGCCACCGATTTCCACCCGCGCGCTGGCCAGCAGGGCGGTGTATTCACCACTCAGGCGGGCTTCTTCTTCCAGCGCATCGGCAATGCGGGGGTCGAAGGTGGTGATGTCCGTGCGCCACAGTTCCAGCGTGTGCGGGGTTACGACCTGGGCCACCGCCGTGGGGTCGGGGTATTCGAGCAGCCTGCGCTTGAGGGTGACTTCATGCGCGGTGACATACGGGCCCAGCCCATCGGCGTAGTCACGGTCGGCCTTGGCCGTCGGGCTGGTGGTGTCCTGTGCGAAGCGCAGGTCAACCAGGGCGGACCAGCTTTCATAATCGCGGCGGATCGTATCGAACAGGCAGGCGGCATCGGCCACGCGGCCCTGATCGAGCAGGGTCGAGACCTGGCCGAAGCGCAGGGCCAGCGCATCACGCGCGGGGCGGGGGAAGGCGAGACTGTCAAAAGGGCGGGCCATGCAGGCAGGGTGCCATGGAAAGCGGGCCTGCGTCCATGCCCCCTGATCCGCTTATCCGCCCGTGCCTCCCCGTTGTGCGCGGGCAAACCACAGGCATAAGGCGCCGAAGGCCACAAGCCCCGCAAGCTGGGGCAGCAGGCCGCCCACGCCTGCGGGCAGCAGCGAAAGCGGCGCGTCACGCCCGCTGGCGGCAGACAGGCAGGCCAGCACCACCCCGGTCAGGCTCTCGCCCACGATCAGGCCCGAGGCGACCATGGTGCCCTGATGGCGGCCCGCCCCCTTTGTCAGCCGCGCCATGACATGGCCGAGCAGGGCGCCCACGGCCAGCGTCATGGAAATGCTCATGGGCAGGTAGATGCCAATGCCCACGGCCAGTGGCGGCAGTGCGCCGCGCCCGCTGCGGCGCAGAACGCCATCCAGCGCAATCAGTCCGCAGCCCGTGGCCATCCCCAGCCCCAGCATGCTCCAGTCAAGCTGATGCAGGAAAATGCCCGAGGTAATCATGAGCAGGAGGGCAGGCTGCGGGGCGGCCAGCGCCTGCGTGGGGTCCATGCCCGCATGCGGCATGGCGCCCACAAAGCCATAGGTCTGGTAAAGCACGTTCAGTACGGGCGGAATCACCATGGCCCCGGTCACGCAGCCGATCAGCAGGGCGATTTCCTGCCGCCACGGCGTGGCATGCACCATGCGGCCGGTTTTTAGGTCTTGCAGGTTGTCATTGGCAATGGCGGCGGAAGCGGTGATGGCGGTCAGCGCATACAGGCAGAACCCGATGGCAAAATGCTGCCCCTCCGCGCCCGCAAACAGCCCCACCGCGCGCAGCGCCACGAACACGCAGGCCAGACACATCGCCGCAAGGATGATGACGCCGGACAGCGGCGAGGAGGATGACCCCACCAGCCCTGCCATGTAGCCGCACGCCGCCGCCACGAACAGCCCCAGCCCCAGGCAGCATGCCAGCCCGGCCAGGGCCGCCACCAGCGCCGATGCCAGCCCGACGGAGGCGGAAAAGGCCACGAACATGCCGCCAATCGTCACGACCACAAGGCCTGCGATGGCCAGCATGGCGCGGGGCGAGAGGTCGGTATCGGTGCGTGCAGGCCGTGCCGCCATGGCGGGCGGGCGCACCAGCAGTCCGCGCATGCTGCCCAGCAGCGGGCGGCCCATGCGCAGCACGGTCCAGATGGCGGCGACGCCAATCAGCCCCACGCCGATGAAGCGCGCCTTGTCCTTCCAGATCTGCGTGGCGAAATCACCGGCAGGCAGCTCCGGCGGGTGTGGCAGCATGTGCGCCATGACGGGAATGGCGACTTCCCATGTCAGCAGCGCGCCAAGCAGCATGGCCAGCCCCCCTTCCAGCCCCACGAGATAACCCGCGCCGAGCAGCGCTGGCGAAAAGCCGAGCGAGAACCGGAAGGCCGAAAGCCCATAGGTGAGGGAGGCCGTAACCCCATCGCCCAGCAGCCGCAGCCCCGCCGAGGCGAAGGTGAAGCACCCCGCAAGGATGCCGCCGTGCACCAGCGCGCGCAGGCCGCCGGGGCTTTCGCCATGGTTGCCCGCGCGCAGGATCTCGGCCGCGGCCACCCCTTCGGGGAAGGGCAGGGCGGGGTCAGCCAGCATGACCCGGCGCAGAGGGATGGTGAACAGCACGCCCGTCATGCCGCCCGCCGCCGTGAGCACGGCTGTCTGCAAAAAGGGAAAGCGTTGCCAGAACCCGGCCATGACCAGCGCGGGCAGGCTTGCAAACACGCATGACAGCGTGCCCGCCGCCGAGGCCTGGGTCTGGACAAGGTTGTTCTCGAGGATCGTGCCGCCACCAAGCGCGCGCAGTACCGCCATGGAAATGACGGCGGCGGGGATGGAGGTAGCCACCGTCAGCCCCACCCGTAGGCCAAGATAGACATTGGACGCAGTGAAGACGACGGTAATCAGCGCGCCGATCACCACCCCGCGCCAGGTCAGTTCTTTCATGTCTGCTGCGTGCTCGGGCACGGCCTTACATCTTGTGGAAGGTGGGCATGACAAGGTGAGCGCGGTTGAAGTCAAGCTGCGCCTTGGTGAGCTGGAAGCCGATCTCGATATGGTACTGGTCACTGTGGATATGGCGCGACACCGGCAGCGTGATGGGAATGTTGCGGGTGTGGGTCAGGTCCTGCATGCGCCCGTCATCAAACGAGACATGGGCCACGAATTCCTTCTTGCTCTTGATCTCGCCATTGAACACCACGGCCACGAAATACGGGATGTTGACGAAATTGACGCCCGAGGCCGGCCCACGTTCGACATGCAGGCCGATCTTCATGTTGGTCATGACGGTGCGCTGCTGGCCTTGCTCGCACGCGCCGACCACGCGTGTGAGGCTGGCGCGCGCCACGAGGTGGGTCACGTCGTGGTCATTGCCGGTGTACTGGTAGTAATCCGCTGCCTCGCCCGGAATTTCCACCACCGGGCAGGCCGGAGCGAAATCGATCGAATCGGATTCGCCCTCGCACGCGCCCAGCAGGGACAGGCCCGCGACCGTGCAGATTTTCAGGGCATTGCGCCACAGGCGCGGCGACACAGGGGCAGGGATCATGCGGGCGTTCCGGCTAGGTCAGGTGTGGATGAAGCCCCACGGCGCGGGCATGGCGCGGGGCGGGATGTGCGGGCGGCAGGGCGAGGGGGGAGGACAGGCATGGCAGAATACGTTAGGATGAACGGGAAAATGGCTTGCGCCATTGCCGTGGTTTGCGTAGGGCCGGGTCCATCGCTCGGGATGCCGGCGCCGCAACTGTAGCAGATCGCGGCCCGTATCCTATACCGCCCGCCGGATGTTTGGGGAACACCATGCCCGACCAGATGATTCATACGCCCGATAATACCGCCGCTGATGCCCCGCCCCGCGTGCTCAAGGTGCTGCTCGCAGGGCCGCGCGGCTTCTGCGCCGGTGTCGATCGTGCCATCCGCGTGGTGGAGGAAGCGATCCGCCGTTATGGCGCGCCGGTCTATGTCCGCCACGAGATCGTGCATAACCGCACCGTGGTCGAGGCCCTCGAGGCGCAGGGCGCTATCTTTGTCGAGGAACTCGATGAAGTGCCCGCCGATGGCCAGGTCGTGTTCTCGGCCCATGGCGTGCCCAAGACCGTGCCGGCCGAGGCCATGCGCCGCAACCTGCTCTACCTCGATGCGACCTGCCCGCTGGTGTCGAAAGTGCACCGTGAGGCCGAGCGCCACTTCGCCGATGGCGGGCCGGAAAGCCGCCATATCCTGATGATCGGCCACGCCGGTCACCCCGAAGTGGTGGGCACCATGGGCCAGTTGCCCGTGGGTGCTGTCACCCTCATCAACGATGCCGAGGAAGCCCGCACCGTCCAGCCCGCCGATCCCTCGCGGCTGGCCTTCATCACCCAGACCACGCTCTCGGTTGATGACACGGCGGAAATCGTGGACATCCTGCGTGACCGCTTCCCGCTGATCGAAGGCCCCCGGCGCGAGGATATCTGCTACGCCACCACCAACCGGCAGGAAGCGGTCAAGGCGATCGCGCCGGGCTGCGACCTGGTGATCGTGATCGGCTCGCCCAACTCATCGAACTCGCAGCGCCTGCGCGAGGTGGCCGAGCGTTCCGGCGCGCCGCGCGCCCTGCTGGTGCCGCGCCTGAACGCGCTGGACTGGTCGGCGCTTGATGGCGTGTCCACGCTGGGCATCACCGCTGGCGCCTCCGCCCCGGAATCGCTGGTGCAGGAAATGGTGGCGGCGCTGGCCAAGCGCTTCACGCTCGAGATCGAGGAAATTACCGTGAAGGAAGAAAACGTGGCCTTCCGCCTGCCGGCACCGCTGGGCTGAACCGTACCGTCACATGGCAGTCTATACCGAAGTGCCGGAAGATGCGCTGGCTGCGTTTCTCGAAGGCTATGACATCGGCAGGCCCATAGCCTGCCACGGCATTGCGGAAGGGGTGGAAAACAGCAATTTCCTGCTGAAGACCACCGAGGCCACCTTCATCCTGACGCTGTACGAGCGCCGGGTGAACCCCGAGGAACTGCCCTGGTTCCTCGGGCTGATGCAGTACCTGGCCGCACGTGGGCTGTCCTGCCCGCTGCCGGTGGCCGACCGGCAGGGCCGCACGCTGCGCGCGCTGTGCGGCAGGCCCGCCGCCATCACCACCTTCCTGCCCGGCAGGGGGGCTGCGGCGGTGGATGTGGATATGTGTGCGCAGGTGGGCACCGCCATGGCCCGGCTGCACCTGCTTGGTGAGGGGTTTGTTACCGAGCGCCCCAACTCCATGGGGCCGCAGGCCTGGACCGGGCTGCTTGATGCCTGCCGCGCACGCGGCGATGAACTGCGCCCTGGTCTTGCGCGTGACATCGGGGCGACTCTCGCCCGCGTGCTGCCCGCATGGCCGGGCACGGACAACAACCCCACCCTGCCGCGTGGGCAGATCCATGCCGACCTGTTCCCCGATAACGTATTTTTCCGTGACGGCGCGCTTTCAGGCATCATCGATTTCTATTTTGCCTGCACCGACTGGTATGCCTACGACCTGGCCATCACCATCAATGCCTGGTGTTTTGACGCCGCGCACCGTTTCGTGCCCGCGCGGGCGGCAGCCATGATCGCGGCCTACCGCCATGTGCGCCCGCTGGAAGAGGCGGAGGACGCGGCCCTGACCACGCTGGCCACGGGGGCGGCCATCCGCTTTACGCTCACACGGCTGTATGACTGGATCAACACCCCGCCCGATGCGCTGGTCACGCGCAAAAACCCGCTTGATTATCTGGCGCGCATGGAATTCTTTGCCGCCCATCTGGGTAAGGAATTCCCCGCATGAGTGAAGACGCAGCCCCGGCCGCCGTGGCGCAGAACGCGACCGATCTGGTGGAAATCTGGACCGATGGCGGCTGCAAGCCCAATCCCGGCCCCGGTGGCTGGGGGGCGCTTTTGTGCTTTCGCGGGCAGGAGCGCGAGCTTTCGGGCGGCGAGGCGGAGACAACCAACAACCGCATGGAACTCACCGCCGCAGCGGAAGCGCTCGAGGCCCTCAAGCGCCCCTGCCGCGTGGTGCTGCATACCGATAGTGAATATGTGCGTAATGGCATAACCCGCTGGAGCACCGGCTGGGTGCGGCGCAAGTGGCGCAATGCGGCGGGCGACCCGGTGGCCAACATGGATCTGTGGCGGCGGCTGCTCGATATCAGCGCAAAACACGAGATCGAATGGAAATGGGTGCGCGGCCATTCGGGCGACGTGAATAACGAGCGCGTGGACCAGATGGCCACCGCCGCGCGTGACGCGCTGGGCATCGCCTACCCCAAACGTAAAAAATGACACCGCCGCCCCCCGGTATCCGGCTTGAAGGCGTCGGGCTGGACTTTGGCAACGCCCCGCTGTTCCGCGGGCTGGACCTGCTTGTTGCCGCCGGGCACATGACCGTGCTGCTTGGCGCAAGCGGGGTGGGCAAGACCTCGCTGCTACGCATGATCGGTGGGCTGGCGGCGCCGGATTACGGGCGCATTACGGCCGATGACGACCTGCCCCTTGCGGGGAGGGTGGCGTGGATGGGCCAGCAGGACCTGCTGCTGCCCTGGGCCAGTGTGCTCGATAACGTAACACTGGGTGCGCGCCTGCGTGGCGAGCGGCCCGATCTTGACCGCGCGCGCCACCTGCTGGGCTGCGTGGGGCTGGCCGATCAGGCGGCCGCGTTGCCTGCTGCCTTGTCTGGCGGCATGCGCCAGCGCGCGGCCCTGGCGCGGGTGCTGTATGAAAATCGCCCCGTGGTACTGATGGATGAACCCTTTTCCGCGCTCGACAGCATAACGCGTGCCCGCATGCAGGATCTGGCCGGGCGCATGCTGGCCGCCCGCACCGTGGTGCTGATTACCCATGACCCGCTCGAGGCCTGCCGCCTGGCCGATGCCATGCTGCTCATGGCAGGCAACCCCGCCACCATTACCAGCCTGGCCGTGCCCGAGGGGGCCGCGCCGCGCCCGGTCGACGCCCCGGCGGTGCTGAGCGCGCAGGCCAGCCTGCTGCGGCGGATGATGCAATGACATGCTCCATCCATATGACGGTGGCATGGGTGCAGTCGCACCGGCTGCGGGGGGAGGCGCAATGATGCGCTCCCTCACCTGTCATGCGACCGCATCTGTAGTGAGGGCAGGGGTCATGACAGGAACCATCTCCCATCGCACCGTGGGGTTGCCATGCCCTGTGGCTGGTGCATCGAGGCGGCACGCGCCACCATGCGGGCGGCGCAGGTGGGGGCGATGACACGACCCGTTTTCTCCCGTCGCGGCATGGCGGTGTTGCGCCCGGTGCTGACCTGCGCCGGGCTGGTGGCGCTGTGGGGTGCGCTGGCACGGTGGGGGCATGTGCCGCCCTATATGCTGCCTGCGCCCGATGCCGTGGCGCGGGCATTGTGGTCGGGTCGCGCCCAGCTTGAACCTGCGGCCGTGACCACGCTGGAGGAGACGCTGCTTGGCCTTGGCATCGGCGTCGGGGCAGGCAGCGCGCTTGCCATCGCCATGGCGTTATGGGCGCCCCTGCGGCGATGGGTCATGCCGATGGTGCTGCTCAGCCAGGCCGTGCCGGTTTTCGCGCTCGCGCCGCTGCTGGTGCTGTGGTTCGGATTCGGCATGGCGTCCAAGGTGGTGATGGCGGTGCTGGTCATTTTCTTTCCCGTCACATCAGCACTTGGCGATGGCCTGCGCCAGACCGAGGCGGGGTGGATGGATCTGGCCCGCACCATGGGGGCCACGCGCTGGCGCGTGCTGGTGCATATACGCCTGCCCGCCGCCATGCCCGCCTTTGCCACAGGCGTGCGCATGGCCACGGCCATTGCGCCCATAGGCGCAGTGGTGGGGGAATGGGTGGGCGCATCCTCCGGCCTTGGTTTTCTGATGCAGACGGCAAATACCCGCTTCCAGACCGACCTCATGTTTGCAGCCCTTGCCGTGCTGGCAGTCATGACCGTGCTGCTGTGGTGGGGAGTGGACAGGCTTCTGGCGCGTGCGCTGTACTGGCAACCGCCCCATGCGGATATTGATTGATATATCGTTCTGAAAGTTTTTGGATGCCGCCTTTTTTCAAAAAAGACGGTGTTCTTTGAAGCTTTCCGGGAAAACGCTTCACCAAAAACTTCTCTATGTCTGCCGCGCCAGCTTTTTACCTCACCCGGCAGGCCATGGTTGACGGAACTGTTGTAACAGGCCACCACCATCCCCACACCGCGCAACCCATGCAGGACAGGATGCCCATGACACGCCCCATCATTCTTGATCTGACACCCGGCGCGCAGGCCGCGGCAACCCTGCTGGCCGCTCTTCAGCTTTCCGCGCATGTGCGCGTGGTGGGCGTGCTGTTCAGTGGTGCGGGCACGGAGGTCGGGGTCGCCATGGCCCATGCGCGCGACATGCTCGATCAGCACGGCCTGGCGGATGTGGGCGTTTATGCAGGCGTGCCCGGCCCGATGGTGCCGCTCCATAACGTGGGGCGCAGCCTGCCTGCGGGCCATGACGGGCTGGGGGCGGCGCAGATGGTGCAGGCCATACGCGCCTGCCCGGCCGATAGCGTGACGGTATGCTGTAGCGGCCCGCTGGGCACGCTGGCGCTTGCCATGGTGCAGGCCCCCGATCTGGCGGCGCATCTGCATGGCGTGGTCATGGCGGGCGGCGCCTTTCACGTGCCGGGCAATGCGACGACGGTAGCCGAACACAATATCGCAACCGACCCCGAGGCCGCGTCCATTGTGCTGGGGATGGGCGTGCCGGTCACCCTTGTGCCGCTCGACTGCACGTCCCGCTTCGTGGCCGATGCGGTGTGGATGGAGCAGCTTGCCGCCATGGGCCGTGACCCGGCCTCGGTCGCGGGGCGGGTGCATGCCGATCTGGTCGCCGCCCGCATGGGCCGCGGCGGCGGCAACGGGGTGGATCTGGCGCTGGCCGCTGCCGCCCCCCTGCTGGCGCTGGTGGCCCCCACCCTGTTCAGCGGCCATCTGGCCCATGTGGCTGTGGAATGCTGTGGCACGTTTACCCGTGGCATGACTGTCATCCAGCTTTCCCGGCTTTCAGGCGGGCAGCCCAATGCGCTTGTGCTCGAGCGCATGTCGGTTGACGCGGCGCGGGGCGTGCTGCGTGACCTGCTGCTGGCCGCGGTGAAATAACGCGGGGCATATGCCGGCGGAATTGCACAAAAATACAACGATCTGGCGCAAACTTCGCCATTGGGCGATCATGACGGTTGCAGAACCGCCATCCGGTCCAGTATTGGTCCCGGCATTCCGGTGTGCCTGCGGGCGCGAATGTTGAGAACTTTGATGCGTGTGGCGGCACGGAGGTCTTCTGTATGGAGCGGTCTGCAACATCCCCTTCGGCCCTGACCGGGGCGGCAAAGGGAAACGGGGATGCCGTATTCGCCGCCATTGTCCGCTTTAGCGCGGCCCTGATCCTGCTGGGGCTGGGCGGCATGGTTGCCGTCATGGCCTGGGGCGCGCGCGGCGCATTTGCCAGATTCGGGCCGGGATTCGTGTTTGACAAGGCATGGAATCCCGTCACCCAGCATTTCGGGGCAGCCGCCCCCATGTTCGGCACGGTCATCACCGCGCTGCTGGCCATTCTGCTTGCCGTGCCGCTGGCCTTCGGCATCGCGGTGTGGCTGACCGAGATCGCCTCGGCGCGGATCGCGGGCGTGATCGGAACCCTCATCCAGCTTCTGGCCGCCGTGCCGTCCATCATCTTCGGCATGTGGGGCTTTGCGGTGCTGGTGCCGTTCATGGCGCATTATGTCGAGCCGCTGGCCAGCCACACGCTGGGCCGGGTGCCGGGCATCGGCACGCTGTTCCGTGGCGCGCCATATGGCACCGGCTTCCTGACCGGCGGCATGATCCTCGCGGTCATGATTACGCCCTTCATCTGTGCCGTGATGCGCGATGTGTTCCTGTCCATCCCCGCCGTGCTGAAGGAAAGCGCCTACGGGCTGGGCATGACCCGGTGGGAGGTGGTGCGCCGCATCATCCTGCCATGGTCACGCTCCTCGGTGGTGGGTGGCGTGATGCTGGGGCTGGGCCGTGCGTTAGGCGAGACGATGGCCATCACCTTCGTTATCGGCAACGCCAACCATATCGGCTGGTCGCTGTTCTCGCCGGGCAACACCATTGCCTCGCTCATCGCCCTCGAATTCCCCGAAAGCGCTGTGGGCAGCCTCAAATTTTCCTCCCTCATGGCGGCTGGGTTCCTGCTCATGCTCATCTCCCTTGGCACGCTGGTCTGTTCGCGGCTGCTGCTGCGCACCAAAGCGGCAGGCCGCTGACATGACCACGCACACCACCACCCCTACCGTGCAGGCAGCGCCCTGCGTCGGTGCGCGCTGGCAGGGCAACAGCGTATCCGCCATCCGCCGCCGCATGGTTGACCGCGTGGCCACCGCCCTGTGCTGGGCGGCGACAGTGCTGGTGCTGCTCATGCTGTTTTCCATCCTGTTCGTGCTGGTGCGTAACGGGGTGGGCGGCCTGCGCTGGGTCACGTTCGTGCATGTGACCCTGCCGCCGGGGCAGGCGGGGGGGCTGGCCAACGCCATCGTGGGCAGCCTGATCCAGACCGGGCTTGCCGTGCTGATCGGGGCCCCCGTGGGACTGCTGGTGGGCATCTATCTTGCCGAGTTCACGGCTACTGACGGAAAGCTGATCAATTTTGTCCGCTTCGTATCGGACCTGCTGCTGTCGGCCCCGTCCATTCTGGTGGGGCTGTTCATCTACATGATCGTGGTGGTGCCGAGCGGGCATTTTTCGGGGCTGGCGGGCGCGCTGGCGCTGTCCATGCTGGTGGTGCCGGTGGTGGTGCGCACCACCGAGGACATGCTGCGCCTCGTGCCGCTGGCCATGCGCGAGGCGGCGATTGCGCTGGGCGCGCCACGGTGGCGGATGATCCTGTTCGTGTGCCTGCGCGCCGCGCGCGAGGGGGTGGCGACGGGCATCCTGCTGGCGCTGGCCCGCGTATCGGGCGAGACGGCGCCGCTTCTGTTCACCTCGCTGGGCAACATGAACTGGTCGGTAGCCCCCGGCAAACCCATGGCCAGCCTGCCGGTCACCATCTACCAGTATGCGGGTGCCGCCTATGCGGACTGGACCGCACTGGCCTGGACCGGCGCGCTGCTGATTACGGCGGGCATCCTGATGATCAACATAACCGTGCGGCTGGGGCTGGGACGTAACAGGAAATGAATATGACAGTCGCGCAAAATGACGCTGCGCCCGCAGCCATCTCGGTGCGGAACCTCGATTTCTATTACGGCGCGCACCATGCGCTCAAGAATATCTCCATCGACTTCCCGCAGGGGCAGGTTACGGGCATGATCGGGCCTTCGGGCTGCGGCAAGTCCACGCTTCTGCGCGTGCTCAACCGCATGTACGACCTCTATCCCGGCCAGCGCGCCACGGGCGAGGTGATCTTTGATGGCTGCAACATCATCGGCCCGAAGGTGAACCTCAACGTGCTGCGCTCGCGCGTGGGCATGGTGTTCCAGAAGCCCACGCCATTCCCCATGTCGATCTATGACAACATCGCCTTTGGCGTGCGCCTGCATGAGCGGCTCGACCGCGCGGCGATGGAGGCGCGGGTGGAAGACGTGCTCAGGCGCGTGGCGCTGTGGCCCGAGGTGCGCGACCGGCTGCGCGATTCGGCGGCGGCGCTTTCAGGCGGGCAGCAGCAGCGCCTGTGCATTGCGCGAACCATCGCCACACGCCCCGAGGTGGTGCTGCTCGATGAGCCGACCAGCGCGCTCGACCCGGTCTCGACCGCGCGGATCGAGGAACTGCTCGATGAACTGAAGGCCGATTTCACCATCGCCATCGTAACCCACAACCTGCAGCAGGCCGCGCGCTGCGCCGACCAGGTGGCGTTTTTCTATATGGGCGAGGTTGTGGAGGTGGACAGCGCCGACCGCATGTTCACCACGCCCCGTGAAAAGCGCACGCAGGACTACATTACCGGGCGTTTTGGCTAGGCGCGCGGGCTGACCTTACATTTTGTAGCAAGTTTGCCCCTATTGAACCGGATGGGGTGATGTAGCGTTGCGTTTACAGGCCTTGTATCAGCCGAGCGCTGCATGCAGGGTATGAAGCAGGTTATAACAGGAGTAGACTTGGTTCCCATGATGAAGAAACTGATTCTCGCTGCCACGATCGTTGGTGGTATGGCAACCGGCCTTTCCGGTCAGGCTTTCGCCAGGCATCATCACGGTGCACCCCCGCCGCCGGGTGGTGGCTGTGGCATGATGGCTGGCCCGATGGGCGGCCCGGGTGGCGGTGGCTATGGCATGCCGTTCCTTGGCAACGTGCAGCTGACCTCGGCCCAGCACAAGAAGCTGCAGGCGATCCTGAAGGACAGCCACCCCGATTTCCGCGCCGACATGGAGCAGGAGCACGGGCTGCACAAGCAGATCCAGAACCTGCTGGTGGCGCCGGGCAAGGTTGATGAATCCCAGATCGTCGGCCTGCAGCAGCAGATCACGGCCATTCACCAGCGCCATGAAGCCGCCCGCCTGCAGACGGCCATCCGCATCCACGATATTCTGACAGCCGACCAGCTGAACCAGATCCACACGACGCAGGACAAGATCGACAGCCTGCACGAGCAGCTGCGCGCGCTGACCGCGCCGCCGCAGTCGCCGGACGACGCGAAGAAGTAAGACCGCCCTGCCTGCCCCGCGCAGGTAAGCGGACCATAAGCGGCTGCCCGGCTTCGTGCCAGGCAGCCGTTTTTTGTTGCGGAGCGCCCGCAATGCTTGACACGCAGGGGCGGGGCGCGATACATCCGCCCGACTAATCAGGCACGTCACTTCGCGAGGGTTCGCGCAGTGGCGCGTCTTCTTTTGGGGAAATACGTTGTTCGAGACGCTGTCAGGCAAGCTTTCCGGTGTGTTCGATGGCCTCGCCAAGCGCGGGGCCCTGTCGGAAGCAGATGTTACGGAAGCAATGCGCGAAGTGCGTCTGGCCATGCTGGACGCCGACGTGGCGCTGCCTGTCGTCAAGGATTTCGTCAACAAGGTGCGTGAACGCGCCGTGGGCCACGAGGTGCTCGACAGCATCTCCCCCGGTCAGGCCGTTGCCAAGATCGTCAATGACGCGCTGATCGATGCGCTTGGCGGTGCCGGTGCCGTTCCCCTCAACCTGAATGCCGCCCCGCCGGTGCCGATCCTGATGGTCGGCCTGCAGGGCTCGGGCAAGACCACTACATCGGGCAAGATCGCCCGCCGTCTCGCCCAGCGCGAGCGCAAGAAGGTGCTGCTCGCCAGCCTCGATACCCAGCGCCCCGCAGCCCAGTTGCAGCTCGCCCAGCTTGCCGAGCGCGCGGGTGTGACTTCGCTGCCCATCATCGCGGGCCAGACGCCGGTGCAGATTGCCGAGCGCGCCATGGATACGGGCCGGCGCGAGGGGTATGACATCGTCATCCTCGATACCGCGGGCCGCCTGTCCATTGATGAAGCGCTGATGGATGAGGTCCGCACCATTCGTGCCGCGACTGATCCTGCGGAAACGCTGCTTGTCGTCGATGCCATGACCGGGCAGGACGCGGTCAATACCGCCAAGGCGTTCAATGAGGCCGTGGGTGTGACCGGCGTGGTCATGACCCGTATGGATGGCGATGCCCGTGGTGGCGCCGCCCTGTCCATGCGTGCGATTACCGGCGCGCCGATCAAGCTGACCGGCTCGGGCGAGAAGCTTGACGCGCTCGAGGAATTTCACCCCGAGCGTGTTGCTGGCCGCATCCTCGGCCTTGGCGACATTGCCGGCCTGGTGGAAAAGGCTGCCGATACCCTTGATCATGAGGAGAGCGAGAAGCTCGCCCTCAAGATGATGCAGGGCAAGTTCGATCTGGATGATTACGCCGCCCAGATCCGCCAGATCAACAAGATGGGGTCCATCTCCGGCATTCTGGGCATGTTGCCGGGCATGGGCAAGCTGAAGGACGCGCTGGGCGACAAGGAGCTTGATACCTCCGTGCTCAAGCGCCATCAGGCCATCATCTCATCCATGACCCGCAAGGAGCGGCGCACGCCCTCCATCATCAAGGCCTCGCGCAAGAAGCGCATCGCCAGCGGGTCCGGTACGACCGTGCAGGAGATCAACCGTCTGCTCAAGCAGTATGACGCGATGGCCTCCATGATGAAGCGGTTCAGCAAGTTGGGCGTGAAGGGACTGATGCGTCAGGGTCTGTCCGCACTCATGCCAAACGGGGGTCGCCCCCCGGGCGGCGGCGGGCGGCCACCTTTCGGCTGAGCCTGAGCGTCGTTCCCGTTTTTTCTTTTTGTCTTTCTACTGTCTGGAGAAATCTTAAATGAGCCTCAAGATCCGTCTCGCCCGCGCGGGCGCCAAGAAGCGCCCTTACTACCACATTGTCGTGGCTGACAGCCGCTCTCCGCGTGATGGCCGCTTCATCGAGCGCGTGGGTTCCTATAACCCGATGCTGCCGTCCGACCACGCTGACCGCGTGCGTCTGGTTGCCGAGCGCATCACGCACTGGCTGTCCAACGGCGCGCTGCCGACCGACCGCGTGGCCCGCTTCCTGGGCAATGCCGGCCTGGCGCCGAAGCCGACCTGGAACGAGCAGCCCAAGAAGTCCGCGCCCAAGAAGCGCGCGCAGGAGCGTGCCGCCGCCGCTGCCGAAGCAGCCGCAGCGTAACTGACGCGATAGACAGGCAGGAAAGGCAGGCAGTCATCCCATGAACCGCGATCAGGTCCTGATGGGTGTGGTGGGTCGTCCGCATGGGGTGCGGGGGCTTGTGCACGTGCACAGCTACACCGCCGTGGCGGAAGATCTGGCCACCTATGAGGGCCTGGTCGATGATCTGGGGCGCCCGTGGCGGCTGGCATGGCATGGCAATGGCATTGCCCGGCTGCATGATGCGGCGGGCAATGCCATCGACAGCCGTGAGGCTGCCCAGCAGATGGTCAACCGCAAGCTGTACGTGCCGCGCACCAGCCTGCCCGAACCCGATGCGGACGAATTCTACTTCGCCGATCTGGTCGGGCTGGAAGTGCGCGAGCAGGGCAGCGGGAGGGTGATCGGCCACGTGATGGCCGTGCATGACTATGGTGCGGGCACCAGCCTTGAAATCGATGGGGCAGGGGGCAACATCCTGCTGCCGTTCACCGAAGGCTGCGTGCCGGTGGTGAATGTGCGCGCAGGCTGGATTGAAGTCTGCCTGCCTGACGAGATCGAGGTCCCGGTCGAGTGCTTTCCCGGCACCGGCCACACGGATGATGCACCATGACGTGGCAGGCAACGGCGCTGACGCTGTTTCCCGCCATGTTCCCCGGTACGCTGGGGCAGTCACTGGCCGGGCGCGCGCTCGAGCGTGGCATCTGGTCCATGGAGGCGCGCGACATGCGTGACTACGGGCTGGGGCGCCACCGGGTGGTGGATGACACGCCCTTTGGCGGTGGCGCGGGCATGGTCATGCGGCCTGACGTGGTGGCGGCGGCGATTGCCGGTATCGAGCGTGCCGGTCGCCCGCTGGTCTATCCCACGCCGCGCGGTCGCCCGCTGGCGCAGGCCGATATCCGCCGTTACGCGGCGGGGCCGGGCGTTGTGGTGCTGTGTGGCCGCTACGAAGGGGTGGATGAGCGCGTGCTCGAAGCCTCGGGTGCTGAACAGGTCTCGATCGGGGATTATATCCTCTCGGGCGGGGAAGTGGCGGCAACGGTGCTGCTTGATGCCTGCGTGCGGCTGCTGCCGGGCGTGATGGGATCGGGCGAGAGCGCGGTTGAGGAAAGCTTTGCCGATGGCCTGCTTGAATATCCGCTTTATACCAAGCCGGCGCAATGGGACGGGCGCGACGTGCCCGAGGTCCTGCTGTCCGGTCATCATGCCGCGATCGCCAAATGGCGGCACGCGGCATCCGAGACGGTGACGCAGGCGCGTCGGCCGGACCTGTGGGCGGCCTATCAGGCCCGCACGGGTCAAGACACTCCCCGGATCGCAGGCCCCCGTGCCGATGCGGACCGGCTGAACTGAACATGAAATCCTATCGAACGAGGACCGGATCATGAACGTTATCCAGAAGTACGAGGCGGAAGAGATCGCCCGCCTGACCGCCATCCGCGCGGTGCCCGAATTCGCGCCGGGTGACACCGTGCGCGTTGGTGTGGAAGTGGTTGAAGGCACCCGCAAGCGCGTGCAGAACTACGAAGGCGTGGTGATTGCCCGCTCCAACAAGGGCCTGAACAGCAACTTCACCGTGCGTAAGATTTCCAACGGTGAAGGCGTGGAGCGTGTGTTCCCGCTGTATTCCCCCACCATTGCCGAGATCGTCGTGGTGCGTCGTGGCGTGGTCCGCCGCGCGAAGCTGTATTACCTGCGTGGCCGTCGCGGCAAGTCCGCCCGTATTGCCGAGCGCAAGCGTGAAGTGGCAGCACCCGCCGCGACCGCAGCAGCCGAGTAATAGACTGACCCTTCGCCCGTTTCCCGCCGCCATGGTGGAAACGGGCGAACCGTTTCATGCAAGATTTTCTGGCTGCCTGTCGCGTGCATCGTCTGTGCGTGATGGCGGCCTGTTTCCGTCCGGGAGAGGATAGCAAGATGGCCCCGCGCACATTGTTCGACAAGATATGGGACAGCCATGTGGTCGAAACCCTTCCGGACAGGACGGCCATCCTCTACATCGACCGCCATCTCGTGCATGAAGTCACGAGCCCGCAGGCGTTTGAAGGCCTGCGCCTGAGCGGTCGCCGCCTGCGCCACCCGGATGCGACGATTGCGGTGGTGGACCACAACGTGCCCACATCCGACCGCACCCAGCCCATTGAGGAAGCGGAAAGCCGCAACCAGATCGAAACGCTCGAGCGCAACGTGAAGGAATTCGGGGTGCCGTATTTCCCGCTGCTCTCGGCGCGGCAGGGCATTGTGCATGTGGTTGGCCCCGAGCAGGGCATCTCGCTGCCGGGCATGACCATCGTGTGCGGCGACAGCCATACCTCCACCCACGGCGCGATGGGGGCTCTGGCTTTCGGCATCGGCACGTCCGAGGTCGAGCACGTGATGGCGACCCAGACCATCCTGCAGAAGCCCGCGAAGAACATGAAGGTGGTGGTCGAGGGGCAGGTTGGCCCCGGTGTTACCGCCAAGGACATCATGCTCGCCATCATCGGCCATATCGGCACGGCGGGCGGCACGGGGCACGTGATCGAATTCGCGGGCTCGGCCATCCGCGAGCTCGACATGGCGGGCCGCATGACGCTGTGCAACATGTCGATCGAGGCCGGGGCCCGTGCAGGGCTGGTGGCGCCAGACGAGACCACGTTCGAATACGTGCGCGGCCGCCCCTTCGCGCCGAAGGGCGAGGCGTTTGACGAGGCCGTGGCCTACTGGAAGACGCTGGCCGCCGATGAAGGCGCGCATTACGACCGCGTGGTCGAAATGCGCGCCGAGGACATTACCCCCGTGCTGACCTGGGGCACGAGCCCAGAAACGGTCATCCCCGTGACCGGCACCGTGCCGGACCCGGCAGCCGAGGCCGATGCCGGCAGGCGCGCGCAGATGCAGCGCATGCTGGACTATATGGGGCTAAAAGCGGGCCAGAAGATTGCGGGCACGCCGGTTGATGTCGTGTTCATCGGCTCGTGCACCAACAGCCGCATCGAGGACCTGCGCTCTGCCGCCGCCATTGCCGCGGGCCGCAAGGTGGCAGCGGGCGTGCGGGCGATGATCGTGCCCGGATCGGGCATCGTGAAGGCGCAGGCGGAAGAGGAAGGGCTGGACAAGGTCTTTCTCGAAGCCGGGTTTGAATGGCGCGAGGCCGGGTGCTCCATGTGCCTGGGCATGAATCCCGACCGGCTGACCCCGGGGCAGCGCTGTGCCTCCACGTCCAATCGTAATTTTGAGGGCAGGCAGGGCCCCGGCGGGCGCACGCACCTGCTTTCGCCCGCCATGGCGGCGGCCGCCGCCGTGACCGGATGCCTGACCGATGTGCGGGAGCTGATCTGAAAATGGATAAATTCACTGTTCTGTCGGCCGTGGCGGCCCCGCTGCCCGAAGAAAACATCGACACCGACAAGATCATCCCCGCGCGCTTTCTCAAGACCACCAAGCGCACCGGCCTTGGCGTGCATGCGTTTGACAGCATGCGCTACCGCGCGGACGGATCGGAAAACCCGGATTTCGTGCTGAATCAGGAGCCTTACCGCAAGGCGGAGATCCTGATTACGTATGACAATCTCGGCTGCGGCTCCTCACGCGAGCATGCGCCCTGGGCGCTGCTGGATTTTGGCATCCGCTGCGTGATCGCGCCGTCATTTGCCGATATTTTCCATAACAACTGCTTCAAGAACGGCATCCTGCCCATCGTTCTGCCGCATGATGTGTGCGAACAGCTGATGGAAGATGCCCGCATGGGCGGCAATGCGCGCCTGACCATCGACCTGCCCCGGCAGGTGGTGGTGCGGCCCGATGGCACCGAGGTGCCGTTCAATGTCGATCCGCTGCGCAAGAAGCTGCTGCTCGAAGGGCTGGACGATATTGGCCAGACGCTACAGCACGAGAAGGAAATCACCATCTTTGAGGAGCGCCGCGCGCAGGCGCAGCCGTGGATTCCGCGCATCGTGCTGGATTGAGCGGGCAGGGCGGTTCGTGCCGCCCGCAGCCGCACGGCAAAGAGCATTTAACAAACCGATTTAACCGGATGGGAAACGTCATGTCCGCACCCAAGAAGCTCCTGATCCTGCCTGGCGATGGCATTGGCCCCGAAATCATGAACGAAGTCCGCCGCATCATGGACTGGATGGCGCAGGCGCGCGGCATCCGCTTTGATGTGAGCGACGACCTTGTGGGCGGCGCATCGCTTGCGGTGCATGGCCAGCCGATTACGCAGGAAGTGATTGATGCGGCGCGGGCGGCGGATGCGGTGCTGTTCGGCTCGGTGGGTGATCCGAAATGGGCTTCCGCCGGGTTTGACCGTCGGCCCGAGATCGCGATTCTCAAACTGCGTCAGGAGCTTGGCCTGTTCGCCAACCTGCGCCCGGCCAAGGTGTTCGACTCGCTGGCCGATGCCAGCACGCTCAAGCCCGACGTGGTGCGTGGCCTCGATATCATGATCGTGCGCGAGACGGTGGGCGGCATCTATTTCGGGAACCCGCGCGGCATCGAGACCCTGCCCGATGGCACACGCCGGGGCATCAACACCGAGGTGTACACCACGCCGGAAATCGAGCGCGTGGCCCGCGTGGCATTTGAACTCGCCCGCAAGCGCGACAACCGCGTGTGCTCGGTCGAGAAATGCAACGTGATGGAAAGCGGCCTGTTGTGGAAAGAGGTCGTGACCGACCTGCACGCGCGTGAATATCCCGATGTGCAGCTGACCCACATGCTGGCGGATAACTGCGCCATGCAGCTGGTGCGTAACCCGCGCCAGTTTGATGTGATCGTGACCGGCAACCTGTTTGGTGACCTGCTGTCCGACCTGGCCTCGATGCTGACGGGCAGCCTGGGCATGCTGCCTTCGGCCACGCTGGGGGCGAAGGGCGAGGATGGCCGCATGCCTGCGTTGTATGAGCCGATTCATGGCAGCGCGCCCGACATTGCAGGGCAGGGCAAGGCCAACCCGCTGGCGCAGATCCTCTCGTTTGCCATGCTGCTGCGCTATTCGTTCGACATGCAGGAAGATGCCGCCCTGATCGAGCAGGCGGTCTCCAACGTGCTGGACCGTGGCTTGCGCACGCCCGACATCATGAGCGCTGGCAGGACGGAAGTGAACACGGCAGGCATGGGTGCCGCCGTGGTGGAAGAACTGGCGCGTCTGAACAAGGCGGCCTGATCCACACCCCTTATTGATAAAAAAACCGGCATGGTGTTCATGCCGGTTTTTTTGTGCCTGTAGCATTAAGGAAAACGGATGAAAGTTTTGGTGAAGCTTTTTTCAAAAAGCTTCAGAGAACGCAGCCTTTTTGAAAAAAAGCGGCACCCAGAAACGTTTACCTTTTTTACAGCCCCGGCTTGAGTACGTAGCCCTTGCCGCGCACGGTCTGCAAAAAGCGTGGCTCCTTGGGGTCAGGCTCGATGCGGCGGCGCAGGCGGGTCACCTGCACATCCACCGCGCGCTCGCCAATTTCTTCCATGTCCAGCGTGGTGGCGATGGCGGTGCGCGACAGGATCTCGTTGGGGTGGCGGGCCAGCACCGAGAGCAGCGCCGATTCGCCACCCGTCAGGTGCACGATTCCCTCCGCATTCGACAACAATCCCCGCACGGGGTCGAATTCCAGATCGCCGAGCCGCACGATGCGCAGGTTGCTGCTCGGCGCGGGCGGCACGAAGCGGCGCAGATGCGCCTTGAGCCGCAGCAGCAGCTCGCGCGGTTCGAACGGCTTGGCCAGATAGTCATCGGCCCCGGCTTCAAGGCCGATGATCCGGTCTTCAGGCTCGCCGCGCGCGGTGAGCAGCAGGATGGGGAAGTTCAGGTTGTCACGCCGCAGTTCGCGGGTCAGTTCCAGCCCGTTTTCCCCCGGCATGGTAATGTCGAGCACCAGCGCATCGGGCTGCATGAAGCCGAGCACCTGCCGCGCTTCCTGCGCCGAGCACGCGGCGCTGACCCGAAAGCCCTGCTCGCTGAGGTAACGGTGCAGCAGGCGGCGCAGGCGGGGGTCGTCATCCACCACCACGACATGGGCATCCATGATCATGCTGTCGCGGGGAAGGGCGGAATCGCAGGCCGTCTGGATCATGAAGAACTCCGGTCAGGAGGGTGAAAGGCATCGGTGGATACGCCGGGCATGGCCGATTCGTCTATCAGGCCGCGCATCACGCGGCGAAAACCGTCAACCGCCCGGCCACCCGCGTTGCGGTACACCCGTAGCAGCACTTCACGTTGCAGCGAAAAGAGTCGGTTTTCAATCTCCGCCCCACGCGCGCTCAGGTGCAGGCAGCGCCGCCTGCGGTCCTGTGGCGTGGTTTCGTGGCGCAGCAGGCCGTGCGCCACCAGTTCGCCCAGCGTGCGGCTCATGCTCTGCTTGGTAATGCCCAGCACATCAAGCAACGCACCCACGGCAATACCGGGCTGCAGCGCCACGGTCTGCATGATGCGGTAATGGGCGTGGCCCAGCCCGTATTCGTGCAGGGCGGGGTCGATCACGTTGCCAAAGGCGCGGCAGGCCAGCAGGAGCAGTTCCTGCGCCTGGCGCATGTCTTCATCACGCAGGAACAGAAGTTCCACGCCCGCGCCCGCCACAGGGGCGGGGCGCGCGGCAGGTGGCCGGGGCGGGGTGGTCATGGCAGGCGGGTGACCGTCAGGCGATGCGGCCGGTCAGCCGGTTGCGCAGGCGGGTGATGCGCCCGATTTCGGCAAGCCTGCGGTCAAGGAATTCCTCCACCGAGGCCGGGTTGCCCCCGCGCGTGAGCCAGAACAGCAGGGTGGCGACATAGACCCCGCTCAGGCTCAGCCGCTTGGTCATGTAGGTGAAGCCGGTGGAAGTATCGCCCGCCGCATCCCATATTGCATTGACGCTGCGGCCCAGCACATGGGCCAGGATGCGGGCATGGGTGGGCACCAGCAGCACCGCCAGCGCCTGCCTTATGGCCGCGCGGTGGGGAGCTGCGCGTTCCAGCCGGAACAGGATGGCCGCGCGCACCCGGCGGCTGATCTTGCGGCTGCGAAAGGTGTGGGCGTGGCCCAGCATGTCACGGTCCATCAGGTCGAAGCAGGCTTCGGCCAGCTCCGCCATGCCACCGGGAAAGAGCAGGTCCGAATCCGGCCCGGCGCACTGCCGCAGCAGTTCTGGCGTCCAGGCATGGCTGCCCGCGCGCGAATCGGACAGGAAACGGCGGAGCAGCGCATCACCTTGATGTGAATGCTGCACCGCGGGCGGATGCAGGCACGAGGCCGCGCGCGCGACCAGGGCGGAAGGATTCATGGGCGCTCTCCATAACGGGCCATTTCGCTGTCAAAGCCCATGCGGCCAAGACTGGTCATGCGCATGGGATAGAGGATTCCGTTCAGGTGGTCGTATTCATGCTGCAATACATTGGCCAGAAAGCCCGATGCAACGCCCTGCACCACATGCCCGTGCGCATCCAGCCCCTTATAGGCCACGCGGGCATGGCGCGGCACCCAGCCCCGCAGGCCGGGAATGGACAGGCAGCCCTCCAGCCGGTCCACCATTTCATCTCCCACCGGCTCGAGCACGGGGTTGAACAGGACCGAAGGCGGGCGCGGCGGGTCATCCTCGCCCGTGCTGCGGGCCAGCGGCACATGATAGACGAACAGCGCCAGCCCGTGATGCACCTGTGGCGCGGCGAGTCCAGCGCCGCCTGCATCGAGCATCGTCTCGATCATGTCGGCCACCAGCGTGCGGATGGCGGGAGCCTGCGTATCGGCCACCGGCTGCGTTGGTTGCAGCAGCACCGGATGGCCCATGCGGGCGATCTTGAGCAGCGTCATGCAGGGAAAGGCCTTCCTGTTTCGGGGAACATGTATATGACAGCGTTGACGCGCAAAGCGCAGCACCAAAATTCATGCGGCTTTATATGCGGGAATGATTTGTGTTGCGCGGCGCGAGTGTGATATAGGTGCGGCCCGTTTGGGAATCGCACGAAGGGAATGGCCTCGGGCGGACGTTCCCCAAGTTTCAGTTTCATGGATCATCCATACCGGATGGCAGATCAGGAGTTGACGACCCAGTGCAGGTTCTCGTTCGTGACAACAATGTTGATCAGGCCCTCAAGGCCCTCAAGAAGAAAATGCAGCGCGAAGGCATCTTTCGCGAAATGAAGCTGCGTCGCCACTATGAAAAGCCGTCCGAGCGCAAGGCGCGCGAGGCAGCCGAGGCCGTGCGTCGTGCCCGCAAGATGGAGCGCAAGCGCCTTGAGCGTGAAGGCTTCTAATCCTTCGCGTATCGGAATACGGGTTATGACCCACAAAAAACCGGCTTCTGCAAGGAAGCCGGTTTTTTTTGCGTCTGGAGAGGTAAAGCCATGGGCACGGAATCCGCATCCGGCGCTGAATACGCGCCCGGAGCCTCCACAGGCTGGCGGCGGTGGCGGGTGCGGCTGGCGCGCCGCATCCTGCCGCGCTCCCTGCTGGGGCGGATGCTGCTGATCGGGTTCATCCCGCTGCTGGCCACGCAGGCCATCTCGCTCGAGCTGTTTTATGGCAACTACCTGCAGATCGTTTCGCGCCGCCTGTCCAATGACATGGCCACCACCATTTCCATGACGCTGGACATGCTCGAGCGCTATCCTTCCGATACCGATCGCAAGTGGATTCTTGAGGATGTCGGCCGGCGGGCGGGGCTGGTCATGACCCTGCGCGAGGGGGAAAGCCTGCAGCGGCGCGGCTCGAACCACGTGCTCGGCCCCATTGACGAGGACTTGGCGCGCGACCTGCAGGCCAGCGTGCGCTGGCCCACCTTCGTTGACTGGAAAAAGGCCCACCGCCGCGTCGTGATCCTGGTGCAGACACCCATTGGCGTGTTGCAGGTCGTGGCGTTGCGCAAGCGGCTGGATGTGGCTCCGGTGTGGCTGTTCGTGGCATGGGCCTCAGGGAGTGCGCTGCTGCTGTTTCTTATCGCGGCGCTGTTCATGCGTAATCAGGTCCGCGCCATCCGCAGGCTGGCACGGGCGGCGGAACTGTTCGGCCTTGGTCGCGATACGGTGCCCATCGTGCCCGAAGGCGCGCAGGAAATCCGCAAGGCCTCCGTTGCCTTCAACCGCATGCGTGACCGCATCAACCGCTTTGTGGAGCAGCGCACCACCGTGCTGGCCGGAGTCTCGCACGACCTGCGCACGCCGCTCACCCGGCTGCGGCTTTCACTGGCCATGTTCCCGCGCAGCGGCATGGTGCAGGCCGAGGATCTCCAGCCTGATATTGCCGACATGATCGGCGATATCGTGGAGATGGAGCACATGATCGAGGGGTATCTGTCATTTGCGCGCGGGGAGGGGGCTGAAACGCCCTCGGTCATCCGGGTGGAGGACCTGTTCGAGGAAAGCGTTGCCGCCCTGCGCCGCGTGGGCGCGCGGGCGCGCATCGGCTTCGTCAATCCGCCGGATCTGAGCATTACCGGGCGCAGCAATGCCCTGCGCCGCGTGCTGAACAACGTGGTGGAAAACGCGCGGCATCACGCTACCCGTATCGAGCTTTCAGCCGAGCGGGGGCGCAAGCAGGTGTTCGTGTATATCGATGATGACGGCTGCGGGGTGGAGGAAGCCCGGCGCGAGAGCGTGTTCCGCGCCTTTGAGAGCGGCAAGGAAGGGGGCACGGGACTTGGCCTGGCCATAGCGCGTGACATCATTCACGCCCATGGCGGCCATATCGGGCTGGAGGCCGGGCCGCTGGGCGGCGCGCGGGTCAGGATCGAGCTGCCAGCCTGAGCGTGGCCCGGGCGGCCGTGGCGTCAGGGCAGGGTATTGCCCGCGCCACCATGGCCGGGGCCGCCGTTCATGCTGTTCATGGGGCCTGTGCTGCCGCCATAGGTGCTGCTCATCTGGCTGAGCGGGTTGTAGCGGCCCACATTGCCCAGGATCTGCTGCATGATGTTGATCTTGGTGCCTGGCGTGGGGGTTTTGCCCGGCATCATGGTTACGTAGCGGGCGTCATCCTTGTGCAGGGTGCGCAGGTTGCGCAGCACGCCATCCTGATCGAAGGTCAGCACCACCACTTCCTGCTTCTTGATCTGCGGAAAGCTGATGGGCGCGAGCACCTGCTTCATGGAAACGTAGAGCCATGTATTGTCATCAAACGTGGCATGACCGGTGGGCGAACCGAGGGCGTCCATCACGTCCGAGCGTGAGGTCTCGCCTATCTTGAGCTTGTTGTAGTCATCCGCCTCGACAAGCGAGCCGCGCTGCATGGTGCTTGGCTTGAAAAGGCTGCATCCGGACAGCGCAATCCCCGCCCCGATGACAGCGCACGAAAACACGCGTAATGAACGGGAGCGGGGCAGGTTGTCCTTGGGTGACCTCATGGTCGGGAAAATATCCTGAAATAGGGCAGGGCGCATATGCGGTTCGTCTTTCCGGTGCCCCATCGGGTAAATGAAGTCAATCACAGATCGCCCTGGTGGTGGAAAAACACCCCGCCAGCCCCATATTTTTACCATCATCGCAACACGGGCGCCCCCCGTGGTCACATGCAGGAGTTAAGACGAGATGGATGCAGAATTTTCCCGCCCGCTTGCCGTGGGCCGCATCCCGGTCCAGGGCATGGAAACGGTGATCGAGGCGAAGGACGCCGAATGCCGTGCGCTGGCCCGCCGCTTCGGCATTCCCGGCCTGCGCAACCTGTCATGCCGCTACCGGCTCAAGCCGGGGCAGGACGGGGAGGTGCTCGCCGAGGGCTGGCTGACCGCCCATGTCACGCAGGAATGCGTGGTCAGCCTCGAGCCGTTCGAGGATGTCATGGCGGAATCGTTCACCGTGCGCTGCATCCCTGCCGCGCGTTTTCGGGAGGACGACGAGGTCGATCCGTTCTCGATCGATGAGGTGCCCTACGAGCGCGATACCATCGACCTTGGCGAACTCGCGGCGGAAGAAGTTTCGCTGGCGCTCGACCCCTATCCGCACAAGCCCGGCTGCGCGATTCCGGCCGAATTTGCGGGCACGGATGAGGCCGCCCCGGAAGAAACCACGCGCAGGCAGCCTTTTTCCGCTCTGGCCGAGTTGAAAAAAAAGCAGAACTGACGCAAAGGAGAGGCGCGAGCGGGGGTGTCTCGCCATGAGCCGTGCACATAATCCCTTGTGCAAGTGCAAATGGTCTGCTAGAGCGCCCCCCTCAATTATTGATAACTGACCGGTGTATCGCCACGAGGGTGTGCCTGCCGGTTGTGATCCAGATCGGAGGGGCCCGGGCCCATGGCTGTACCCAAGAGAAAAACCTCGCCGTCCCGTCGTGGCATGCGTCGCAGCCACGCTGCGCTGAGTGTTCCGGCGCATGCGGAATGCTCTAACTGTGGCGAACTCAAGCGCCCGCATCATGTCTGCAGCCACTGCGGGCACTATGATGGCCGCGAAGTCGCTTCCGCCGGCAAGGCGCTGAAGACGGCGGTCCGCGCCTGATAACACGACGCCACAGGCGTCATTACCCGGTAACGGCGCGGCCCGGTTTGGTCGCGTCGGCGGGCTGGCCTCGGGCCGTCCTGTCCGGGTCGCGCGGGGAATGTAATCTTTTCAAAGTGTATTCCCCGATCTTGCGCGTTCCTTTCTTACCCGGCACAAGACGAGCATGAGCGAGACAGGTTCCTCCTTTTCCGAGACTGGGCCCTACACCCTTGCCATTGATGGCATGGGCGGGGATGGTGGTCCGGAAGTTGTAGTGGCCGGACTGGCGATTGCGGCAGACCGACATCCTTCAGCCAGGATTCTTCTGGTTGGTGATGAGGCGACGTTGTCCGGCCTTCTGGCCCGCCATCCGCGCGCGGCCGCAATCTGCACAATCCGTCCGGCCAGTTCGGCCATTCCCATGGACATGAAGCCCACCGCAGCCCTGCGTGTGCGCGATTCCTCCATGCGGCTGGCCATGGATGCGGTATCACAGGGCGAGGCGCAGGGCGTCGTTTCCGCTGGCAACAGCGGCGCGATGCTGGCGCTGGCCAAGATCGTGGTCAAAACCCTTCCCGGCATTACCCGCCCGGCCATGGCCGCCATCAGCCCCACCACGCGGGGTGACGTGGTCATGCTCGACCTCGGCGCCAACGTCTCGTGCGACTGGCGCAACCTGGTCGAGTTCGCCATCATGGGTGAGGCCTTCGCCAAGGCGGTGCTCGGGCTGCCCGCGCCCAGCATCGGGCTGCTCAATGTCGGCTCCGAGGAGCTCAAGGGCGACGAGCGCCTGCGCCAGGCGGCTGAAGTGCTGCGCAACAGTTCGCTTGCCCCCCAGTTTCACGGCTTTGTGGAAGGCCACGACATCACTGCCGGCACGACCGATGTGGTGGTGACGGATGGCTTTACCGGCAATGTCGCGCTGAAAACGGGTGAGGGCGCGCTGAAAATGGCGTTCACGCTGCTGCGGCAGGTCTTCACCTCCAGCCTGCTGGGCCGGATCGGCTACCTGCTGGTGCGCCCCGGGCTTGAGCGGATGAAAGAATGGCTCGACCCGCGCCGCTATAATGGCGCGGTGTTCGTTGGGCTGAACGGTGTTGTGGTCAAATCGCATGGTGGCACGGACGCTGAAGGCTTTGCCGCAGCGGTTGACGTGGCGATGGACATGGTCACCCACCGCTTTACCGACAGCATCCGCGAGCGCCTCGGGCACATGGAAAGCCTGACCACCGTCAAGGCGTCCGACCCGTCGCAGACGGTCCCTGCATCCTGATGCGGCAATAACAGCCGGTGCGGGGTCAGCAGGCGGGGCCTGCCTGTGCCCGCCCGTGCATATGAAATGATAGTGGTGGAAAAACAGGCATGACGGCGAAACGCTCGCTTCTGTCCGGTTTTGGCGGTTACCTGCCCGAGCGGATCGTTACCAACGATGAACTGGCCACGTGGCTCGAAACATCGGATGAATGGATTCGTGCCCGCACGGGAATCGCCCAGCGCCACATGGCGGGCGAGGGTGACACCGCCGTTTCCATGGCGGCGCACGCCGCCCGGCAGGCACTGGACTATGCGGGCGCCACGCCTGATGATGTCGATGCCGTCATTGTCGCGACCAGCACGCCCGACCAGGCTTTCCCCTCAACCGCCGTGCGGGTGCAGGCCGAACTGGGCATGACAGGCGGCTTTGGCTTTGATCTTGCCGCCGCGTGCTCGGGCTTCATTTATGCGCTGTCCATGGCCGATTCGCTCATTCGCAGCGGGCAGGCGCGTTCGGCGCTGGTGATTGGCAGCGAAGTCTATTCGCGCATTCTCGATAAAACAGACCGGGGCACTTACGTGCTGTTTGGCGATGGGGCAGGGGCGGTGTTCGTGACCAGCACGGACGATACGGCAGGGGATGCGGGCATCCTGTCCACCCACCTCCATTCCGATGGCCGTTATGGCGACCTGCTTTTTGTCGATGGCGCAACCGGCCTGCATGACAAGCCCGCCCACCTGCGCATGAACGGGCGCGAAGTGTTCCGCCATGCGGTGGGCAAGCTGTCTTCCTCGGTGGATGAGGCGCTGGCCGCCAATGGCCTGACCCATTCGGATGTGAACTGGCTGGTGCCGCACCAGGCCAACCTGCGCATTATTGATGGCGTGGCCCGCAAGCTTGCCCTGCCGCCCGAGCGCGTGGTGGTGACTGTGGACCGGCATGCCAATACCTCTGCCGCCTCCATTCCGCTGGCCCTGAACGAGGCCGTGCGTGACGGGCGCATCAACAAGGGCGATCTGGTGCTGATGGAAGCGCTGGGCGGCGGCCTGACATGGGGTTCGGCGCTGGCGCGGCTGTAATGTCGTTTCGGTACCACATTGAAACGGTCACGAAAC
This sequence comes from Komagataeibacter nataicola, assembly GCF_003207795.1. Lineage (GTDB taxonomy): Bacteria > Pseudomonadota > Alphaproteobacteria > Acetobacterales > Acetobacteraceae > Komagataeibacter > Komagataeibacter nataicola. The sequence goes on along the minus strand of NZ_NIRT01000001.1, from coordinate 71,704 downwards.
AAACAGCCCGTAGCCCTGCGACATTCAATTGACGATACGCACGCGCATGCATAACGTTTGCGCATGAGCACCGTCACGCGCGCCACTCTGGCAGAACACATATATGATCAGGTCGGCCTGTCCCGCCATGAATCCGCCGATATTTTAGAAGATATCCTTGAGCGGATGGCACGGACCCTTGAGGCTGGCGACACCCTTAAAATAAGCGGTTTTGGCACGTTCTCTGTCCGGCAGAAGGGGCAGCGCACGGGCCGTAACCCCAAAACTGGTGTGGAAGTGCCGATTCTGCCACGCTCCGTTCTGGTGTTTCGCCCCAGTCAGTTGCTTCGTGCCCATGTCAACGGACAGTCCGACGGGCAGACCCCGCCGGAAGGAGACGATGAATGACCACGGAGCACTTTCCTGGCGGCACGATCGAGCCAGGCACGGACTGCCTGCCGATCTATGAGGTCGCGCGCGAGCTGGGCCTTGCGCAGCATGTCATGCGCATGTGGGAGGCGAGCTTTCCGCAGTTGCAGCCGCTGCGCGGGCCGGTGGGGCGGCGCTATTACCGCCCGCAGGACATAACCGTGCTGCGCGAGATTGCCGACCTGCTTTATGTGCGCAAGCTGTCGGTGGCGCAGGCGCAGGCCGAACTGGCGCGGGAGACCCTTGCCGCACCCGAATCCGAAGGTGAGGTCGTAACCCCACCCGCCGAATCACCCGTGGCGCAGGCCCCCATGGCACAGGCTCCTGTGACGCAGGATGCACCGCTCGAAGCAGAGCCCGCTACCGAGGCTGCAACGGCCGGGATACAGGTGACGGTGATCGAGGAAGTGGTGGAAACCGTGGTGGCCTGCGAAGCGCCCCCCGCGGAGGCCCCGCCCGTGCCTGAAGCTGAAGCGCCCGCGCCGGTGGAAGCCGCCGCAACCGGGGCGGATGTTGCCCCGGCGAATGAAGACTTGGTGGAGACGGCGGCGCAGGAGCCCGCTGACGAGCCGGAGCAGCCGCCGCTTGAGCAGATTGTCATGATCGAGGTTGAGCGCCTGCAGGCGGAAAATACGGTGCTGCGCGACAGCCTGCGCGGTGTGCTTGTTGAGCTGCAGGCCCTGCGGCAGATGGTGCCGGTCTGATCCGGGGCATTTTTTTTCGTTTTGGTTCATTACATGGGTTGCAGTCCCCCCTATCGGCTGCTACACCCTGCGCATCGCAGACAGGCGGGCAGTAGCGCAGCCTGGTAGCGCATCAGTCTGGGGGACTGGGGGTCGTGGGTTCGAATCCCGCCTGCCCGATATCCCTGTCTGCGATAAGAATGCCAAGCAAGCAAAGCATCCTGAAAAGGGTGCTTTTTTTGTATCTGGCGCCAGCCTGTCCCGTGTCAGTAGCGGGCCCGGCTCCAGTTCAGCCATAGCATGTGCAGCACCGCCATGATGGCAGGCCCCATGAACAGCCCCAGCAGGCTCCAGCTTTCCGCCCCACCCAGTATGCCCGCCAGCACCCACAGGAAGGGCAGTTGCGTCGAGCCGCCAATCAGGGCCGGGCGCACGAGGTGGTCCGCCAGGAAGATCACGGCCATGCCCAGCAGGATGATGGCCATGGCGCCAAACAGGGCGCCGGTCTTGATGAGCAGCGTGAGGGCAACGGCGCTGATGGCGATGAACGCGCAGAACGGAATCATCGCGGCGATGGCCGTCACCACCCCGAACAGGAAGGGATGCGGCGCGCCCGCGACCAGATAGGCCACGGCCATCAGCATGCCTTCGCCAATGCCGACGAGCACCAGCCCCGATACCGAGCCATGCACCGAAGCGATTATCTGCAACGCGATCCGCTCGCCCCGCTTGCCAAAGGCGCGGCGCGAGACGTTGAGCGACTGGCGGATGACGGAATCGCCATCTTTGAGCACGAAAAACAGCGTGAGGATGGCAAAGGTGAACAGCAGCACCCGGTGCAGCACCTGCGAACCAAGCTGCTGCGTGACCTTGACGCTCTGCCCGATATTCATCGAGCCGAGCAGGGTGGAAACATCTGCCGGGTTCTTCAGGTGCTCGTTCCACAGGGCGGTGATCGCCTGCTGCCCATAGGGCAGGTTGCTGATCCATCCCGGCACGGGAATGCCGGAATGGCGTGCTTCGTTGAGGAAGCGCAGCACGCTTTCCGCTTCGCGCCCCGCCTCCAGCCCGAACAGTGCCAGCGGCCCGATGAAGATGAAGGCGATGGCCAGCGTAAACAGCAGCGGCAGCAGCGTTTTATGTGCCCGCCCGTTCCATCGCCGCCGCGCGCGCGCGTAAAGCGGCCAGGAGGCGATGGCGAACACGCAGCCCCATATCAGCGAGGGCAGGAAGCCGCGCACCGTATAAAGCCCCAGCAGCACGAAAAACAGCGCCAGCACCGCGCGGGCGATGCGTTGCGCGCGCTGGGTCTCGCGGAATGACCGGAAGGTTCGCATCGTGGAGGGATCGACCTCACGCCCCGTCATGGGGGCGGGAAAGCCGTCCTGATCCGCGTTGTGGGGATCCGTCATTCTCATTCCTCTGGGATATGCTGGCTCTGCTGTATGGCGCTACTTATGCTAACGCGCCCGTGTGCGGAAAGACATTAATCCTGCGTGGCAGGCGCGGTTTCAATCGCCCACAGGGCGAAGGTATGGATCAGGGCCGCTTCCTTGAGGGAGTCAAAGCGCCCCGTGGCCCCCCTATGCCCGGCCTCCATGTTGGTGCGCAGCATGACGGGCCGGGCCGAGCGGTTATGCGCGCGCAGGCGGGCGACCCATTTGGCGGGCTCCCAGTAGGTCACGCGCGGGTCGGTCAGGCCGCCCATGGCCAGTATGGCGGGGTAGGCGCGGGGGGCGACCTGCTCATAGGCGGCGTAGCTGGCGATCAGGTCATAGGCCCGGGCATCTTCCAGAGGGTTGCCCCATTCGGGCCATTCCGGCGGTGTCAGTGGCAGGGATGCGTCGGACATGGTGTTGAGTTCATCTACAAACGGCACCACGGCCACGATGCCCGCAAACAGGTCGGGCCGCATGTTGGCGATGGCTCCCATTACCATTCCGCCAGCGGAACGTCCATCGGCCACGATGCGGCCCGTGGCCCCAAAGCCTTCGGCCACGAGGGTTTCGGCACAGGCGATGAAATCACTGAACGTGTTGGGCTTGTTGCGCCCGCGTCCGCCAAGGAACCAGTTCCAGCCTTTTTCCGAGCCGCCGCGCACATGGGCGATGGCGTAGAACCAGCCCCGATCGACAAGGCTGAGCGTGCGGGTGGAAAAGACCGGGTCGATGGCGTGGCCATAGGCGCCGTAGCCATAGAGCAGCAGCGGAGCCGAACCATCAATGGGCGTGTCGTGGCGGCCCAGCACCGTAACCGGCACCTGCTCGCCATCAGGGGCGTGGGCCATGAGCCGCCAGCAGCGGTACTGCGCCGGGTCGTGGCCCGAGGGCACTTCCTGCTGCTTGAGCAGGGTCTCGGCCCCGCTCACCATGTCACGCGCATGCCACGCGCGCGGGGTGGTGGGGGACTGGTAGATGTAGCGCAGTTCGGTGGTGTCGTATTCGTATCCGCCCACCAGCGTCAGGTCATAGGCGGCTTCATCGGGTTCGAGGGCTTCTGTCGCCCCGTCCACGCTGCGGATGATGATTCGCGTGTTGGCGTCGCGCCGCTCGCGCCAGGCCAGGTGGCCCGACCAGACCATGCAGTCCGTGATGTAGCGGCCCGGTTCATGGACCACGAGGTCGCGCCAGCTGGCGCGCGCGGGTGTGGCGTCAGGCGTGGTCATGAGCTTGAAGTCATACGCGCCATCGGCATTGGTCAGGATGATGAAATCCGTGCCCTGATGGTACAGCCCGTAAATGAGGCCCGTTTCACGCGGGCTTGCGCAGCGGGGAGCGGCCTGCGGGTCATGGCCGGGGATGAGCCAGGACTCGGAGGTATCATGATTGCCGCTGGAGATGATGATCCACCCGCCCGAGCGCGTGGTCTCCACGCCGACGAAAAAGCCAGGATCGGCTTCTTCATACACCAGCGTGTCGTGGTCCTCGCCAATGCGGCGGCGATAGACGCGGGCCGGGCGGCCATGGCTGTCGCGCCAGACCCAGAACAGGAACGCGCTGTCGGGCGAAAAGACGAACGCCCCGCTACAGTTCTCGACCGGGGGCAGGGGTGTGGCCTCACCGCTCAGCCTGCGGATGCGGATGCGGTAGATTTCCGAGCCCTGCGTGTCCTCCGCATGGGCGAACAGGGTGTGGTCGGGGCTGTGGGCGGCAGCAGCGACGGCGTAATATTCATGCCCTCCTGCCGCTTCATTCACATCCAGCAGCACTTCCTCGGCAGCGGGGGAGGCGGTGAGGTAGCGTTTATAGACCGGGTACTGCGCGCCCGCCGTGTAGCTGGTCTGGTAGCAATAGGGGCCGTGCGGGGCGGGGGGGTAGGTGTCATCCGCCTGCATGCGGCCCTTCATCTCGGCCACGAGATGTTCCTGCAGCGCTTCCGTGCCGGACAGGACAGACTGCGTATAGGCGTTTTCCGCCCGCAGGTGATCGGCAATGTCGGCGCGCAGGAGGGAAGGGTCGCGCAGCACCTCCTGCCAGTTATCGTCCTTCATCCACGCATATTCATCGTGCCGGGTGCGGCCAAGCTGCGTGATGGCGTGGGGAATCTGGCGGGCAATGGGGGGCGTGGTCATTGCATGGTCCTAAGGTCGCAGGGGGTTCAGGCGGAGCGGGGGGCGTGCCAGCCGGTCAGGCCTTCGCGCAGGCGCTGGCCTTCAGGGCTGGCGGCATCAATCAGCCCCGTGCGCAGGAACAGGTCGATCAGCACGAGGTTGACGTTGAACTTGAACGCATCCGTGTCACGCACCAGCGTATAGGCCTCCTCGATCGGGATCAGGCGGAATTCCTCCACTTCCCCATCGGCGGGGGCAGGCACGAAGTCGGGCGGCAGTTCCAGCTCGAAGCAGTGCAGCACGTCGCGCCGCAGCCCTTCGGGGCGGTCGAGCGCGTAGCGGATATCGGCGGTGGGGCGCGCACGCTGCACCAGATCTGCGGGCAGGCTGGCCTCCTCCGCCGCTTCCTTGAACAGGGCTTCGGCTGCCGTATGGCCTGCCGGTATGCCGCCCGCCACCAGGTGGTCGAGCTTGCCGGGGTCGAGCCGCTTGGTCATGGAGCGCCGCGCGATCCACAGATGCAGGCCGTGGGGCAGCCTGACCAGCCCGTTGAGGTGCACGCCCGCCGCCATCAGGCCAAACAGCGGCAGCGCGCCACGGTCGATGCGGGCCACGGGGGGCTTGGCCATGTCGGTCCACACATCGAACAGTTCATGGTGCGAGCGGTACACGCCTGCCTGCGCCATGGCCTCGCCAATGGCTTCGAGCCGTGCGGGGTCGGCAAGGGTTACGGTATTGCCCGCATGGGTCATGCCGTGTTCGAGCAGCACCGGCAGCAGGGCGGGCTGCACCCAGCCCGCGGGGGCGTGCCCCAGCCGGAACTCCAGCCGCCCGCCGGGCAGCACCGCCGTGTTGCAGGCGGCGATATGACGAAAGAAACCTTCAAGGCTGCGTGACATGTTTCATCCCTGTCCTTCGGGTTGAGGGTGGCATAACGGCTGCCCCCCAGCCTGACAATGCCAGCCTGTGCCACCAGCATATGGGAATATGGGTTGCAAAACAGGCGACGTGTGCCACATGCGGTGGCTATGGCTGTTTCCCCTACTGCCCGGCCCGATAGGCCCGAGCGCTCCGCCGCCGCCACCCTGCGCGGCCTGTTACCCTATCTGTGGCCCCGCCATGACCTGCGCACCCGCCTGCGCGTGGTGGGGGTGTGCCTGCTGCTTGTCGCGGCCAAGGTGGCCACCATTGGCGTGCCCTATGCCTATAGCCGCGTAATCGATGCGCTCCAGCCCCATGCGGGCGGCGTTGCCATGATGCCGCTCGTGCTGATTGTGGGCTATGGCCTGCTGCGCATGGCGGCGGCGGGCCTGGGCGAATTGCGTGATGCCCTGTTCGCCCCGCTGCGCTACCGCATCAGCCGGATTGCGGCCATGCAGAGCTTTACGCACATGCACCAGCTTTCGCTGCGCTTTCACCTCAACCGCCAGTCCGGCGGGGTGACGCGGGCGATCGCGCGCGGCACGGAAGCCATCGAGACGCTGCTGCGCGTGGGCGTGTTCAACGTGGTGCCCACGCTGATCGAGGCGCTGATGGTCATCATCGTGATCTGGCATCTGTTCGACTGGCGCTATGCGGTGGTGATGCTGGCGGCTGTGGCGGCGTATGTGGTCTTCACCATCAAGTTCACCTCATGGCGCATCGGGCTGCGCCGCCAGATGAACGAGATCAACAGCGAGGCCAGCTGGAAGGCGCTCGACAGCCTGCTCAACTACGAAACCGTAAAATATTTCGGCAACGAGGAGCATGAGCGCCAGCGCTACGAGGATGCCCAGCGCCGCTACGAGCATGCGGCCATCCGCACCCAGATCTCGCTCAACGGACTCAATTTCGGGCAGGCGGCGATCATTGCCGTGGCCCTGATCGCGGTCATGCTCATGGCCGGGCGCGATGTGGAGGCAGGCGGCATGACGGTGGGGCACTTCGTGCTGGTCAACACCTACCTCATGCAGCTTTACCTGCCGCTCAACTTTCTGGGCAGCGTGTATTCCTCGCTGCGCAATTCACTCGTCGACCTTGAGCACATGTTCGGCCTGATGGATGAACGCGCCGACATTACCGATTCCGCCCGCGCCCTGGGTCTGCCCGCGCGACTTGATGAAGCGCCCGCCGCCGATATCCGCTTCGAGGACGTGCATTTCAGCTACCACCCCGACCGCGAGATCCTGCGCGGCATCAGCTTCCATGTGCCCGCAGGCCACCGGGTGGCCATCGTGGGGCCGACGGGGGCGGGCAAGTCCACCATCAGCCGCCTGCTGTTCCGCTTCTATGACGTGACGGCGGGCCGCATCATGGTCGACGGGCATGACATCCGCGACTACACCCAGGCCGCCCTGCGCGGGGCCATTGGTGTGGTGCCGCAGGATACCATCCTGTTCAACGACACCATCGGCTACAACATCGCCTATGGCCGCCTTGGCGCCACGCAGGCGGAGGTGGAGCAGGCGGCGCGACTGGCCTGCATCCATGATTTCATCATGAGCCTGCCTGAAGGCTACGCCACGAGGGTGGGCGAGCGGGGGCTCAAGCTCTCGGGTGGCGAGAAGCAGCGCGTGGCCATTGCCCGCACCATTCTCAAGAACCCGCGCGTGCTGCTGCTCGATGAGGCGACAAGCGCGCTCGACACCGGCACCGAGCACGAAATCCAGACCGCCCTGCGCGCGGTGGCGGCCAACCGCACCACGGTCATCATCGCCCACCGGCTCTCCACCATCGTGGACGTGGATGAAATTCTTGTGATGGGTCACGGCCAGATCCTTGAGCGTGGCACGCATCGCGCCCTGCTCGAGCGTGGCGGCCTGTATGCCGGCATGTGGGCCGCCCAGGCGGAGGAGGATGCCGAGCGGGGATAAAGCCCCTGCGCGGGCTTGTGACCCCCTGCATGCCCGCCCCGCACTGGTCAGGGGCGGCAAGGCGGTACATATCAGGGATAACGCGAAAAGGAGCCGTGACATGACGGACAAGACCAACCCGCCCCCCGAAGGGGACGGAATCCCCCCCGAACTGAGCCATTGCGGCGCGGTGGTGGACAAGGCCATCGAATACATGCTGGGCGAGAACCTGCCGCCCATGGCCATTGCCTCCGCCCTGCTTGGCGGCTCGCTGGGCCTGCTGTCGCGCACCATGGGGCGCGAGGCCATGCAGGGCCTGCTTGAAAACGCGCTGCACAGCGTGCAGGCGGGCGAACTGCACCCCGACCATGAAGGCGGTGCTGGCTGAGGCCTGAAGGCCATGAAAGGGCTGGAACGGCGCCGTTTCAGCCCTTTTGCATACAAAATATGCCGAATCATGCTTATGCATCTTGACGGATGGCGGTGGTTTGGCGATAAGCCGCGCCTAATCTAGACGATCCTTGCCGGGCATTTATGCCTCGGCCAAAGTTATATCCGAGGATGATAAAATGTCTCGCCGCTGCCAGATCACAGGCAAGGGCGTGCTGACCGGTAACAACGTCAGCCACGCCAACAACAAGTCCCGCCGCCGCTTCCTGCCCAACCTGCAGGAAACCTCGCTGCTGTCCGATATTCTCGGTACGGCCGTTCCCCTGCGCATGACCACCAACGGGCTGCGCACGGTCGAGCACAATGGCGGGCTGGACTCGTTCCTGCTGTCCACCCCGAACCGCAAGCTGACGCCGGAAGCCATGACGGTGAAGCGCCGCATCCTGCGCGTTCAGGAAAAGAAGGCCGCCGTGGCCTGACACATTCCGGGCCGCCTCTTCACGGTTGTGGGGAAGCGGCCCGGTGCTGTCAAAAAGCCTGACTGATGTCTGGCGCATTGTTCCGCTGTGCCGGTCTGCGTCGTCCAGGTTGAAAGAGACTGAGGGCGGAAGCAGCTTACGGTTCCGGCAGGCGCGAAAGGGAAAGGTTCCCCTTCGCGCCCGTGTTGTCTTGTGGAGGTTCTCCCGTGTCCGCCAAGTCTGATCTGTCCCTGATTCGCAATATCGGTATTACCGCGCACATTGATGCCGGCAAGACCACCACCACCGAGCGCATCCTGTATTACACCGGTGTGTCCCACAAGATCGGTGAGGTGCACGAAGGCAACACCACCACCGACTACATGGCGCAGGAGCGTGAGCGTGGCATCACGATCACCTCGGCTGCCGTGACGTGTGAGTGGGAAGGCCACCGCATCAACATCATCGACACCCCGGGCCACATTGACTTCAACATCGAAGTCAACCGCTCGCTGCGCGTGCTCGATGGCGCGATCTTCATCATCGAAGGCGTCGCTGGCGTGCAGCCGCAGTCCGAGACCAACTGGCGTCTGGCTGACCGGTACAACGTGCCGCGCATCATCTTCATCAACAAGCTCGACCGCACGGGCGCCAACTTCTACAACGCGTTTGACACGCTGAAGGAGAAGCTGGACATCGTGGCGATTCCGCTGCAGCTGCCCATCGGTGCTGAAGAAAACTTCGTTGGTGTGGTCGATCTGATCGAAATGCGCGCCATCGTATGGGAAGGCGGCGAGCTCGGTGCGAAGTTCCACTACGAGGAAATTCCCGCCGACCTGAAGGAAAAGGCCGAAGAGGCCCGCCAGAACCTGCTCGACACCGCGCTGTCCGTTGATGACGCCGCGATGGAAGAATACTTCGACAAGGGCGACGTGGACGTTGCAACGCTCAAGCGCTGCATCAAGAAGGGCACCATCGCCGGTGACTTCCGCCCCGTGCTGTGTGGCACCGCCTTCAAGAACAAGGGCGTGCAGCCCCTGCTTGACGCCGTGATCGACTTCCTGCCCGCGCCGAACGACGTGGAAGGCATCCGCATCGCGCCGCCGGAAGACGAGGAAGTTGACGAGAACAAGCTGCCGATCGTCCCGGTTGACCCCGATGGCAAGTTTGCTGGCCTCGCCTTCAAGATCATCAACGACAAATACGGCACGCTGACCTTCGTGCGTGTTTACCGTGGCGTGCTCAAGACCGGTGATACGGTTCTGAACACCACCAAGGGCCACAAGGAGCGTATCGGCCGCATCTACCAGATGCACGCTGACAAGCGCGAGGAACTGTCTGAAGTGCACGCGGGCGACATTGCCGCCTTCGTGGGCCTGAAGGACAGCCAGACCGGTGACACGCTCGCCGATCCGACCGACCCCGTGGTGCTCGAGCGCATGACCTTCCCGATCCCGGTCATCGACATCTCGGTCGAGCCGAAGACGAAGGACGGCGTGGAAAAGATGACGCTGGCGCTGCAGAAGCTGTCTGGCGAAGATCCCTCCCTGCGCCTGAAGACCGATCAGGAAACCGGCCAGACCATCCTGTCCGGCATGGGCGAGCTGCATCTCGACATCATCATCGACCGCCTGCGCCGCGAATATGGCGTGGATGCGAACATCGGCGCGCCGCAGGTGGCGTATCGTGAAACGATCACCAAGCCGCACACCGAGACCTACACCCACAAGAAGCAGTCGGGTGGTTCGGGCCAGTTCGCGGAAGTGAAGATCGAGTTCGCGCCGGTCGAGCGTAACGAGGGCATCTCCTTCGAGAACAAGGTCGTTGGCGGCACCGTGCCCAAGGAATACATCCCGGCGGTGGACAAGGGCATCCAGGCCCAGGCCACGACCGGCGTGCTCGCGGGCTTCCCCACGGTGGACTTCAAGTTCACGCTGCTCGACGGCAAGTACCATGATGTCGACTCCTCGGCGCTGGCGTTCGAAATCGCGGCGAAGGCCTGCTTCCGTGAAGGCATGAAGAAGGCCGGTCCGGTCATTCTCGAGCCGATCATGGATGTGGAAGTGACCACCCCGAACGATCACGTTGGTGACGTGGTGGGTGACCTCAACCGCCGCCGTGGCATGATCCAGAGCCAGGAAACCGCCGGTTCCACCGTTATGGTCCGCGCATCGGTGCCGCTGAAGGAAATGTTCGGCTACATCTCGCACCTGCGCTCCATGACCAAGGGCCGTGCGTCCTTCACCATGCAGTTCCATCACTACGATCCGGTGCCCCGCAACGTTGCGGAAGAGATCATGGCGCAGTCCGCCTGATCTTTCTCGAAAGAGAGCATCAAATAGAAACCGGCCCCCGAAAGGGGGCCGGTTTTTTTTGTATGCAAAGCAATCCTCATTGAAGCATGAGATTTTACGCTCTCAAAGAAAAGCAGAGCTGTGCAGTGCTGTTATGTGTGGTGAAATCAATAAAATTTAAGATGTCAATGAAGTGGTGGATTTTCAGTTTAGGTATTAATGAATATGAAGTGAGTATAGAAATATTATACCTGATATTTTCATCATTATTATTTTGTAAGTTACTATACGAAAGAAGAACAATATGATCCGATAGTGTCCAGTCGGGTTATTAAATCTCTTATTAAAGGTCGTAAGTCTCGATTCTTTACGTGCGTAACGACAGCGACTAAAAATAAAAATATGATCAGATAAACATAGAGAACTTCTGATCCCGATTTTCTTATGCCAACTTCTGTCAGGGCGATGTTGTTTTGGGAAAAAAGGGAGCCAAGGACAAAATGTTCGAGGAAGGCATTGTTGCATTTCCCCAAGTGCTTGAACTCGCCCGTTCGGCGGACGACAGGTCTGGCATCCTGTCATACAACAATTCCTGGAACGCTCCCCGTCCAGCAATGCGCACTGACACCAGAAGAGGTGCCTACCGTATTACGGGAGCAGTCTGGCCCATTGAGTTCCTTGTAACTCGACCTTTCCGTCCTCAAGCAGTTTCTCAAGGTGCGCCTGCAGGTTGAGTCGCGCGGCACGGCGCAGGGCAGGGCGCAGGTTGTGGTACAGGCTGTCCACAATCTCATCGAGCGTGCTCGGCCGGGTGGGGAGCAGCGCCATGATGCTGTCCTCGCGCGCCATGCGGTGGGCGACAAGCCCGTCAATGCAGGCTTCCACCCGGGTTATGGCGGGGCCGTGGGCAGGCAGCAGCAGGCGGCCCCCGCGGGCACGTAGAATGTCCATGCTGCGCAGGAACTGCCGCACCGAGCCATAGGGCGCTGGCGGAATCATGGTGGTGGACCAGCCCATGACATGGTCGCCGGTAAAGATGATGCCATCCGCCGTTTCAAGGCAGATATGGTCGCTGGCATGGCCGGGCGTGTACAGCACCCGCAGGCCTGCGACCCTGTCCCCGTCGCGCAGGCCGAGATCTGGCATGAAATCCGGATCTTCGCTGGCATGGAACCCACAGACCGGAATGCCAAGCCGCGCCCCGAGCGGGCGGGCGCCATCAAGGTGGTCATGATGGGTATGGGTCAGGATGATGTGGGTCAGGGGCCGCTCACCTGCCGCCGCCACAAGGGCATCGAGATGGGCGGGCTGCGCGCTGCCAGGGTCGATGACCGCGCAGCCGCCTTCATGTTCCACCAGCCAGCTATTGGTGCCATTGCCGGTCATGGGGCCGGGATTATGGGCGACCACCCGCTTTATGGCAGGGGTCTGGGGCAGTGGCACCCCATAGGGCGGGGGTGGTTCACTCACTCGCCACCCGTTGCGTGGGGCCAGCTTAGCCAAACGCGCCAACATGGTGCATCACGCCGGTGCTGATTTCACGCACCATCTGGAATAGGCGCTGCATCGGCTCGAAAATTTCGGTGTATTCGCGGCTGTAGGTGCCTTCCTGCCGGGGGCCGTGGGGCTCGTGGAAATCGAGGTCGAAGCTGCCATCGGAGCGGTAGGGGAAAATCTGCTCCAGCTCCTTGAGCACGGCGGGCACTTCAAGGCACAGCACCTTCAGCGTCATGACATCACGCGAGAAGGCATGGCGGGGCGAGAAGTAGGGCACGCGGGTGGAGAGCATCCAGATCTGCTCGATCAGCGCGATGCGGATGGCGTGCAGCAGCAGTTCATCGGGCTGCATGCGCGGGGCTTCGGGCCAGGCGCGGCGCAGGGCGAGGTGGTCGGACTGGATGCGGCGGAACATGGCCTGCGTGCTGGCCCAGAAATCAAGCTGTTCCAGCCCGTGCATCAGGGTCAGGCAGGCCTCCTGCGCGCCCGCGTCGCGCTGGGTGGTGGCGCGTTCAAGCCACATGTCGGGGTCGAGCAGGCGGATCACGCCGCGCAGCACCCCGTGGTCGGAATGAGCCAGGCCGTGGGCCGCGAAATCCATGGCGCGGCGGAAGCGCGGGCTCTCGGCAAGGTATTTCTCGAAGGTTTCTGGGTGGCGGGCCGCCGCCGTGCCCAGCCCCTGCAACGTGTTCGCGCACCAGGCCAACTGTTGCAGGATGGCGTTGTTGGGAATGGCGCGGAGCTGGCTGGGGTGCTTGATGCGCGTGACCGTGGAGGCGGCATCGCTCTGCCGCGCAGAGGGGCGCGAGCCGGTCTTGTCGATCAGCGAGGGGCCGAACGCGCCAAGCAGGGCGGCATAGCCGGGGTCTTCCACCAGTCCGGTCATGCCATTGGCGATGGTGGAGAAGAAATCGGCCGAGAAATCTGGCTCATCATAAACCGGGTCGCGGTCGAGCACGCTTGTGGCGAAGGCGTGCTCGGCAATGATGCTGACCGTGGCATCGGCCAGGGTCTGGGTGCCGAACAGCAGGTAGCCATCCCCGCCCTGAAAGGCGGTTTCCTCGCGTAGCTGGATGCCTGCGCGGGTAAAGCGGGCGCGGGCATGGGGCGGGGAGAGGTAGTCAAACCGGTCGGCCAGCCGGTAGGGGTGGGCACCACGGCCAATGCTCTCGCCATGCGTGTCGAACAGGATCACCTCGACAAAGGCGAGGTCCCACTTGCGCAGCAGGTCGCACACCTTGATGCGCAGCCGCTCGATCAGGTACGTCGCGGCCAGCTGCCCCACATACCGCCCGGAATCGGAGAAGCCGAACTGCAGGCTCAGCTTGCGCGTGCGCTGCAGGTAGGCCCGCCAGTGCGGCGAGCGCAGGGCCTCCTCGATGATCTGCTCGCCGTTCTCCAGCGCGTCCTGCGTCTCGAACAGGGGCGAGATCTCGATCATGTCCTCCACGCCATAAAGCCGCGCCAGCCACAGCGCGGTAAGCAGCGTGTAGCCGGTCTCGGTCTCGGCAATGAGGAAGCGGATGGGGCTGGTGCGGTCGATATGGCGCAGGATCTGGCGCACCGTCATCATCAGCCGGCCGGCGCTGGCCTGCTCCATCAGCAGCGAGCCGAAATCGATCTCGACCGGCTCGACCGTGTCCAGCGCCTCGTTCATGCGGCTTATCAGCGCGCGGCGCTGGGCGGGAATGTCCGGGTTGTCGGTAATGTTCAGCCGCTGGCGGGCGATGTTGTGCAACTGGGTGGCGTTGAGGCGCGTATGCGTGTGGGCTGCGGAAAGCCCATGCGCCATGAAGCCCGCGCGGGCCACCGCCAGCACCATTTTGTCTTCGGGGGTGGCGGCGTCGATCGCCTCGCTGAAAGTTGCATGCAGGTCGTTGCTGCTGGTCAGGGCTTCCGTGCTGCGGTTGATCAGCACATCGGCAAAGCGCGACACGCCTTCAGGCTCGGGGCCGGTGGGGCAGGCGGTGATCTGGGCGGTCACGGCCTCAAGCGCTGCCGCCACACGGGCGCGGAGGTCATTGGCGCAGGACGCGACGGGCTCAAGCTGGGCCTGCAGGCGGCTCAGCTGCAACTGCTTCATGCGCAGGCGCAGGCGCAGCGTGTCCCACCAGCCGATATCGGTACGGCCATCGGTGTCGTAGCCCACCCAGCTGGTCATGATGATGGGGCGCGGCACCAGCGTGGACCACTGCTGCGGCCAGTGGGTGCGCGCCTCTGACAGCAAGATGGTGTTGAGCCGGTCGAGCGCATTGCGCCCGCGCAGGATGGCCTGGGTGGCGAGCGTGAACTCCTCATCCAGCGTGGGCGGCCCCACGCGCCGGTGCGTGAGGAAGGCGGGAACGTGTTCGGGGGCCTCGGCGGGGTTGGTGGAGGCCAGTTCGGCCAGGGCCTCATAAACCGGGTTGGCCAGAGCGAAGGTGGGGTGCGCGGTAAACACGGCGGCAAAGCGGCTGCGCTCGATGGCGGCGCGGAAGCGCTCGATGGGCACCGGGCCGTCGGTGGGGTCGGGCTGCACAATGTGGTGGGCGACAGTGCGCATGCGCGTGGTCACGGCCTGTTCATCCGGCCCGTCGAGATAGGTGGCGATATGGTGGGCGCGGCCGGCAAAGGCGCGGTCGCGCAGCAGGCGCACGATGTCCTCCACCGCGTTCATCGGCAGGGCGCCACTGGCCATCTGCCGCCCGATCTGGCGGGCAAGCGCCATGACGGGACTGCCCGATGCGGTCTCATCATGGCTTGCGATCAGCTGTGTGGCCTGCTCGAGCAGGTTGGACACATTCCGCGCGGCGGCTTCGGTCATCGGGTCGTCCTGTCATGAAAGGTCGTCATGGTTCAGCCCCCCAAATCCCATGTTCGGCGGCGGGCTGCAATGTCTCGCGTGGTTTATTCACGTCTATTTGGCGGGCTATAACGAGTGTTGCTTGGGCTGGCGGGGAGACAATGGTATCAGTGACTTCATGAATGGTATTCCACAAACGGACCAGGATGCGCGGCGCACCCTGCTGCGCTACAAGCGGTCCGCAACGGGCCTGCTGGCCGCCATGGCGGGGCTGACGGTGGCAGGCTACGCCCTGCCGCAGATGGGCTGGCTGGCCGATCGCCCCTGGCTTGAAATCCTGCGCTCGGGCACAAAGGCGGGCGTGGTGGGCGGCCTTGCGGACTGGTTTGCCGTGACCGCGCTGTTCCGCAGGCCGATGGGGCTGCCGATTCCGCACACCGCCATCCTGCCCGCCCAGAAGGAGCGGCTGGCGCAGGCGCTCGGGCGTTTTGTCTCGAACAACGTGTTTACGGAAAAGGAAGTCGGGGCCGCCTTCAGCCGCATCGACCTGCCTTCGCTCATTGGCAATATCCTTCAGGAGCCCGAAACGGCGGAGATGGTCAACCGCGCCGTGCTTGGCTCCGTGCCCCACGTGCTTGACCGGCTGGAAGACGGGCGGGCGAGTTCCGCCATAGCCAGCCTGCTGCCCACCCTGCTGGGCGGCGAGGAGATCGCCCCCATCGTGACCCGCAGCCTGCGCGCGATGGTGGAGGGGGATTGCCACCAGGAGGTGCTGTCCTTCCTGCTCTCGCGCCTGAAGGAAGGGATCAAGGCCAAGGAACCCGCCCTGCGCATGATGATCGAGGAGCGCGTGCGCGAGCAGGGCGGCCGCGTGCTGGGCTGGGCCATTGGCGGCTCGATCGCCACCAAGGTGCTGCTTGCCGCCAGCCAGGAACTCGACCGCATCGACCCGCAGAACTCCGAGCTGCGCGAAGGATTCACCACCTGGGTGCGCACCGAGATCGACCGGATCGAACTCGACCCCGTGCGGCGCGGCGAGATTACGGATGCCGTGATGGGCGTGCTGACGCATGACAGCGTGCGCGGCTGGAGCAGCGATGTCTGGCGCCGCCTGCGCCGCGTGATTGAAGATGACATGCGCAAGGGCGACACCAGCTGGGTCGCGACCCTGGTGCGCGACGCCCTGCAACGCCTGGCCGACCAGATGTATAACGACGCGGCCATGCGCAAGCGCGTGGAAGACGGCGCGCGCAACATGATCGTGAGCAGCCTGCCCTTCCTGCGGGATCGCATGTCGCGTTTTATTTACTCGGTCGTAAACGGCTGGGATGCCGAAAGCCTGAGCGACCGGCTGGAACTGCGCGTGGGCAAGGATCTACAGTATATCCGGCTTAACGGCACGCTGGTCGGTTTTCTGGCGGGGTGTGGGCTGTCCGTGTTATTACAGCTGATATTCGGAACCGGGATCGGCTAGGGCATGCCTGCTTTACGATTGGACTTGACGGCGCCCGGCTGGTAGCCCATCTGAAACTTCAGGAAACAGTACTGTTCTGGTCCAATTATGAATGCAGGCTCAGGACGTACGGGAGAGCGGAATGCTGAAACTGTCGAAACTGACCGATTACGCCGTGGTGGCTCTGGTCCGGCTGGGGCAGAAGAGCGAGGTCACCACCTCGCCTGTCCTGTCGCGTTCGACCGGCATTCCCGAACCCACGGTGGCGAAGGTGCTCAAGATTCTGGCAACCCAGGGCATCGTGAGCTCGCAGCGCGGCGCGCGTGGCGGCTACAGGCTGGCCCGGCCGCTTGAGGAGATCTCGATCGCAGCCGTGATCCAGGCCATTGATGGTCCCATATCGCTGACCACCTGTGTCGATGGTGGCGATTGCGACGCGCGCTCCACCTGCGGGCTGGGCGGGCAGTGGGATATGGTCAATGCCGCCATCCGCCATGCACTTTCAGCCATTACGCTGGCAGACATGAAGAACCATACAGTAACGGACAGACTGGGCGGCCTGCACGTGCCGCCCATGCCCGACGGGCCCGAGGCCACGGCCTGAAACAGGGGAGGAAAGACACATGCCGGCAGTAGCCGAAACCCGCAAGACGGTCGAAACCCTGGGCCAGAACACCTATAAATGGGGGTTCGAGACCGATATCGAGATGGATATCGCCCCCAAGGGCCTGAACGAGGACACGATCCGCCTCATCTCCAGCCGCAAGAAGGAGCCGGAATGGCTGCTGGAATGGCGGCTGAAGGCCTACAGGTCATGGCTGGAGATGCGCGAGCCGACCTGGGCCAAGGTTCATTACCCGCCCATCGACTACCAGGACGTGCATTATTACGCCGCCCCCCGCAAGAAGCCCGGCCCCAAGTCGCTTGAAGAAGTCGACCCCGAGCTGCTGCGCACCTACGAGAAGCTGGGCATCCCGCTGCACGAGCAGGCGATGCTGGCAGGCGTGGAACTGCCCGAAGGCGAGGAAGCCCGCCCGCCGGTCGCGGTCGATGCGGTGTTTGACAGCGTGTCCGTCGCCACCACCTTCCGCAAGACATTGCAGGAAGCGGGCGTGATCTTCTGCCCGATTTCCGAGGCGGTGCAGGAGCACCCCGAACTCGTGCGCAAATATCTCGGCTCGGTCGTGCCGGTAACGGATAATTTCTACGCAGCCCTCAACGCCGCCGTGTTTACCGATGGCTCCTTCGTGTTCGTGCCCAAAGGCGTGCGCTGCCCGATGGAACTCTCGACCTATTTCCGCATCAATGCCCGCAACACGGGGCAGTTCGAGCGCACGCTGATCATTGTCGAGGACGGCGCTTCCGTCTCCTACCTTGAAGGCTGCACCGCGCCGATGCGCGACGAGAACCAGCTCCATGCCGCCGTGGTCGAGCTGGTTGCGATGGAAGATGCCTCGATCAAGTATTCCACCGTGCAGAACTGGTACCCCGGTGATGAGAACGGCCGCGGCGGCATCTACAACTTCGTGACCAAGCGCGGGGCGTGTCGTGGCGCGCGCTCCAAGATTTCATGGACGCAGGTTGAAACCGGCTCTGCCATTACGTGGAAGTATCCGTCGTGCATCCTGCAGGGCGAAGGCTCGGTGGGCGAGTTCTACTCGGTGGCGGTGACCAACAACCACCAGCAGGCCGATACCGGCACCAAGATGATCCATATCGGGCGCAATACGCGCTCGACCATCATCGCCAAGACCATCAGCGCGGGCCAGTCCGACAGCACCTATCGCGGGCTGGTGCGGATGATGCCCAAGGCCTCGGGCAGCCGCAACTTCACCCAGTGCGACAGCCTGCTGATCGGCGACCGTTGCGGGGCGCATACCGTGCCCTATATCGAGAACCGCAACATGTCCGCACGCGTGGAGCATGAGGCGACAACCTCCAAGATATCGGAAGACCAGCTGTTCTACTGCCGCCAGCGCGGCCTGTCGGAAGAAGATGCGGTAGGGCTGATCGTAAACGGGTTCTGCAAGGACGTTCTGAAGGAATTGCCGATGGAATTCGCCGTGGAAGCCCAGAAGCTTCTGCAGATCAGCCTAGAAGGCAGCGTGGGCTAACAGGGATTCAAAGACGTGAGCAAGCAATTCGTAAGCATCAATGGCCTGTGCGCCCGCATCGATGATGGGGAAGCCCACAAGGAAATCCTGCGCGGGGTCGATCTCGAGATTCCGGCAGGCGAGGTCCATGCCATCATGGGGCCGAACGGCTCGGGCAAGTCCACCCTGTCCTATGTGCTCGCCGGGCGCGAGGATTATGAGGTGACGGCTGGCTCGGCTACCTTCAAGGGCGAGGACCTGCTGGCCCTTGAGCCCGAAGAGCGCGCAGCACTTGGCCTGTTCCTCGCGTTCCAGACGCCGGTGGAACTGCCGGGCGTGAACAACGCCAACTTCCTGCGCACCGCCGTCAACGCCGTGCGCCGCGCACGTGGCATGGACGAGCTTGATGCCGTGGCCTTCCTCAAGGCCGTGCGCAAGGAGACCAAGCATCTGTCCATGTCCGACGAGATGCTCAAGCGCAACGTGAATGTCGGTTTCTCGGGTGGTGAAAAAAAGCGCAACGAGGTGCTGCAGATGCGCATGCTCCAGCCTTCCTTCGCCATCCTCGACGAGACCGATAGCGGGCTGGACATCGATGCGCTGCGCATCGTGGCCGAGGGTGTGAACTCGCTGCGTTCGCCCGATTTCTCGGCGCTGGTCATTACCCACCACCAGCGCCTGCTGGACTATATCGTGCCTGACCGCATCCATGTCATGGCCAGGGGCCGCATCATCCACAGCGGCGGGCCGGAACTGGCCAGGCAGCTTGAGGCGCAGGGTTATGCCCAGTTCCTCTCGGAGGCGGCGTGAACGCCATTGCACCGGTCGGGATCAGTCCCTCAGCCTTTCTTGACCGGGGTGACGTAAAGGGGAATGCCGCGCGGCTCAAAGCCGCCGATTACCTGCGCACGGTGGGCCTGCCGCGCGCGGGCGTGGAGGCGTGGAAATACACCTCGCTGCGCGCGCTGGCCGATGTGCCGTTTGCCGTGGCGCCGCGTGATGTCGATGTCGGCGTGGTCGATACGCTGCTGGCCGAGGTCGAGACCATCTCGGGCCTCGGGGCCGGGGCCAATCGCGCCGTGTTCGTCAATGGCCGTTTCGATGCCGGGCGCTCGCGCCTGCCCGTAGGGGTGAAGGTTTCCGCCTTTGATCCGGCTGCCGGAACGCGTGACGGGATCGACCCGGCGGGCGATGTGACCACCGCGCTCAATACCGTGCTGGCGGATGACGGGCTGGCGCTGGTCGTGCCCGAAGGGGTTGATGCGGGCTGCCTGCTGCTGGTCAGCATTGGCCTTGCGGGCGATGATGCGCCGGTTTCCTTCCACCCGCAGCACCGCATCGTGGTGGAAAAGGGTGGCAGGCTGGCCATGCTCGATGCCGCCGTGGGAAGGGGTTATTACCTGCATAACCCGCTCTATGACATCACGGTGGAGGAGGGCGGCTATCTGTCGCATGCCCGCATCCAGGCGGAAGGCAGAAAGGCGCTCCACCTTGCGGTCAGCCACGCCCGCGTGGCCACCCATGGCGTGTATGACAGTTTTACGCTCACGCTCGGCGCCAGCCTCTCGCGCCATGAGGTGCATGCAGGGCTGAACGCCGCGGGGGCCAGCGTGCATGTGAATGGCGCTCAGCTTCTGTCGGACCACCAGCATGGTGACCTGACCAGCGTCATCACGCATGCCGCACCTGACTGCATCTCGCGCCAGACGGTCAAGAACGTGCTGGCCGACCATGCGCGTGGCGTGTTTCAGGGCAAGATCCATGTCGAGCGGATTGCCCAGAAAACCGATGGCTATCAGATGAACCAGGCGCTGCTGCTGTCTGACACGGCCGAGATCGACGCCAAGCCCGAACTCGAAATCTACGCCGATGACGTCAAATGCAGCCACGGCGCCACGGTGGGCGCGCTGGATGATGACCAGCTTTTCTACCTGCGCAGTCGCGGCATCCCCAACGAAGCCGCCCGTTCCATCCTGATCCGCGCCTTTTTGCATGACGTGGTGGACCAGATCGATGATGCGCGGCTGAAAGACAGCCTGAACCTTGCGGTGGAAGCCTGGTGGAAGCGGGAGGTCGCCTGATGGACCAGAGCGTCATCACGTCGGTGCATGCGGCAGGCAGCCTGCGGCATGTCCGCGCCGACTTCCCCATCCTGAGCCAGAAGGTGCATGGCAAGGACCTTGTGTTCCTTGACAGCGCGGCCTCGGCCCAGAAACCGCGGCAGGTGATCGATTGCATGGCCGACACCATGCGCACCCAGTACGCCAACATCCATCGTGGCCTGTACTGGATGAGCGAACGCACCACCGAGGCGTATGAAGCCGTGCGCGATCAGGTGGCGCGCTTCCTGGGTGCTGCCGCGCGTGAGGAAGTCGTCTTTACCCGCAACAGCACCGAAGCCATCAACCTCGTGGCCCATTCCTATGGCGGGCTGCTCAGGCCGGGGCAGGTGGTGCTGGTGTCCGAGATGGAACACCACGCCAATCTCGTGCCATGGCAGATGCTGCGCGACCGCACCGGCGTTGAACTGCGCATCACCCCCATCACCGATGACGGGGCGCTGGACATGGAAGCGCTGGCGGCCAACCTGGCCGATGGCAAGGTGGCGCTGGTGGCGATCACCCATATGTCCAACGTGCTGGGCACCATTACCGATGCCCGCGCCATTATCGACATGGCGCATGCGGCAGGAGCGAAGGTGCTGCTTGATGGCAGCCAGCTTGCCGTGCACCGCCGCGTGGACGTGCAGGCTCTGGGGGCTGACTTCTATGTCGTGACCGGGCACAAGCTGTATGGCCCCACCGGCATTGGCGTGCTGTGGGCGCGGCGTGAACTGCTGGAGGCAATGCCGCCTTTCCTTGGTGGTGGTGACATGATCTCCACCGTGTCGTTCGAGCGCTCGACCTGGGCGAACGTGCCGCATAAATTCGAGGCGGGCACGCCTGCCATCATCGAGACCATTGGATTGGGCGCGGCCCTTGCCTATATCGAGTCCATCGGGTTTGACGCGATTGGCGCGCATGAAGATGCGCTAACGGCCTATGCGCTTGAGGCGCTGGGTAATGTCAGCGGGCTGAAAGTGATCGGCACGGCGCCGCAGCGGGGCGGGGTGATCTCGTTTACCATGAAGGATGTTCATCCGCATGATATCGCCACCCTGCTTGACCGCAACGGCATTGCCGTGCGGGCGGGCCATCACTGCGCCGAGCCGCTCATGCGCAGGCTGGGTGTAACGGCCACGGCACGCGCGAGCTTCGGCATCTACACCACGCCGGAGGAAATCGACCTGCTGGCCAGGACGCTGGAACAGATTCGTGGCTTTTTTGTCTGATGGCAGATGATGGCGCAGGATGATCTGTACCGCACCGTGGTGCTGGAGCGTGCGAAGGCGCCACGACACGCCGGACCATTGCCCACGGCCACGCTGAACGGACAGGGGTCCAACCCGCTGTGTGGCGACCGTGTGCAGTTGCATGCGGTGCTGGACGGGCAGGGGCGGATCGAGGCGATCCGGCATGAAACGCGGGGCTGCGCCATCTGCGCAGCCTCCGCCGACCTCATGGCCGGGCGGGTAACGGGCCAGAACCGTACGCGGGTGAACAGGCTGCATGCGGAACTGGTCGAGGCGGTTGAAACCGGCACGGCTCCGGAGGGGCTGGGCGAGCTTGCCGCCTTTGCGCCACTGCACCAGCACCGTTCGCGCAGGCGCTGTGCCCTGCTGCCATGGTCAGCACTGATTGATATGCTCAATGATGATAAAGACAGGTGAAAGTCTCATGGACGAGAAAAATCAGGTAGAGCCTGCCATGGGCATGGCGGAAGAGACCGGGCATTTTTCCCTTGAGGCCAGCGATGCGCCCGCCGCGCAAGCGGCGCCCGTATCGGCCTGGACACCGGATGGCGAGCAGCCCGCGGGCAAGGCGGCCATGCCCGATGAGGACACGGTGATCGAGGCGATCGCCACGGTGTATGACCCCGAAATTCCGGTCAATATTTACGAACTTGGCCTGATTTACGCCATCGACCTGCATGAGGATGGATCGGTCAAGGTGGAGATGACGCTCACGGCCCCCAACTGCCCCAGCGCGCAGGAACTGCCCGCGCAGGTGAAGGAAGCCGTTGAAAAGATAGAGACGGTAACCTCCGCCACGGTCGAGATCGTGTGGGAGCCGCCATGGGACATGTCGCGCATGAGTGAAGATGCCCGCCTTGCCCTGAACATGTTCTGAACCCTCAAGGGGACTGTGCCATGACCGAACACCAGACAGCCACACCCGCAAAAGCCCCCACCCGCCGCGCCCTGCCACCGCTCATGACCCTGACGGACCGCGCGGCGGCACGGCTGGAAAAACTCTACCAGACCAAGAATGCGGGCCATCTGCTGCGCATTGCGGTTTCAACCAAGGGTTGTTCCGGCCACGCCTATGACATGAGCTTTGTCGAACAGGCCGGTCCTGGTGATGAAGTAGTAGTGGACAAGGGCGTGACCCTGCTCGTGGACCGCAAGGCGACGCTGTTCCTGATCGGCTCGGTAATGGATTATGAGGTCAAGCAGCTTGAATCCGGCTTTACCTTCACCAACCCCAATGAAAAGGGCCGCTGTGGCTGCGGGGAAAGCTTTCACGTCTGATTGCCGGAGATAAAGATAAGGGATTGTTTGAAAACAAATCATTGTAAAAAATAAGAAAAGTTTTTAGGTGTCGCCTTTTTTCAAAAAGGCGGCGTGCTTTAAAGTTGTACCAAAAACTTTTCTCGTTTTAGCGTCGGTGGTTTTTACCCGTGCCCGGCAGTTTCAGCACGCACACGGCCTCGACCTCGGTTGACCACAGGAACTGGTCGATCACCGTCAGGCGCTCGAGTCGGTAGCCCAACTGCTGCAGCGGCGTCAGGTCGCGCTGCAGGGCCGTCGGGTTACAACTGACATAAATGACATGGCGCGGCTTGCCTGCCACGATCTGCGCCATCTGTGCGCCCGCGCCGGCATGGGGCGGATCAAGCACCACGGCCGCAGCCTTGGCCAGTTCGGCCGCCATGACCGGCTGGCGGTTCAGGTCACGCAATGCGGGCAGCACGCGGGTGCCGCCACTGGCCTGTTTGAGGCAGGCCAGCGCTGCGCGGTCCCCTTCATAGGCCAGCACCTTGGCATGGGTGGCAAGCGCGAAGGACAGCGTGCCACAGCCCGCATAAAGCTCGATAATGCCTGCCTTCAGCCCCTTGGTGGGGAGCGCTGCCAGCACGGCAGCCCTGATGGCATCCTCGCCGCGACGGGCGGGTTGCAGGAAAGCACCGGGCGGCGGGGTGACGCGCACGCCATCGAAATGATGGAAGACCGGGCCATTCAGCGCCAGTGTTTCAGGCGGCGTGCCGCCCAGCGAGATGCGCGGTATGCCATGCGCCTTGCTGAACTGGGCCAGGATGCGCCGGTCATTGGCATCCGGCGTGCCATCCATCGTAATCAGCAGGTCCGGCCCGCTGTCGAGCAGGTTGATCTGCAGGTCACCCCCCGCATGCACGCCGGGCAGCGAGTGCAGCATGTCGCGCAGCGGCGCCAGCAGGGCAAACAGGGTGGGGTCGAGCAGGGTGCATGCAGTCATGTCCACCACATCGCCCCGGCGGCGATGCAGCCCGAGCACGATGCGCCTGCCTTCACGGCGGAAGGCCAGATCAACGCGCCGCCGCTCCTGCGGGGCAACCTGCACGGTGGCAGGCGTGGGGATGGTGGCGAAGCCCGCGCGTTGCAGTGCCTCGGTCACGCGCCCGGCCTTCCATGCCAGCAGGGCAGGCAGCGCCATCTGCTGCACGCGGCAGCCACCGCACTGGCCAAACAAAGCGCAGGGCGGTGTGACCCGGTCCGGACTGGGGGTTATGACGCGCTCCAGCACGGCGTGGGTGGCCTGGACCGGACCAGGCTGCACCGTATCGCCCGGAATGGCGCCGGGCACGAATATCCGTCCTGCCAGGGTCTCGGCTATGCCATCCCCGTCATTGCCAAGCGCCACCACCCTGGCGGCGCCGGCCATGTCCTGTTCCATGCCTGTTCTGTTTATTCGTCAGCCGGGACGACGGGCTTTTCCCGGCGCGGCAACTGCATGAAGGCCGGGATATCATCGCCAAACCCGGTAATGGCATGGTCAGGGGCTGCCGGAAGCAGGCCCTGATCGCGACGGCCTGCGCCCGAGGCAGGTGCGGAACGGCTGCGCGAGGGCTTGGGCGCGGGGGCTGCTTCCTCAACCGGCGTGGCTGATGCGGGTGCGGGGGCAGGGGTAGCCGCGTTGCTCTTGCGGCGCGAACCGCTCTCGGCACGGGATTTACGCCGACCGCCCGCCGGGCGCGGCTCATCCGACCATTCCAGGTTATCCACGCCTTTGACCTCGATTCGGGGTATGGGTTTGCCCGTCAGTTTCTCAATGGCCTGGGCAAGGCCTTCCTCGTCGGGCGTGGCGAGGCTGTAAGCATGGCCAGTGCGGCCCGCGCGGCCGGTGCGGCCGATTCGATGCACGTAATCCTCGGCATGGAATGGCAGGTCGAAGTTGAACACATGCGACAGGCCGCCAATGTCGATTCCGCGTGCTGCGATATCCGAGCAGACAAGGATTTTCAGTTCACCCGACTTGAACGCCTCAAGGGTCGAGAACCGGACCGACTGCGGCAGGTCACCATGCAGCGCACCGGCTGAAAAACCATGCTTGATCAGCGATTTGCACAGCACATCCACATCACGCTTGCGGTTGCAGAACACGATGGCGTTCTGCATGTCCGCCTCGCGCAGCAGCTTGCGCAGTGCGCGGCGCTTGTCAGCCGAATCGACAATGGCCAGCCCCGTCTCGATGGTGGAGGCGACCGAGGAGGGGCGGCTGACCGTGATTTCCTTGGGGTTGCTCAGGAACGCATCGGCCAGGCGGCGGATTTCAGGCGCCATGGTGGCCGAGAAGAACAGCGTCTGGCGCAGCGGCGAGAGCATGCCCACGATTTTCTCGATATCGGGGATGAACCCCATGTCGAGCATGCGGTCGGCCTCGTCAATGACCAGCAGCTTGGTCTGGGTCAGCAGCAGGCCACCGCGCTCGAACAGGTCGATCAGGCGGCCAGGCGTCGCGATCAGCACGTCCACGCCCCGGTTGAGCACTTCCTTCTGCTCGGCCATGCTCTCGCCACCAATCAGCAGCGCATGGGTCAGCTTGAGGTGCTTGCCGTAATTGACGAAATTCTCGGCAACCTGCAGCGCCAGCTCGCGCGTGGGTTCAAGGATCAGCGACCGGGGCATGCGCGCCCGGGCGCGCGAACCCTGGAGGATCTCGAGCATGGGCAGGGTGAAGGATGCCGTCTTGCCCGTGCCGGTCTGGGCTACGCCCAGCACGTCGCGGCCCATCAGCACATAGGGAATGGCCTGCGCCTGAATGGGGGTGGGATGACGGTATCCCATCTCATCAATGGCGCGCTGGATGGGCTCGGACAGGCCGAGTTCCGAAAACAGGGGCAGCGCCTCTTCCTGCGCCGGGGTGGCCTGCTCTGGCGCGTCAGGCGGCAGGACCGCTTCCGTGCTGGCGGCGGGGGCCGGGGCTACCGCCTTTTTTGCGGAACGGGTCGGGGCGGGGGACGTTTTTTTGGCGCTCAAATTACTCTCGAACGTATCAGCAGATGAATATGGCCCCGTCCGATTGCCACCGTGTCGCGCTGTATCAGGCTGCCGTCCCTGATGTACCTGCAGCAATGCAGGGAAGGGGAGTGTGACACGCGACAGGGATAAACCCCTCAAAGCGCCACATTCCCTGTGCCTATCCATATTTGCAATGAAAATCAAGGGGGCGTGAGGTTACGCCCCATATTTTCAGAAAGGATGGGCCAGGCAGGCGGTGATGATGGTCAGGATGCCGATGCCGGTGTTGAGCAGCACCAGCGAGCGGATCGAGTCGAACTGCCCCGGCTGCGGGCGCATGGCGCGGCGGGCCTTCTGGTAGGGGCCGAAATAGATGCGGGCGAACACGCCTGCCATGATCAGGCCGAACAGCTGCATGAGGTTGATCTGCCACGGCAGTGTGGCGAACCCGCCTTCGTGCCAGATCATGAGCCAGCCGCTTACGAGCACCATGGGCATGGTGTGCCACACGATGCGGAAGAAGCGGTTCAGAGTCTGCAGGTGCACCGAGGCGCGCTGCGTTGCATCAAGCAGGTTCAGGCTGGGCTTGAGCACGAAGGCCGCATACATCATGCCGCCAACCCAGGCCGCCATGCCCGTAATATGAAGTGCGAGCACAAGGCTCCAGACAATGGAAAGGGACATGAAGCCTCCTTGCGGGGATAAGGAATAAGGAAAACGCTCACCTGCCATAAAGCAGGATGTGGGGTGCTTGTTTCCTCATTCCTGTATCATGTGCAAGGCCAGTGCGGCAGCCAATTGCCGGAAAAGGGAGAGAACATGCCCGCCAGTGAACATACCCAAGCCCCCCTGGCGGCCCGCCTCGTGCTGCCCACGCCAGTACAGATGGGCCAGATCGATGCCGCTGCCGCCCGCAGCGTGCCGGTGTCGGTGCTGATGGAAAACGCAGGCCGCGCGGTGGCCCGCGCCATACGCCAGCACATGCGCCCGTGCCGGGTGCTGGTGCTGTGCGGGCCAGGCAATAACGGCGGCGATGGCTACGTGGCGGCCCGCAGGTTGGCCGAGCAGGGCTGGCCGGTTTCGGTTGCAGCGCTCGCCATGCCGCGCCCCGGCGGGGATGAAGCGGCCGCCGCCGCCCTGTGGCGCGGGCCGATGGTGCCGTTTACACCGGAAAGTGCCGCAGCCTTCGACCTTGTGGTCGATGCGGTGTTCGGCGCGGGGCTGAGCCGTGACGTGGAGCCGGATGTGGTGGCCGTGCTCGAGGCGGCGCGGCGCATTGTGGCCATCGACATGCCCAGCGGCGTGGATGGCGCGACGGGCGCCGTGCGCGGTGGTGCCGCGCAGGCCGAGATGACCGTGACCTTCTGCCGCCTCAAGCCCGGCCACCTGCTGCTGCCCGGCCGCACGCTGTGCGGGCGCACCGTGCTGGCTGATATCGGCATTCCCGAATCCGCGTTCGGGGGCGTTGCGATTCGCACCTGGCGCAATGAACCCGGCCTGTGGCGCACGCCTGCCTGCACGGCTACTTCCTATAAATACAGCCGCGGTGTGGTCAGCATCTGTGGTGGGCGCGAGATGCCGGGTGCGGCCCGCCTTTCCGCCGCGGGCGCGCGGGGGGCAGGGGCAGGGCTGGTGCGACTGGCCGCGGGCGACAGCGCCGAGGTCTACCGCATGACCGCGCCCGCTGGCCTGATTGTGGATTCCGACCCGCTGCAAGCCCTGCTGGAGGATAAGCGCCGCCATGTCTGGGTGTGTGGCCCCGGCCTTTCGGTGGCGGAGGTGGCGGCGGTCTTTCCAGCCCTGGTGGGGGCGGGGCGTGGGGTGATTGCCGATGCCGGAGCCTTCAGCATGGCGGCAGGTCATCCCGGGCGGCTGAAGGGGGCTGCCATCATCACGCCGCATATCGGCGAGTTCTCGCGTGTGTTCGGCAAGCCCGGCGCGGACCGGGTGGAGGCCGCGCGCAGGGCGGCAGAGTGCACTGGCGCCGTGACGGTGCTCAAGGGGCCGGACACCATCATTGCCGCACCTGATGGCCGGGCGGCGATCAATGAGCACGCCACCCCCATGCTGGGCACGGCAGGCTCGGGCGATACGCTGACCGGTATCATCGCCGCCATGCTCGCCGCCGACATGCCCGCGTGGGAGGCGGCCTGCGCCGGGGTCTGGCTGCATGGTGATGCGGCGCTACATGCGGGCGAGTGGCCGCTGGCCGAGGATTTTGACCGCCATATCGGCGCTGCCCGCCACCGGGCGGAGGGGCTGGCGAAAAAAGTTTTCGGCTGAAAAGCCCAATCCTTTTCCCTTCGCATCTTGCCCCATGGCCTGTGGTGCGCTAAAGCCGCGCGCTTACAGGCTGGGCACTGTGCGGGCGTGGTGGAATTGGTAGACACGCCAGATTTAGGTTCTGGTGGCGCAAGCTGTGGGGGTTCAAGTCCCTCCGCCCGTACCAATGATCCCGGCAAGTCGCGTTATGCGAGCAGACGTGGTGGCCCCAACCGGCTTCTTGCGTTCTTTGACACGTTCTGACCGAGAGGATGGCCTGGCAGATGCAGGTTACTGAAACGCTTTCCGATGGCCTGAAGCGCGGTTTCACCGTTACGGTGCCCGCAGCAGAAATCGAGAGCAAGCGCACCGCGCGCCTGAAAGAAGTTGGACAGTCCATGAAGCTGCCGGGTTTCCGCCCGGGCAAGGTGCCGATGAGCATCCTGCAGCAGCGTTTTGGCGAATCCGTGCAGGGTGAGGTGATGGAGCAGGTCGTCAGCGACGCGACCCGCACCCTGCTTGACGAGCGCGGCCTGCGCCCTGCCATGCAGCCGAAGGTTGACCTCGTTTCCGGCAGCGAGCCGGGCAGCAAGGAAGACCTGAAGTTCACGGTTGAATTCGAGATCCTGCCCGAGATCACCATTCCCGATCTGTCCACCCTGTCGCTCGAGCGCCTCAAGTCCGAGGTGAATGCCGAGACGGTGGACAAGGCGCTCAACGAAATCGCCAGCCGCCAGCGCGAGTTCGAGAAGGTCGAGGAAGACCGCCCCGCCGCCGATGGCGATGTGGTGACGGTGGACTTCGTGGGCAAGGTTGACGGCACGGCCTTTGAAGGCGGCTCCGCTGATGACGTGAACGTCGAACTCGGCGGCGCGGGCTTCATCCCCGGTTTTGCCGAGCAGATCGTGGGCATGAAGGCCGGTGAAGAAAAAGTGATCACCGTCACCTTCCCCGCTGATTACGGCGCGGAGCACCTTGCCGGCAAGGAAGCCACCTTCGACATCAAGGTGAAGGAGCTCAAGCGCCCGGTCGAAGCCAAGATCGACGACGAGCTGGCCAAGAAGCTTGGCTTCGAAGGGCTCGAGCAGGTGCGTGAACTGATCACGCAGCAGGTCACGCAGGAATATGACCAGCTTTCCCGCCTGCGCCTCAAGCGTGAACTGCTCGACAAGCTGGCTGAAAAGACCGACTTCCAGGCCCCTCCGGGCATGGTGGACGCCGAGTTCAGCCAGATCTGGGCCCGCATCGAGGAAGACCGCAAGGCCGGTCGCCTCGATGATGAAGACAAGGACAAGGACGAGGACACGCTGCGCGCCGACTATCGCAAGATTGCCGAGCGCCGCGTGAAGCTGGGCCTGCTGCTTGCCGAAATCGGTCGTGTGAACAACATCACCGTGACGCAGGAAGAAATCGTCCACGCCGTTCGGGCCGAAGCCGCGCGCTATCCGGGCCAGGAACAGGCCGTGTTCGAATATTTCGGCAAGAATCCGCAGGCGATCGATGGTCTGCGCGGCCCGATCTTCGAGAACAAGGTCATCGACTACATCGTCGAGCTGGCCAAGGTCGAGGATAAGGTCGTGACGCCGGAAGAACTGGCCGAAATGCCGGAAGCTGACGTCTGATCCGCTCTGGCGGCATAGGTAACGCCTGCGGCGCGCGGAAGGGGACTTCCGCGCGCCGTATGTGTTTGTGGACAGGTGAACACGCGCTGATTGTGCGGCCCGTTTCTGGCAAAATGACAGGGGTGGGGTGGTATCTGGCGTGTTTGTCTCTATTTTGTCATAAGTAACCGGGAAGGGTCCGGCTATGCCTGCGCTGTCCGTGCCTCCTGCACCGGGCGCGTGACATGGAACGGGCCCTTGCTTTTCAGGATCGGGAATATGGCTATGAGGGATCGGGATCCCGTAGAGATCTTCAATAACGCTCTGGTACCGATGGTGGTCGAGCAGACCTCCCGCGGGGAACGGGCATTCGACATCTATTCCCGCCTTCTGCAGGAACGGATCATCTTTCTCACCGGGCCGGTCTATGATCAGGTTTCGGCGCTGGTTTCCGCGCAGCTCCTTTATCTGGAAAGCGTGAACCCCAGCAAGGAAATCTCGTTCTACATCAACAGCCCCGGCGGCGTGGTGTCGGCGGGGCTCGCCATCTACGACACCATGCAGTACATCCGCTGCCCCGTCAGCACGGTGTGCATCGGGCAGGCGGCCTCGATGGGGTCGCTGCTGCTGGCCGGTGGCGAGAAAGGTCGGCGATTCGCGCTGCCCAATTCGCGTGTCATGGTGCACCAGCCTTCGGGCGGGGCGCAGGGGCAGGCCAGCGATATCGAGATCCAGGCGCAGGAAATCCTGACCATCCGCCAGCGCCTGAACGAGATCTACAAGGAGCACACCGGCCGCACGCTCGAGGAGATCGAGCAGAAGCTGGAGCGCGACAGTTACATGTCAGCGGAAGAAGCGCAGGCATTTGGCATCGTGGATGAAGTGGTCCGTCGTAACGTTGCGTCAAAACCTGCAGAGTAATCTGCATCAGGGGGCGCGTCCGCAGGCGCGCTCCCGGCCCCGGTGGGGAAGGGTTGCCTGCGGCGGTCCAGGCAGCGTTTCCTGCCTGGTCGCAAGGTATGAAGAAGTTCCCCCAGGCGGGAATAGGAGCGGTTATGAATAACAAATCCGGCGATTCCAAAAATACGCTTTACTGCTCGTTCTGCGGCAAGTCGCAGCACGAGGTCCGCAAACTGATCGCCGGTCCCACCGTGTTCATTTGCGATGAATGCGTCGAATTGTGCATGGATATCATCCGTGAGGAACACAAGACGCATCTGGTCAAGTCGCGCGACGGGGTGCCTACGCCGCGTGAAATCTGCAAGATTCTCGATGATTACGTCATCGGGCAGGGCCATGCGAAGAAGGTGCTGTCGGTGGCGGTGCACAACCACTACAAGCGCCTCGCCCATGCCCAGAAGAACAATGATGTCGAGATTGCAAAATCCAACATCATGCTCATCGGCCCCACCGGCTCGGGCAAGACCCTGCTGGCCCAGACGCTCGCCCGCATCCTTGACGTGCCCTTCACCATGGCCGACGCCACGACCCTGACCGAAGCAGGCTACGTGGGCGAGGATGTTGAGAACATCATCCTCAAGCTGCTGCAGGCCGCCGACTACAATGTGGAGAAGGCCCAGCGCGGCATTGTCTACATTGACGAGATCGACAAGATCTCGCGCAAGTCGGACAACCCCTCCATCACGCGCGACGTGAGCGGCGAGGGCGTGCAGCAGGCCCTGCTCAAGATCATGGAAGGCACCGTGGCCTCCGTGCCGCCGCAGGGCGGGCGCAAGCACCCGCAGCAGGAATTCCTGCAGGTGGACACCACCAACATGCTGTTCATCTGTGGTGGCGCGTTTGCGGGGCTCGACAAGATCATCAGCGCGCGTGGCAAGGGCTCGGGCATCGGCTTTGGCGCCGATGTGCAGTCGCCCGACGAGCGGCGCATGGGTGCCGTGCTGCGCGAGGTGGAGCCTGAGGATCTGCTGAAATTCGGCCTGATCCCCGAATTCATCGGTCGCCTGCCCGTGGTTGCAACCCTTGAGGATCTTGATGAGGCTGCCCTGATCGAGATCCTGACCAAGCCCAAGAACGCGCTCGTCAAGCAGTATGCCCGCCTGTTCCAGATGGAGGACGTGCAGCTCACCTTCACCGAGGATGCCCTGCGCCAGGTGGCCCAGCGCGCCATTGCGCGGCGCACGGGGGCCCGTGGCCTGCGCGCCATCCTCGAGAGCATCCTGCTGTCGACCATGTTCGACCTTCCCGGCCTGAAAAATGTCGAGGAAGTGGTGGTCAACAAGGAAGTGGCCGAGGGCAAGGCGCAGCCCGTCTATGTGTATGGCAAGAACCAGCCGGCCGAACAGTCCGCCTGACGGACTGGCCGCTTTACGCCGAATTGTCGCCACCGGGCTTGTGGTGGTGGCGCGTCGTGACAACATTAAAGTGAGGTTGTCGCATATGCGGCGCAACGGATGGGCAGGCCACGTGCTTGGATGCCCATCCGGGATCGTCCATCAGGAGGTCAAAAAAACAATATGTCTGAAACTGACAGACTGACTCCCGTGCCCGAAGGCACGGAAACCACCGATACCAACATCGCCGGCACCCCCGTCGCCGCCACGCGTGGCGCGGAGGAGGCTGATGACGACACGACGCGTGACACGATTGCTGTCCTGCCCCTGCGCGATATTGTCGTCTTTCCGCACATGATTGTGCCGCTGTTCGTGGGGCGTGAGAAATCCGTCCGCGCGCTTGAGGCCGTGACGCGCAGCGACAAGCAGATCCTGCTCGTGGCGCAGAAGAATGCGGCGCAGGATGACCCCACGCCCGATGATATCTATCGCTACGGCACGGTCTCGACCATCCTGCAGCTGCTCAAGCTGCCCGATGGCACGGTCAAGGTGCTCGTCGAGGGCGGCAGGCGCGCCCACATTACCGCGCTGCACGAGGTCGATGGTCATTTCGAGGCCGAGATCGAGGATGTGCCCGAGCAGGAAACCGATGGCAAGGAAGCCGAGGCCATTGGCCGCACGCTGATCGGCCAGTTCGAGCAGTACATCAAGCTGAACAAGAAGATCGCGCCCGAGGTGCTGGTCTCGCTCAACCAGATTGATGACCTGTCAAAACTGGCGGACACCATTGCCAGTCATCTGAACCTGAAGATTCCCGAAAAGCAGGAAATCCTCGAGATTCAGGACGTGAATGCACGTCTGGAGCGGGTTTTCGCGCATATGGAAGCCGAGATCGGCGTGCTTCAGGTAGAAAAGCGCATCCGTAACCGCGTGAAGCGGCAGATGGAGAAGACCCAGCGCGAGTACTATCTCAACGAGCAGCTCAAGGCGATCCAGAAGGAGCTTGGCGAAGGCGAGGACGGCAAGGACGAAACCGCCGAGCTTGAGGAAAAGATCGCCAAGACCAAGCTGAGCAAGGAAGCGCGTGACAAGGCCCTGGCCGAGCTGAAGAAGCTGCGGAGCATGAGCCCGATGTCCGCCGAGTCGACGGTGGTGCGCAACTATCTCGACTGGATTCTGGGCATTCCGTGGAAGAAGCGCTCGAAAGTGCGCCATGACCTGTCCGAGGCCCAGAAGGTGCTCGACACCGACCATTACGGGCTGGAGAAGGTCAAGGAACGCATCATCGAGTATCTGGCCGTGCAGAGTCGCGCCCAGAAGCTCAAGGGGCCGATCCTGTGCCTTGTCGGGCCGCCGGGCGTTGGCAAGACCTCGCTGGCCAAGTCCATCGCCAAGGCGACGGGGCGGCAGTACGTGCGCATGTCGCTTGGTGGCATGCGTGACGAGGCCGAGATCCGTGGCCATCGCCGCACCTATATCGGCTCCATGCCCGGCAAGATCATCCAGGGCATGAAGAAGGCCAAGACCTCGAATCCGCTGTTTCTGCTTGATGAGATCGACAAGCTCGGTGCCGACTGGCGCGGCGATCCGTCTTCCGCCCTGCTTGAAGTGCTGGACCCCGAGCAGAATTCGACCTTTGGCGATCACTATCTCGAGGTCGATTATGACCTGTCGGATGTGATGTTCATTACCACCGCCAACAGCCTGAACATGCCCCAGCCCCTGCTGGACCGTATGGAGATCATCCGCCTGTCGGGCTACACCGAGGATGAGAAGGTCGAGATTGCCAAGCGCCACCTGCTGGGCAAGCAGACGGAGGCCAACAACCTCAAGCCGGGTGAATGGTCGGTATCGGATGATGCCCTGCGTGAACTGATTCGCAGCTACACGCGTGAGGCGGGCGTGCGTAACCTCGAGCGCGAAATCGCGACACTGGCCCGCAAGGCCGTGACCGAGATCGTGACGGGCAAGGCCAAAACCGTGGCGATCACGGCTGAAAATCTTGAGAAATACGCAGGCGTAAAGCGTTTCCGCCATGGTGAGACCGAGTCGGAAGACATGGTCGGAGTCGTGACCGGGCTGGCCTGGACCGAAGTGGGCGGGGAAATCCTGACCATCGAAAGCGTGATGGTGCCGGGCAAGGGCAATATCAAGCTGACCGGCAAGCTTGGCGACGTGATGAAAGAAAGTGTCGCGGCAGCCCTGTCCTATGTGCGCAGCCGTGCGGTGAGCTTTGGCATCAGCCCCGCCCTGTTTGAAAAGCGCGACCTGCACGTGCATGTGCCTGAAGGCGCCACGCCCAAGGATGGTCCTTCGGCCGGTATCGCCATGGCCACCTCGATCGTGAGCGTGATGACGGGCATCCCCGTGCGGCGCGACGTGGGCATGACCGGCGAAATCACGCTGCGTGGCCGCGTGCTGCCAATTGGCGGCCTGAAGGAGAAGCTGCTGGCCGCCCACCGCGCGGGGCTGCGGACCATCTTCATCCCCAAGGATAACGAGAAAGACCTGGTGGACATTCCCTCGGTGGTGACCGAGGCGCTGACCATCGTACCGGTCTCGCATGTGGATGAAGTGATTGGCCAGGCGCTGGTGGAAAAGCCCGAGCCGATCGAGTGGACGGAGCCGGTGGCAGCCCCCGACACCGAAGGGGCCGCAACACCTGCATTGACGCATTGAGCGCCGTAGGGCAGGGGTGCGTGGTCGCAAAATTGTCATGATGGAGGGGAATGACGGTTTTCTCTGTCATTCCCCGAATTCTGTTGGTTGACGTGAGAAAAAACAGCGGCATAGTGCGAGCAGAAATGCGGCGCGATGTTTGAACGATTGCGTAAGCGCACAGTACAAAGAAAGGCGTAAAATGGAGAAGCCACTTAACAAGCAGGAACTGGTTGCTGCGGTAGCCGAGGAAGCCGATCTGGCCAAAGCCAAGGCTGGCGAAGTGGTTGATGCGGTTTTCGGTGCGATCGAAAAGGCGCTGGCAAACAATCAGGAAGTTCGTCTGGTCGGTTTCGGCACGTTCGTTACGGCGACCCGCAAGGCCGCCAAGGGCCGCAACCCCCGCACGGGTGAACCGCTGGACATTCCGGAATCCACGTCCGTGCGTTTCAAGCCGGGCAAGAACCTGAAGGAAGCGGTCAGCAAGTAAGACCGCCTGTTTTCAGGAAAAAAAGAGGGGGCAATCCATTTTCCGGGTTGCCCCCTTTTTTGTAATCCCTTACTAGGGGCGCGGGCGATTAGCTTAGCGGTAGAGCATCTCGTTTACACCGAGAGGGTCGGCGGTTCGATCCCGTCATCGCCCACCATGTTTTCCTGTATCCGCGCAGGAACATGCCCCATGCGGGTGTAGCTCAGTTGGTTAGAGCGCCGGCCTGTCACGCCGGAGGTCGCGGGTTCGAGCCCCGTCACTCGCGCCATTATGGCGCAGCCCATCATGATAGTCCGTACCACGCCAGATGCCATTGCACTGGCGTTTTTTTATGCCCGTTTTTCCACACGGAAAAATGAGAATAATAAATCGTACCATTATAGTCATGACAGGGCCGTGTTAACGGAAGCGTTACTGTATTCATCTTCACGGTAATGTTCATGAATGCACACGGTTAAGTAACTGTTCCCCCCACCGGGTTGGGGCTAGCATCCGTTCAGCCACACATAAGTCGATAAAGACACCGGGCGGCGTATTAACAGGTTGGGAACACGGAAGATGCATTCCGTTATCGCTGATTATTTGCCCGTACTGATATTCGGGTGCATTGCTGTGGTGATCGCGGGGGCCATGCTGGGCAGCTCGCTGCTTTTTGGCCACCAGAAACCCTATGCCGAGAAAACGTCGGCCTATGAATGTGGTTTCGAGGCATTTGACAATGCCCGCCGCCGGTTTGACGTGCGGTTCTATCTGGTGGCGATCCTGTTCATCATTTTCGACCTTGAGGTCGCTTTCCTCTTTCCCTGGGCGCTCAGCCTGTCGCGCATCGGCTGGTTCGGCTTCGTATCCATGATGGGTTTCCTTGGCGTTCTGGTCGTCGGCTTCATTTACGAATGGAGCAAGGGCGCGCTGGACTGGGATTGAGCATGACAAGGGGAGGCGCCCCAATGGGCAACGACGATACCTCAGGGCCGGGCCGGCCCGCTGACAGCATTGCCTGGAACCGCGACATGCTGCCCCCGGGGCCGGAGCAGGATGCGGTGATAAAGGGCATCACCGGCGAAATGACGGAAAAGGGCTTTGTCGTCGCCAGTCTCGACAAGCTGGTCAACTGGGGGCGCACGGGCAGCCTGTGGCCCATGTCATTCGGGCTGGCCTGCTGTGCGGTGGAGATGATCCACGCCTACATGCCGCGCTATGACCTTGACCGCATGGGCATCATTCCGCGCGGCTCGCCGCGCCAGTCCGATGTGATGATCGTGGCGGGCACGCTGACCAACAAAATGGCCCCGGCCCTGCGCCGCGTTTACGACCAGATGGCCGAGCCGCGCTGGGTCATCTCCATGGGGTCATGCGCCAATGGGGGCGGGTATTACCATTATTCCTACTCTGTCGTGCGCGGGTGTGACCGGATCGTGCCGGTGGATGTGTATGTGCCCGGCTGCCCGCCCACGGCGGAGGCGCTGATCTACGGCATCCTGCAACTGCAGAAGAAGATCCGCAGGACGGGGACGATCCGCCGTGGCTGATGTGCAGAACCTTCCCGCCACCGCGCCGCGCGGGGTCACGGGCAGCCTTGGGGCCATCAGCTTCCGGCTTTCCACTACCGTGCCGGGCATCATGTCCGCTGGCATCGAAAAGGGCGAACTGGTGGTGCGTACCACACGCGACCGCCTGCTCCCCCTCATGGCCATGCTGCGCGATGACCCGCTTTATGCCTGCCAGCAGGTGATGGACATATGCGGCGTGGACTTTCCCGATCGGCCCGAGCGGTTCGAGGTGGTCTACAACCTGCTGTCGGTCACCCATAATCACCGCATCCGCGTGATCGTGACCACGGACGAGACCCATCCCGTGCCGTCGGTGCACCAGCTCTGGCCCGCCGCCACATGGTGGGAGCGCGAAGCCTATGACCTGTTCGGCATTCTGTTCACCGACCAGCCGGACCTGCGCCGCATCCTGACCGATTACGGCTTTGAGGGGCATCCGCTGCGCAAGGACTTCCCGCTGACCGGATATGTCGAGATGCGGTACGACGAGGAACGGCGGCAGGTGGTCTATGAGCCGGTCGATCTGGTGCAGGATTTCCGCAATTTCGACTTTGAATCGCCATGGGAAGGCATCCTGACCCTGCCCGGCGATGAAAAGGCCCATGCCGACCGCCACGACATCAAGCGAAAGGGCTAAGCCGATGAGCGATGTCACCCTTCGTAGCGATACGGACATTCCCGACAGCCTGCTGCCAGAAGAGCCTGATGGCGAGGTGAAGCGCCATGTGGTGGAAATTGATTCCCATGCGCTGAACTTCGGCCCCCAGCATCCCTCCGCCCACGGCGTGCTGCGCCTGGTGCTGGAAATGGAGGGCGAGGTCGTGGCCCGCGCCATCCCGCATGTGGGGCTTTTGCATCGCGGCACGGAAAAGCTGATCGAATACAAGACCTACCCCAAGGCGCTGCCGTATTTCGACCGGCTCGATTACGTCTCGCCCATGTGCGAGGAGCAGGCCTTTGCGCTGGCGGTGGAAAAGCTGCTCAACATCGAGGCTCCGGATCGCGCGAAATGGATCCGCGTGATGTTTGCCGAGATCACGCGCATCCTCAACCACATCCTCAACCTGACGTCTTTCGGGCTGGATTGCGGGGCGCTTACCCCCGCGCTGTGGGGTTATGAGGAACGCGAGAAGCTGATCGAGTTCTATGAGGCCGCATCGGGCGCGCGCTTTCATGCCAATTACGTCCGCCCCGGCGGCGTGGCGCAGGACCTGCCCGCCGGGCTGGAGGAACGCATTGCCAACTGGGCGCGCACCTTCCCGCAATGGATTGACGATCTTGAATCCCTGCTGACCAGCAACCGCATCTGGAAACAGCGCACGGTGGGCATCGGCGTGTTCACCACCGAGCAGGCGCTGGCCTGGGGCTTCAGCGGCCCATGCCTGCGGGCCTCGGGCGTGCCGTGGGACCTGCGGCGCAGCCAGCCCTATGACAATTACGACAAGGTACACTTCAACGTGCCCGTGGGCCGGCAGGGTGACTGCTATGACCGTTACCTCGTGCGCGTGGCCGAGATGCGCGAGAGTGTCAGCATCATCAACCAGTGCCTCGAGCAGATCCGTCCCGGCCCGGTCAAGGTGCAGGATCACAAGATCACGCCGCCGCCCCGGCGCGAGATGAAGCGCTCGATGGAGGCGCTGATCCATCACTTCAAGCTGTTTACCGAAGGCTATCACGTGCCTCCCGGCGCCACCTATACCGTGACCGAAACGCCGAAAGGCGAGTTTGGCGTGTATCTGGTAGCCGATGGCAGCAACCGGCCGTATCGCTGCAAGATCCGGCCCACGGGTTTTTCCCATCTCCAGGCAATCGACGAGATGTCGCGCCGCCACATGCTGGCGGATGCCGTGGCCATCATCGGGTCGCTCGACCTGGTGTTTGGCGAGATTGACAGGTGACCGACATGTCCACCCAACTCACTGCGCCCGGGGGCGCGGAACCCACCCATTTCGCATTTGATGCCGAGAGCGAGCAGCAGATTGCGGGGATCCTTGCCAAATACCCGCCCGAGCGCAAGGCAAGCGGCGTGCTGCCGCTGCTTTACGTGGTGCAGAAGCAGATGGGCCGCCAGACCGGCAGCGCGTGGATTCCGCGCATCGCCATGGACGTGGTGGCCGAACGCCTCGAAATGGCTCCGATCCGGGTTTACGAGGTCGCGACCTTCTACCTCATGTTCAACACGAAGCCGATTGGTCGCTATCACCTGCAGGTGTGCACCACCACCTCGTGCTGGCTGCGCGGGTCGGATGATGTGACGGCGGCCTGCAAGGCGGCCACGGGCATAAAGGCATTTGGCGAGACGAGTGCGGACGGCCTGTTCACCCTGACGGAGGTGGAATGTCTTGGCGCCTGCGCCAATGCCCCGATCCTGCAGGTTGATGATGATTACTACGAGGATCTCGACGGTCCGCGTACGCTTGAGCTGATCGAGGCGCTGAAGCGTGGCGAGCGCCCCACGCCCGGCCCCACCATCGACCGCATGAGTTCCGCCCCCGCAGGCGGGCGCAAGGTGCTGGTGGATGATGCGGCGGCCAAGCCGCAGGGGCAGGGGTAAAACGCATGTTGCAAGACAAGGACCGCATCTTCACCAACCTGTATGGCCAGAATGACTGGACGCTGGCCGGGGCCCGCGCCCGGGGTGACTGGGATGGCACGGCGGAAATTCTGGCGCGCGGACGCGATGCGATCATCGGCGAGA
Organism: Komagataeibacter nataicola; assembly: GCF_003207795.1. Lineage (GTDB taxonomy): Bacteria > Pseudomonadota > Alphaproteobacteria > Acetobacterales > Acetobacteraceae > Komagataeibacter > Komagataeibacter nataicola. The sequence continues at coordinate 32,115 of NZ_NIRT01000001.1, read as the reverse complement.
TGAAGGCATCGGGCCTGCGCGGGCGCGGTGGGGCGGGTTTTCCCACCGGGGTCAAATGGTCGTTCATGCCGCGCAAGAATGACGGGCGGCCGCATTACCTCGTCATCAACGGTGATGAGTCGGAACCCGGCACCTGCAAGGACCGCGAGATCCTGCGTCATGACCCGCACAAGCTGGTGGAAAGTGCGCTGATCGCCTCCTTCGCCATGGGGGCGCATGCGGCCTACATCTACATTCGCGGCGAGTTTTACAATGAGGCCATGCACCTCCAGCACGCCATTGACGAGGCATATGAGGCGGGGCTGATTGGCAGGAACGCCTGCGGCTCGGGCTGGGATTTTGACTTCTACATCCACCGTGGCGCGGGTGCTTACATATGCGGTGAGGAAACGGCCCTGCTCGAAAGCCTTGAGGGCAAGAAGGGCCAGCCGCGCATGAAGCCGCCTTTCCCCGCCGCCATGGGCCTGTATGGCTGCCCCACCACGGTCAACAACGTGGAAAGCATCGCGGTATCGGCCACCATCCTGCGGCGCGGGGCGGCATGGTTTGCCGGGCTGGGGCGGCCCAATAACGCGGGTAGCAAGCTCATGGCCATATCGGGCCACGTCAACACGCCATGCGTGTTTGAAGAAGAGCTGGGCGTGCCGATGCGCGAGATCATTGAAAAGCATGGCGGTGGCGTGCGTGGCGGGTGGGATAACCTGCTGGCCGTCATCCCCGGTGGCTGCTCGGTGCCCATGCTGCCGCGCGATGTGTGCGAGAATGTGCTGATGGATTATGACAGCCTGCGCGCCGAAGGCTCCGGCCTTGGCACCGGCTGCATGATTGTCATGGACAGATCCACCGACATCATCGCGGCCATCGCCCGGTTCTCGAAATTCTTCAAGCATGAAAGCTGTGGCCAGTGCACGCCGTGCCGCGAGGGCACGGGCTGGATGATGCGCATCATGGAACGCATGGTGGAGGGCCGCGCCGAGATCGAGGAAATCGACATGCTCGAGCAGGTTACCCGCCAAGTGGAAGGCCACACCATCTGCGCATTGGGCGATGCGGCGGCGTGGCCCATCCAGGGGCTGATCCGCCGGTTCCGCCCGGTGATGGAAGAACGCATCCACGCCTACAAGGCGGCCCATGGTGGCGGGCGGCCGGTGCAGGTGCCCACCGGCCTTGTTGAAGCGGCGGAGTAGGAACAGTGGTTAAAGTAACCGTTGACGGTATTGTGGTTGATGTAGCCCCCGGTTCTTCCGCGCTGCAGGCATGCGAGGCGGCGGGCAAGGAAATACCGCGCTTTTGCTATCATGAGCGGCTGTCGGTCGCGGGGAACTGCCGCATGTGCCTCGTTGAGGTCTCGGGCGGGCGCAAGCCGGTGGCGTCATGCGGCTTTCCCATCAGCAATGGCATGCAGATCTTTACCGACACGGCGGTGGTGCGCCGCGCGCGCAAGGCAGTGATGGAGTTCCTGCTCATCAATCACCCGCTTGACTGCCCGATCTGCGATCAGGGCGGCGAGTGCGATCTGCAGGATCAGGCCTTTGGCTACGGGGCGGACCATTCGCGCTACCGCGAGAACAAGCGCGCGGTGACCGACAAGTATCTCGGCCCGCTGGTCAAGACGGTCATGACGCGCTGCATCCAGTGCACGCGCTGCATCCGCTTTTCCACCGAAGTGGCGGGCGTGCCGGAACTTGGCGGCGTGTCACGCGGCGAGAACCTCGAGATCACCAATTACGTCGAGAAGGCGCTGACATCCGAACTGTCAGGCAACCTGATCGATATCTGCCCCGTCGGCGCGCTGACTTCGCAGCCCTATGCCTTCAGCGCACGACCCTGGGAGCTCAAGCGCACGGACTCCATTGATGTATGCGATGCGGTGGGCACCAATATCGTCATGCAGGCGCGCGGGGCGTCGGTGCTGCGCATCGTGCCGCGCATCAATGATGAAGTGAATGAGGAATGGCTGGCCGACAAGGGGCGCTTCGTGGTCGATGGCTTCCGCCGCCGCCGCCTTGACCGGCCATGGGTGCGGGTGGAAGGCAGGTTGCAGCCTGCAAGCTGGGCCGATGCGTTCTCGCTCATCGCAACGCGCCTCAAGGGCGTGCCGGGCGCGCGCATTGGCGCGATTGCGGGCGACATGTGCGACGGTGAGAGCCTGATGGCGCTCAAGGACCTGATGGGCATGCTTGGCTCGCCCAATATTGATTGCAGGCAGGATGGCGCGCGTTACGATACTTCCCGCCGTGACTTCTATACCTTCAATACCGGTATCTCCGGCATTGACGAGGCGGATGCGCTGCTGATCGTAGGCTCCATTCCCCGGCAGGAAGCCCCGGTGCTCAACGCCCGCATCCGCAGGCGGTTTGTCGATGCGGGGCGGGGTAAATTCCCCATCGCCATGATCGGCGCGCCCAATGCCGACCCGACCTATGCCGCAACCGTGCTGGGCGAGGGGCCGGACACGCTGGCGAAACTCGCAGCAGGCGAACTGCCCTTTGCCGAGGTGCTGGCCAACGCGAAGAACCCCATGATCATCGTGGGCCACGGCGCACTGACCCGCCCCGACGGGCAGGCCATTGCAAAGGCATGCTGGGATCTGGCGGTGCAGATGAATGCCATTCGCCCCGACTGGCACGGCTTCAACGTGCTGCACACGGCGGCAAGCCGGGTGGCGGGGCTGGATCTCGGCCTCGTGCCCGGCCCGCAGGGGCGTGACGTGGCGGGCATGCTCGGTGGTGGGGTGGACGTGCTGTGGCTGCTCGGCGCGGATGAGTTCGCGGTGCGTGACATCGGACCTGACACGTTCGTCATCTATCAGGGCCATCATGGTGATGCGGGGGCGGCGCGGGCGGATGTGATCCTGCCCGGAGTACTTTATGCCGAAAAGCCGGGCACCTACACCAATACCGAAGGCCGCGTGCAGCGCGCCTTCCGCGCGGTCATGCCGCCGGGCGAGGCGCGCGAGGACTGGCGCATCCTGCGTGCCTTCTCGGAGGTGGCGGGCCGCAAGCTGCCCTATGACACGATCGAGTCCCTGCGCGCGCGCATGGCGCAGGCGCACCCGGCCTACGGGCAGGCGGAACATGCCCGCCTCGGCGCAGCGGACACCACGGCGCCGCAGGCGGGCAGCGTTGCGGTGGCGGCAACGCCCTTTTACCCGGTCATTGCCGATTATTACCTGACCCATGCCGTGTGTCGCGCAAGCCCGACCATGGAAACCTGTTCGGGGATTTACGTGCGCCCCGCAATCGAGGCGGCGGAGTAGGGACATGGCGGATTTCTTCTTTCACACCACCCTGGGCCAGATCCTGCTGATCGTGCTGGAATCGCTCGCGGTGCTCGTGCCGCTGCTGCTTGGCGTGGCCTATCTTACACTGGCCGAGCGCAAGGTGATGGCCGCGATGCAACTGCGCAAGGGGCCGAATGTCAACGGTCCGTTTGGCGTGCTGCAGGCCTTTGCCGATGCCATCAAGATGCTGACCAAGGAGACGGTCATCCCCTCGGGCGCGAACAGGATGCTGTTCCTGTTCGCGCCGTTCCTGACCTTCTCGCTGGCCATGATCGCGTGGGCGGTCATTCCCACCGGCAACGGGCTGGCCATTGCCAACATCAATGTGGGCATCCTCTACCTGCTCGCCATCTCCTCGCTCGGCGTTTACGGCATGCTGATCGCGGGCTGGGCGTCGAACTCCAAATACGCCTTTCTTGGCGGGCTGCGCTCGGCGGCACAGATGGTGTCGTATGAAGTGTCCATCGGGCTGGTGATCGTGTCGGTGCTGCTGGCGGTGGGCAGCCTCAACCTCAACGACATCGTGCTGGCGCAGCGCCATGTTTGGTTCTGCCTGCCCATGTTCCCGATGTTCATCGTGTTCTTCATCTCGGCACTGGCCGAGACCAACCGCGCGCCGTTTGATCTGCCCGAGGGCGAGAGTGAACTGGTGGCGGGCTTCTTTGTGGAATATTCCGCGCTCGCCTTCGGCCTGTTCTTCCTGGGTGAATACGCGAACATGTTCCTCATGTCCGGCATGGTCAGCATCCTGTTCCTTGGTGGCTGGCTGCCGCCGCTGGCCATGGCACCCTTTACATGGATACCGGGGCCTTTGTGGCTGATCGCCAAGATCCTGTTCTGCCTGTTCGTGTTCATCTGGGTGCGCGCGACATTTCCCCGCTACCGCTACGACCAGCTCATGCGGCTGGGCTGGAAGGTGTTCCTGCCGTTCTCGCTGGCGTGGATGGTGCTGACGGCGGGGTTCCTGATGGTAACGGGCCTTCTGCCCGGAGGAGCAGGCTGATGAATGCATTAACCAAAGCCGCCCGCTCCATGCTGCTGGCCGAACTCGCCGCAGGCATGGGGGCAACGCTGAAGGCGTTTTTCAAGCCCAAGGCCACGATCAACTACCCCTATGAAAAGGGTGTGCTCTCGCCGCGCTTTCGGGGCGAGCACGCGCTGCGCCGCTACCCCAACGGGGAGGAACGCTGCATTGCGTGCAAGCTGTGCGAGGCGACATGCCCAGCCGAGGCGATCACCATCGAGGCCGAACCGCGTGATGACGGCTCACGCCGCACCACGCGCTACGACATCGACATGACCAAATGCATCTATTGCGGCCTGTGCGAGGAAGCCTGCCCGGTCGATGCGATTGTCGAAGGGCCGAATTATGAGTTCGCGACCGAAACCCGCGAAGAACTGATGTACGACAAGAACAAGCTGCTGGCCAACGGCGACCGCTGGGAAAGCGTGCTGGCCCGCAGGCTCGAGCTTGATGCCCCGTACCGCTGAACATGCATGGCCGCCCCGGCCCATGCCGGGGCAGCCTTGCCAGCAGGAGGAAACATCCATGCGGCAGGAAACCTACCCATGATGACCCAGATTGTTTTTTACGTTTTTGCTGCGGTTCTCGTCCTGTCCGCCACCATGGTGGTGAGCGCGCGCAACCCCGTGCATTCGGTGCTGTTCCTGATCCTTGCGTTCTTCAACGCGGCAGGCCTGTTCCTGATCGCAGGCGCCGAGTTCCTGGCGATGACGCTGGTCATTGTCTATGTCGGCGCGGTCGCCGTGCTGTTCCTGTTCGTGGTCATGATGCTGGATGTCAATTTCACGCACATGCGTGAAGGCGTGCAGCGTTACGCGCCCATTGGCGGCATTGTGGGTGGCGTGCTGCTGGTTGAACTGCTCATGGCGTTCATGCACTGGCGGTCGGCCTCCAATATCGGGCAGATCGCGCATCTTGTTCCGTCCTCGCCCGAGCGCACCAACACGGCGGCGCTGGGAGATGTGATCTATACCCACTACATCTTCCTGTTCCAGGCCTGCGCGCTGGTGCTGCTCGTGGCCATGATCGGGGCCATCGTGCTCACCCTGCGCGAGCGGCCTACAGGGCGGCGGCAGAACATCAACCGCCAGCATGACCGCACGGTCACTGATTCACTTGAAATGCTGCAGGTGCCGCTTGGCGCGGGTGTTGATGCCCAGGGCGGCTTCCTGCGCCCGCATGAAAGCTACGACATCGCCGCCGTGCCCGGCACCTATGGCACCGAGGCCTGGCGCGTGGCCGAAGCACAGGAAACGACCGGCACCGCGCTGGTCATGACGACGCCTGCGAATGGCACGAAAGGAGAGGGCGATGAATAGCCCGATTGAGGCCATCGGCCTGACACCCTATCTGAGCATTGGCGCGATTTTGCTGGTGCTGGGGGTGTTCGGCATTTTTCTCAACCGCAAGAACGTCATCATCATCCTGATGTCAATCGAGTTGATCCTGCTTTCGGCCAATATCAATTTCGTGGCGTTTTCAGCCGCCACCGGCGACCTGTCGGGGCAGGTGATGACCCTGTTCGTGCTGACCATCGCGGCGGCGGAATCCGCCATCGGGCTGGCCATTGTCACGGTGTATTTCCGTAATCGCGGCTCGATCGAAGTCGACGATATTACGATGATGAAGGGGTAAGGAACATGCAGGCGGCATCCTTCCTTTTTGAAGTCGCGGTCTTTGCGCCCCTGATCGGGTTTCTTCTCGCCGGTGGCTTTGGCCGCCTGATGGGCGATAGTGCTGCGCGGTTCACCACCATTGCCCTCATGCTGTGTGCGGCCCTGTCCGCCATTGGGGTGCTGGGGTACGAGATGGGGGGCGTGAACCCCATTGTCGTGCCCGTGGCCGACTGGATCCATGCGGCAGGCTTTACGGCTGACTGGCAGTTGCGCATGGACATGCTCTCGGTCAGCGTGGTGGCCATGGTCACGACCGTGTCGCTGCTGGTGCATGTGTACAGCGTGGGCTACATGGCGCATGAGGCGCAGCCGGTTTACCGCTTCTTCTCCTATCTTTCACTTTTCACCTTCGCCATGCTCATGCTGGTCACGTCCGACAACCTGCTCCAGCTCTTCTTCGGCTGGGAAGGGGTGGGGCTGGCGAGCTACCTGCTGATCGGTTACTGGTATGACCGCCCCGCAGCCTGTGCCGCCGCCATCAAGGCGTTTGTGGTCAACCGCATCGCCGACCTGTTCTTCCTTGTCGGCATCTCGCTCATTTATATCCGGCTGGGCAGCGTGTCGTATGATGCGATCTTCGCCGCCATTCCTTATCATGTGCATGACACCTTCCAGCTTTTCGGCACGCATCCGCTGCTGGAGGTGATCGCCACCCTGCTGTTCATCGGCGCCATGGGCAAGTCGGCACAACTGTTCCTGCACACCTGGCTGCCTGATGCGATGGAGGGGCCGACCCCGGTCTCGGCGCTGATCCATGCGGCCACCATGGTCACGGCGGGCGTGTTCCTGATGGTGCGCATGTCGCCTCTGGTGGAGCTTGCACCCGTAACCCGCGACCTGATTATCCTGATAGGCGGCACCACCAGCTTCTTTGCCGCCACCGTGGGGCTGGTGCAGCCTGACATCAAGCGCACCATCGCCTATTCCACCTGCTCGCAGCTTGGCTACATGTTCGTGGCCGTAGGCGTGGGGGCGTATCAGGCCTCGATGTTCCACCTCACCACGCATGCTTTCTTCAAGGCGCTTTTGTTCCTTGGCGCGGGCTGCGTGATCCATGCCGTGCATGACGAGCAGGACATGTTCCGCATGGGCGGGCTGTGGCGCAAGATCCCCTATACCTACGCCGCCATGTGGATTGGCAGCCTCGCACTGGCCGGTATCTTCCCGTTTGCGGGCTACTGGTCGAAGGACGCCATTCTGGAGGCCGCGTGGATGTCGGGTTCCTCCATGGGGCATTATGGCTGGATGATGGGCTGCATCACCGCGTTCCTCACCGCGCTGTATAGCTGGCGGCTGATCTTCCTGGTGTTTCATGGCCAGCCGCGTGATGCGCACCTGCACGAGGGCGCGCATGAAAGCCCGCCTTCCATGATGGTGCCGCTTGCGGTGCTGTCGGTCGGCGCGGTGGTGGCGGGCGTGGTGCTGGCGCCGTTCTATGTGGGTGTGAACCAGGCCGGGTTCTGGGGCGGGGCCATTGCCAGCCTGCCGGGGCATGACATCATGGAGCGCCTTGAGCAGACACCGGGCCTGATTGCGCTGGTGCCCACATTTGCGGGCGTTGCGGGCATTGCGGTGGCCTATCTGTGCTACATCGCAAGCCCCGGCATTCCGGCCACGCTGGCGCGCAGCCTGCGCCCGCTTTATCTGTTCCTGCTCAACAAATGGTATTTCGATGAGCTGTACGACGCCGTGTTCGTGCGCCCCTACCGTGCGCTGGCGCGGCTGCTGTGGAAGGGCGCTGACGAAGGCGTGGTCGAAGCCATACCCGAAGGGCTGGCCAGACTGACTGCGGGCAGCGCCGGGCAGGCCGTGCGGGTGCAGACCGGCTCGATGGCCGTTTATGCCTTTTCCATGCTGATCGGGCTGGTGGTGCTGCTGACCACCATCCTGTTCGCCAGCTAACCCCAAGGATGTCAGGGCCAAACCAATGAACTGGACACTTGCTCTGCCCGAAATCGTGCTGGCCCTGTCCGGGCTGGTCATCCTGCTGGCCGGGGTGATGCAAAAGCGCGGTCAGGCTTTCTTTTCATGCACGATGATGACGCTGTTCGCCCTGGTGGTGACGGCAGCGCTTGTGGTGCTCTCGCCCGATGGCACGGGTTACAGCCATGTCTTCATCAATGATGGCTTCGCGCGCTTCATGAAGGTGCTGGCGCTGGCGGGGGCAGCACTCTCGCTGGTGCTGGGCATTGGCTATGCACGGGAGATGGAAATCGACAAATTCGAGTTCCCCGTGCTGGTGCTGTTCTCGACCCTTGGCGCCATGATTATGGCGTCATCTGGTAACCTCATGACCCTGTTCGTGGGGCTGGAGCTTTCCTCGCTGTCCATCTACATCCTGTGTGCATTTGCGCGCGATCAGGTTACGGCGGCGGAGGCGGGGCTGAAATACTTCGTGCTGGGCTCGCTGGCCTCGGGCATTCTGCTTTATGGCATCTCGCTGGCTTACGGCTTTGCGGGCACGCTGGACTATGCCGGCCTGCAGCAGGCGGTGCGCGGCAGCGCGGTGCTGCCGGCGGGCCTTATGGTTGGCATCGTGTTCGTGCTGGTGGGGCTGTGCTTCAAGCTGTCCATGGTGCCATTCCATATGTGGACGCCCGATGTGTACCAGGGTGCGCCGACATCGGTGACCGCCTATATGGCGGGTGCGCCCAAGATCGCGGCATTTGCCGTGCTGCTGCGGGTGATGGCGGGGCCGTTCGGCTCCATGGCGCACCAGTGGCAACTGCTGATCGAGGTGGTCTCGGCGGCGTCGATGGTGTTTGGCGCGCTGGCCGCCATTCCGCAGGGCAATATCAAGCGGCTCATGGCATATTCCTCCATCGGGCATATGGGCTACGCCATGATCGGGCTTGCGGCCGGCACGGCGGAGGGCACGCGCGGCACGCTGGTCTATCTGGTGACGTACCTGTTCATGAACGTGGGCGCGTTCGCAGGCATCGTGGCCATGTGGCGCAAGGGGCGTGCGGTCAGCCGCATCAGCGACCTTGCGGGGCTGGGCCGCAGCGACCCGGGCATGGCGCTGGCCATGGCGGTGTTCATGTTCTCCATGGCGGGCGCGCCACCGCTGGCCGGGTTCTTTGGCAAGCTGATGGTGTTCTATGCCGCGATCAACGCGCAGCTTTACGGGCTGGCGGCAATCGGTATCATCAGTAGCGTGATCGGGGCGTATTATTATATACGCATCGTCAAGATCATGTTTTTCGATGCCGCCGCCCCGGCGCTGGATCGTGCGCCGGTTTCGGTCTCGTTCGTTTCCGTTGGCATGGGGCTGGTGACGGTGTTCTTCATCGTAGCACTCGGCCCGGTTGCCACGGCGGCGCAGGCGGCGGCAGGCGCATTGTTCAGGTAGTTCATGACCCATAGCCCCCCTGCTTTCCATACCATGAGCATTCCCCGCAGCAGGGAGCGTGCATGGCCGTTGCAGGTGCATGACAGGCTCGGTTCCACATCCGACCTGTGCAAGGACATGCTGGCGGCGGGGCAGGGGCAGGACGGACTTGCAGTGCTGGCGCTGGAACAGACAGCCGGGCGCGGCAGCCGGGGGCGCGGGTGGTGTGATCCGGGTGGCAATCTGGCGCTGTCGGTCATGCTGGTGGGGCAGGGGGCGATCGTGCCGGTGGGGTTATGGCCGTTCATTGCAGGGCTTGCGCTATATGACGCCGTGGCGGGTTTTGTGCCTGAAGCGGGCGCGCTGGAACTCAAATGGCCCAATGACCTGCTGCTGCACGGGCGCAAGATGGCGGGCATCCTGATCGAGAGCGGGGCCAGTGAAGCAGGGCCGTGGCAGGTGCTCGGCATGGGGGCCAACCTCAAAGCCGCCCCGCGCATAGAAGGCCGTGAACTGGCCTGTCTGGCCGAATGCGGTGTTGAGGTCAGCCCGCCCGACATGGCGCGCGCCGTGCTTCGCGCCCTTGATGCCTGGCTGGAATGTTATGCGGCGCAGGGGTTTGACGCCATACGCGCGGCGTGGCTGGCCCGCGCTCACCCGCCGGGCACGAAGCTGCGGGTGTTGGCAGGCAACCAGGCCTTCAGCGGCACGTTTGCGGGGCTGGCGGAAGATGGAATCCTGCTGCTCGACACGCCCGCAGGGCCCCGGCAGGTGGTGACGGGCGAGGTGCTGATGGCGGGTGGCAGGCAAGAATAATCCGCCCCGATTGCGGAAAGAGATTTAAGTCAGAGGGATTACATGATAATCCCTTGCATGAATTCATCGTGCGTCGTTTTGTTTCGGTGCGGTGTCGAACGCCATTTTCCGGGCGGGAAATGTGCTGGTTCCACCGCCTGTTTCAGGTCGCGCACACTGCCAGCTTATGGCGAGAGAACGGAATCTTGGCCCCGACCGGGCTGACAACAGGACAGACAAACCGGCACGGAACAGGCGTTCCGGGCCCTTTCTTCAAACGCATCTTCCAACCCATGATATCTTGTAACAGGACTTTTTAATGAATGACATGACAGGCGTTTCTTTCCTCCCGCTGGGCGGAACCGGCGAAATCGGCATGAATCTCAACCTCTACCGCCAGGGCGACACGTGGCTTGCGGTGGATTGTGGCATCGGCTTCAGCGGCAATGACACGCCCGAGGCGGAGATCATCCTGCCTGATCCCGTGTTCATCGCCGAACGCCGTAAGGCGCTGGCAGGGCTGGTCGTGACCCACGCGCATGAGGACCATCTGGGCGCCATCGCCCATCTGTGGCCGCAGCTTGGCTGCCCGGTCTATGTCACGCCGTTTGCCGCAGCCGTGCTGCGCCGCAAGCTCGGTGAGGCAGGGCTGGTGCAGCAGGTGCCCATTCACGTGATCGCGCCCGGTGGCGCGTTCAACGTGGGACCGTTTGACCTGCGCTTTATTTCGGTCACGCATTCCGTGCCGGAATCACAGTCGCTGGTGCTGCGCACGCCGCAGGGCATCATCATCCACACCGGTGACTGGAAGATCGACCCCGACCCGCAGGTCGGGCCGCCGACCGACCTTGAAACCTTTGCCGCCCTTGGCCGCGAGGGCGTGCTGGCCATGGTGTGCGACAGCACCAATGTCCGTACCGAAGGGCCTTCCGCATCGGAAGCCGATGTGCGGCGCGAGATGACCCGCCTCATCGCATCGCTTGAAGGGCGCATTGCCGTCACCTGCTTTGCCAGTAACGTGGCGCGGGTGGAAACGCTGGCCAAGGCGGCGCAGGCCGCGGGCCGCCGTGTGGCCGTGGTGGGCCGCAGCCTGCGCAACCTCGAGGTTGCGGCGCGTGAATGCGGTTATCTGTCCGATGTGCCGAACTTCCTGTCCGAGCAGGACGCCAATTCGGTGCCCGATAACCAGATCATGCTGATCGTGACAGGCAGCCAGGGCGAGCCGCGCTCGGCGCTGTCACGCATCGCATCCGACACGCACCCCAACATCTCGCTTGGTGAGGGGGATACGGTCATCTACAGCAGCCGCATGATTCCCGGCAACGAGCAGGCCGTCATTCAGGTGCAGGACAACCTGACCCGGCGTGGCGTGCATGTCATTACCGACAAGGACCACCTTGTGCATGTGTCTGGCCATGCCACGGGTGGCGACGTGCGCAAGCTGTATGACCTCGTGCGCCCGCGCTTCCTCATTCCCGTGCATGGCGAGTGGCGTCACCTGACCGCTAATGCCGCCATTGCGCAGGAACTCAACATCGAGCCGGTGCTGCTTGAGGATGGCGATATTCTCGACATCAGCAGCAACGGGGTGGAAATTGGCGATACCGCGCCCACCGGGCGGCTGGTGCTTGATGGCGGCCGCATCCTGCCCATGAATGGCGGCGTGCTCTCGGCACGGCGGCGCATGCTGTTCAACGGCATGGTGCTGGGCAGCTTTGCTGTGGATGATGAAGGCTACCTGATTGGCGACCCCAAGGTGAGTGCGCCCGGCCTGCTCGATGCCGAAGACCCCGAGACCGTGCGCGTGACGGAAGAGTTCGGCAATGCGCTGGACGAAATTCCCGATGAACTGCGCGAGAATGACGCCACCTTCCGCGAGGCCGCCAAGACCGCGCTGCGCCGCGCGCTGGGCCGCAAGCTGCAAAAGCGCCCGCTGGTGGATGTGCATCTGCTGCGCGTGTAAGAAATTATTTTCAAGGACCGAAAGTTTCAGAACGCCGTCTTTTTTCAAGGCGGCGTTCCTTCAGGTTTTGGATCAGAAATGATTATGGCAGGGAACGGATAGACCGTTTCCTGCCATTTTTTTTGGTACGTTTTCCCTAAACCCGACCGCTTTCGTGCAACCAGATTTGCGTGGGCACCATACGCCCGTAAGGCCCGCGCCGCCATGCCTGCTCACGCGGATGTTTACGCCTGTACCACCGCTTTGCATCACGCTTGAGTGTAATGAGGGGGCGGGCCGTGCACATGCCCCATTCCACGGGCGTTGTGATTGGTCTAGGGTCCGCAGCACTATCGGTTCTCATACGTCAAGGTTCATACGGATATGCGTCTGTCCCGCAGTTTTCTGCCGACTCTTAAGGAAAATCCGGCCGAGGCCCAGATCACCTCGCACCGCCTCATGCTGCGCGCGGGCATGATTCGCCAGACATCGGCCGGCATCTATGCCTGGTTGCCCGCGGGCCTGCGCGTGCTGGAGAACATCGCCAATATCGTGCGTGAAGAGCAGGATGCGGCCGGCGCGCAGGAAGTGCTGATGCCCACCATGCAGTCCGCCGAGTTGTGGAAGCGCTCGGGCCGGTATGATGATTATGGCCCCGAGATGCTGCGCATCCGCGACCGCCATGAGCGCGACATGCTGTTCGGCCCCACCAATGAGGAAATGATTACCGATATCTTCGGTCAGGTGGTCAAGTCCTACAAGGAACTGCCGCAGGTTCTCTACCAGATCCAGTGGAAGTTCCGTGACGAGGTGCGCCCCCGCTTTGGCGTGATGCGTGGCCGCGAGTTTTACATGAAGGACGGCTACAGCTTCGATCTTGATACGGCCTCGGCGGTCGATACCTATCGCCGCATGATGCTGGCCTATCTGCGCACCTTCCAGCGTCTTGGCGTGCGCGCCATCCCCATGCGGGCCGATACCGGGCCGATTGGCGGCGAGCTGAGCCATGAGTTCCTCATCCTTGCCCCCACCGGCGAGAGCGGCGTGTTCTTTGACAGCGCGCTCGAGGATCAGGACTGGCTGGCCGAGAACGTGGACATCAATGACCGCGCCTCGCTGGAACAGTTCTTCACGCGCATGACCTCGTTTTATGCCGCAACCGACGAGATGCATGACACGGCGGCCTGGGCCGAAGTGCCCGCCGCGCGTCAGCGCGAGGGGCGCGGCATCGAGGTGGGGCATATCTTCAACTTCGGGCGTAAATACACCCAGTCGATGGATATTGCGGTCAGCGGCCCCGATGGCGCACCGCTCTACCCCGAGATGGGTTCCTACGGCATTGGCGTCTCGCGGCTTGTCGCGGCCATCATCGAGGCCAGCCATGATGAAAACGGCATCATCTGGCCGGAATCCGTGGCGCCCTTCAAGGCGGTCATCATCAACCTCAAGAATGGTGATGCCCAGTGCGACGCGCTGTGCGAGCAGCTTTACGCCGCAGCGTCCAGGGCCGTGCTGTATGATGACCGCGCCGAGCGCGCGGGCGCGAAGTTTGCCGATGCCGACCTGATGGGCCACCCGTGGCAGCTGATCGTGGGGCCGCGGGGTGCCAAGGAAGGCAAGGTGGAGGTCAAGAACCGCCGCACCGGCGAGCGCACCGAGGAAACGCTGGAAGGCGCGCTGGCCCTTATTGCGAAACTGCAGGGCTGAGCATGTTCGGTCCCTTCGAGCGGATGATCGCCGGGCGCTACCTGCGGGCCCGGCGGGGGGAGCGGTTCGTTTCCATCATCGCGATCTTTTCGCTGGTCGGGATCGCGCTTGGCGTCGCCACGCTGATTATCGTGATGTCGGTCATGAACGGGTTCAAGGCAGACCTGCTCGGCCGGATCCTGGGCCTGAATGGCGACCTGAGCGTGTATGGCCTGAGCCGCACCATCAGCGATTATGATGCCGTGGCAGGCCGCGTGCGCGGCGTGCCGGGTGTGGTCTCGGCTGCGCCTTTGGTTGAATCGCAGGTGCTGCTCAATTCAGGCAATTATAATGCGGGCGGACTGGTGCGCGGCATGACGCGGGCCGACCTGGTGGGGCTGCATGAGGTCAGTGACAATCTTGTCGCGGGCAGCCTTGATGACTTTGGTGGCGATGACACGATCATTGTCGGCACCACGCTGGCCGAGCGCGCGGGGCTGACCGTGGGGGGCAGGCTCACCCTTGTCTCGCCGCAGGGTGCGGCCACCGCCTTTGGCACCATGCCGCGCGTGCGCGCCTACCGCGTGGTGGCGATCTTTGATGCGGGCGTGAGTGACTATAATTCCAGTTACGTGTTCCTGCCGCTGCATGCGGCCCAGGTCTATTTCCAGCTACCGGGGCAGGTGACGCAGGTGCAGGTCATGACAAAGGACGCTGAAAACGTCATCCCCATCCGCGAGGCGATTGAAAAAGCGATGGATGGCGAAGTGCGCGTGATGGACTGGACCCAGAGCAACAACGCCTTCTTTGGCGCGGTGCAGGTGGAGCAGAACGTGATGTTCCTGATCCTGACGCTCATCATCCTTGTTGCGGCCTTCAATGTCATTTCCTCGCTGATCATGATGGTCAAGGACAAGAGCGCCGATATTGCCGTGCTGCGCACGCTGGGCGCCACGCGGGGTGCGATCATGCGCATCTTCCTCATGTGCGGGGCTTCGGTGGGGGTGACGGGCACGTTTGTCGGCACCGGACTGGGCATCGTGTTCTGCCTCAATATCGAGCGCATCCGCCAGCTGCTCCAGCGCATGACCGGCACCGACCTGTTCAATGCGGAGGTGTATTACCTTGAGCACCTGCCCGCCAAGCTGGTGTGGTCGCAGGTGATTGAGGTGATCGCCATGGCGCTGGTGCTTTCGCTGCTGGCAACGCTCTACCCCTCATGGCGGGCGGCCAAGACCGACCCGGTGGAGGCCCTGCGCCATGAATGATGCTGTAAACACCGCCCCGCCGCTGCACCTTGATGGCGTGGTGCGCCGCTATATCAGCGGCGAGGAAACGCTCGAGGTACTGAGCGGGGCCGACCTTACGCTGCGGGGTGGCGAGATCGTGGCCCTTGTGGCGCCCTCGGGCACCGGCAAGTCCACCCTGCTGCATGTGGCGGGCCTGCTGGAAAAACCCGATGCAGGCTGCGTGCTGCTGGCAGGGCAGGATGCGGGTGCGCTGGCTGATGGCGGGCGCACGGAACTGCGGCGCGACCGGATCGGGTTTGTCTATCAGTTCCATCACCTGCTGGCCGAGTTCACCGCGCGTGAAAATGTCATGATTCCGCAGATGATCGCGGGTGTGCCCCGCGGGCAGGCGCGGGCGCGGGCGGATGAACTTCTGGCCGATTTTGGCCTGGCCCACCGGCTGGACCACCTGCCGGGCAAGCTTTCGGGTGGGGAGAAGCAGCGCGTGGCCATTGCCCGCGCGCTGGCCAACCGCCCGCATGTGCTGCTGGCCGATGAGCCAACCGGCAACCTTGATGTGAATACATCCGATGCCGTGTTTGATGCCCTGCTGGTAACCGTGCGCGCCCATGGCGTGGCCGCCCTGATCGCCACCCATAACATGGAGCTGGCCCGCCGTATGGACCGCATCGTGACCCTGCGTGATGGAAAGGTGGTGCCGGTGGAGGGATGATCCCTCGCGCCCGGCAGCCCACACGCGAAACGACGATACAGGCATCTCCATATCGAACTGCTCGGTCATGATGAGCGCAACTGCCCCTGAAATGGATCAGGTGTTACGACACGCCGGGCCTCTATGATGACTGTTTCCTAACGAATACGCGTAGCAGCGTGATCTGTTCTGGCTTGAAGATGATCCGCCCTTTGCGCAAGAGCCGGGTCTGAATATCAACCGCATTGTAAAATATGCGAAGGAAAAGCAGAAACAACAGGAACACGAAGCCAGCGGGTATAAAGCCAGGCTCTCGATGATGAATTTCATTCACCGGATTACAACGCTTTTCTGACAGGGCGGCGCATTGGCGGCCCTGTCTCCACCATGTGCTACTCCGCCTGCCAGAAGGTCAGGCACACGCCCAGTTCACCTTCCAGGCCATCGGCGGAGATTTCAAATTCGAATTTTCTGTCAGGAAAACACCTGTTCAGTGCCATACGCCAGTATTTCTCAATCTGATGGGCGAAGATGACCATCAGTTCGATGTCTTTTTTATACCGTGCGTCTTCATCCTTGAGGGAAGGAGGCCATTCTTCCCATTTCTGGAAATGGGTGCCTATTTCAAATAGATTGAGGTAATGTTCAATCCGCTGCATTTCCTTGAATCCTCTTGGTTTCCCTTCATCTATTTTTCTCTTTTCTTCTATGTATTTTATGGTTTGTGGATTTTTCCATAAAATATAACCGTCTATTTCAAAAAAATCCGGGTTGAGCATGCCGATTGTGGCAAGGGCCTGCTCTACTGTGACAAAATGCGTCGCATGCAGGAAAAAATCATGATCAGGGAAAGAAGCGGTAAATAATTCCAAAATATTTTTATCAAGACCACTTTTGCAAACCTTCATGTGCCTGTTCCTTATGAATCGAGCATGGTCAGTGAGGTGAAAGGGTTATTTCTGGCAGAATGTGACAACGGGACCATAATCCTGTTCATCATGAAAATATTTTACGGCAAATTCCCGTTCAGGAAATGTTTGTTTTAAAACCATGTCCCATGAAAGCCGGACAATCTTGCCTATTTCCTCAAAAACCATATCAGACACTTTTTCGCCCAAGCATTCGAATACCTCATAAAGGAATGTGTTGTTCATATTTTCTTCAATTTTTCTTTTATCATTATTATAATTTTTGCAGGCATCCAGAAAGTTACTTTCAGTATAATAAAATTCCAGAAGGAAGCATCCATCCACCACGATAATGGTGGGGAACAGCAAGGTGCAGAAGGCCAGTGATGTGTAAGGGCTGCAATTTCTGGCAATATAGGCCAGCTTGTCGTGCGCGCTGCCCTGTTCCATTGCATTCATGATTGAATTGACGTTTTCAATGCAGGGTAGGGAATCAACCAGTCTGGTTTTCATAATATAACTTCTCCGCAACAGGCATTGTGTAACAGATTGCCGTAAACCCATAATTGTCTTTGTCACGCACCACCTGCGCTGCTTTGCGGTCGCGTCAGGGGAGTGCACATCGCGCCCCGAGTGGGGTAGAATGGCTGCATGTCCCATGCCGATTTTGTCCATCTGCGCGTCCACTCCGCCTATTCCCTCAGCCAGGGGGCCATCCGGGTGCCTGAACTGGTGGCGCTGGCGCATGACATGCGCATGCCCGCCGTTGCCATAACCGATACGGGCAACATGTTTGGCGCGTTGGAGTTCTCGCAGTATTGCGGCAAGAAGGGTGTGCAGCCTATCATCGGCTGCCAGCTTTCGCTGCCTTCGCGCAGTGACAAGCCCGGCATGCCCGCCGAGCCGCTGGTGCTGCTGGCGCGTAACCCCGAGGGGCTGGCCAATCTGCAGTTCCTGTCCTCCGCCGGGTTTTTGCAGCACGAGACGGATGAGCCAACCGTAACACTCGACCAGTTATGCGAACGCGCGGGCGGGCTGTTCCTGCTCACTGGCGGCAGCCGTGGTCCGCTGTTTCATATGCTGGCTGAAGGGCAGGAGAAGGAAGCCGCCCGCTTCATGGACCGCCTGCATGAGGCTTATGGCAGCCACATGGCAGTCGAACTGCACCGCCACGGGCAGGCGGCCGAGCGCGCGGTGGAGCCGGGCATGATCGCCATGGCCGACCGCATGGGGCTGCCGCTGGTCGCCACCAATGAATGTTTTTTTCCCCGGCCCGATATGTACGAGGCGCATGATGCGCTTTTGTGCATTGCCCAGGGCCGCACCATGGCCGAGCGCGAGCGCTGGCGCGTCACCCCCGAGCACTGGTTCAAGCCGCCGGAGGTGATGCGCGAACTGTTTGCCGACCTGCCAGAAGCCTGTGACAATACCCTCGAGATCGCGCGCTGCTGCGCCGTTCAGGTGGAAACGCGCAAGCCGCTTCTGCCAATGTGCCCCAAGGTGCAGCCCGGCAAGACCGAGGATGAAACCCTGCGCAACATGGCCATTACCGGCCTGAAAAACCGCCTGTCGCGCATGAGCGTGGATGACGACACACGCACGAAATACGAGGAACGCCTCGCGTTTGAACTCGATATTATCGCGCAGATGGGTTTCCCCGGTTACTTCATGATCGTGGCCGACTTCATCCAGTGGGCCAAGGCGCATGACATACCCGTGGGGCCGGGGCGTGGCTCGGGCGCGGGGTCGCTCGCGGCCTGGGCGCTGACCATTACCGATATCGACCCCATTCCCTTCAACCTGCTGTTCGAGCGCTTCCTCAACCCCGAGCGCGTGTCGATGCCGGATTTCGATATCGATTTCTGCCAGGACCGGCGCGATGAGGTCATCAGCTACGTCCGTAGTGAATACGGCCCGGACCGCGTGGCCCAGATCATCACGTTCGGTAAGCTGCAGGCGCGTGCCGCCGTGCGCGACGTGGGGCGCGTGCTTGGCCTGCCATTCGGCATGGTCAACCGCGTGGCCGAGCTCATCCCCAACAACCCCGCGCAACCGGTTACGCTCAGGCAGGCGATCGAGGGCGAGCCACGACTGCAGGAAATGCGCGACGAGGACGAGGCCATCCGCCGCCTGCTGGAAATTGGCCAGCAGCTCGAGGGCCTGTTCCGCCACGCCAGCACCCATGCCGCAGGCGTTGTGATTGGTGACCGCGAACTCGTGGAACTGGTGCCGCTCTACCGCGACCCCAAGAGCGAGATGCTGGTCACCCAATATAACATGAAGTTCGTGGAGCAGGCGGGGCTGGTCAAATTCGACTTCCTTGGCCTGACCACGCTCACCATCCTGCAACGCGCGGTGCAGTTCCTGCATGGCATGGGCATCGAGGTCGATCTGTCCGCCCTGCCGCTGGATGACGAACTGACCTATGACATGCTGGCGCGCGGCGATACGGCGGGCGTGTTCCAGTTTGAAGGCGCGGGCATGCGCGACGTGCTCAAGCAGATGCGCCCGACCCGGCTGGAAGACCTGATCGCCGCCGTGGCCCTGTACCGCCCCGGCCCCATGGCCAACATCCCCGATTACTGCAGGCGCAAACATGGCGAGGCGTGGGAGCCGCCACACGAGGAAATCCGCGATATTCTTGAAGAGACCTACGGCATCATGGTCTATCAGGAACAGGTGATGCAGATTGCCCAGAAGATGGCGGGCTACAGCCTCGGCGGGGCCGACCTGCTGCGGCGCGCCATGGGCAAGAAGATCCGCGCCGAGATGGACCGCCAGCGCGTGATCTTTACCGAAGGGGCGATGAAGCGCGGCATCGAGCAGGACAAGGCCGCCGAGGTGTTCGACCTCATGGCCAAGTTTGCCGATTACGGCTTCAACAAATCACACGCCGCCGCCTACGCGCTGGTGTCGTACCAGACCGCGTGGATGAAGGCGAACCACCCCGTGGCCTTCATTGCCGCGTGCATGTCGCTCGCGCGGGAAAAGACCGACAAGCTGGCCGGGCTGCGGCAGGAGGCAGACCGGCTCGGCATTCCGCTGCTGCCGCCCGATATCAATGCCTCCGGCGCCGATTTTACGGTGGAAAAACTGCCCAATGGCGAGACCTACGGCATCCGTTACGCGCTGGCGGCGATAAAAAAGGTGGGGCTCGGTGCCATGCAGTCGCTCGTGGCGGTACGTGGCAGCAAACCCTTTACCGACCTTGAGGATCTTGCCGCACGCCTTGACCCCAGGCAGGTCAACAAGATGCAGCTTGAAAATCTGGCGCGGGCGGGCGCGTTCGACACCATCCTGCCCAACCGCGCCCAGGCCTGTGGGGCCGCCGAGACCGTGATGCGCCGTGCGCAGGCCAATGCGCAGGAGGCGGCGAGCGGGCAGATCGGCCTGTTTGGCGGTGGCAGTGGCGCGCCTGCCCAGCGCGAGCCGCTGCGCATGCCGCGCTGCGCCGACTGGCCGGAATTCGAGCGGCTGAACATGGAGGCCGACGCCATCGGCTTTCACCTGACCGGCCACCCGCTGGATTCCTACGGCCCGCTCATGCGCAGGCTGGGCGCAATCCGGGCCACGGGGCTGGAGGCTGCGGCACAGGCCGGGATCGGGCGCGTCAAGATCGCGGGCTGCGTGGTGGACCGCAAGGAGCGGCCCACGCGCACGGGCAACAAGATGGCGTGGGTGCGCCTTTCGGATGCATCGGGCGGGTGCGAGGTCACGTTCTTCTCGGAGGTGCTGTCGCGCGCGCGCGAAATTCTGGTGGCTGGCAATGCCGTTGTGGTCACCGCCGACCTCAAGCTCGAAGGCGAGGCCCTGCGCATTACCGCATCCGACGTGATGGAACTTGAACAGGCAGCGGCGGAGGCTGCGGCCGAACTGCGCATCTGGTTCGATCAGGCCGAGGCCATCGAGCCGATCCGCGACGTGTTGCTCGGCCATGGCAGCGGGCGCGGGCGGGTGATCCTGATGCCATCGGTCGCCGCCACGCAGGACGTGGAACTGACCCTGGCCGAGCGCTACCGCGTGACCCCCCGGGTGGCGCAGATGATCAAGGCCATTGAAGGGGTGGGCAAGGTGGAACAGTTCTGAGCATGACCGGATAATTGAAAGTAAAAGTTTCTGGTGAAGCTTTTTTCACAAAGCTTCAGGAAATATCGTTGTTTTGAAGAAAGAGGCTGCCCGGGAACATTCATTATCCTGCCAATGCGGCAGTGTTGCCAGACAATCGCCCGCCCGTGGGGGCATGAACCTTGCAAGCCCGGGGCAGCGGTGCCATACGCAGGGGCTGCCTTTCGCGCATCATCCCTGTTCATGCAAAGCCGGATTCAGAATGGACAATGCCATTCCCGCCACCAGCCTGTCGCACCAGAGCGTGACCTTTGCCGATGGGCTGCCGCTTGACTGCGGCTTCCATCTGGCCCCGGTCGACGTGGCGTACCGCACCTATGGCACGCTTTCGCCCGCGCGGGACAACGCCATCGTGGTGTGTCATGCGCTGACGGGCGATCAATACGTGGCCGACCCGCATCCGCTCACCGGCAAGCCCGGCTGGTGGAGCCGCATGGTCGGCCCCGGCCTGCCGATCGATACCGACCGCTTCTTTGTCATCTGCTGCAACGTGCTGGGCGGCTGCATGGGCACCACCGGGCCGCGCAGCCCGCGCACGCTGCCCGATGGCACGCAGGAGCCGTGGGGCACGGACTTTCCCGCCATCACCATCCGCGACATGGTGCGCGCGCAGAAGCTGCTGGTCGACCATCTGGGCATTACGCGCCTGCTGGCCGTCGTTGGCGGGTCGATGGGCGGCATGCAGGTGCTGGAATGGGCCGCGACCTACCCTGAATGCGTGTTCGCGGCCATGCCCATTGCCACATCCCCGTTCCATTCCGCCCAGAACATTGCGTTCAACGAGGTCAGCCGCCAGGCCATTTTCGCTGACCCGCAATGGCATGGCGGGCGGTATTGGGAATGCGGCGAGATCCCGGCGCGCGGGCTGGCGGTGGCGCGGATGATGGCGCACATCACCTATCTTTCCGAGGCCGCGCTGACGCGCAAATTCGGCCGCCGCGTGCGCCATGAGCCGGGGCGCGTCGGGGCAGGGGGGCCGGGCTCGCTGTTTGGCGAGATGTTCGAGGTGGAAAGCTACCTGCGCCACCAGGGCTCGACCTTCGTGCGGCGCTTTGATGCCAATTCCTACCTCACCATCACCCGCGCCATGGATTATTTCGACCTTGGCGCCGAGCATGATGGCGATATGTCGCACCCCTTCGCGGGCACGCGCACGCGTTTTTGCATCGTGTCGTTTTCATCTGACTGGCTGTTCCCCACATCACAGTCGCGCCTGCTGGCGCGTGCGCTGAACCGGGTCGCGGCCAATGTGTCGTTTGTCGAGATCGAGAGTGACAAGGGCCATGACGCCTTTTTGCTTGATGAGCCGGATTTTGACCGTACCATCCGTGGTTTCCTGTGCGGAGCCGCCGAACATGCCGGGATTGCCTGACCATGCGCCTTGACCAGCGACTCATCGCCGGCATGATCCGCCCCCGCACCCGCGTGCTTGACGTGGGTAGCGGCGATGGCGCGCTGCTCGACTACCTGTTCCGCAACAGCGGCTGTGATGCCCGTGGCATCGAGATCGACATGAAGGAGGTGACCCGCTCGGTCGCGCACGGCCTGCCGGTCATGCATGGCGATGCGGATCATGACCTGGCCCATTACCCCGATAACGCCTTTGACTATGTAGTGCTGCAGCGCACGCTCCAGGCGGTCGAGCGCCCGCGTGAGGTGCTGCGCCAGATGCTGCGCATCGGGCGGTATGCCATCGTCTCCTTCCCCAACTTTGGGCACTGGCGGCTGCGCCTGCAACTGCTCACGCGCGGGCGCATGCCCATGACCAGCGTGTGGAGCAGGCCGTGGTACGACACGCCCAACATCCACCCGTGCACCATTCTCGACTTTTTGACGCTGTGCCGCGATGAGGGTTATGGTGTGCAGCAATGGATGGCCGTTGATGAAGACGGCGAGCGCGCACCGTGGCGGCGCTCGATCCGGCTGGCCAACCTGTTTGGCGAACAGGCGCTGTTCCTGCTGCGGCGCAAGGACGGCCCACGCCCCTGAACGCGCCACGATGGGGAGACCCGACCATGGACACACTTGAAGCCATTCGCACCCGGCGCGCCATCCGCGCCTATGATCCCGACCACCGGATCAGCGATGCCGAACTGCGCACCCTGCTCTCGGCGGCGCGCATGGCGCCCTCGGCGTTCAATGTCCAGCACTGCCGTTTCGTGGTGGTGAAAGACCCCGCCCTGCGGCGCGAACTGCGCAGGGTGGCGTGGGACCAGGCGCATGTGACGGATGCTTCGGTGCTTGTCGTGCTGTGTGCCGACCGTGATGCCTGGAAGGAAGACCCCGCCCGTTACTTCAGCGGCGCGCCCGATGCGGTCAGGCAGCAGATGGCGCAAACGATCACCCGCTACTATGAAGGCCGCGAATGGGTGCAGCAGGACGAGACCATGCGCAGTTGTGGTCTGGCCGCCCAGACGCTCATGCTCGCCGCCACCGCCATGGGCTACCAGTCCTGCCCGATGGATGGCTTTGATTATGAGGCCGTGGGCAAATTGATCAACCTGCCGCCCAACCATGTGGTGGCGATGTTCGTGGTGATCGGCAGGGGCACGCAGGAGGCGGCCCCGCGTGTGGGCAAACTGCCTGACAGCGAAGTCATCCTGACCGACCGCTTTCCCCCGCGCTGATGCTGCGGGCAGGCAGGGCGCATTAAAAGCTTGCGGTCCTGCCCGCAACGCGATAGAGCATCACGCTCGGGAACGGACCGCGCCTGTTCCCCGTGCTGGCTAGATTGCACGTGTCCTTGACGCGGGGGACACGACCATAAGCAGACTGGACCGGCCTCTATTCCTTACATGATATCCTTGCGACGACAGAACGAGTGCTCTCATGCACATGAGGGCCGGTTTCGGATTCATCTGTCGGTTCGCCACCCGGGCATGCAGCGCCCTGTGGGATTCGCTGCCCCGTTTTTTCGCGCCAGGAGGCGCCATTCATGACAACGACGTTTGCCGATCTTCATCTTGCAGAGCCCCTGCTGCGGGCACTGGACGAGGAAGGCTACGCCACGCCCACCCCCATCCAGGCCGGCGCCATTCCCTACCTGCTCGAAGGGCGCGACCTGCTGGGTCTGGCCCAGACCGGCACGGGCAAGACCGCAGCCTTCGCGCTGCCCATCCTTGACCGCCTTTTCCGCGAGAAGGGCCGTGCCCACCCCAAGGGCGCGCGCGCCCTGGTGCTGGCCCCCACGCGTGAGCTGGCCTCCCAGATCGGGGAGAGCTTTGCCTCCTACGCCCGCCACATGCGCTTCAGCCACGCTGTCGTGTTCGGTGGCGTGGGGCAGGGCCGCCAGATCGAGGCGCTGCGCCGTGGCGTGGACGTGCTGGTCGCCGCTCCCGGCCGCCTGCTCGACCTGATGGGCCAGGGCCATGTCGACCTGTCCGGCCTTGAAGTGCTGGTGCTCGATGAAGCCGACCGCATGCTCGACATGGGCTTCGTGCGCGATATCCGCAAGATTGTCGCGGCCCTGCCCACCGATCGCCAGACCCTGCTGTTCTCGGCCACCATGCCCAAGACCATATCGGACCTGGCGCATGGCCTGCTGCGCGACCCGGCCACGGTGCAGGTCACTCCGCCGTCCAGCACGGTGGACCGCATCCGCCAGGCCGTGATGTTTGTCGATACCGGCAACAAGCGCGAGGCGTTGAAGCTGCTGGTGGACTCGCCCAAGGTCGAGCGCGCCGTGGTGTTCACGCTGATGAAGCATGAGGCCAACAAGGTCGCGACCTTCCTCAACGAGCACGGCATTACTGCCGAGGCCATTCACGGCAACAAGTCGCAGGGTGCGCGTGAACGCGCCATGTCCGGCTTCCGTTCGGGCAATGTGAAGGTGCTGGTGGCGACCGATATCGCAGCCCGCGGCATCGACGTGGATGACGTGACCCACGTGTTCAACTACGACCTGCCCAACGTGCCCGAGAGCTATGTGCACCGCATCGGGCGCACGGCGCGCGCGGGGCGCGAAGGCTGGGCGGTCTCGCTATGCGATGCCGAGCAGCGCGCCTGGCTGCGTGATATTGAAAAGAATATCGGCAAGAAGATTCCCGTCGTGTCCGAGCATCCGTACCACTCGGAAGCTGCCGAGAACTCGACCATGCGCCCGCCCGTGCTCGGTGGCGGTGGCCGTGGCCGTGGTGGCGGTGGTGGTCGCCCCGGCGGCGGGCGCCCCGGTGGTGGCGGTCGGCCTGCAGGTGGCGGTCGCCCGCCCGGTGGTGGCCGGGGTGGCCGCCCCGGTGGCAACCGCTCCGGCGGTGGTGGCGGTGGCCGCCGCGCGGTCTGATCCGACCATGGCCCGTCTTGCACAGGCAGGTGGGCCACGGCACACGGAATGATTGAAAAAAGGCGCCTGGCCTCTGGTCGGGCGCCTTTTTGCATGGGCTGTTACGGGGTAGAGGAAGTATTATTTCAGATTAATTTATGTTATATCATTCGATAAAATAATAAATAAAGCCTGATAAAGGCATATTTTTTACAGGTTGCAATATTTATACTGGTAAAATAAACAGCCCGGCGTATCTGTGCCATCCGCTTGTGAAATAAGTGAAAAAACCAGATAATATCTTGCAGTGATGGGGGCTGCTCATTTACTGTTCCGCTTCGTTAAGAAAGACCTAACAGGCACATTCTTTTTTTGTGGAGCCATCAATTATAGGGAGCAGGGCGCGGCCGTAGGGCAGGCGGGCAACCTGTTGCCCGCAGGGGTTCTGGCGCGCCCCCGGGCATGCATATACGTATTGTAGGGCTTTATGTTCGGGTAATCTGGTAGTCAATCATGTTCAGGGAATTATGGCTGAAGTGGGGCGGGGCGGCATTAATGGCCACACCTGCCGCGCAGCGGGGGCTGATCTTCCTGCTCGTGGCAGGTGGCGCGCTCATCTGCGTCTCGGTGGGGGGCGTTACCGTCACGCCCATGCAGCAGGGCTGTATTTCCATTGGCACTGTGGGGCTGTTCTTTGTGCTCAACCGCAGGCCGGGGCGGCGTATTACCTGTATCCTCATGATGCTGTCGCTGTTCGTGTCCTTCCGCTACCTGATCTGGCGGCTGGGCAGCACGGTGCAGTTCGCGAGCCCGCTGCAGAGCGTGCTGTCCGTCGCGCTGCTGATGGCGGAGGGGTATGCGCTCTCCACCCTGTGCCTGAGTTATTTCCAGATGTCGTGGCCGCTGCACCGCAAGCCCCACCAGTTGCCTGACAACCTTGATGACTGGCCTATGGTGGATGTGTACGTTCCCTCTTATAACGAGGATCTGGAACTGGTGCGCTCGACCGTGCTGGGGGCGATGGACCTGCACTGGCCCGAAGGCAAGCTGAACGTCTATATTCTCGATGACGGACGGCGCAAGGCGTTCCATGACTTCGCCAAGGAATCCGGGGCGGGCTACATCATCCGCTCCGAGAACAATCACGCCAAGGCGGGCAATCTCAACCATGCGATGCAGATCACGGAAGGCGAATTCGTGGTCATTTTCGATTGTGACCATGTGCCCACGCGCTCGTTCCTGCTCAAGACCATTGGCTGGATGGTGGCCGACCCCAAGCTGGCCCTGCTCCAGACACCGCATCACTTCTATTCCCCCGATCCGTTCCAGCGTAACCTCGCCGCAGGCTATGACGTGCCGCCTGAAGGCAACATGTTCTATGGCCTGGTGCAGGACGGCAATGATTTCTGGGATGCCACCTTCTTCTGCGGCTCATGCGCCGCCATCCGTCGCTCCGCGCTGCTCAGCGTGGGCGGGTTCGCGACCGAGACGGTAACGGAGGATGCGCATACCGCGCTCAAGATGCAGCGCAAGGGGTGGGGCACCGCCTATCTGCGCCAGCCGCTGGCAGGCGGCCTGGCAACCGAGCGGCTGATCCTGCACATTGGCCAGCGCGTGCGCTGGGCGCGCGGCATGCTCCAGATCATGCGGCTTGATAACCCCATGCTTGGCCCCGGCCTGCGGTGGGAGCAGCGGCTCTGTTATCTTTCCGCCATGTCGCACTTCCTGTTCGCTATTCCGCGCGTGATCTTTCTGGTCTCGCCGCTGGCGTTCCTGTTTTTTGGCCAGAACATTATTGCCGCATCGCCGCTGGGCATTACGGTCTATGCGCTGCCGCACATCTTTCATTCCATCATGACGCTCTCGCGCATCGAGGGGCGGTGGCGCTATTCCTTCTGGAGCGAGATTTACGAAACCTCGCTCGCGCTGTTTCTGGTGCGCATTACCATCGTGACCCTGCTCCAGCCGCACAAGGGCCAGTTCAACGTGACCGACAAGGGCGGCCTGCTGGCGCGGGGCTATTTTGATTTCAGCGCGGTGTACCCCAATGTCATCATGGCGCTGGTCCTGTTTGGCGGCATGTTGCGTGGCCTGTTCGGCATGGTGTTCGACTATCATGAGAAACTGGCGTTCCAGTCCTTCGCGCTCAATACGCTGTGGATCACCATCAGCCTGATCGTGGTGCTGGCCTCCATTGCAGTGGGGCGCGAAACCCGGCAGATCCGCCATGCGCCGCGTGTGCGGGTCAAGCTGCCGGTTGATATCTGTTTTGAAAATGGCGATGTCTTCCATGCGCATACAACCGATATCTCGCTCGGTGGGGCGGGTGTTACGCTGCACCTGCCCGTCAAGCTTGAAACGCCCGTCGATATCGAACTGCGCTATACCCGCCCTGAAGATGGTATTGAAGTGGCCGTGCCCACCCGCATTCTGGGCCAGCGCGGCGGATGGCTGCACCTGCAATGGAAGATCGAGACGCTGGAAGAGGAACGGCAGGTTGTGAGCATGGTATTCGGGCGCAGCAACGCGTGGGATAACTGGGCCGACTTTAAGGAGGATCGGCCTCTTAACAGTATCTATCAGGTTATAAAAAGTATCGGTGGGCTGCTGGCGCCCCCGTATCTGTGGAATATCAGCCCTTCAGGCGGAAACGGGGATGAGGAGGAAGCCGGAGAAAAGAAAGAGGAAGAGAAGCTGGAAAAGAAGAGTCTGATCGTGCCGCCCACCCATGCCAGCAGCATACGCGGAAGCATGGGCGCGCTGGTTGCGTCACTCGTGCTGGCGGTCTTTCCCGCCATGGCGGCGGAACCTGTGCACCCCACGGTTTTTGACCGCACGGGCGTATCGTCCGCAACGCCATGGGGCGACAGCAATTCCGGTGATCTGCCACCCGTGCCGCAGCCGGTGGATTCCGCCGCCGCAGGGCGCATCGCCGATACCGAGGTCACGCGCACCATTGCATTTCGTGACATGGGGCTGGTCAACGGGCCGCTGAGCCTGACCGGCATCTCCCCCCTGCAGGGGCTTGACGTGGTGGTGCCGGCCAACCGCGTGGTCACGCACGCGATGCTAAGCCTGTCCGGCGCGATTTCACCTTCGCTCCTGCCTGAAGCATCTGCCGTCAACGTCACCCTCAACGAGCAGTATGTCGGCACGATCCGGGTCGATCCCACGCACCCGACCTTCGGGCCGATCGAGTTCCCCATAGACCCGCTCTACTTTACCGAGGACAGCAAGCTCAACTTCCGCTTCGCGGGTGAATACCGGCGTGACTGTAATGATCTGTATAATGATGTACTGTGGGCCAAGATATCGGACCAGTCCAGCATAACCCTCACCACCGCCCGCATCACGCCCGAACGCACGCTGGCGCGCCTGCCTGCGCCTTTCTTTGACCCCGCGCTGCGGGTGGCGATGCGCGTGCCCGTTGTCCTGCCCGCGCCTACATCGGCGCCGGAGGTTCTGCGCGGGGCGGGGCTTGTGGCCTCGTGGCTGGGCCGGATGGCGGGGTCGCACCAGATTTCCTTTCCCGTATCATCCGCCCTGCCGGATACGGGAAACGCCATTGAAATTGGCGAGAACCTGCCAGTTGATGACCAGGGCCATCCCCCTGTGGGGCCAACCCTGCTGGAAATGGCCAACCCTGCCGACAGGTGGGGTACCATTCTGGTCGTGACCGGGCGCAATGCCAGGGAGGTGGAGATCGCAGCGCGCAAGCTGGTGTTCTCGCCTGATACGCTGGGCGATGTCGCGTCCACCGTTGTGCAGGATGTCAGCCTGCGCCCGCGTCGGCCTTATGACGCGCCTGCGTTCATTCCCACCGACCGGCCGGTGCGGTTGGGTGAACTTGTAGCCGCAAGCGACCTGCAGGCCTCAGGTTTTGTGGGGGCGCCGCTACATGTGCCCTTTCACCTGCCGCCTGACCTGTATACCTGGCACCAGTTGCCTTTTCTGATGGACCTGTGGGTCCGTGCGCCTGACGGGGCGGTGATGGACCTCAATGCATCGCGGCTCGATATCCATCTCAATCACAATTATATCCAGAGCTATTCGCTACGCCCCAACAGCCTGTGGCGGGCATGGTCGGAGCGGATGGTGACCCAGCATGCGGGCTCCATGGGGCACGTGACCGCCATGCCGCCGTGGCTTCTGTTCGGGCAGAACGACCTCCAGTTCAGCTTCAATACCCGCCCGATGGACCCCGGCGCGTGCCGCCGCACGCCGGGCGACGTGCAGATGGCGATTGATTCGGATTCCATGCTCGACTTCCGGCGTGGGGTGCATTTCGCCATGCTGCCCAACCTGTCCTATTTTGCCGAGATCGGTTTTCCGTTCTCGCGCATGGCCGATCTGGGCGAGACCACGGTGGTGCTGCCCCGCACGCCTGACCACGATACGCTTGGCGCCTATCTGGACCTGATGGGTTTTTTCGGGTCGGTTACGGGCTATCCGGTCGCGGGCGTGCACCTGGCCAGCACGGATGAGGTCGCGCAGAAACCACCCTCGGGCGACGTGATCCTGCTTGCGCCGGTGCAGCAGATGGGTGGGGCGGCAGCGTTGCTGTCACGTTCGGCCTATCATATCGATGCCAACCATCTCGCCGTTGGGCAGGACATGGGGCTGCAGGGTATCTGGTACCTGTTTCAGGACCGGGACAACGCTGGCCTGCGCAATGGCGTAACGGCCAATCTTGATGCCCCCGTCAAGGGGGCGGCCTTCATGATCGGGGCGGAATC
Source organism: Komagataeibacter nataicola (assembly GCF_003207795.1). Taxonomy (GTDB): domain Bacteria; phylum Pseudomonadota; class Alphaproteobacteria; order Acetobacterales; family Acetobacteraceae; genus Komagataeibacter; species Komagataeibacter nataicola. Next base: position 2,410 of record NZ_NIRT01000001.1, on the reverse strand, counting down.
TCCCTATGCGGCGCATCGGTCGGTCCTGGCGCTGGTCGGCGATGATGGCGGGCAGATCCACGACCTGGTGCTCAGCCTGCATGACAGCAGGATGCTGCCGCAGATACAGGGTGATCTGGTGCTGAAAAATGGCAGCCAACTGACTACCTACCGCACCTCGCCCACCTATAGCGTAGGTCACCTGCCATTGTGGATGTGGGTGGACTGGTTCCTCTCACGTCATCCGCTGCTGATGTATCTGTGTGGCGTGATGGGAGCGGTCATGCTGGGCACGGGCGTGTGGATGTGGCTGCGCGCGCGGGCGCGACGCCGGGTGCGCGAGCAGGCAAAAGCCGATGAAGAAGCCCGCATGCGGGGGGAGGGACACTAACGGGCGCCATTGAAGCCGGTTTATGTGGCAGCGTATGATTTGCCGTGCGTGCTGCCATGATGACAGGATAAGGGAAACCCGGCTCCGATCGGGATCGGGCGTTTTCTTGTGGGGAACCAAATTCTTTCTGGCGCATGGAGGTTTGAATGGGGATAAAGCGTTACGAGTTGAGCACGCCGCAATGGCGGTTTGTTGCGCCCCTTCTGCCTGGCAAATTCAGTGATGCGGATGATGGGGCAGAAGATACCCGCCTGTTCGTGAATGGCTGCCTGTGGATCCTGCGTTCTGGCGCGTATTGGCACCATCTGCCTGAGCGCTATGGTCAATGGCAGACGGTGTATCGTCGCTTTAACCGCTGGTGCCATGCGGGGGTGTGGAAAACAGTGTTCGAGAGGCTGGTTGCCGATCAGGATAACCTGTATCTGGAATTCGATTCAGCCATCCTGCAGGCCCATTATCAGGCCGCGAACGCAACAGGGCGGCGACGTGTGAGGCGCTGGGGCGTGCCTAATATGTTTTGATGGCCAGTCGAAGCGGCCATCGTGAAATAGATTTGTGCAGGGGAATATTTTGGCGGAGAGGGTGGGATTCGAACCCACGGTACGCTCACACGCACGGCGGTTTTCAAGACCGCTGCCTTCAACCGCTCGGCCACCTCTCCATAAGGTCTGTTTAGCCAGCTATTCCGCCGCCGTCTAGATGTTACCGTGCACAAAAACCGCTACAGTCATGGGGTCTCTGTGCCGTCTGTTGTGCCGACATGCAGCACGCGGTCCAGTTCATCCGCCGTCAGGGCGGACAGGTAGATTTCGGTTGTCTTGACCGATGTATGTCCCAGATGGCGGCTCAGCCGGTAGATGTCACCACCCGCCTTGAGCCATCGGATGGCGAAGGCGTGGCGGAGGTCATGGATGCGGAAGCGGGTGAAGGGTATGCTTTCGGCCTCGCAGCGTGCAGCGACCCGGCGCATGACCTGTCCGTAATTCGAGGCCGCGTTGCGATAGGCGGCGCCATCACGGTTGGGAAACAGGAGGCCGCTGCGTGGCGCGTGTTCCAGTAATGTCGCCGCGTTCCCACCCGGTGTGGCCCAGGCGATCGTTCGCGGTCGGCTCGTTTTGGTCCGGATCAGACGGATCTGGTGGCGTTCGTGGTCCACGTTTTCAGCCATCAGGCTGACGGCCTCGTTTTCGCGCATGCCGGTCTGTTCCAGCAGGTCGAGAATCGCGGCCATGCCGGGCGGGCAGGCGGTTTTGACCCGTGCCACCGAATCGGGGCAGGGCAGCGTGATCGGATCGCGCCGTTCGCGGATGATCGTGCGGTCAAAGGACAGGGCCGGGTTGGCGGTGATCCACCCCCACGCCACGCAGGCCGACAGCAGGCGGGACAGGGCAGCCAGGTCACGGCGAATCGTGGCGTTGGTGACATTGCCCGACCGGCCGGATACGAAATTGGAAATCAGTCGGGTGGTGATGTCACGCACCCGCACGCCTTTGAATGTGCCCTCAAGGCTGCAGATGGAGATGGTGTAGCGCCGCATGGTCTGGGGCTTGACCGAGGTTTCCAGCACTTCCGTGATCCAGCGGATGACCGCTTCCTCAAAAAGCTGGTCGCTGTCGCCCGTTACGGCCTCGCGCTCGAGTTCCGTTTTCCAGTGGCGGAGCCTGCGCCGGGCTTCCCGCGTGTCAGTCGTGCGTAGGCTGCTTCGATGCTCGCGGCCGGCAATCTGGAGCCGCCCCCAATACGTTTTGCCTCGAAGGTAGATGTTGGCGTTGGTGCGGCCTGACAAACCTGGGCCTCCTGATTATTGATCCATGCGTGGATCTTGAGGGGATCGAACGTCCAGATCCTAGAGGTCAAAAAATAAGAATTATCAAAGCACTCAAAGTCGCCTAAAGACGGTTGTTTTATATTCACTGAATGAATAATTGCTGAATGAGCAGACTAGGGCGTGTTAGACCTTGAATGACAGAACGGACTGCATAGCTGTTTATGATGAGCATGATGCAGTCTGTCTTTTCCGATACCGCATGGTCCGTCTGG
>NZ_NIRT01000019.1 GCF_003207795.1 Komagataeibacter nataicola | reverse complement strand
CAAATCCACCAAAGAAGCTCAAGAAGTTTCCTCAGCGCCGCCGGTGATTGGGGATATAGGACCCACACCATCTACCGTCAATCAGAAAAATGCACAGAAGGTGAAAAATATGCTCCGGGGTGCCTTCAGCCCCCCGGAAAACAGCCAGATAATAGAATCACTTACCAGCGGGCTTGCTCGCCAGCACGTCAGAATCGACCTTGTCTCCCACCACGATTCCCAGCTTTTCGGTAATGCCCGCCTGCAATTCCAGCGTGGCACGCACGGGGCCGTGGCTGCTGATGCGGGCCAGGCTGAGCGGCACGGCATTCTCGACAATGGAAGAGATGTGGTTATCCGCCCCGATAAAGACGATATCGAGCGGGGCTTTTGTGTTCTCCATCCACATGTCGCTCTGGCGCGGGTAGGACCACACGAAGATCATGCCGGCATCCGCCGGCACCGAGGGGCGGAACATTTCACCCACCTGCTGCTCACGCGGGGTCATGGCCTTTTCCACCGTGAACACATGCTTCGTGCCATCGGCCGTGGTGATGGTGAGCGGCACGGTGGGCAGCGGAGCCTGCGCGTGGGTGGGTTCCCCCGTCTCCTCCGCCGCCATGGCGGGAACGGACACTGCGGCCATGCATGCGGCCAGGGCCAGCCACCGGCCCGCCTTGAAGGACATCATAAGCAAATACTCTCCTGCACCCTTTAATCTATCCGTCAGGCCAGAAAGGGATTGCCCTTCCGCTCCGCGCCGATTGTCGTTGCGGGACCATGACCGGGCAGGATCGTGACATCATCATCCAATGTAAGCAATTCCCGCCCGATCGCATCCATCAGCTGCGCGTGGTCGCCATAGGACAGATCGGTGCGGCCCACACCGCCCCTGAACAGGGTATCGCCCACAAAGGCGAAGCGGGCGTCGGGATCATAAAAGATGACATGCCCCGGCGTGTGGCCGGGCACATGGCGCACCTCAAAACCGTGACCCAGGGCTTCGAGCTTTTCGCCATGCCTTACAAAACGGTCCGGCTTTACATTTTCCACCCCACTCAGGCCAAACAGGGCGCCCTGCTGCGGAATGGTTTCAAGCAGGGGCGCATCAGCCCGGTCCGGCCCCAGCACCGGCACGGGCGCACCCTGCCGGGCCGAGAGTTCGCGCCGCAGGGCATCGGCACCGCCTGCGTGGTCAAGATGACCGTGGGTGAGCCAGATGGCGTCAACCGTCAGGGCTTTGTCTGTCAGGGATGCCATGATGCGGGGCACATCCCCACCGGGATCGACCACGACCGCATGATGCGTATCGGGGTTCCACAGGATGGAGCAGTTCTGCCCGAATGCGGTCACGGGCACGACTTCGAGTGACAGGGGTGTTGGCATGATGAAAAGCCCTACAAACAAAAAATGCGCCCCACGTTACCGCAGGGCGCACCGTTACTGAACCACAGGCGCGGCTCAGCGCTCCTTGGCGAGCGGCCAGCCGGTGGCCGGAATATCGAAATGCGGGGCCAGCTTGTTGTCCGGCGTGTTGGTCAGGTCATGCTCGAGCACCTTCACCACCAGCGGGCGGGCTTCCACGTCCAGATGTTCGCGGATCTGGTGCATCACCTCACCGGGGGCGGCAAGGGCGATGCCCGGCGCTTCCTTCGCACGGACGGCCTTGTTCAGGAACTCGGCAATCACCTTGCCATAGGCGCCATTACGCGGGGCGTCCATGCCCTTGGCGTCGTCGCTCTTGAGGTGGGTGATGGTGGTCAGACCGTGTTCGCCGTGCTTGAGAATGCGGGCGTGAATGCTATCGGCCACAACATACCAGACCGGATCGACATAGCTCATATAAAATACTCCGTTCATGCATCGGGCCACCCTGTGGTGGCCCGCGTGTTATCACATTACATGGGGTGTCCGGGCATGCATGTCCAGCGGGTGACAGGCGCGCATGCGTGCTGATAAAGTACATCTGCCATGACAAAGCTTTCTTCCACGCCCGATCCTCTGGATCTCCTGATCGAATGGGCCCGGGCGGGACTGCCCTGCGCCCTTGCCACCGTCACCTCGACATGGGGCAGTTCCCCCCGGCCCGCGGGCAGCATGATGGCCGTGTGCGAGAACGGGCGCATCGAAGGCTCGGTCAGCGGCGGCTGCGTGGAAGGCGCGGTGATCGGGGAAGCCGCCACCGTCATGCAGACCGGCAGGCCGGCGGCGCTGTCCTATGGCGTATCGAGCGACGACGCCTGGACGGTTGGGCTGGCCTGTGGCGGGCTGCTTGACGTGTACGTGGCGGCGATCAGCACGCCCACCCACCCGCAGGGCACGCTACCTCTGTCCATGCTGGAAACCGTGGCCGAAAAGCGCCGCGCCCGCATGCCTGTGATTATGGCCACCGAACTCGCCACCGGCACATGCCGCCTGCTGTATGATACGGCGCCCGCCACATCCGCTCCGCCCACGGACCTCGAGACCCGCCTGGCCGCCCGCGCGCGCGAGGTTTTTGAAACCGGCCGCAGCCTGAGGCTGGAAGATGAAGCCGGACAGGCGACATGGTTCCTGCATCTCGTGCCCATGCCGCCACGCCTGCTGATTGTAGGGGCGGTCCATATTGCGCAGGTGCTGGCCCCCATGGCGCAGGGCACCGGCTTTTCGGTCACGGTCATCGACCCGCGCACGCAACTGGCCACGCCGGAGCGTTTTCCCGGCATCACGCTGGATACCGACTGGCCGGATGAAGCCCTTGAGCGATTGGGCATTGATAACCAGACCGCCATTGTCACCCTGACGCATGACGCCAAGCTCGATGACCCGACGCTGCAATTCGCCCTGGGTAGCGAGGCCTTCTATATCGGTGCGCTGGGCTCGCGCAAAACACAGGCCTCCCGCGTGGGCCGCCTGCAAGAGACTGGTTTTGGCTCAGGCCAGATCGCGCGCATCCACGGTCCGGTAGGCCTTGCCATTGGCGCGGTGGGGGCAGCGGAAATCGCGCTCTCGATCCTGGCCGAGATCGTGGCCGTGCGGCACAACAAGCCACTGGGGCGGGTATCGGGCTGGGCGTGACAGCCGTCCCCGGGCGCATCGCCGCCATCGTGCTGGCGGGCGGCACCTCGAGCCGCACGGCGCCCGCGCATAAGCTGCTCGCCCCCGATGCCACCGGCCTGCCCATGATCGCCCGCACCCTGCGCGCGGTCACAGCCAGCCGGGCCGATCCTGTTTTCATTGTGCTCGGCCACCGTGCCGCCGAGATCCGGCAGGCAGCGTTACGGGGCCTGCCCCCGAACAGACGCCCCCGTTTCATCACCGCGCCCGACCATGCGCATGGCCTGTCACGCACGCTGGCGGCGGGCGTGCGGGCGGCCATGGATGACCCCACCATAACAGGCGCGCTGATCTGCCTTGGTGACATGCCACTGATAGGCCCCCTCCTGCTCGATACCATGATGGCCAGCTTCGGGGCCCATCCCGGCTGCCCCGGCGTGCTGGCCATGCATGAAGGCAGGCGTGGCAACCCGGTGTTGTGGGGCCGTGCCGTTTTTCCCGCCCTGCTGGCGGGCCGGGGCGATAGCGGCGCGCGCCACCTGCTGGCGCAGCATGCCCCCGCCATGCCCCGCGTGGCGGCAGGCGCGGAAATTGCGGCTGATTTTGATACCCCGGAGCGACTGGCTGAATTCAGTCGCCTTTTCGCGGGGAGTTGACCTCAGCCCGGCCCGGCGCAAAGAGGGAAGGCAGCGCATGCGGCGCGCCGCATGCCAACCAACCAACCAGGACCCGTAACATGAGCAAGATCATTCGCACCGAGCCCAACCCCATCCTGTCCAAGGTGGTGGAGTATCATGGCTTCCTGTTCACGCAGGGATTCGTGGCGCGCGACCTGTCCGCCGACATCACGGCCCAGACCAAGGACGTGCTGACCCAGATCGACGAGGCACTGGAACTGCATGGCACCGACAACACCCGCCTGCTGCAGGCCCAGATCTGGCTGAAGGACATCAATGACCGTGACGCGCTGAATGCCGTGTGGGGCCCCTGGCTGCCCAAGGGCGGCGCACCGGCCCGCGCCTGTGTCGAGGCCAAGATGGCGCACCCGGACGTGCTGGTCGAAATCATGATCATCGCGACCAAATAAGACTTCAGGTCAGCGGGAAGGGAGCCTGTGAAACATGTCACATTTTTGCAACTTTCCCGCTTTCCCAGAATCATTCTACTTCTGTTCTCCCCGCTGAAATCCTTGGGATAAGCGACGGAAAATCAGGGCACAAACAGTCCGAATAAAGAATATATTCCTATTTTTTCATTTTGAGCCTGTTTTTGGAGGAAATATGCCTTGTTGCTCTTCATCCTCCACAGCGCAGGCTTGTCAGACTTGCAATGGGCTTGCTACTCGATGAACGCGATGTGAGCGGATCATTTTGAGAATCACCCGGATGGGGTGGAGAGATTGCGAAAAATGCGGATCAGAAACATGAAGCGTGGCGTCCTGCTTTCCGTCCTTACGGCCACTTTCGGATTCATGTTTTCTGAACAGGGCAAGGCCCATACCGTCCGGCATGTCAGCCATGTACACCCCACCGCCGTGCACACCACCGTTTCCCACCATGCGCCTGTCCATCACGTTGCCTATCATGGCACCCGTGAGCGCGGGCATGTGATCCAGTGCGTGGCCTTTGCCAAATCGGCATCCGATGTCGAGATTCGCGGCAACGCGGTAGACTGGTGGTACAAGGCCGCTGGCCGTTACGCACGCGGCAGCGCACCGGAGGAAGGCAGCGTGCTCAACTTCCGTGGCACGCGCCGCATGCCGCTTGGCCATGTGGCCGTGGTGCGCCAGCTCGTCAACAACCGCACCATCATCATTGACCAGTCTCACTGGGGCCAGCGGGGCATCAGCCGCGATGTGCCGGTTATCGATGTCTCCCCCAACAATGACTGGTCCGCCGTGCGCGTGGCGCTTAACAGCCGCAACGGCGCTTTTGGCAGCATTTACCCCACCTATGGCTTCATCTATGCCCGGCCCGATACCACCTCGCACATGATGCTGAGCACTTACCAGAAGGCCATGCATAACCCCACCGTCATGGCACAGGCGCACACCACCGCCACCCACCGCAACAGCACGGAAGTGGCGGAAGCACCCGAGGGCATTGCAGGACGTGCATCCTCATCCCTCGCCTATTCGGATGATGCGCCCAATCGCTCCCTGCGCTAGAACAGCACAGGCCGCATCAGGTCTTTCTCCAGAAAGCTTTACGGAACACCGCCTTTAAACAGGGCGGGGTGTTTTCAGTCCGGGCGGCCGGCCCGGTGATAGGGATGCCCGGCTGAAATGGCGCGGGCGCGATAAAGCTGCTCCGCCAGCATGCCGCGCACCAGCATGTGTGGCCACGTCATCTTGCCCAGCGAGAGCGTATGGTCGGCACGCTGCACAACCGGGCCATCAAGCCCTTCCGCCCCACCAATAACAAAACACAGCGGTCTTGGCGTCTCGATCCACTGCTCGACCGCGCGGGCGAAGGCGATGCTGTCGTAAGTGCGGCCGCCTTCATCCATAGCCACGACAATAGCGCGATCCGGCAATGCTGCCAGAATCGCCTGCCCTTCCCTGCGCTTGATCTCGTTGGGCGCACCGCGCCCTTCAGGTAGTTCAACCAGCTTGATGCGGGGCGAAAGCCGGGTGGCGTAACGCTCGAACAGGTCGCGCTCCACCCGGTCCTTCATGCGGCCCACGGCAATCAGGTGAAACAAGGCTTACGCCACCGGGCCTGCGGGCGCCTCCGGCGGCACGTCGAGGTCATCACCCCACATGCGCTCCAGCCCATAAAGCGCGCGGGCTTCGGCCTTGAACAGATGCACCACGATATCGCCCGCATCCAGCAGCACCCAGTCGGAGCCGGTCGCCCCTTCCGTGCGCACGCGCTTGAGCCCGGCTTCGCCCAGCTTGCGCTCGATATGCGCGGCCATGGCGGCAATCTGCCGGTCGGCAAGGCCGGTGGCGATCACCATGCGGTCAGCAAAGGAGGCGCGGCCCGTCAGGTCGATCACAACGATATCCTCAGCCTTGTCATCTTCCAGGCTGGTGGTGATGATCTCCAGAAACTGTTCCACGCGCGGGTCAGGCTCGCGCGCTTCAGCGCGGGCGGGGCCTGCCACGGCAGCCTTCTTGCGTGGCGTGCCCGGCACCTGCACGGCACTGCCCAGTGAACCCGTGACGGCACGCGGCGCGGCATGGGGGCTGCCGGTACGGCGCTTGGCGCCACTCTCGGCTATAGGCTTTCTGGTTATGGCTGTTACTCCCGTCGGTGGCCATGGGCGGCCTGCGATGCACGTATTTCTGTAGCTGATATAGCGTTCTGCGGCGCGGGAAGAAAGACCCATGCGGGCGGCATGCATGTTGCCAGTGTTCCCGCCCTGCGCGCGGGCAGCCGCCAGCGCGCAAGCCTGCGGGCAATCTGGCCGTGCAATGCGGCAGGATTATAGCCAGGACGCGGCAATACGGCGAAGGGGGTCATATGCACGATATCGCGCCACCGCCGCCACCGGTTCATCTGCGCCAGCCCATCGGCCCCCATCAGCCAGACAAAACGCACATGCGGAAAAAGCCGCTTCAGTCGCGCCAGCGTATCAACCGTATAGCGGGTGCCGATACGGCTTTCGATATCGGTGGCCACCAGCCGCCTGCCCGCAACACCATTAATGCGTGCCCGCACGCCTGCCAGCCGCTGCGCCAGCGGGGCCATGCCCGCCACCGGCTTGAGCGGATTGCCTGGCGAGACAAGGAACCACACCTGATCCAGCCCCAGTTGCCGCAACGCCCGGCAGGCAAGCTGCACATGCCCTTCATGCACCGGGTTGAACGAGCCACCGAGCAGGCCCACGCGCATGCGCCGTCCATCCCCATGGGCCGGGATTACAGGCGCCATGCCACCGCGCACGGCCAGATCAGGGCCGGACCTGCCCCGTGCCGATCACTTCGTAACGGAAAGTGGTGAGCTGCTCGAGTCCGACCGGGCCACGGGCATGGAACCGCCCTGTGGCAATGCCAATCTCGGCGCCAAAGCCGAACTCGCCGCCATCACAGAACTGGGTGGAGGCATTCCACATCACCACCGCGCTATCCGTGCCGTTGAGGAAAGTGGCAGCCGCCTGGGCATCTTCCGTCACGATGGCTTCGGTATGGGCGCTGCCATAGCGGGCGATATGGGCCAGCGCATCCTCCACGCCATCCACCACGCCAACCGAGAGCACGGCATCAAGCCATTCGGTGGCGAAATCCGCATCGGTGGCGGCAGGCAGGTCGGGAATGGTCTCACGCGCGCGCTCATCGGCGCGGAAGGTGCAGCCACGGGTGGCCAGATCCTCGATCAGGCCGGGCAGGATCTTGGGCGCGATGGCCTGATCCACCAGCAGCGTCTCGGTCGCGCCACAGATGCCGGGGCGGCGCAGCTTGGCGTTGAGCACGATGCGCCGCGCCATTTCCAGATCTGCTGCCGCATGCACGTAGGTGTGGCAAAGCCCTTCGGCATGGGCCAGCACCGGCACGCGGGCCTCGGCACAGACTCGCTCGACAAGCGACTTGCCGCCACGAGGAATGATGAGGTCGATCAGCCCGGCGGCACCCAGCATGGAGGCCACATGGGCGCGATCGGCATCGGGCGGGATCTGCACGCATTCAACCGGCAGCCCCACCGCCTTCAGCCCCGCCTGCATGGCCGCATGAATCACGCGCGCACTGTTCAGGCTGTCCGACCCGCCGCGCAGGATCACGGCATTGCCGGACTTGATGCACAGGGCAGCGGCATCCGCGCCCACATTGGGGCGACTTTCATAAATCATGCCAATGACGCCCACAGGCGTTGCCACCCGGCGGATGCGCAGGCCGTTGGGCCGGTCCCACTCCGCCATGACATGGCCTACGGGGTCAGGCAGGGCGGCGATCTGTTCCAGCCCCTGCGCCATGGCCTCGACCCGCTCGGGGTTGAGGGTCAGCCGGTCGCGGAAGGCAGCCGCCCCACTAAAGGCCGCCACGTCACGCGCATTGGCCGCAAGCAGCTCCGGCTGGGCCGCGCGCAGGGCGGCGGCGGCGGCGGTCAGGGCCGTGTTGCGGGTTTCGGTCGTGCTGCGGGCCAGCACGCGGGCCGCCACGCGGGAGGCGAGCGCCATGACGCGGATCACGTCCGGCTGCGGTGCGTCGGCCCGCGCGGGGGGTGCAACAGCCTGGTCCATGATCCGTATCTCCCTGATCTATCCGTGAACGGGCACCGTGCCCGTATCAGACGTTGAAGCGGAACAGCAGGACATCACCATCCTGCACCACATAATCCCGCCCTTCGATGCGCAGCTTGCCCGCCTCACGGGCACCCGCCTCACCATTGCAGGCGATGTAGTCATCATATGCAATGGTCTCGCACGCAATGAAGCCCCGCTCGAAATCATTATGGATGACAGCGGCCGCCTGCGGGGCCCTGGTGCCTTCGGTAATGGTCCAGGCACGGGTTTCCTTCGGCCCTACGGTAAAGTAGGTGCTCAGGCCCAGAAGGCGGTAGCCTGCGGCAATCACGCGGTCGAGCCCGCTATCCTTCAGGCCCAGCCCGTCAAGGAACTCGACCCGGTCTTCCGCGCCAAGCTGGCTGACTTCAGCCTCGATCGCAGCGGAGACAACAACCATCGCCGCCCCCTCCTCTTCCGCCCGCGCCCGCACGCGCTCTGAAAATTCGTTGCCGGTGGCAGCCGAGGCTTCATCCACGTTGCATACATACAGCACGGGCTTCGATGTCATGAGCTGCAGGCGGCGCACGGCCTCCTCCTGCCCCGCCGGAATGGCCTTGCGCGCGGGCAGGCCCTCACGCAGGGCCGCAATCAGCGGCTCCATCAGCTCAACCTGGGCTGCTGCCTCGCGGTCGTTGCCGCGCGCCTTTTTCTGCAGCGCCACGATCCGCTTCTCCAGCGATTCGAGGTCGGCCAGCATCAGTTCGGTCTCGATGATCTCCGCATCGCGGATGGGGTCGACGCCGCCTTCCACATGGGTGATGTCATCATCTTCAAAGCAGCGCAGCACGTGGATGATGGCATCCACCTCGCGGATATTGGCCAGGAACTGGTTGCCCAGCCCCTCCCCGCGCGAGGCGCCGCGCACCAGGCCCGCGATGTCCACGAACTCAAGGCTGGTGGGCAGGATCTTCTGCGATTTGCCAATCCGCGCCAGTTCCGCCAGCCGCGCATCCGGCACGGCCACGCGCCCGACATTGGGCTCGATGGTGCAGAACGGATAGTTCGCGGCCTGCGCCGACGCGGTCTCGGTCAGGGCGTTGAACAGCGTCGATTTGCCCACGTTGGGCAGGCCCACGATGCCACAGTTAAAGCCCATACGCCCTTACTCCCCGGCCTGCGCGGCCATTCTTGTCATGAACAGTTCCGGCTTTCCATCCGCCAGCAGCGTGGCTTCATCAGCCAGCGCATCAAGCATCGGGTCCAGCCACTCGCGGTCCGTGCGGGAAAAATCGCCCAGCACATGGCCCGTCACACGCTCGCGGCTGCCGGGATGCCCGATGCCAAGCCGCACGCGCCAGTATTCTTTCGTGCCCAGCATGCGGTCCATCGACCGCAGGCCGTTATGCCCCGCCGCCCCGCCGCCACGCTTCACGCGGATGCGGCCGGGTTCGAGGTCAAGTTCGTCATGGAAGGCCGTAATGGCCTCGGCGGGCAGCTTGTAGAAGGAAGCCGCCTGCTGAACGCTCTCTCCCGAGAGGTTCATGTAGGTCATGGGCTTGAGCAGCAGCACCTTGTGCCGCCCCACCATGCCTTCGGCAATCTCGCCACGGAAGCGCTTGCGCCACGGGCCAAACCCGTGGCGCTGCGCAATCCGGTCCACCGCCATGAAGCCGACGTTATGACGATTCCGGCTCATCCCCGTCTCGGGATTACCAAGACCGGTCCAGAGCAGCATCGTTCAGTCTCCTGTCAGGGTTCGTGGCGGTGGGTGGGCAATCAGCCCTCGGCTGCGGCTTCGTCGCCTTCAGCGGCTTCGGGCTCTTCATCAACGCTCGGCGGCGCCACGTTGGCGATGACGAAGTTGTTGTCCTGCAGCACGGGGGTCACTTTTTCCGTGCCCTTGAGGTCTTCCCAGCGCACGTTGTCGTGGAAGTCGAGCTGGGACAGGTCGGCGGTGAAGAATTCCGGAATATCGGCCGGATCAACCACGACATCGACCGTGTGGCGGACAATGTTCATCACGCCACCGCGCTTGACACCCGGCGAAACCTCTTCACCCGTGAAGCGGATTTCCACTTCCACGTGCACCTTGTGGCCAGCGGCGAGGCGCTGATAATCCACATGGATCGGGGCATCGGTTACGGGGTGCAGCTGGATCTCGCGCAGCAGGGCGTGCACGGAAGCACCACCTTCAACGGAGATGTCATAGATGCGCGAACGCCAGCCGGACTTGTGCAGCTCACGGTGCACGATGCGGGGGTCAAGCGCGATCAGGGTGGGTTCCTGGCCGCCGCCATAGATTACGCCGGGCACGTGGCCGGCACGCCTCGTTGCACGCGCTGCCCCCTTACCAGCCTTCGCGCGCGAAGAGACTTCGATTTTGGTGAATTTGGTCACTTGTCTGCTCCTGAAACACAAGCGCGCGGGCCTCCAGGGGTGCCAGCGCGTGCGCGGCGTTTAACGGAAAACCGCGCCTTATGCAATCACCAAGCCCGGACAGCCCCGGTTTTTCAGGAAAGTGCGGTGAGACTCCATACCCCGCTCGCCCCCGGCTCGGCCCACATGGGGGTGGCGTTGGGCAGGCGCACGTTGGGCTTGAGGTGCATGGCCGCACGCAGGGCGCGGAACATCGCGCCATGGCACACGATCAGCGGCACGCCATCATGTTCAAGCGCGCGATTGACCGCCGAGACCGCACGCTCGCGCAGGTCGGCGAAGCTTTCGCCATCAGGGGGCGTATACTCGCCAGCAATCCAGCTGTCGTACCACGAACCCATCGGCTTGCCTTCTTCCGCCCCGAAGCAGACTTCCTTCAGCCCGTCGTCAAGGGCGACCTCAAGGCGGGGCGCGCCGTGTGCTGCAAGCTGGTCGGCCACGATCTCGGCCGTGCGCCGCGCCCGCACCAGCGGGGATGCGACAATGCGCACGATCGGCGCATGATCGCGCCAGTGCCGCGCCAGCAGCAGGCCCGCGGCCTCGGCCTGGGCAATACCCGTGGCGTTGAGCGGAATATCGGTGCGCCCCTGCGAGCGCCCCTGCGCATTCCAGTCCGTTTCCCCATGGCGCAGGTACCAGTATGGCCGGGTCATCAGATCAGTCATGCGTCGTTCCTTCACTCTGCTACGCCCTTGGGGGTAGCGCCGTGCGGGCGAGGCGGTCAATCCCGTCCTGCCTCAAAGCGTTCAGTCGAACAGCGAGGAGACGGAGCTTTCATCCGAGATGGCCTGCATGGCGCGTGAAATCAGGGCCGCCGTGCTGATCTGGCGGATATTGGCTGCATCCTTCACCGCCTCGGTCGCCTTGATGCTGTCGGTCAGGGTCAGCATGCCCAGCGGGGACTGGCCCACGCGGCTCACCGCGCTGCCGGTCAGCACGCCGTGGGTCACGTAAGCCTCGACCGCCGCCGCGCCGTGCTTCATCAGCGCTTCGGCCGCGTTGCACAGCGAGCCGCCGCTATCGACAATATCATCGACGAGGATGCAGTAGCGCCCCCGCACGTCGCCAATCACGTTCATCACCTCCGACACGCCGGCGCGTTCGCGGCGCTTGTCGATGATGGCGAGGTCCACGTTCAGCCGCTGCGCAAGCTGGCGGGCGCGCACCACGCCACCCACATCGGGCGAGACGATCATGAGGTTGTGCGGCCCGCCGGGAATGTCCATCGGCGGCGCGTCATAGGGCAGCGGGGGCTCGCCCTCGATCTTCATGCGGCCGCGGATATCACGCGTGAAGAGCGGCGCTGCGTAAAGGTTGTCGACCGGGATGTCGAAGAAGCCCTGGATCTGCATGGCGTGCAGGTCCATGGTCAGCACGCGGTTCGCACCGGCCTCGACCAGGATGTTGGCCACGAGCTTGGCGCTGATTGGCGTGCGGGGGCCGGATTTGCGGTCCTGCCGGGCATAACCGAAATACGGCATGACCGCCGTGATGCGCCGCGCCGAACCCCGGCGCAGGGCATCGAGCATAATCAGCAGTTCCATAAGGTTGTCATTGGTGGGCGAGCAGGTGCTCTGGATGACGAACACATCCTCGCCACGCACGTTCTCATGGATCTCGACAAAAATTTCCATGTCGGCAAAACGCCGCACGGTCGCGTTGCAGAGCGGTAGGCCCAGTTCCGCCGCAACTTTCTCGGCTAGAGGCAGGTTGCTGTTACAGGCGACAATCTTCATCGTGTGACGCTCCCGGGCGGCGGTAGAGGCGCTGGAGGGCGGTTTTTCCCACCCCCGTTGTGTATGTGCGGCGTTCTATCAACCGGCACATGGCCTGTCACCTGCCTAAGGGTGTGCAAACCTGCACGTCTGCCCCCCGTTGCCGATCCGTCACACCCTTGTCGCCTGCGCCCATCATGCCCTGCCAGTCAGCAAGATGGCTTTTGGCGCCGTATTTTTCTACAGGCTCTGCCACAACGCCGCCTTATTTCAAAAACACTGCGCCCAGAAATTTTTATGCTTTTTTATCAACGCATTATTTTTAAAAAATGCATTTAAACAATCAAACGGCCTGCATGCCCCTGCCCGGCCGCCCGGTTTCAGGGCTGCGCGGGGGCGGCAGGGGCGGTGCTGGCTGCCGGGGCTGGAGTGGGCGCGCTCCCCGGCGTAGGCAGGGTGCCATCGGCGGCAAGCGGCGCATTTTCGCGGCCGGAATAACGGGTGATGATCTGCCGCACGGCACCGGCCGCCTCATCAGCGGCGGCCACGGCCACGTCACCCCAGCGGGAATCCAGCGAATGGGCCGCGATGTCGTGAATCTGGGTGGCGGCGCCGGCTTCGGTCCCCTGCGCGTCGAGTACCTTCCAGGTCAGCACGATATGCTGCTGGGGCGTGGTCGAGGTAGTGGTCACCGCATCATTGAGCACCACGGTGCAGCGCACCGTGTAATCCGCGCCCGTGGCCGCGTGGCGCAGGTCTTCATGCGCATCGGGGAAGGCCGCGGTAAAGGCGCGGGCCAGCGCGTGGTCGCCATCGCCCGGCGCGCCCTGCACGCCCGCGAAATAGACATGGGCGGGGCGGTTCTTGAGGCTGTTGGGGTCTTTTTGCATCTGGGCAGCCTGGATACCGGTCAGCAGTTCGGCAACGCCGGGAGCCACGTCCTGCGCCGAGCGGGTCTCGGCCTGCCCGTCAGCCGCCTGCCACTGCGCCGCAGGCACTGCGGCACCGCTCATATGGCCACGCTCCTCGCCCTTGGGGGTCATGACGGCATAGGTGGGAATGACCGTGTCATCCTGCGCCGTGGTGGTCATTTTCAGCCACCAGTCACCGGGTTTGACCGGCTGGCCCATGGCGGGCACCGACTGCGCCAGCATGGCCTCGACCATGGCATGCTGCCAGGCCTGCGCGCCTGCCTCATCCGTGCCGGATGCGGTGGAAACCGGCACGGCCAGCCGCGCGGTAGGGGGCTGCATGCCGGAACCATCATGGCGGAAGGGATGCGGCACATCCACGCAGCCCCCCAGCAGGGAAAGCCCCACCAGGGCCGCGAGCGCGCCCGACCGGCGGGCAGAAACGTCTGACATCATGGCGCTCCTTATACCGCCCGGCAGGCGATAACGGAAATCTGGTGCCCGATCGGGCCGCCGCCTGCCAGCGTGCGGCGACGATGACTGAAAAACCGCGTTTCATCACGCAGGGTATCGAGGCCCAGAGCCACGGCGGAGCCCACCCCGCACCGCTCGAGGCGCATGACACAGTAACCCGGCAGGTCGAACATGAAGTGCCCCGCCCGCGCGGCCGGGCTGAAAAACGCGTGGGCCGTCGCATCACACGCCAGCACGGCACTGCGCATGTCCGGCCCGACCTCGTAGCTGGCGGGCGCGATACAGGGGCCAACGACCGCAGTGATCTTGCCGGGCGCGCTGCCCAGCGCGCCCATTGCCGCCACCGTGGCCTCGATAATGCCGCCACACGCGCCCCGCCAGCCAGCATGGGCCGCGCCCACCACCGTGCCCTGCGCATTGCTGAACAGAATCGGCGCGCAATCCGCCGTAATCACGCCCAGCGCCAGGCCGGGCGTGGCCGTGACCAGGGCGTCCCCCTCCGGCCCGGCACCCGGAGGCCAGGGAGCAGTTGCCGTCTGCACGCGGTCGCCATGCACCTGGGTCAGGCCCAGCAGATGGTCAGGCGCAACACCCACATACTGCGCCACGCGGCGGCGGTTTTCACGCAGCGCGCCGGGATCATCCCCCGAGCGTGTCGAGACATTGAGCGAGGCATACGGCCCGGTGGAGACCCCGCCCAGACGTGTGAAGAACCCATGCACCACCCTGCCGAGAGCGGGGGCCCGCACCACCTGCGCATCCGTGATCGCGCTATCCGTCATCACTGTTTTCCCCTCTGCCCGTAGCAGGACAATTTATAGAAGTTTCCGGGTGTCGCCTTTTTTGAAAAAAGCTTCACCAAAAACGTCCTTATGCTGACTGTGGGGGATTGCCTTCGCGCATCCCCGCAAAACCCGGCAGCAGGCCCGCCACACCTGCCGACAGCCCCAGCACGCGAAACAGCCGCCCCATCTGCCCGGGCGCCACCAGCCGCCGGGCTGCCGCTCTTATATCCCGCGCCTGACCGGGAGCCGCCCGCGCAAGCTGCTCGCAGCGCGCGCCCAGCCCGAGGGCTGCAAGAAAATCCCCCTGCTTCACGCTGCCCCATACATCAACGCCACCCGCCGCCTGCGCCATGCTGGCAAAATCAACATGGGCGGTCAGGTCCGCCGTGCCGGGATTGCAGAGCGGATCGGCGGGTCGGCCCTCACGAAGCGCCTGCAGGCTGTCGCCCCAGGCCGGGGCATCATAACCGTAATCAATCAGCAGCGCCGCCCCGCGCGCGCGTTGCAGGCGGCCAGCCAGCGCATGGACAAAATCCAGCGCGGGCTGGCAGGTTTCAAGCACACTGCCCTCCGGCACAGGCCGCGCCAATGCCGGGTGGCCGGAAGGCAACGCAGCCGCCTGCTCCACAAACCGCCCCGCCTGCACAAAGCGCTCCGCCCAGCCCTGCCCCCGGCGGACAAACTGGCGGATGGGCAGCGCATCGACAAACTCGTTGGCCAGCAGGACCACCGGCGGCCCCTCCGGCAGGCTGGCAAGACCCGCATGCCAGCCTGCCGGGTTTGGCGTGGCATCCTTCAGGGCCGCGTTCTGGCAGGCGCGCAGGCGCGGCGAGGTCTCGATCAGGTGCACCCGCGCCGCCGCATGGCAGGCCGGGGCCACGCGGCGCAGCAGGCGCAGGGCGTCGGCCATGAGCGTGCCCCGCCCCGGCCCCGCCTCGGCCAGCACGAAAGGATCGGGGCGACCAAGCTGCCCCCACACCACGGCCACCCACGCGCCCAGCAGTTCACCGAACATCTGCGAGATTTCGGGCGCGGTAATGAAATCGGCAAACGGGTCGCGGCCCGCGTAATAGGTCGCGTTGGCCCGCACCATGAAGTGATCCAGCCGTTCGGGCTGCCCGGTCATTTTGCAGCCCCGCCATCCCCGGCGGTCTCGCCCGCCGGTTCCGCCATCACCACGCTGCGCGCGGGGCGCATATACGCATTGAGCATCAGCCCCAGCCCGCCAATGGCCATGGGCACGCACAGTACCTGCCCCATGGTCACGCCAAAAGGCAGGAAACCGATGAACGCATCGGGCTCGCGGAAGCATTCGCACACCGTGCGCGCCACCGCGTAGCCAAACAGGAACAGCCCCGCGATGAAGCCGGGGTGCTGGCGCACCTTCAGGCTGCGCGAGACACACCACAACAGGGTGAACAGCAAAAGCCCTTCGGCAAAGGCTTCATAAAGTTCGGATGGATGGCGCGGCTCCGGCCCGGCATCGGGAAAGATCATGGCCCAGGGCAGCGAGGGCGAGGCAGGCCTGCCCCACAGTTCGCCATTGATGAAGTTGGCGATGCGCCCCAGCCCCAGCCCGATGGGCACCACCGTGGTAATGCGGTCGGAAAAGGCAAGGAAGCTCAGCCCGTTGAGCCGCGTGAACGCGATCAGCGCAATGATTACCCCCGCCGCCCCGCCATGGAACGACATACCCCCATGCCACACCTGCAGGATGGCCAGCGGGTGCGAAAGGTAATAGCCGGGCTGATAGAACAGGATGTAGCCAAGCCGGCCGCCCAGCACCACGCCCAGCGTGGCCCATGTCAGGAAGTCATCGACCTGCAGCGCCGTGGCGGCCCGGGGGGGCAGGGCCGCGAGGCGGCGGGCAATGCGCCACCCCGCCACCAGCGCCACGATATAGGCCATGGCGTACCAGCGTATGGCGAACGGCCCGAAATGGACCATTACCGGATCAAACTGCGGAAAGACCAGAACAGGCAGCATGGGCCGACTTTCAGTAACGTGCTTGAAAACAACTCATTGATGAAAAAACAGACGTCTGAGGATGCCACCTTTTTTCAAAAAAAGCGGCGTGCTCCCGAGCTTTCTGAAAAAGCTTTACCAGAAACGTCTTTCTGATTTTCACAAGGCGCCTAGAGGTAGGGGTCGGGCGTGGCAAGATAGTCGTGCACGTAACGCCGCACGCCTTCCTCCAGCGTGGTGAAGGGGTGGCTGTAGCCCGCCGCGCGCAGCCTGCGCATGTCGGCACAGGTGAAGGACTGGTACTGCCCGCGCAGCGATTGCGGCATGTCGATGAATTCGATTTTGGGCGCAACGCCCGCAGCATTGCACACCGCATGCGCCAGATCGGCATAGGTGCGCGCAATGCCGGTGCCGCAGTTGAACAGCCCGCACACATTCGTATGGTCAAGCAGCCACAGCATGACATTGACCACATCGCCCACCCAGATGAAGTCACGCGCCTGCGCGCCATCGGCCAGGCCCGGCACGTCGGAGCGGAACAGCGTGAGCGGTCCGCCTGCCCGCGCCTCGTCATACTTGACCTTAACCACGGAGATCATGCGCCCCTTGTGGTACTCGTTGGGGCCATAGACATTGAAGAACTTCAGCCCCGCCCATGACAGGCCCGACAGTTCGCCGCGCCCCAGCCGGTGGTGCAGGATCTGGTCAAACGCCTGCTTGGACCAGCCATACAGGTTGAGCGGGCTGAGCCTGTTCAGGCCCGCAGGGTCATCGCTGAACTGTTCGACCTTGTCCGCGGCACCATAGGTCGCGGCCGATGAGGCATAGATGAAGCGCACGCCCTCATGCGCGCACCACTCCGCCAGGCGGCATGACAGGTCGACATTGGTGCGCCACACAAGGTCACCATCGCTTGCCGTGGTCTCGCTGATCGCACCGAGATGCACCACCGCCGACACATCGGGCCGCGTGGCCAGCCACCCGTCAAGCGCCTCGGGCGCCACGACCTGCACGGGCGCATGGTGGCGCAGGTTGCGCCATTTGCCCGCATTGCCCAGCCAGTCCACCACCACCGTATCAACCCCGCGCGCCTGCAGGGCCTGCTGCATGCACGAGCCAATAAAGCCCGCGCCACCCGTAATCACGATCACTGCCCGCACCCCGCTCCTGCCTGCACATTGGTTATGCCGCCCCGAAGGCCGCCACAATCGTGCGGATAGCCCTGAGGCGGCAATGTGTCTATAGTAGCGCCTTTCCCCTTCGCGCGCGCCGGGTTCCGGCTGCCGCGCGGAACGTCATGGAGTATCCACTATGTCCGACAGGCCCCGCATTTTTGATGACCTTGCCGGTGTGGCCGGCGGCGCGTTCTCGGCACTTGCTGGCGTGCGCGAGGAAATCGGCGCCATGGTCCGTGCCCGCGTGGATGAAACACTCGGCAGCCTGAACCTCGTGCGCCGCGATGAATTTGAAGTGGTGCGTGAAGTCGCCACCCGCGCGCGCCTGGCACAGGGCGAGATGGAAAACCGCATCGCACGCCTTGAAGAGCGCGTCTCCGACCTTGAAGCCAGCCTGACCAACCCCGCCCCCCACACCGGCGGCTGAGCACGAGGCTTGCAGCCAGTGCCTGCGGGCCATAGTGTAACAGGACGGTCCGCGCCCTGATTCCCCGTAACAGGACACGGACCGGGTTGCAGAGACACGGAATCCGGCGTCATGCCCGGATCTCCTCCACGACGGCTTCGGGGAGTGCCACATGCCTGCTCTGACTCAGATCACGACCTCTCGTAATACAAACCCGCTCGACCAGATGGAACAGATCGTGGGCGGCTACGACTGGAATTTCGAGCGCCGCAGCGATTCGGAAATGGCAGCCGAGGCACCGGGAAAATGGTGCGATTACGGCCTGTTCTTCTGCTGGTCGGAGGAGGTGAACGCCATGCACTTCACCTGCACGTTCGACCTCAAGGTGCCGGCCGAACAGCGCCGCAACCTGTTTGAACTCGTGGCGCTGGCCAACGAGCGGCTGTGGATCGGCCATTTTGGCATGGACCTTGAGCACGGCACGCCCGTGTTCCGCCATGCGGTGCTGCTGCGCGGCTCGCGCGGGGCCTCGATGGAAAGCCTTGAGGACATGATCGACATCGCGCTGACGGAATGCGAGCGATTCTATCCCGCCTTCCAGTTCGTGCTGTGGGGCGGCAAAAAACCGGCGGAAGCCCTCGAGGCCGCCATGCTTGACTGCGCGGGGATGGCGTAATGACCGAACTCCTTCCGCCGCTGCTGCTCGTGGGTTGCGGCAAGATGGGGGGCGCGATGCTCGATGGCTGGCTGAAGGAGGGGCTCGCCCCCTCCTTCATCGTCGACCGGCATCGCGACTCGGTGCCGCCGCCGCACCAGCTCGTGCGCAGCCTTGATGCGATTCCCGCCAGTTTCCGCCCCGGCATGATCGTGCTGGCCACCAAACCGCAGAAGGTGGACGCGGTGCTGCCCGCCCTCGCCCCCTTTGCCGCCCACGCCCCCGTGCTGTCCGTGCTGGCTGGCCGCACGGTGGAGAGCCTGAGCGCGGCACTGAACGCCTGCCTGCCTGCGGGCAGCGGCGCTCCTGCCGTGATCCGCGCCATGCCCAACACGCCCAGCGCCATCGGGCAGGGCATGACGGTGTGCTACGCCCCGCCACCCGCCACCGCAGCCGATCGCAGGCTGTGCGCGCGGCTGATGAGCGCCGTGGGCGAAGTGGCCTGGATCGACCATGAAGACCAGATGGACATGGTCACCGCCATTTCAGGCAGTGGCCCGGCCTATGTGTTCCTGCTTGCCGAACTGCTCGAGCAGGTGGGCATCGACCACGGCCTGCCCGCCCCCCTTGCGCGCCAGATCGCGCGCCAGACAGTGGCAGGCTCCGGCGCGCTCATGCAGGCCAGCGGGCTTGATGCCGCCACCCTGCGCCAGAACGTGACCAGCCCCGGCGGCACGACGCAGGCCGCCCTTGCGGTGCTGATGGCCCCCGATGCCTGGCCCGCCACGCTCAATACCGCCCTTGCCGCCGCCGCGCGGCGCGCGCGCGAACTGTCAGGCCCGCAGCCCGTTTCATGACCCAGCGGCAGCGCACGGCCCCTATTTTAACGACCCCCAACCCGGAAGATCAGACCCTCCATGGATAACGACCTGTTTGACGCCACCCTTCTCCGCTCCGCGCTGGAGCGTGCCGGTTCGCACGGATGGCGGCGCACAACAGTCGTTGATGCCGCGCGCGATGCCGGGCTGAGCCTCGAGACCGCGCGCAAGCGCTTTGCGTGCAAGACCAAGCTGCTGTTCACGCTCGGGCGTCTGGCCGATGAATCCGCGCTGGTGGAAGACGAGACGGAAGGCAGCGTGCGCGACAGGCTGTTCGACATGCTCATGCGCCGGCTCGATGTGTTCCAGCAATACCGTGAGGGCGTGCGCAGCGTGCTGCGCGCCCTGCCCACCGACCCCGCGCTGGCCCTGCTGCTCGGTGGTGCGACGCTGGAGAGCATGAAGTGGATCGCCACCGCCGCGGGCGTGGACACCAATGGTCTGGCCGGGGCGCTGCGCCTGCAGGCACTGGTGGGCGTATGGACCCTGACCCTGCGCACATGGGACCGCGATGACAGCCCCGACATGGGCCAGACCATGGCGGCACTGGAGGAGGCGCTCAAACGCGCGGGCCGCTTTGTCTCCTTCGGGCCTGAAACCGCCGAGCCCACGGTGCCCGCAGGCCATGGCCACGACACCGACCCGCTGGTGGACCTGCCGCTGGAGCCTTCAGCCTGACGGATCTGGGCTACTGTTAAAAATAAAACCTTGATAGAACAGGATAAAAGTTTTCGGGGGCTGCTTTTTTTTCAAAAAGGCAGCGTTCTTTTGAGGCTTTTTGAAAAAAGCTTCACCAAAAACGTCTTTGCTGGTGGGCACGATGTTTTGGGGGCAGACTTTTCAAACCGCGCCTGAGATATTAGAACAGCATCACACCCACGCGAATCGCGTGGCGTTGGCCTGTTGGGGCGTAGCCAAGTGGTAAGGCAGCGGATTTTGATTCCGCCATGCGGAGGTTCGAACCCTCCCGCCCCAGCCAGTTTCCTTTTGTCAGAAATAAAAGTGCCCGGGTGCTGCCTTTTCCTGAAAAGGCAGCGTTCTTCTGGAGCTTTACCTGCCGTTACTCGCCACCGGCCGCCTGCACCGCCACGGGCGGCCAGAAGGCACCTGCGATCTCGTTCTGGATCAGCCGCAGTTCGCGCTGGATCCAGTCCATGTATTCATGCAGGCCGCGCAGGATGATGTCTTCCACCGTCTGTTCGACCAGCGTCACGCGCAGTTCCTCCACCCGCTCCAGGATCGGCCCG
The DNA here is from genome assembly GCF_003207795.1 of Komagataeibacter nataicola. Taxonomy (GTDB): domain Bacteria; phylum Pseudomonadota; class Alphaproteobacteria; order Acetobacterales; family Acetobacteraceae; genus Komagataeibacter; species Komagataeibacter nataicola. Next base: position 38,433 of record NZ_NIRT01000019.1, on the reverse strand, counting down.
CAATGGCGCAGCCGGTATTCCCCCGCCAGTGAGCCGAGCACGCTATAGACACAGCGCAGGCTGGTGGAGAGCGAACGGGGAAACCCGTCATTCTTGAGCAGGAAACCCACGATATTGGCAGGCGTCATGCCCTCGGGCAGCACGCGGCGAAAAGCGTGGTAAGCCGCCGCCGAGCGCAGCACAGAAGTCCACTGGCTCAGGTCGATATCCGACCCCACCCCTTCGCCGCTGGGCAGCAGGGTGTGATATTTGATGTCGATCAGCCGCGTGATCTGGTCCGCGCGCTCAAGGTTCTTGCCCAGCAGGTAGAACAGCCAGGCCTGATCACGGTACAGCGTGCCCTCGGTTATGCCGAAATGGGTCTGGCATTCCTGCTTGAGCCGCGTGCACAGCGTGGACAGGTAACCTGCCCCCACATCATCAGGCCCGAGATCCATGGCCCAGCGGGTAAACACGTTGAGGTGCATCCACATCTCGGTCGAGATCAGCGGGCGCAGCACACGGGCATTCTCGCGCACGCACCGCGCCATGGATACGATCGAATCCGGGTTATCGGGATCGGTGATGTAAAAGCCGACCACGGTGCGCTCGGTCGCGACCTTGTGGCGCAGGAAGAACGTATCCTCATCGGCATTGATGCGGATGACGCTGTCCCACCCCGCATCCATGTTGCTGGCATGCACCGACGTGCCCGTAACCTCGATCAGCCGGGCCATGTTCTCGATGCGCTCCATGTAGCGCGCCAGCCACATCGTGCTTTCCGCATAGCGCGAGAGCAGGTTGCGCAGGCCCGGCAGCACCGGGGTGGGAAAAACCGAAACCTGTGTCATGACGCCAGCACCCATGTATCCTTGGCCCCGCCGCCCTGCGAGGAATTGACCACAAGCGACCCCTTGCGCAGCGCCACGCGCGACAGGCCGCCGGGCAGCACCCATGTCTCCCGCCCGGTTACGGCAAAGGGGCGCAGGTCCACATGCCGCGCCTCGACGCCAGCGGGGCACAGCGTGGGCGAGACCGACAGGCTGATGACCGGCTGGCTGATGTAATTGGCCGGGTCCGCGCGCAGCCTGCCGCGAAAATCCTCCAGTTCGGCCTGCGTGGCATGCGGGCCGATCAGCAGGCCGTAACCGCCTGATTCGCCCACCGGCTTGACCACAAGGTGCTCAAGGTTGGCCAGCGTATAGGCCAGCCCTTCGGGCTCGGCGCAGATATGCGTCTCCACATTGGTCAGGATCGGCTCTTCATCTAGGTAATAGCGGATGATGCGCGGCATGTAGGCATAGACCGCCTTGTCATCGGCCACCCCGGTGCCGATGGCGTTGGCGAGCGTGACATTGCCGCGCCGGTAGGCATCGACCAGCCCCGGCACGCCCAGCAGGCTGTCGGGGTTGAACACCTGCGGGTCGAGGAAGTCGTCATTGAGCCTGCGATAGATGGAGTGCACCGGCCGCAGCCCGGCTACGGTGCGCATGTACACCCGTCCGTCCTCCACGGTCAGGTCGCGCCCTTCCACCAGCGGAATGCCCATCTCGCGCGCAAGGAACACATGCTCGAAATAGGCGGCGTTATAGATACCCGGCGAGAGCAGGACCACCTGCGGGTCATCCACGCCCATGGGCGCGACCTCCGCCAGCGCCCGGTGCAGGCGGGGGCCGTATTCATCCACCGGGCGCAGGTCCAGCCCGGAGGCGAGGTCAGGCATGAGGCGCAGCATCATCTGCCGGTCCTCGAGCACATACGACACGCCTGAAGGGGTGCGCGCGTTATCCTCCAGCACCAGAAAGCGGCCATCACGGTCGCGCACGAGGTCGGTGCCATTGATGTGCACGTACACCCCGCCGGGCACGTCCAGCCCCACCATGGCCTGGCAGTAATTGGCGTTGCCCAGCACCAGCTGCGCGGGAATCACGCCATCACGCAATATGCGCCGCTCGTGATAGATATCGTGCAGGAACAGGTTGATGGCCCTGACGCGCTGCTGCACGCCGCGCTCGACATGATCCCACTCGGGCGCTGTCAGCACGCGGGGAATGACATCGAACGGCAGCACGCGATCAATCGCCTCGCGGTCGGAATAGACGGTAAAGGTGATGCCAAGGCGGTAGAACTGCGCCTCGACGGCTGCGGCGCGCCTGCGCAGCTCGGCGATGTCAAAGCGGGCCAGCCGGTCGCGCACCTGTTGCAGCCCGGGGGGCGGGATGTCCTTGCGGTTGAGCAGTTCACAGAAAAAATCCGGGACATCATACGTCGCGAACAGCCCGGCGGCCTGTGCCGCCATCTTCATGTCACTCATGCCCTGCCTCCGTTTGCGGGGAGGAGGATCAGGCGTGAAGGAGTCATGTCCACCCACCTGCTGTTTCATTTCGATCCGTTACTAGCGGAGCAAGAAAATCATCTCTTGCCAAGAACGAATCTGCAATCCCTTTCCTTTCGGGCCAGAATGCCGAAAAAATACGATATTGCTGCCACCGCCAATCCTGATACCGTGGGCGTGGCATACCAACCATGTCCGAACCGTAACCATCGCCGGGATCACGCACCGGGATCACGATGGCCGGCATGCGGAACAGCTTACCGGGGCTAAGGATTATATGAACGCGCGTGCCATGCTGGTCCACCACACACGCTACCGCTACGACCGGCCTGTCCACCTCGGCCCGCAGACCATCCGCCTGCACCCCCTGCCCGGCTGCGCCACAATGCTTGCTCATGGGCTGGAGATCAGCCCCGCGCCCAGCACGCAGGCATGGTGCCACGACCCGTTTGGCAACCGCGTCGCCCGCGTTACATTTGATGAGCGTGTTACGCATTTCGATATTACCGTCACCCTCACCACCGACCAGACGCCCATCGCGCCGCGCCCCCTTGCCGTGGCGCCCTCCACCCGGATCTGGACGGCGCAGAGCGTGGATGACAGCCCGTCGCTTGCCGCATACCGGCAGCCCGCCCCCACCGATGCCCCGGCCCTGCCCACGCTGCGACTTGACGCGCTGGTGAAAAAATGGCGCGCGCGCCTGCCCTGCCCCACGGCCGAACTGCTCATGGACCTGACACGCGCCATCGCGGCCGACATCACTTACCGCATCCGCCCCGAAGCCGGAGTGTGGTCGCCCGAGGAAACCCTGCGCCACGGCGCGGGATCGTGCCGCGACACCGCATGGCTGCTCATTGCCATCCTGCGCCGCCTGGGCTTTGCCGCGCGTTTCGTGTCGGGCTACCTGTTCCAGCCCGAGCGCGACGCGCCCGAACAGCTGGGCTGCGAGCTCCATGCCTGGGCGCAGGTGCATGTGCCCGGCGCCGGATGGGTGGGGCTGGACACGACATCGGGCCTGCGGGCAGCACAGGGGCATGTGGCGCTGGCCGTTGCCCCCCGCCCGCAGCAGGCCGCCCCCGTGAGCGGGCTGCTTGACCAGTGCGAGGCGACCTTCGAGGCGGCGATGCGGACCACCATGCTGCCCGCGCACGGCGCATGCGGGCCAGTGCGGTCGAGCCTGTCTTCATGAAACTGTTTTTCTGCCAGTCGTGCCGTCAGATCCTGTTTTTCGAGAATACGGCCTGTGAGCGCTGTGGCCACACGCTGGGCTATCTGCCCGAGCAGACCGAACTCAGCGCGCTTGACGCCCTTGGCGGTGATTTATGGAAACCCCTCGCCGCCCCCGACCAAGCGCGCGCGCTGTGCGCCAACAACGCCCATAGCGCGTGCAACTGGCTGGCGCAGCCAGGGCAGGCCTACTGCATCGCGTGTAGCTTCAACCGCACCATCCCCAACCTGTCGGTACCCGGCAATATCGAGCGGTGGCAGAAGCTGGAGGTCGCCAAGCATCGGCTGTTCTATACCCTGCTGCGGCTGGGCCTGCCGCTGCGCAACCGCAGGCAGGACCCCGAGGGCGGGCTGGCTTTCGACTTTCTCGACAGCCTGCCCGATGGCACGCCCGCCATGACCGGGCACATGAATGGCATCATCACCATCGCCATCCATGAGGCCGATGATGCACAGCGCGAACGCCTGCGGCTGGAAATGGGGGAGTATTACCGCACCCTGCTCGGCCATTTCCGCCACGAGATCGGCCATTATTACTGGAACCTGCTCATCCGCGACGCAGGCCCTGCGCGCCAGGCCGCCTGCCGCGCCGTGTTTGGCGATGATCGACGCGACTACGCCGCAAGCCTCGAGGCCTATTACGCCACGGCCGCCAGCACTGCGTGGCGGGGGCGATATGTCAGCCAGTATGCCACCTCCCACCCGTGGGAGGACTTTGCCGAGACATGGGCGCATTACCTGCACATCATCTCGACACTCGAGACCGCCTGGGCCTATGGCATGTCGCTCAACGCGCGGGGCGCGCAGGCCCCGCCGCTACGCGCCAGTGTCACGCGCGACCCCTATACCGAGATGACTTTCGATGAGATCACGCAGGGCTGGCTGCCGCTGACCTATGCCGTCAACAGCCTCAACCGCTCCATGGGGCTGCCGGATTTCTACCCCTTCGTGCTCACGCCCGACATCCTGCGCAAGCTGTCCTTCATCCACGACCTGATCCGCGACAGCCGGGTGGCGTAGCTCCCGCGGGTTTTTATCATTCCCCTTCAGCCTCACCCAGCATGATGGCATGCGCACCCGCATGCATGTCACGGCAGCACGCCCGCAGGGTCGAGATGAAATTGGACAGCAGCGGCACATGCTGGCCCGCGCGCATGGCAATGGCCAGTTCCGCCCGCGGCGCCTTGGCGCCGAGCGAATGATAGGTCACGCCGCCGGAATGGATCTGATGCAGCGAACGCGGCACGACCGAAACCCCGAGGCCTGCCGCAACCAGCGGCACGGTTGAGGCGATCTGCGGGGCCTGCTGGCCCATGCGCGGCGTAAAGCCCGCATTGTGGCAGGCGGACAGGATGGCATCATGAAAACCCGGCCCCAGCTCCCGTGGGAAGATGATGAAAGGTTCATCGGCCAGCATCTCGAGTTCCAGATGCGGGTTGACCGCCAGCGGGTGCCCTTTGGGCAGGGCCACGACCGTTTCCTCCTCCAGCAGCGGTGATACCAGCAGCCCCGCTCCATCGGGCACCGGCGGGCGCACGATGGCGATGTCGATCGCGCGGTCATGCAGCGCCTTGCGCAGGGCGGGGGTGTTACTTTCCTCGAGGTAGATGGTCACGTCGGGCCACATTTCACGGAAACGGCGCACGGTCAGCGGAATCATGGGCAGCAGCGAGACCGCGCCTGCCAGCCCCACGCGGATATGCCCCTTCTCGCCCCGCGCCAGCCCCGTGGCGGTGGCGATAAACTGCTGCTGCATGCCCAGAAGCGCACGCGCCTGGTCAAGCAGCACGAGGCCGATATCGGTCAGCCTGACGCCACGCGTCAGGCGCTGGAACAGCAGCACGCCGAGTTCGTTTTCCAGTTGCTTGATCTGCTGGCTCAGAGGTGGCTGCTCCATGCCTAGCTGCTCTGCAGCACGCGTGAAGCTCCCGTTCTCGGCAACCGCCACGAAATATCGTAAATGCCTTAAATCCATATTCCATATAAATTATATATGGCAATGTCCTTCAATATATATTTGACGAAATAACATGCCATGCGCCACGTTTCGCGCCAACCGTGCTGAGGATGAGTATCCCCTGATGAAAATTGGCCTGTTCATTCCGTGTTATATCGACGCATTCTATCCCGATGCCGGGATTGCCACGCTGGAGCTGCTGGAGAAACTGGGGCAGGATGTCGAATATCCGCTGGACCAGACCTGCTGCGGCCAGCCCATGGGCAACTCCGGCTGCAACTCGGATGCCGCGGCGGCTGAAGCCCTGTTCGTGCGCAACTTCGCCAAATACGACAAGATCGTCATGCCTTCAGGTAGCTGCACGCACCATGTGCGTGACAATTTCGATGCGATTCCCCAGACGGATGAAGTCCGCCACGTGCGTGAAAACACCTATGAACTGGTGGAATTCCTGCACGACATCCTGAAGGTCGATGCCTTCCCGTGGGCCGAGTTCAACCACACCGTGGGCCTGCACAACAGCTGCGGCACGCTCCGCGCGCTGCGCACGGCCAGCATGTCGGAACTGGGTGAGAAGCCCTTCTCCAAGCCAATGGACCTGCTGAGCAAGGTCAAGGGCATCCGCTTCGCCACCCCCAAGCGGCCGGACGAATGCTGCGGGTTCGGCGGCACCTTCTCTGTTACGGAAGAGGCGGTATCGGCCAAGATGGGCGTGGACAAGGTGCGCGACCACCACCAGGCGGGCGCGGAATACATCGTCTCGGCTGATTCCTCGTGCATCATGCATCAGCAGGGCTGCGCCGAGCGCGCGGGCGTGCCGATCCGCTTCATTCACATCGCGCAGATCCTCAACGGAGCATCCCAATGAGCGACAAGCCCGTCAATCACGCCAGGGCGGCGGAGCACTTCATCGAGGATGCGCCCCACCTGCAGTTCCATGATGAGCGCCTGTGGGACATGCGCCAGAAGCGCGATGCCCAGATGCACATCCTGCCCGAGTGGCAGGAACTGCGCGAGGAAGCCTCGCGCATCAAGGAACACACGCTCTCGCGCCTGCCCGAATATCTTGAGCAGTTCGAGACCAATGCCAAGAAGAACGGCATTCACGTGCACTGGGCGCGCGACGGGGCGGAGCATAACCGCATCGTGGGCGAGATCCTCAAGGCCCATAACGCGCGCAACCTCATCAAGAGCAAGTCCATGGTCACCGAAGAGTGTGACATGCGGCCCTATCTTGCCAAACAGGGCGTAACCGTAACCGAGACCGACCTTGGCGAGCGCATCCAGCAGCTAGATGACCAGCTGCCCAGCCACATCGTGGTGCCGGCAGTGCACAAGCTGACCGCGGACGTGGCGAAGATCTTCGCCAAGGACTACCACACCGACCCCAACATCCGCGATCCGCACCTGCTTGCCGAAGCCCAGCGCCAGGCCGCCCGCCCCGTGATCCTGCATGCCGATGCAGGCATGACCGGCGGCAACTTCGTGGTGGCGGAAACCGGCACGTTCGTGGTCTGCACCAATGAAGGCAATGCCGACCTGAGTGCCACGGTGCCCAACCTGCACATCGCCACCATCGGCATCGAGCGCCTCGTGCCGCGCATGGCCGATATGGGCGTGTTCATCCGCCTGCTCTCGCGCAGCGCGCTCGGTTCGCCCATAACGCAGTACACCACCCATTTCCGTGGCCCGCAGAAGGGTGGCGAGATGCATGTGGTGCTTGTTGATAACGGGCGTTCCGCACGCCTGGGCATGGAAGATTTCTGGACCTCGCTCAAATGCATCCGCTGTGGCGCGTGCATGAACACCTGCCCGGTCTATCGCCGCTCGGGCGGTCTGTCCTATGGCGCGGTGTATTCCGGCCCGATTGGCGCGATCATTGATCCGACCTTCAACGAGCGCAAATACAGCACCCTGCCCTATGCCTCCACGCTGAACGGCAGCTGCACCAATGTCTGCCCGGTCAAGATCAATATCCACGAGCAGTTGTACAAATGGCGCCGCGTGCTGGTGCAGCACCATGAGATGCCGTTCGTCAAGCGTGAGATCATGCACATGGCAGGCAAGCTGATGGGCCAGCCCAGGATGTACCGCGCCGCCATCAAGGCCACCGAGGTCTCGCTCGGCACCATGCCGCGCTTCGTGCTCTATAACTGGCTCAACCCGTGGGGCAAGCACCGCGAAAACCCCCATCCGGTCAAGCAGACCTTTAATGACTGGTATCGCAAGAACCGCCAGACCACCAAGCCCGCCGCCGCACCGGAGACCAAGAAATGAGCACCGCACGCGACGAGATCCTGCAGGCCCTGCGCAATAACCGCCCCACGCCGGAAAACCATCCGCTGCCGCCGGTTGCCACCCTGGGCGACCTTGATGCCAGCCGCGAGCGCTTCATCACCAGCCTCAGGATCCTGGGCGGCGACGTGCTTGAGCCGGTCGAGGGTGAAACGCTGGATCAGGCCATCCTGCGCCGCCACCCCGATGCCAGGGTGATCTGCTCCAACGTGCCCGAAGCGAAGGGCACGCTGCCGGTCGAGAAGGTCAAGACCCCGCAGGATGCCGCCACCATCGATGTAACCGTGGTGCGCGCACCCTTCGGCATTGCGGAAATGGGCTCGATTTTTCTGAGCGAGGCCCAGCTGCCCATCAACTCGTTTGCCCATCTGGGCCAGCATATCGTAGTGCTGCTGTCGGTTGATGAACTGACGGCCAACATGCACACCGCCTATCAGGAGCGGCCCGAGTTCAAGACCGCCAGCTACGGCGTGCTGATGAGCGGCCCCTCCGCCACGGCGGATATTCAGGGCGTGCTGATCCGTGGCGCACAGGGCGTGCGTTCGCTTTCGGTCTGGTTTACCTGAACGCAAAAACGGCTCCTTCCGCATGGGAAGGAGCCGGATATCAAAAGATCAGACGGCCTTCTTCAGGTTCGGGCTGGCCTTGAAACGCACCGTCTTGCCTGCCTTGACCTTGACCGGCTCGCCCGTGCGCGGGTTAAGCGCCTTGCGGGCCTTGGTCTTCTTGACCGTGAACGTGCCAAAAGACGGCAGGGTAAAACCACCCTCGCGCTTCAGTTCCTTGACAATGGCCGCAATCAGGTCAGATGCGGCCTGATTGGCCGCAACGCCAGTGCAATCGATCGAATCCTGAATGACGGCTGCAATGAAGGCCTTACTCATCGGAACTGTCTGCTCCTTCCGGGCTGGAAATGAATTTCGTAAATATCCTGCACCCGTCTTGAAAAACAGGCCAGTTGCCCCACCGGGCCGGACGGTCGCGGCTTGTAACCTGATGATTGAGGTTAGACCAGCAATTTTTTGTTATCACATGAAAATTATCGATGATATGCGCAGCAATAACCGGCTGAATTCATAGAATGCCAGTCCCGGCCATCGATATATTCCATCATGAAAACTTCATATCGATCAGGCATCATTGCGCGTTTATTTAAAAACAACCCATTGATAAAAAACGGTAAAAATTTATCGGAATTTTCTTTTTTTAAAAAAGGCCGTGTTGTGTGAAGATTTTTTGAAAAAAGCTTCACCAGAAACTTCTTTAATTTGCACAGGCTCTCATCAGCAGGCTGTTCTGGCTGCCTTCAAAGCCCGTGCAGACTGGTTGAGGGGCGATTCCGCCCCCGGTGTCAGCTTTTGAAATTCTGTGCCTTGAGGTCGGTCACACCCACGAATGTAATCTGGGTCTGGTCATCAAGGCTTACGGTTGTATTGCCCCCGGCAATGGTAGCCTGATCGAGCATGGACTGAATGGAAGCCGGAGTCGCATCATAGCCGGACAGGAGAATGGCGTTACCGGCCGACTTGCCAAAATCCTGGATGATGTCGGTACCGCTATCCTTGCCCTTGATGAATTCGAATTCGGTCGCACCCTTGCCGCCTGCAAGCGTATCGTTACCCATGCCGCCGACAAGCGTGCTGCTGCCCGTACCGCCAGCAAGCGAATCATTGCCATTGCCTGCCACGGCATAGACGGAGCCAGAGGCGCCGCCATCGAGCGTTTCGTTGCCGCTGCCGGCATAATAGGTGGTGGTGCCGCTGGTGCCTGCGCTCAGGTCCAGCCCCGCCGCGCCAAAAATGGTGGCGTTGCTGCCGGTCACGGTATCTGACACAGGTGATGCGCCATTGCCGCTGATGAAGCTCAGCGTGCCTGCCACGCTGACAATGCTGGCCTGATCCACGCCGATCAGCGTGGCGGACTGGCTGGCTGAAATCGTGTCCTGCACGCCACCTGATACCGTCAGCCCGCTGCTGGCGTTGATGGTGCTGTCATCAAGGTTGTTCACCACCAGCGAACTGCCGCCGTTGATGGTGTCATACGCGCCGCCCGTGATGGTGGCGGTAGAACCGCCCGACTCACCGTTGAAAAAACCACCGAGGACCGTGGTATTGACCGTATCGAACTGGGTATCCTGCACCACAACGCCATTGAGCACATCGAGCATGCTGCCGTCGCCGCTGAACTGCGTGGCCGCAGCGCCCGCAGCGCCGGGGGCGGTCCAGTCGCCTGTTACGGTAGGGGTGCTGTCATAGGCCACGATGGTGTCCGTGCCGCCCATGGTGTGGATGACATCCTGCCCCGCTCCGCTGAGGAAGAACGTGTCACCCGCAGCGGCATAGTAATCCACATTGCCTGACCCGCCGGCGTAGACCACCGTACCCGCATCGCCATCCATCACATTGGTCGTGCCGGACCCGCCCTGGATGTTGATCGACTGGTCAAGCACGCTGCCCGTCTCGCTGCCGATTTCCACCGTGCCGGCCGAGGCATCATAGGTGCCTGCTCCGGCCAGCGTTTCGATACTGCCACCTGAATCCTCCCTGAGCGCTCCGTCAATGGCAACCACGCCCACGGCCTGGGCTGCCAGCACCGCCCCCCAGGCGGGGTTGTTGCCATCCCCTTCCAGCGCGGTGATTTCGGTCCGGGGGATACCTTCGTTAATGGCATTAAGGGCATTCTGGGCGTTCTGCGCCGCATTCTGCTGCATGTCCTGCATCAGCGCAGTCGTGTCCTGGTTCAGCCCCAGCGTGAGCCCGGTGGCACCGGCTACGGTCACGTATCCCATTCATTCCGTTCCTTGTCTCACGGCGGCAGAAACAGGCCTCGCCGCAGATGATCCGCTGCCCCTTCCCTGCCGGTGGCCGGAGGAAGCATTCTTTCAGGACCGTATTTGTCAGGAATGGGTTAAGAAATTCGGAATCAGGATTGATCTGGATCAATCATGCGGCACGCGCCGCTCCAGTTCTTCCAGCCACAGCCGGGCATTCCCATCCGATGGCGCGCGCCAGTCACCGCGCGGCGACAGCGCGCCACCGGCCACCACCTTCGGCCCGTTGGGCATGGCCGAGCGCTTGAACTGGCTGAAACCAAAGAAACGGTTAAGGAACACCCCCAGCCAGTGGCGTATTTCCGCCAGTGTATAAGTCCGCCTGCCTTGGGCAGGAAAGCCGGGGGGCCAGCCCCCGCCCTCAGCGTCGCCCCAGGCATGCAGCGCCATAAACGCGATTTTGGAGGGGCGGAAGCCATAGCGCAGCACATGAAACAGGGTGAAATCCTGCAACGCGTATGGCCCGATCAGCGATTCCGTGCTCTGCACCGCCTGCGTTGCGGTGGCGGGCACCAGTTCGGGCGAGATCTCGGTGCACAGGATGGCCTCGAGCACCGTGCAGGTGCGCGCCTGCTCGCGCCCGCTGGCCATGACCCAGCGGATCAGATGCTGGATCAGGGTCTTGGGCAGCCCGGCATTGACATTGTAATGGGCCATCTGGTCGCCCACGCCATAGGTGCACCACCCCAGCGCAAGCTCCGACAGGTCGCCCGTGCCGATCACGATCCCGCCCGACTGGTTGGCCAGCCGGAACAGGAAATCGGTCCGCAGGCCCGCCTGCACGTTCTCGAATGTCACGTCATACACCGCCTCACCCGCGGCGAAGGGATGACCCATCTGCTCAAGCATGAGCCGGGCTGCGGGGCGGATGTCGATCTCGCGCGCCTGCACGCCAAGGGCCGCCATGAGTTCATGCGCATTGTCGCGCGTGGCCCCCGTGGTGCCAAAACCGGGCATGGTGTAGCCCAGCACCGCCTGCCGCCCCAGCCCGCATTCCTCCGCCGCGCGGGCGGCGACGAGCAGCGCATGGGTGGAATCCAGCCCGCCCGATACGCCAATGACCAGCGTTTTGGCGCGTGAGGCGAGCAGGCGGCGCTTGAGCGCGGTAACCTGAATGGTGAACGCCTCGTAGCAGTCCTGATCGAGCAGCGCCGGGTCGCTGGGCACGAAGGGGAAACGCGCAATGTCGCGCCGCAGCCCCAGATCGGTTGCTGGCGGGGTGATGGACAGTTCGATGTGCCGCCACGCGCCTGCCGTGCTCCGGGCACAATTATCGGCGAAGGTGCCCATGCGCAGGCGTTCCTGGCGTAGCAGGTCCAGATCCACATCGGCCATGAGCGTGACCTGACCCGAGGGGAAACGCTCGCTTTGTGCCAGTGGCATGCCATTTTCAAAAATTGAGGTCTGCCCGTCCCATGCCACGTCGGTGGTGGACTCGCCTTCGCCCGCCGCCGCATAGACATAGGCGCACAGGCAGCGCGCCGAATGCGACTGGCACAGCAGCGTGCGCGTGCGCGCCTTGCCTACCGTGATGTTGCTGGCAGAAAGATTGGCAATGACCGTGGCCCCGGCCAGGGCGGCATCGACACCCGGCGGGTGCGGCACCCACATGTCCTCGCAGATCTCGGCGGCCACGGTCAGCCCCTGCACCGCAGGCGCATGGAACAGAAGGTCAGTGCCAAACGGCACGGCCTCACCGCCAAGGGTGACCACGCCACCGCGCAGCGCCGCTCCTGGCGTGAACTGTCGCGCCTCATAAAACTCGCGGTAATCGGGCAGGTAGGATTTGGGCACCACGCCCACAACACGCCCGTCATGCAGGGCAACGGCGCAGTTATACAGCGCATCGCCCACGGCCAGCGGCGCGCCAACGAGCACCAGCGGCAGCAGGGCCGCCGTCTGCCCGGCCAGCCAGCCAATCGCCTCGCGCACGCCATCAAGCAGCACATCCTGCTGGCGCAGGTCATCAATGGCGTAGCCCGACAGCCCGAGTTCGGGGAACACGGCCACCACGGCGCCAGCCTCGTGGCAGGCGCGGATGGCCTGCACCGTGCGGCGGGCGTTTTCCATCGGGTCAGCCAGGGCCACGGGCAGGGTGCAGGCTGCCACCCGGGCAAAGCCGTGGTGGTACAGGCTATGAAAACCTGCCGTGTCCGTGCCGTCTTTCATGTGCTGCCTCCCGCCTGATCTGCGCGAAACCCCGCTCGGGTCGTAACCGCGCCGGGGCCAAAATAACGTATTGCGATGAACCCGTCGCCCTCTGGCGCATTGTTAAGGGGCGGATGTCATGCCCGCGTCTGTCACAACATCGATCGGAAGGAACCGGATCATGGACCTGTTACGCTGGACCATCACATTCCTTGTTCTCGCCCTGATCGCCGCGGTTTTTGGCTTCGGCGGCATTTCGGACACGTTTGCCTATTTCGGCAAGGTGCTCTTCTTCATCTTCATCGTGCTGTTCATCCTTGGATTGTTTTTCGGCCGCGGCCGCGGAACTTCGCCCTGATCCGTAACCCCCGGCGCACGACAGGGATCAGCGCCAGCGCGTAGATCCCGCCCAGCGCCGCCATGGAAAGCGGCACGCCGGGCACAAGATAGGTTGCCGCATCGCACGGCTTGGCCGGGCGGGATGGCATGGACGCCAGACGCTGCGCGAAACTGCCGCCATGAAACGTGGGCGCGCGGCATTCGGGCAGCGGGCTGGGCCACCAGCCCTGCTCCACGCCCACATGCAGCCCGCCAAGGGCCGCCGCCACCAGCAGCACCGGCATGCACAGCCACAACGCACCGCGCGCCGCGTCACGTGGCAGCACCGCCGCAAGCAGTCCCAGCCCCGCCAGCACCCGATAGGGCCAGCGCTCCCATAAACATAATCCGCAGGGCACATGGCCCAGCGTATATTCACTCCACCAGGCCACGCCAAGGGCGGCGCACCCGGCCATTACCATCAATAAAGCGGTTGAACGCATGGGCGGTTATGACCGCCCCGCAACAGGTGCCGCCTCAAGCGCGCGCAGGAAATCGGCCGCCCAGCTTATGGCCGTGGTGCTGCTGACTTCCTGCTCCAGCGCCTGCCAGCGCGTGCGCCGTTCCGCCAGCCCCATGGTCAGGGCGGCGTGCAGGGCATCGGCAATCTCATCAGGATCATAGGGATTGACCAGAATGCCCTCATCCATTTCCGGCGCGGCACCGGCAAAATGCGACAGGATCAGCACCCCGGGATTGGCCGGGTTCTGGGCGGCCACGTATTCCTTGGCCACGAGGTTCATGCCATCACGCAGCGGCGTGATCAGGGCGGCTTCGGCCCGGCGGTAGAACCCGGCCAGCACCTCACGCGGAAGCGGACGGGTAATGTAGCGGATGGGCGTCCAGTCAAACTCGGAATAGGCGCCGTTGATCCGCCCGGTCAGTTCATCAAGCTGCCGGCGTAGCTGGCGGTATTCCTCCACGCTGCCGCGCGAGATGGGAGCCACCTGCAGAAAGGTCACCTTGCCGCGATGCTCGGGGTAGCGCGCCAGAAGCGCCTCATAACCCCGAAACCGCTCGGGCAGGCCCTTGGAATAATCCAGCCGGTCCACGCCCAGCACCAGCCTGGCGCCGCGCAGGCTGCCTTCAAGCCGCTCGACCTCCGGGCCTTCCATACTCTTTTCGGCCTGCGCGCGGAACTCATCGGGGTCGATGCCGATGGGAAAGGCCTGCCCCCGCGCATCAAGGCCATTGGCCTGAAGGGAATGGTTGAGGTTCTCGGCATCCTCGGGTGTCTGTACGCCAATCAGGTCGTAGCTCTGCATATCCTCAAGCAGGAGGTCGGCGCCGGGCAGCGAGCGCACGAGGCTCCATGGCGGGAACGGAATATGCAGGAAGAAGCCGATGCGACATTTCACCCCAAGGTCACGCAACGCCTGCCCGAGCGGGAACAGGTGGTAGTCATGCACCCAGATCACGTCATCAGGCCTGAGCAGGGGCAGCAGCGTGCGGGCAAACATGGCGTTGACCGCCAGATACGTCTTCCAGTCCGTGCGGGAATAATTCATCAGCCCGACACGGTAGTGGAACAGCGGCCACAGGATGCCGTTGGAGAAATTCTGGTAGAACCCCTCATATTGCAACGGGGTCAGGTCAATGGTGGCGTAGGTGACGTTATCGACCCTGTCGAGCCGGGGCACCGGGTCGCCGCCATGCAGCTGCACCTGCTTGCCCGACCAGCCGAACCATAGCGATTCCCCCTCGCGCAGCGCATCTTTCAGCCCCACCGCCAGCCCACCGGCAGGCTGGCTGCGCTCACGCGGGGAAGGCACGCGGTTGGATACGATAATCAGCCGCCCCATGCGCCATCACCCCCCTGTGCCAACCCGGCCAGCCATGCACGGAAAGCCGCCGGATCAGGGAAATCATTGGGAATGCGAAAACCCACCCCTCCAAGCCTGACCGCTTCGCGCATGCCATCCTCATCGGTCACGTCATCGCCCACGAAGATGGGCAGCCGCCCCGCGAACGGCGCGCCCTGCATCACCGCTTCAACCGCATGGCCCTTGTCGATGCCGGCGGGGCGGATTTCCCACGCCATCTTGGCAGCCTGCACATGAAACGCGCCGTTGGTGGCCTTAACCCATTCATCCGCGATCTGGCCCAGAGCCGGACCCGCATCGGGCGCGCCGCGATAATGCAGCACGAGCCCCGCCTTCTTGTGTTCGATCCGCACACCGGGGTGGGATGCGGCCAGCTTCTCCGCCTCATCCATCCATGCCTGCGGCACAGGCGGCAGCGCCGCGCGCTCGACGGGCTGGCCCGGCGCATGGCGGATGGCGATGCCATGCTCGCCCGCCACGGCATAGGGCACATCAGGCAGGAAATGGTCGATCTGCTCGATGGGGCGGCCCGAAATGACCGCGAGCGCATTGCCGCATTTATCACGCAGGCGGCGCAGGGTATCGCGCAGGCCGGGCGCCACGACCACGGATTCGGGCGTAGGCGCGATATCCACCAGCGTGCCGTCAAAGTCCAGGAGGAAGGCAGCGCGTGCAGGAGGCGGCAGCCGATCGAGCGAAGGGAGGGAGGATGTCTTGCTCATGATGGATCTAGCCTCTGGCAAAGCTGGGTAATACGCAAGCCCACAACCGTGCTGAACAGGGCTGCAGCATTTATACGACACAAATTAAATAATTTTCTAATGCAGCATGAGGGGCGCCGCCCCTTCATCGGCAGGCTCGGACGGCATGGCGGGCATCGGCGGGGAAAGCGGCTGCGGCGCAGGCTGGGGGGCGACTGGCGTGGCACCCACACCACCGGCCTGAGGCGGTGCGGGCTGACCATCGGGCGTGGCAGCGGCGGGTGCTCCGGGTGTGGCTTCCGTGGGCACGGCCACGGCGGCGAGTGGCGGCGGGGTGGGTGCGACACTGTCGCCCGCGCAACCGACCAGCTGCACATCATAAAGCGGGTTCTGGAACACGCCGGTCGCGGGTTCGGCCACCGCCATCCAGCCCTGGAAGGCGGCCATGCCCTCATGCGCGTCATGTACGTCGAGCCACGCGGCGCTATCGGCAGGCAGGGTGGCCGGGCGCTGCAGGCACGACGTGGCGTGCAGTGTCAGACTTTTATAAGGCATGTCCTGGCCTACGGGCACGTTAAGCAGCGCGACATGGGCATCGAGCTTGTCAAGCACGCGCACCACCGCAACCGTGCGCCCCTGCCACGTATCGGGCGGGTACATGGCAGGCGAGGCCAGCCATTCGGTGGCGTGGGCGAGGCCCGGCAGGCCAGCGAGCAGCAGGGCGGGCAGGCAGCGGAGCACGCGCCTCATGCGTGGGGGCTCCGCAGGGTGTTGACCACCTCGATCAGGATCTGGCGCATGGCCGCCTCATCCACGCCCATCAGCACGGCATCCTCGAACGCATCTTGCAAGATGCCCTGCACTTCCGCATGATTTTCCTGCAGGACCAGCAGTTTGTCGCGGCACGAGACCGGCGTGCCATCACGCTGCGGCCAGACAGCAGGCGGGGCGTGGGCACCGCTCATGGCGCGTCTCCGCCCGGCGCGGGAGCGGCGGCCTGGCTGGCCTTGTCCTGCCGGGCCTTGGTCAGCGTATCGGTCACCGAGAAGATGAACTTGCTGAGCAGCTGCTCAAGGCTGATCGCGCCCTGGGTCTGGCCAATCGTGCCGCCGGGGGCGAGCATCTTGTCATCGCCGCCGGGTGAGAGGGCGATGTATTTGCCGCCAAGCAGGCTGTCGCTGGTAATGATGGCCGCCGTGTCATCGGGCAGCTTGATGTCGGGGCGCACGGTAAAGGCGACCTGCGCCGCATAGGTCTTGGGGTCGACGCGCTCATCGACCACCTGCCCCACCGTAATGCCCGCAAGCCTTACATCCGAGCCAATGGACAGCCCATCAATATGAGTGAACCCGGCATTGAGCCGGTAGCCGGTTTCATGCGGGCGGCCCTTGTCGAGCACGGCATAGGCCAGCAGCCCCGCAAGCCCCGCCAGCACGGCAAAACCGGCAAGAAGTTCCGCTGGCTGACGGCCCGCGCGCCCTGAAACAGCAGCAACCATGATGGCAAAGCTTCCCCAATATCCAATGGCGCATACCCTAGCAGGTTACGCCACGGGTTTCATCCCTCGGGGTACCATGCCTCATAATCACTGGTGGTTGAAGCCCGCTGGCCGCCCCGGCAGTCACTGCCGGGCGGGTGGTAGGCATCCGCCGTGCCGGTCTGGTTGGGCTGCCAGGGCTGCTGCCACGGCTGGCGCGCGCTTTCGGGCAGGGGGGCGGCCTCCATGTGGTGCAGCCAGCCCCACCATTCGGGCGGCACGGCGGATGCGTCCTCGCCCTTGTGATAGATGACCCAGCGCTCGTGGCGCTTTTCCCCGCCGCCGGTGCGGTTGGGGGTGCGGGCCTCATAATAACAGCGGCCATCGGCATCCTTGCCGACCAGCCGCCCCCTGAAGCGGGTATAGATACGGGTGCCTAGATTTGCCATGCCGCAAGCCTAATCCGCCCGCAACCGCGTGGTCCACGCGCATCTGCGCGCGCGCCCGTCACATCTGCGGGATCAGTATGGGGAAGATCAGCGCGGGGCGTGCGTCGGGACTGCCCGCACTTTTTACAGACGCCGCCTTTTTGAAAAAAAGCGGCGTCCGGAAACTTTATATTTAAGGCGCACGGAGCAGTCGCCTCACGGCGCGGTGATGGCGGCGCGCGAAGCCGCTGCACAGTTATCCCCCATATCCACTGTATTCAGTGGCATGTATAGTTGCGACTCCGTTGTAAGCGGGTTCCGCCGCCCCGTGGCTGCCCGGTAAACAGGAAGCATGACAGCACGAAGCCACTGGAACGGCGTGCGTATGCGTACCGTTGAAGCCGCAGCGGACCCAGACGACGCGCCGCGTTCCGTAACCCTGCCCGCCGACTGGGATGATACGGCAGCCGAGGCCGTGGCCCGGCTGGCTCCCGGTCATGGCCCCGCCAACCTGCCCGAACTCGCGGCGCGATGGATTGATGACCTGTGCGCGGGCGAGGTATCCGGCCCGGTCATTGGCCCGGTCGCGCGCACGCTGTCGTGCCTGCTGCTCATGCGCCAGGCAGCACCGGGCGAAAGCCTGTGGCATGGCCATCATGACCGCAGGCCCACCTTCGTGGTCAACCTCGCTGCCTTTGTCGAGGCTGATAACAGCTTCATGGCGCGCGACTTCGTGGCAGCCCTGCGCCTGCTGGCCCGCGTGCTGCGCACCCTTGCGCACCAGAAGCTGCACATGCGCAATGGCGAACTGCCCCTGCCCGAGCCCGAGGGCGGAGCGGTGGCACATCTGCGCGCCGTGGCCCTGCCCACCGCAGGCGAAAGCCATGAACGCCCCCCCGTTGCGGGCGCGCTGCTGCTGACCAACCTCGATGCCTGCCTGGCCGGGCTGGGGCTGGATTATGACAGCGAGGCCGGGCGCGACGCGGCATGCAGCATCGTGGCGCTGGCCACCCTTGTCGCCCATGCGGGCGAAGGGGCGGACGCCATGCCGCTGCCCCCCGTGCGCAGCATCCTGCCCGGCGTGAGCCAGATCGCGCGCAGCGTGTGGCAGGAAGCGGCGGTCGAGACCGACCAGCCCGCCGCCCGTGTCGAGACCGGCTTTTCCACCCCCGGCCCCATCGATGCGCTTCTCGGCGTGGAAGCGTGCGGGCTGGCCCCCGTCTTTTCCCCACTGCGCGCTGACGGGCGGCTGGCCATGAGCACGCTGGCCCGCCTGGCCAGCCGGGGCCTGACGCTGGAGGCCGCCTTTGCCGCAACCCTTGCGGGCGAGAGCGTGCTGCCCCTGCCGGGCGCCGTATCGCACCAGGCCATGCACCGTGCGCTCAGTGGCTTTGTGGACCGCGTGCCCGCCCGCCCCGACGCCACGCGTGACACGCTGGCCACCCGCGCGGGGCTGGAGCGCGGCGTACGCCGCCACCTGCCCGCCCGCCATGGCGGCTTTACGCAGAAAACCCGCATCGGCGGCCACCGCCTGTTCCTGCGCACGGGGGAATATGCCGATGGCTCGCTAGGAGAGGTCAGCCTGACCCCCACGCGTGAAAGCCCGATGGTGCGCGGCCTGATGGACACGCTGGGCCAGGCCGTGAGCATCGGCCTGCAATACGGCGCACCGCTGGAAAGCTACGTGGAAGCCTTTGCCTACACCCAGTTCGGCCCCGCTGGCACGGTGGAAGGCGACCCGGTTGCATCCTACGCCACATCCATGCTCGACTACGCCTTCCGCGCCCTGTCAGATGCCTATCTGGGCCGCAGGCTACCCGATGCCCCGCATGAGGACGCACTGGCCGAAAGCCCCGCCCCCATGCTGCCGCTCGACCTGCCCGGCTCCGGCAATGACGATGGCGATGACACGCCGCCCCGGCGGCGCGGGCTGCGGCTGGTCGGATAACCCGGCGCAGCACTGCGCCGCCTGATACAAGGATTGTTGCCCATGCCCGATACAACACCCGAACAGCGCCTCAGGCAGCTTGGCATCGTGCTGCCCACGCCTGCCACCCCCGTGGCCAATTACGTGGGCACCGTCATCAGCGGGTCCTCGCTGGTGGTGTCAGGCCAGTTGCCGCTGGTTGATGGCAAGCTGCTGACCACCGGCAAGCTCGGCGGCACCGTGGCGGTGGAACTGGCGGTGGAAGCCGCGCGCTACAGCATGATTAACGTGATCGCGCAGGTTAAGGCCGCCGTGGGCGAACTCTCGCGCGTCAAACGCGTGGTGCGGCTGGGCGGGTTCATCGCCTGCACGCCCGACTTCACGCAGCATGCCGCTGTCATGAACGGGGCCTCCGACCTCGCGGTGGCCGTGTTTGGTGATGCGGGCCGCCATGCGCGCTCGACCGTAGGCGTGCCCTCGCTGCCGCTCGACTCCGCTGTCGAGGTCGAGGGCCTGTTCGAAATCGGCTGATGTAACCACACCAACGTCAAGGGAGCCTGTCATGACCGCACCGCCCCGCACAGCCTGCACCACGGCGCAGGCATCATGACCGGCACCACCATGACCCTGCACCGCCGGATTGCCGAGATCCCGGCGGCGCAGTGGGATGACTGCGCGGGTGATGAAAACCCGTTTGTCAGCCACGCCTTCCTCTCCGCACTGGAAGACAGCGGCTCCACTGGCCCCCAGACCGGCTGGATGCCCCAGCACCTGGCCCTGCGCAACGGTGAAGGCCACCTGCTGGCGGTCGCCCCGCTTTACGCCAAGGGTCATTCCTTTGGCGAGTACGTGTTCGACCACGCCTGGGCCCGCGCCTTCGAGCAGGCGGGCGGGCAGTACTACCCCAAATTGCAGGTAGCCGTGCCGTTCTCGCCCGTGCCGGGGCCACGGCTTCTGGTTCACCCTACTGCCCCCGATGCCGACAGCCTGCGCCTGCTGGCGGGCCGCGCGCTGCGGCAGGCCTGTGGCGAGATGGAGCTTTCCTCCGCGCACGTCACCTTCTGCACCACGCATGAATATGAACTGCTGGGTGAAAGCGGCTGGCTACAGCGCCTTGGCGTGCAGTACCATTGGGATAATCAGGATTATGCCAGCTTTGACGATTTTCTGGGCATGCTGGCCTCCCGCAAGCGCAAGGCCATCAGGCGCGAGCGGCGCGACGCCAATGCCTGCGGGCTGACATTCCACACCTATCGCGGCGCGGAAATTACCGAGGCGCTGTGGCATGATTTCCATCACTTCTACCTCTCTACAGTGGACCGCAAATGGGGCAGCGCCTATCTGCAGCCCGCCTTCTTCCCGCTCCTGTCCGAACGCCTGGGCGACAGGGTGGTGCTGATGATTGCCAGGCAGGACGGCGTGCCGGTGGCGGGCGCGCTCAACCTGATGGGGCGCGATACGCTGTACGGTCGCAACTGGGGGCGGCGGGATGGGGACTGGCCGTTCCTGCACTTCGAGCTGTGCTATTACCGCGCCATCGACTTCGCCATCGCCCACGGGCTGAAACGGGTGGAAGCCGGTGCGCAGGGCGAGCACAAGCTGCAACGCGGCTACCGCCCCTGCCTGACCCATTCCGCTCACTGGATCAGCCACCCCGGCCTGCGTGAGGCCGTGGCCGAATTCCTGCAGCACGAGCGCGCGGCCATACGGGCCGAACTGCCCGCCCTTGATGCCATGACCCCCTACCGCGTGGAGGAATAGGCGCGGAACCCGTTCAGGAGAACGCCGCCTTATTTCAAAGCAGAACAGCGCGATGATGCATGTCATGCCGCGGGGGGCACCATCATGCTAGCCTGTGCATCATGGCACCAGCGGCCAGCAGGCCGCCCCTGACAGCCCAAGGAGCGCACCCAATGTACGCAATGCGACTGCTCGCCCCCCACACCGCCCTGCAATGGACCGAACTGCCCGACCCCCAGCCGGGGCCGGGACAGATCCGCGTGACCGTAGGCGCGTGTGGCGTGTGCCGCACCGACTTGCACGTGGTCGACGCCGACCTGCCCTTCCCCGGCCATGCGCTGACCCCCGGCCACGAGATCGTGGGACGGATCGACGCCATCGGCCCCAATGTGGAGGGGCTGCACATGGGCCAGCGCGTGGGCATTCCGTGGCTGGGCCATACCTGTGGCTGCTGCCACTACTGCCAGACCGACCACGAGAACCTGTGCGACCACCCGCTGTTCACTGGCTACACGCGTGATGGCGGCTACGCCACGAAAGCGGTGGCGGATGCGCATTTCACCTTTCCCCTGCCTGATGGGGATGACGATGTGGCCGTGGCTCCGCTGCTCTGCGCGGGGCTGATCGGCTGGCGCTCACTGGTCATGGCGGGCCAGGAGGCCCGGAGCATCGGGCTGTATGGCTTTGGGGCGGCAGCCCATATCATTGCACAGGTGGCCGTGTGGCAGGGGCGCAAGGTCTATGCCTTCACCCGCCCTGGTGACACGAAAACCCAGGAATTCGCCCGCTCGCTCGGCTGCGTATGGGCAGGCGGCTCGGATGAAGCCCCGCCCGAACAGCTTGACGCCACCATCATCTTCGCGCCCGTGGGCGCGCTGGTGCCCGCAGCGCTCAAGGCCGTGCACAAGGCGGGGCGCGTGGTATGCGCGGGCATCCACATGAGCGAGATCCCGGCCTTTTCCTACGACCTGCTGTGGGAGGAGCGCCAGATCATGTCGGTTGCCAACCTGACCCGGCAGGACGGGATCGACTTCCTCGAACTCGTGCCGCGCGTGGACATCCGCACCACCACCACGCCCTATCCGCTGAAGGACGCCAACAAAGCGCTTGATGACCTGCGCCACGGCCGCTTTGAAGGCGCTGCCGTGCTGGTGCCCTAAAAAGGTTTCTGGTGTGGTTTTTCAGGTCCCGGAAGAGCGCCGCTTTATAAACAAAGGCGGCATCCGGAAACCTTTTTCATGTCCCCTGAGCCGCACTGAAGATGCCCGGGCGCACGCGCAAAAACGCCCCGGCCATTATTAATTCTGGCTTTTGGGGCAATCATTCTTTATGCACCGGCCTTCTCCCCTGACGCATGAACACGGCCGGCGGCCAGTTTCCTTCCTGCGTCGCCCATGTTCTTCATGTTTTTGTCCGGATTACCCGATACATGCCGTTTCCCGAAACCCACCCCGCCCTGCAACGCGCGCTGGACGAGCGTGGGTACGACAACCCGACTCCCGTCCAGAAAGCAGTTCTGGATGTCGCAGCCGAGGGGCGTGACCTCCTCGTCTCCGCCCAGACCGGCTCGGGCAAGACCGTTGCCTTCGGCATCGCCATGGCCGACACCCTGCTTGGTGGCGCCGAGCGCTTTGGCCCCGCAGGCCCGCCGCTGGCCGTCATCATCGCGCCGACGCGCGAGCTGGCCATGCAGGTCACGCGCGAGCTGACCTGGCTCTATGCCCCCGCGGGCGGGCGCATCGTGTCATGCATTGGCGGCATGGATGCCCGCCGCGAGGCGCGCGCGCTCCAGATGGGCGCGCATATCGTGGTCGGCACGCCGGGGCGGCTGTGCGACCACCAGTCCCGTGGCCGGCTGGACATGTCGGACCTGCGCGTGGTCGTGCTTGATGAAGCCGACGAGATGCTTGACCTCGGCTTCCGCGATGAACTCGAGCAGTTGCTCGACGCCATGCCCAAAACCCGCCGCACGCTGCTGTTCTCGGCCACCATCGCCAAGGAAATCGCATCGCTGGCGCGGCGCTACCAGAACGACGCCGTGCGCATTGATACGCTTTCGGGCGCCAAGCAGCATGCCGATATCGAATACCGCGCCATCGTGGCCGATGCGCGCGAACTGATCCCCGCCGTCGTCAACGTGCTGCGCTATACCGACAGCCAGACCACCATGGTGTTCTGCGCCACGCGTGAGATGGTGCGCCACATGCAGGCGGCCCTGGTCGAGCGCGGCTTCTCCTCGGTCGCCCTTTCGGGCGAGCTGGGGCAGAACGAGCGCACGCGCGCCATCGACAGCCTGCGCAAGGGTCAGGCCAACGTGTGCGTGGCCACCGACGTGGCAGCCCGTGGCATCGACATCCCCGCGCTGGCGCTGGTGGTGCATGCCACCCTGCCGACCGACCCGGCCACCCTGCTGCACCGTTCGGGCCGCACGGGGCGTGCGGGCCGCAAGGGCGTGTGCGTGCTGATGGTGCCCATGTCACAGCGCCGCCGCGCCGAGCGCCTGATGCAGGGTGCGAAGATCACCGCCACATGGTCCGGCGTGCCCACGGCCGCCGAGATCCGCGCCAATGACGCCAGGCGCCTGCTGGCCGACCCCGTGCTGAACCAGGACGTGGCCGAAGCCGATGCCGAACTGGTGGGACAGCTTGTGGAAGGCCGGACGAGCGAGCAGCTTGCCGCAGCCCTGCTGCAGATGTATCGCGCTCGCCTGCCCGCGCCGGAGAACGTGCGCCACATCACGCCTGACGCCCCGCGCCCCGTGCGTGAGCGCACCGAGCGCGACGGCCCGCGCCCCCCGCGTGAGAGCTATGGCAGCGGCGAGCCGGGCGCGTGGTTCGCCATGAATGTGGGCCGGCAGGAAAAGGCCGACCCGAAATGGCTGATTCCGCTGATCTGCCGCCTTGGTGGCGTGCGCAAGGCGGATATCGGCGCCATCCGCATCAATGACAGCCAGACGCTGTTCGAGATCACGCCGGAATCGACCGAGAAGTTCCGCTCGTGCATTGCCGCGATCGAGAATGACGAAGTGCAGATCTCGCCTGCCGCAGCCCCTGCCGGTGGCGCAGGCCCGCGCCGCAGCGGCCCGCCGCGCGGTGGCCGCCCCTTCGCCCGCAAGCCCGGTGGTGGCGGTGGTCGCCCCGGTGGCGGGTTTGGCGGCGGACCGCGCGGAGCAGCTTCATCGCGCAAGCGCCCGCCACGTTCATAAGCGCCAACGTCCTTACGTTTCCTTCATGCCCGGCATCGTCCGGGCATGTTGTGTTTCAGGGCTATGAAACACGATGGCCCTTCGTAGGCTCCCAGTCCTGTCAGGGCGTCCGGGGCAAAACCATCCCCTCCCCGCTGAGCGCGCGGCAGGGTGGATGCCGGGCTGCGGATTTCAGGAACGGTTCCTGAGAGGCTGTTTGGAAAGTCAGGCCCAATAATATCCTGAAATTATAAAGTTTTTGGCGAAGCTTTTCCCAAAAAGCTTCAGAAGACGCCGCCTTTTTGAAAAAAGGCGGCACCTGATGACTTTGATTATTTTTATCTAAACCCTGTTCCTGAACAGTTCTTTACTGGCTGTTCTGGCTATTGCCACCAAACAGGCTGCTCACGTCGGAGCCGGTCTGGCTTTTCAGGTTATCCCAGCGCTGACGTTCCTCGCTGCCTGCATCACGCAGCTTGTCGAGGCGGTTTTTGGGTGCGTTGCGAATCGCATCAAGCCGGTCACGGCCATTCTGGATCTTCTGGTCCACGCGGTCGCGGTCATCGGTCAGGTTCTGTTTTGCACTGTCCCACCGGCCCACCGTGTTCTGGCGCAGCGCATCCTTGCGGTCCTGATAGCCCTGCTCAACGTTCTGCTGCTTGTCCTTCCATGCCTGCTCACGGTCCTGCAGCCGGGTGTTGGCGCAGTCACCGGCCTGAGCCACGCGACCGAGCACATCCCATTTGGAGGTGGTCTGGCTGCTATCGCAATCAGCAGCCCGCGCCGTTATGGAAACACCCGTACCTGCCGCGACAACTGCCAGCACAAGCATATATTCACGAAATTTCATAAACGGAACCTTGTACAAAATGGTTTCTACCTGAAACTTTACAGAAACATATGTCAGATTCCGGTCAGAAACATGACAATGCACTGTCATCATTCCTGAATATAGTAATCAAACGCTGAAAGCGTAGCGCATGCAGCACATGCCACCTGCCCTGCAAACGCAGATGACCTCCAATACCTATGGTGGACAGCCTGCGATAATGGCACTATGTGACATATAAACGCATACTACCCCGAATTAACCCGGTTGCACCACGCCGCCCCTGTTGCGGCAATGCTGCCGCCTGCCTGCAACGGTCCCTGCCGCGATGTGGAATGAACCATACCTTGAAACCTGCTGCCGCTCGGCCCTGCACCGGCTGAAGCTCAGTGGTGAAAACGGGCGCCCGGCCGGCCTGCGCGATGATCCCTGCCTGCGCAGGCTCACGGGCATGGGTCTTGCCCATGAGCATGCCGGGACCCGCTTCACCATGACCGCGCAGGGGCAGGACCGCCACCGGACCGAAATACTGAAACTGGCCCCATGATCACCCATGCCGACATCTGGCGCGCAATCGACCGCCTCGCCGCCGAGCGCGGACTGACCCCTTCAGGCCTGGCGCGGGCGGCAGGGCTGGACAGCACCACCTTCAACCCTTCCAAGCGGATCACCCCCTCGGGCCGCCCGCGCTGGCCGGGCACCGAAAGCCTGGCCCGCACGCTCAGCGCCACCGGCATCTCCTTTGAGGGGTTCAGCCGCCTGCTCGCTGGCCATGGCGACCCCGAGGCGGACGGCAAGGTGCACCATTCCCACCTCAAGATCGCCCTGTTCTCGCAGCTCGCCCACCCGGAGCTTTTTGACGAAACCGGCCTGCCCGAGGGCGAACGATGGGAAAAATGGGATTTCCACGGCATGGCCGACCACCATTCCTATGCCGTGCATGTGGACTGCGATTCAATGGAGCCGATCTTCCGCCGCAATGGCACGCTGATCATCTCGCCCACGGCGGCCATACGCGTGGGCGACCGCGTGCTGCTCCATACCGCGCAGGGCATGGCCTGCTGCGGGCATGTAACCGAACGCTGGCATGATGCGCCCGTTACCGCCCCGCTACATGAACTCGTGCGCATCCGCGGCCTCGGCGCCATTGACGGGCAGGAAATCATTCTGGATGGCAACACGCGCATCCATCGCATCACGATGGCGTGCATGTAAGCACGCGCGCTGCGCCGCCCCGATATTTTCCTGCCTGGCATGACAGGTAGCGGCTGACTTTCGTGCAATTTTACACTATGTCTCGCGCATGACCGACACGCCCCTCTCCCTGATCCGCAATTTCTCGATCATCGCGCATATCGACCATGGCAAATCGACCCTGGCCGACCGCCTGATTCAGGCCTGCGGCGCGCTGACCCAGCGGGAAATGACCAATCAGGTTCTGGACAACATGGATCTGGAACGTGAACGCGGCATCACCATCAAGGCGCAGACCGTCCGCCTGACCTACCCGGCGGAAGATGGCAAGACCTACGTGCTCAACCTCATGGACACGCCGGGCCATGTCGACTTCGCCTATGAGGTCAGCCGCTCGCTCGCCGCGTGCGAGGGTTCGCTGCTCGTGGTCGATGCCTCGCAGGGGGTGGAGGCGCAGACCCTGGCCAACGTGTATCAGGCCATCGACGCCAATCACGAGATCGTGCCGGTGCTCAACAAGGTTGACCTGCCCGCCGCCGACTGCCCGCGCGTCAAGGAACAGATCGAGGAAGTGGTGGGCATTGACGCCGAGGACGCCGTCGAGGTCTCGGCCAAGACCGGGCTGAACATCGAGGCCGTGCTCGAGGCGCTGGTCAGGCGCCTGCCGCCGCCCACGGGTGATGCCGAAGCCCCGCTCAAGGCGCTGCTCGTCGATAGCTGGTACGACCCGTATCTGGGCGTCATCACGCTGGTGCGTGTAAAGGAAGGGCGGCTCAGGCGCGGCATGCGCATCCGCATGATGTCATCGGGCGTGGTGCATCTTGTGGACCAGGTGGGCGTGTTCGCGCCCCGCATGACCAACGTGGCCGAGCTTGGCCCGGGCGAGATCGGCTACATCAACGCCGCCATCAAGACCGTGGCCGACACCAATGTGGGCGACACCATTACCGATGACCGCCGCCCCGCCGAGACCCCGCTGGCTGGCTTCAAGCCCTCCATCCCGGTGGTGTGGTGCGGCATGTACCCCATCGTGGCCGATGACTTTGAAAAGCTGCGTGACAGCCTGGCCAAGCTGCGGCTCAATGATGCCTCCTTCCACTACGAGGCCGAAACCTCCGCCGCGCTGGGCTTCGGCTTTCGCTGCGGGTTCCTTGGGCTGCTGCACCTCGAGATCATCCAGGAGCGGCTGAGCCGCGAATTTGACCTGGACCTGATCGCGACCGCGCCTTCGGTGGTCTATAAAATGCAGCTGACCAATGGCGAGACGGCGGAACTGCACAACCCCGCCGACATGCCCGACCTGTCGCTGATCGAGAAAATCGAGGAACCGTGGATCAAGGCCACCATCATGGTGCCCGATGAATATCTGGGCGCGGTGCTGACCCTGTGCAGCGAGCGGCGCGGCGTGCAGGAAGACCTGACCTACGTGGGCAACCGCGCCATGGCGGTCTATCGCCTGCCGCTCAACGAGGTGGTGTTCGACTTCTATGACCGCCTGAAATCCGTTACCCGCGGCTATGCCAGCTTTGACTACCAGATGGACGGCTACGAGGAGAGCGACCTCGTGCGCATCTCCATCCTTGTCAACCAGGAGCCGGTGGATGCGCTGTCCTTCATCGCCCACCGCTCGGCGGCCGAGACGCGCGGGCGCTCCATCTGCGCCAAGCTCAAGGAACTGATCCCCCGCCAGTTGTTCAAGATCGCAGTGCAGGCCGCCATTGGCAGCCGCATCATCGCGCGCGAGACCATTGGCGCCATGTCGAAGGACGTAACCGCCAAGTGCTATGGCGGCGACATCTCGCGCAAGCGCAAACTGCTCGAAAAGCAGAAGGAAGGCAAAAAGCGCATGCGGCAGTTCGGCAAGGTCGAGATCCCGCAGAGCGCCTTCCTCGCAGCCCTCAAGATGGACCAGTAACTCCTGTCCCGACCGCCTGCCACGCCGAATTGCGGCGGGCGGGCGGGGCATGCCGTTTTCCCCTTGCGCGGACGGAATTTGGTGATATGTTCCGCACCCATCGGATACAGCCGCCCCACGGGCATGGCCAGACTTCGATACGGCTGGAGAGATGGCCGAGCGGCTTAAGGCGCACGCTTGGAAAGCGTGTGTACGTTAATAGCGTACCGTGGGTTCGAATCCCACTCTCTCCGCCACATATGATTTCCCCGATCCAGTCAGTCAGTTCTGTGCGCGCGGCCGAGTATCGTGCCGCATGCCCTGACGCGCGACCCTGTGTTCTTAGTCTGGTATCACCGGATTAATGGCCAGCATTGCGCCCCCATGCGGCACGGAAAGCATGATGTGACGATGCGTGCGGGACTATTGCAGTAACGAGGCATTTCCAACCGTCCAATACTGTAAATATCTGTAATTCAGATGTCGGGATTTTCAGGCACGAATGTGCTGCCGTCGCATCAATCCGCATGCTCATTTCGTAACAAAGAGTGACTGCGGCTTATCGACGGATTATTTTATTCCAGATAGCATGGCTCCTGCCCGTCACGGGAATGACATGATCCCGTCATGGCACGACAAAACAGCTTGCGGAATATCCGGTCTGCCGCGTATCAGGCGCGGCAACGGATATTGCGCTCAGGGAAGTACGAAGATCATTGGAAAAGAGTGCGTTAAACGAAAAACCCGGTGCAGGTGAAGGCCGGGTTGCCGTTGTCACGGGGGCAACGGGCGGTATCGGGCAGGCTCTCGTCCGTCGCATGCGCGCGCGGGGTTACGCCATCATCATCCTGTCGCGCCAGGCACGGCCCGATAGTTCCGGCATAACGACTGTCGTGTGTGACCTGACCAATAACGAGAGCATAAAGCAGGCCGCCGCCACCATTGCGGCCCGTACCGCAAAAGTAGATGTGCTGGTGCACTGCGCGGGCGTGATAACGCCCCAGCCCGTGGGCAGACTCGACAGCGCCACGATTGCCAGCCAGATTGCCGTTGACCTGACCGCACCGATTGAACTGACCAATGCCCTGCTGCCCATCATGCCGCGCGGGGGGCATATCGTTTTCGTCAATTCCATGGCGGCGGCTTTTCCGCTTGCGGGCAGCAGTGTCTATACGGCGGCCAAATTCGGCCTGCGCGGGTTTGCGCGCGCACTCGAGCAGGAGCTGCGGCCCCGGCGCATACAGGTTTCTTCCATCTATCCCGCCAGCGTCAACACCCCCATGCTCAGCCAGGAAATGGCGGCGGGCGGGTCGATCTACAACTTCATCGACCCGCCACAGGAACCCGATGTCACGGCGCAGCGCATCCTTGAATGCTGCGAGCGCGGCAGCCGCGAGATCTTCAGTTCCGTATTCGACAAGCTGTTCACCCACGCCTGCCTCACCTCCATGCGGCTGCTCAACCTGAGCCTGCCCATCATGAAACTGCTCGGGCGCCGGGGCCACCGCCGCTATCTGCGCGGCCTCACCACCCGGCCCTGACCCACGGGGCGGGTTCAGGCCTTCTGCAGCAGCGCGCGCGCCAGTTCATTATGCCGGTGGGCCAGGCGATCGGGATCATGTTCGGTGAACTGCCCGTCACGGATCAGTACGCGCCCGTTGACAATGGTGCAGGCCGCCCGGCGGGGCGTGCAGAACACGAGGGCCGCCACCGGGTCGGCCTGCGCGCCCGCATGGTCGATGCCGCGCAGGTCAAACGCCACGATATCCGCCGCCATGCCCGGCGCAAGATGGCCGATGTCATCGCGCCCCAGCACGGCCGCCCCGCCGCGCGTGGCCAGTTCCAGCACTTCACGCGCCTGCATCATGGGCTGGCCGTCCGGCGTTTCGACCAGGCGGCCGAGCAGCATGGCCTGCCGGGCCTCGCCCAGCATGTGGCTGCCATCATTAGATGCCGAGCCATCCACCCCCAGCCCGACCCGCATGCCCGCCGCAACCATGCGCCGCACGGGCGCAATGCCCGAGCCAAGGCGCATGTTGGAGCACGGGCAATGCGCCATGCCGGTATGGGTGGCGCCAAAACGGTGAATGCCCGCATCATCAAGCCGCACGCAGTGCGCGTGCCACACATCGGGGCCGATCCAGCCGGTATCCTCGGCATATTCCGCCGGTGTCATGTTGAATTTTTCGCGGCTGTAGGCGATGTCGCTCGCATTCTCGGCCAGGTGGGTGTGCAGCATGGTGCCGGTGGCGCGCGCCAGGGCCGCCGCATTGCGCATGAGGTCGCGGCTGACCGAAAACGGCGAGCACGGCGCAACCGCAATGCGCTGCATGGCAAGCGGCTCGGGGTCATGATAGGCCGCGATCACGCGCTCGGTGTCGGCCAGGATGGCCTCCTCGTCTTCCACCACGCTGTCAGGGGGCAGGCCGCCTTTGCTTTCACCCACGCTCATCGCGCCACGGGCGGCATGAAAGCGCAGGCCCATCTGCCGTGCCGCCTCGATTTCGTCATCAAGCCGCGCGCCGTTGGGGAACAGGTACAGATGGTCGCTGCTTGTGGTGCAGCCTGACCACAGCAGCTCGGTCATGGCCGTGCAGGCGGAAACGCGGATCATCTCTGGCGTCAGCCCCGCCCAGATGGGGTAGAGGGCCTGCAGCCACCCGAACAGCGAGGCATCCTGTGCTGCGGGAATGACGCGGGTCAGCGTCTGGTACATGTGATGATGGGTGTTGACCATGCCGGGCATGACCATGTGGCCGGTCATGTCCATCACGTCATCGGCGGGTGGCAACGGGTCGGTGGCGGTGCCAATGGCCGCCACCTGCCGGTCACGCACAAGCACCCAGCCGCCTTCAATCTCGCGCCGGGCGGCATCCATCGTGACGAGACGCAGTGCATTCTTGAGCAAAAGGGTACGAGCCATGGGCCATCACCATACAGAAACGGAAAAACCGGACGCTTATGCCGCATTTTGCGTGCCATGCCCATGGAACCACGCGAACGGGTGTGGTTTTTAGGATTCTGCAACCGTTGTCCCCTATGCTGAAGGAGTTCCCAACATGGCAGCACCCGCCGATACCCTGCATGTCGATCCGCTGGTATGGGGCCATGGCCCGAAAGTGTTCGAGGCGTTTCTGGAACCGACCTGCCCGTTTTCCGTCCGGGCCTTCACCAAGCTGCCCGAACTGCTTGCGGCGGCGGGGCCGGAGCGCATCACCATCAGGATCCGCCTTCAGTCGCAGCCGTGGCACATGTTCTCGGGCGTGATCGTGCGCTGCATCCTCGCCGCCGCAACCCTGCCAGACGGGCGGAACGCCGCGCGTGCCGTCATGGCAGCCGTGGGCGCGCACCGCGAGGAATTCGAGTTCACCAACCACTGCGCCGGCCCGAACATGGATGCGACCCCAAACGACATCATCCGCCGGATCGAACGCTATAGCGGGCTGGAACTCGCCACGGCCTTTGCCGTGCCCGCATTGCAGAAAGCCATCAAGTGGCAGTGCAAATATTCCCGCCAGAACGGCATCCACGTCTCGCCCACCTTCATGGTCGATGGCCTGATCGACCCTGCCATCAGCAGCGGCGATACGGTGGAAGAATGGATGGCGCGTATTTTTGCCTGACCGGCCATAAAGGGCAGAAGACCCGGAGCGCTGCCTTATATTTTAAAAAAGGCAGCGTTTCTCGAAGCTTTCTGGAAAAAAAGCTTCACCGGGAACTTTTCATGATTTTTATGAAAATGGTGCCGGGTGAGGGATTTGAACCCCCGGCCTTCGGTTTACAAAACCGCTGCACTACCACTGTGCTAACCCGGCATTATAGCATTGCTGCCATAGTGTTTCCCCTTTTTGCCGAAATGTCCCGCACGGTCAAGCAGGGATTCGCGGGGCTGAAAACTGCACGAAAAGCCCGTGCAGAAAACAGTATGCCAGCAGAAGACAGTTTTTGGTGAAGTGTTTTTCAAAAAGCTTCAGGGAACGCCGCCTTATTTTCAAAAAGGCGGCACCCAAAATGTTTTATCATTTATTATCAATACATTGATTGCAGATCATCCCTTAATGCGCTGCCATTTTCTTGGCCCAGGCAGCCCGGATGCGCGCGCGTTCGGCAGCACTCAGTCCGCCACTGCCCACCGACGGGGCCGGTGCGTTCGGGGTACCGGCCCGCGCATGGTGCCCATGACGCACCGGGCGCGAGGCATGCGGCGCAATGCCTGCGGCCGGGTTCTCGTTCACATCCCGGATCGCGCTGGCGCAGGATGAGTTCTTGCCCACGCCGCCTTCAATGGTGGGCAGCAGGCCGATGGGCGAGAACACGAAGCCCGTCAGCACCGATGCCACGGCACGGCCGATAATCTCGGCGCCGGGGCGGATACTGGGGCTTTTGAGCGGGCCGGTAATGTAAAGCGGGCCGGGAAAGGACGCGATGGCGAAATGCCGCGAATGCGTGAGCAGCGTATAGTCGATGGTGTTGTTGCTGAACTTGATGTCGCCCTTGCCCACGGTGCGGGTATCACCCGTTTCCATCAGCATGGTGCGGGTATGAAAGACGCCACTTTCCAGCGGCATGTCGGCAATCAGGCATTTGAGATCGGTGCGCGCGGGCAGGCCAAGGGCCGAGAGCAGCGCCTTGCCAAGTTCCAGCCCCAGCAGGTCGGGCAGGATGGCGGAAATATCGCCGCCTTCATCAAGCGCCACGGTCACGCCGCCATTGCCGCTGCCCACGATCTGGGCCAGCGACTGGCCATGACCATGCACCATGATATGGCCGCCAATAATGCCCTGCCCGTGCAGGTTGCGGCCCATCGCCTGCATGAGGCGGGCAAGGTCGATCCGTTCCATGTCGATGCGGATGCGCGCATCCACCCCGTTGCCCTGCGGCACGAAGGTGCCACTGCTGGCCAGTTGCCCCTTACCCACGCCAAAGTTCAGGTGGTGCACGTCGATCGTGCCATCGCGAATGTCCGCCAGCACGTCGATGTTGTCGAGCGGGACATGCTGGTTCTCGATATGGTCGCCATGATAGGCGAGATGGACATTGGTGGCCTTGAGCTTGGGCATGTTGATCGGCGTTGTGGGCAGCACGGCGCCGCTGGCCTCATGCGCCTTCTGCTCCGCCGCCTGCTGCGCGGTTGAAGGGTGGTCGCCCGGCGTCGCGCCAAAGAAACCACCCAGATCGGCAAGGTCCACATGGCGTGAATGCAGGTCGGTATCAACAAAGGTCACGGCCTGGTGCGGGTCCACGCTGATCGTGCCGCCAAGGTCGCTGGAGCCGACCGTGCCCTCGAATTCATGAAAGCGCACCCGGCCATCGACATAATCAAGGCCGCCCGCCACATGATAGGCGGGGGTTTGCGGAATCACCACGCCGGTCAGCGGATAAAGCAGCGACATGTCCGGCCCCGCCAGCGTCAGCCGAAGCCGCGCCCCCCTGAACGAGAGCGGGTCATCCACCGAGCCCACCAGCGTCAGCCGTGTGGGGCCGTGGCGCACGTCCACATCCACCGGGTAGGGCTTTGTCCGGTCCGCCAGCGAGACCAGCGCCCCACCCGAGAAATGCCCGGTAATAGCCTGCCCGGTATAGGTGCCGCGTACGTCCGCCACGATCCGGGGCTGCACGTCGCCCTTGCCTGGCGTGGTGTGCACCTGCGCGCGCATGTCGCTGCGCAGGCCCGCATGCACGAGGTGAAGCTGGCCGTCATTGATGTTGAGTTCACCGATCTGCGGCATACCACCCGAAGAACTGTCGCCACTGGCGGGGAACTGGTAGTTGGCCCGCCCCCCGCGCTGCTCGTTGAGTTCAACCACCGGTTTGTCGAGGGCGATGACCGGCAGGTCGATCCGGCCGCCAAGCAGGTGCCACAGGTTGAGGCCCACCATCAGGTGGTCGGCGGTGGCAAAGGGCGGCAGCTTTTCAAACCCGTCCGGCTCGTCAATCCGCACGCCATCGGCCGTGATGCGGATCACGCGCCCGATATGCACATGCAGGTGAGCCACCGTAACCTTGCGGCCCAGCGCTGCCCCCGCCCGGCGCTCCACGATGGGAATGAACCAGTCCCATGACCAGAAGATGACCAGCGCCATGATCGCGACAGCCAGCACACCCAGAACCGGAAAACGTATCTGTGCCAGCACGCCACGCCGCGCCGTGCTGTTCTTGGGTTCCGGTTGAGGCATTGCTGCAGGTGCTCCTTGTGCAGATGGGGGTCAGCCATCAGATGAACGACTGGCTACGGGGTGGAGTTGCGCCCATTCCCCCCGCACCCTTGCACGCCGCCGGTTAACGGCTGGTTCAGGCCCGTGCGCTTTGGGGTGGCGCAGGGGGCGTGCGTCCTGTATGCGATCAGGCAACTTTATCCCCTTCTTTAACCAGATTGACGCAAGAGGTCACTGTCATGCCCGCCTATCGTTCCCGCACGACGACCCATGGCCGCAACATGGCCGGTGCGCGCAGCCTGTGGCGTGCAACCGGCATGAAGGATGGCGACTTTGGCAAGCCGATCATCGCCATCGCCAACTCGTTCACGCAGTTCGTGCCCGGCCATGTCCACCTCAAGGATATGGGCCAGCTCGTGGCGGAGGCGGTAGCCGGGGCCGGCGGCATTGGCCGCGAGTTCAATACCATTGCGGTTGATGACGGCATCGCCATGGGCCATGGCGGCATGCTGTACAGCCTGCCCTCGCGCGAGCTGATCGCCGATGCGGTGGAATACATGGTCAATGCCCACTGCGCCGATGCGCTGGTGTGCATCAGCAACTGCGACAAGATCACGCCGGGCATGCTCATGGCGGCGATGCGGCTCAACATTCCCACCATCTTCGTCTCTGGCGGGCCGATGGAAGCGGGCAAGATCCTCAATAACGGCACCGAGCAGCAGGTCGATCTCATCACGTCGATGGTGGCGGCGGCCAATACCGATGTCAGCGATGAGCAGTCGGCCACGATCGAACGCTCCGCCTGCCCCACCTGCGGCTCGTGCTCGGGCATGTTCACCGCCAACTCCATGAACTGCCTGACCGAGGCGCTCGGCCTGGCCCTGCCGGGCAATGGCAGCCTTGTCGCCACCCATACCGACCGGCGCGAACTGTTCGAGCGCGCGGGCCGCGACATCGTGGCCCTGGCCAAGCGATGGTATGAAAATGATGACGCCACGGCTCTGCCGCGCGGCATCGCCACCAAGCCCGCGTTTGAAAACGCCATGACGGTCGATGTGGCCATGGGCGGCTCGACCAACACCGTGCTGCACCTGCTGGCCGCAGCTCACGAGGGCAAGGTGCCCTTCACCATGGCCGATATCGACCGCCTCTCACGCCGGGTGCCCAATCTGTGCAAGGTCTCGCCCTCACGCATGGACATCCATATGGAAGACGTGCACCGCGCGGGCGGCATTCCCGCCATCATGGGTGAACTGGCCCGCATGGGGCTTCTGCACATGGACGTGCCCAGCGTGCATTCCGCCGATCTGGGCACGGCGCTGGGCCAGTGGGATATCAGCGCCGCAACGGCGGATGAGGCGGCGCGCATCTTCTTCAGCGCGGCACCGGGCGGCGTGCGCACCACGCAGGCGTTCTCGCAGTCAAGCCGCTACAGGGCGCTTGATACCGACCGGGCGAATGGCGCGATCCGTGATGCGGAACATGCCTACAGCCGCGATGGCGGGCTGGCCGTGCTGTTTGGCAACTTGGCGGAAGACGGCGCCATCGTCAAAACCGCTGGCGTGGCCGACAACCTGCTCACCTTCACCGGGCCTGCCCGCATCTTTGAAAGCCAGGATGCCGCCGTCTCGGCCATTCTGGGCAACGAGATCGTGCCTGGCGACGTGGTGGTGATCCGCTACGAAGGCCCCAAGGGCGGCCCGGGCATGCAGGAGATGCTGTACCCCACCAGCTACCTCAAATCGAAGGGTCTGGCCGAGAAATGCGCCCTGATTACCGATGGCCGCTTCTCGGGTGGCAGTTCGGGGCTTTCGATCGGCCATATCTCGCCCGAGGCGGCGGAGGGCGGCATCATCGGCCTGCTCAAGGAAGGGGACACGATCGAGATCGACATCCCCAACCGCATCCTGCGCACCACCGTAAGCGATGCCACGCTGGCCGCACGCCGTGACGCGATGGAAGAGCGCGGCGAACGCGCCTGGCAGCCTGACCGCACGCGCACGGTCTCGGTCGCCCTGCAGGCCTATAGCGCGCTGACCACCAGCGCAGCCCGCGGCGCCGTGCGCGACGTAAGCCAGATCGGCCGCCGCACCAGCCGCTAAAAAAGCCCGGGTGCCGCCTTTTTTTGAAAAAGCGGCACCCTTTTCGGGGCTTTGTTCACAAGGCTTCAGCACAAAATCCTGTTTTCAATGGAATGCCTTACGCGCGCGGCAGGCAGGCCCTGCCGCGCCCCATGCGGCGGAACGTAGCCGTGACATGGTGCCGCAGCGCCGCAAGGTCCGGCAGGATGGCATTATGCAGCGAGCGCACGCTTTCATGCGTGGCATAAAAGCGCAGCGACGTGGCCAGCCCGGTGATGATGGCCGCCCCCACGAACACGCCATCCACTTCTATAATCTTTGAATCAAACATGACTTCCTGCCCTGAGCGGCCCTTTGCACCAGCGCGCCGTACGGTTTCCCCTTGGGTGGAAAAAACCCGCATGCCGGTCATGGCCTGTTTCTTGCTATTGTCGTAACGCGCCAACGTGGTCCGGACTGAAGGGTTGCCCGACGAACTGGCTATTAAAAACATTTTTTTACAGACACTTGCGTCCGATTTCGCAACACCGTGCCGTATCGTGTCGCCGCATGCTGTAGCACTTCATGGCAGGGATATAAAGTGTATTATTATGGCATTTCAAAGGCCAGTTTATATCATGACAAAACGATACTGGAACAATACATACAAGATATAATATATCTTTAATAAATTCAGAAATACGCGTTTTAATTACATAGATTTGATATGCAACCCTGCCATGAAGCATACCCCGCCTGCCGGGCAGGGCTGGCATGAAGCCGCTCTTCATGACAGGAAAGAGGCAGAACTGTTTTACCCTGAATACGGACTGGTCACGCCTTGCACCGCCCTGCATGCCTTCCCTACCCGCACCGCCTGCGCCGCCTGCTTCAGGGCGCGGGGGCCTGTCTTGCCATGGCCCTGCTGCCAGCTCCAAGCCATGCGGCACCGGCTTATCCCGCACCGATCATGGGGCCGCAGACCACGGCCCATGCCTGGGGCATTGAAACCCGTTTTGCCCAGAGCACGCCCTGCCGGGTGGAGATGACCATCAACCAGTCCATCTTCATGGCCCACATGCCGGAAATGATTCAGGCAGGGCTGTTCAACACGCAGGTCACACCCGCGCTGCAAAAACAGATCCCGCATTACCTCATGAACACATTGCAGATTGATGTGACGCCGGGCTTCGTGCACGCGCTGTTCACCCAGCGCGGTGCGCCCGCAAGCTGTCATTTCGACTGGTTCTATACCGCCCCCGATAGCTCCCGCCACCCCATGGTGGCCTTTGACATGACCCGCGCGGCCGATGCGCGGATTGACTGGGCGCATCTGCGCTTTGGCGACATGGCGGCCGCCACCCGCAACACGGTGGTCGACCCCCGGTTTGATGCGCTGGTCAATCAGGAGACGGTGGACGTGACCATTGCCCTGGGCCAGAACCAGAACGCGGCGGAGAGCGACCTTCCGCCCCCCTCAAACGTAGGCAAAGCCGCGCAATAACCGGTTGCCTCCCGAAGTTTGAGGATGCTGTCTTTTTTGAAAGGGTATTATGCTTTCAAAACTTTTCGAAAAAAGCGTTACCAAAAACGTTTATCGCTCCTCTTTCTGCAGTCTAAGGGGCTGCTTGAAAGTCAGGCTCAATAATATCCTGAAATTGTAAAAGTTTTTGGTGAAGCTTTTTTCAAAAAGCTTCAGAAGACGCCATTTTTTTTAAACGACGGCCCCAAAAAATTTTCCTATTTTTTATCAATGATTTGTTTTCAAACAATCTCTAGCAGCCTGTCGGGTTGGGGTACCCTGTGAAGGGGTAAGGCTGTAGAGTGTCGCGATGAGCCGCTTCATCCCGTTTGACCGATCCCAGCCGTATC
>NZ_NIRT01000018.1 GCF_003207795.1 Komagataeibacter nataicola | reverse complement strand
AAGATACGGCTGGGATCGGTCAAACGGGATGAAGCGGCTCATCGCGACACTCTACAGCCTTACCCCTTCACAGGGTACCCCAACCCGACAGGCTGCTAGGCGACTGCACGGCGGCGGGCATAGGCAACCATATCCGCGCCACCGCAGCACTTGCGGGCTATCAGGTGGCGGTGGATACGCCTGATGCCGTGCGGTTCTACGCGCTTTCCACCGGCTATGTGCCCGGCCACCCGGCCACGGATCATGGCGGAGTGGAAGTGGATGTGCTGACCATAGCCCTGCAGCAGGGCTACGCGCTGGCACGCCAGACCCTGTTCCCGCTATGGGGCACGCTGGAGCCTGCGGACCTGAACGCAATCCGTAACGTAACAGCGGGGCTGTCGGCAGCCTATCTGGGCGTGCAGCTTGCCGTGGCGGATATGTGGACCGACACCGCAGGCAATCCGCCGCCGCTATGGGATACACCCACGCCTGCGGAGCGCGGCGACCCTACGCCCGGCAGCGCGGGCGGCCACTGCCTGCTGTTATGGGATTATACCGGCACAGCCGATACGGATGTGGTGACGCTACTGACATGGGGCATGCGGCAGAAGGCAACATGGCGCTGGGTGCGCTCTCGCATCATGGAAGCCCACGGCCTGGCCTGGCGGCAACTGCTGCCTGCGGGCGTGCTGAGCCCCACCCATCAGGACTGGGATGCCCTGGTCAGCGCCAATGAAGCCTATCTGGCAGGGGCCGGGATAGGGTGAATTTGAAAAAAAAGACGGCACCCAGGACCTTCTGTTTTTTTCAATGCAGCATCCGGGATCTGCACCAGATCATGAAATTACTTCCGCATTTACTGTTTCTCGCGGTGTGCCTGTGGGGCTGCGCACATGACAGGCCCGTGCAGACAACCATTCCCGCCGCCATGGCCGGGCTTGAAACCACGCTGGGGCAGGCGGGCATTGTGTCCGTCTCGCACCCGGCTGACTGGGCACCGGCGCAGGCCACGCGCTTTGCCGCCGCCATCCGCGCCGCACAGTGCCGCCAGCACGTGGCGGACCCCGTTATCGGCGCGATTGTGGGGGATGTGACGCTCCAGCTATCAGGCAGTTTTACGCATGGGGGGCAGTTCACCGTGGGCGCGCTGACGGCCTCACCCACCTTTGGTCTTGCGGCGGATGCAAGCCGGACCACCAGCCAGCAGGTCAGCCTGCCGGTCTCCTACGCGACGCTGTCCTCCATGCCGGAAGTGGAAATGGCGCGGCAGGCGACTTATGAAACCACCCTGCTTGGCCAGAACGACGCCATACGCCACACCGAGGCCATGCGCCTGCTTGCCGAGCGCGACGCCTTGCGGCACGTAACGGATGGGCTGATCCATTCATGGCGGGCGGATGACTGCACGCCTGCCCCGCAGCCGCTGCGGCCTTTTGCCACGCTGCGCCGATAGGGGACGGTTTGAAAAAGTGGACCTTCTAATACGCTGAAATCATAAAAGTTTTTGGTGAAGTTTTTTTCAAAAAGCTTCAGAAGATGTCACTTTTTGGAGTCTGTTGGGAATTATCTTGAATTGATGATTGTGCCAATGAGATAGATCATGGCTGCAAATGTATTGATTTGCACTGAGAACTGACCCGGGTTTTCATCGCGGCAGAACTGGCGCGGAACCTGTGGCTGTCATTTCCTGTCTCGAGGATATGACAGTGATGGGGTCAGCCGATCGAAGAGCGCCGTTGTTATCTTCGGGTCACCAAAAAATTTTATGATTTCAGGATATTATTGGGCCTGACTATTTCAAATAGCCTCCAAGAAAGGCGAGGAACGATTTTCTTGTCTTGTCATAGCGTCTGGCGATACGTCGGAACAGCTTCAGTTTGTTGAACATCCGCTCGATACGGTTGCGATCCCGATAACGACGGAAGTCGCAGGGAATATCCTCTGTACGATTTTAACGCGGTGGGATAACAGGAAGAATGCCTCGAAAAAGCAGGCTCTCCCGTATCCTGTCACTATCATACCCCTTATCGGCCAGAAATCGGCGCGGTGTCACGACCGGCAGGTCCATCAGGGCATCAGCGCCGGAATAATCAGAAATTTCGCCACCCGTCAGGCCGAAGCCGAGAGGGCGGCCCTGACCGTCAGCGCGGGCGTGGATCCTGCTCGTAAAGCCGCCGCGGCTTCGACCAGAACCTTTCTTGTGAGTGCCCCTTTTGCGCCAGCCGCCTGGCTGTGAGCCCGAACGACCGTGCTGGCGATCATGTGCTGCCAGTCATCGGTCAGACCGAGTTCAACCAGCGTTTCCAACAGAGCGTCCCAGACGCCCTGTTCTGCCCATCGACGGAACCGCACATAGACCGAGTTCCATTTTCCATAGCGCTCATGCATGCCCCGCCACGGACAACCAACTCGCAGGACATAAAGCATTCCATTGAGAAACAGACGGTTATCCTGCGCAGGTCGTGACCAGCGGCCACGTTCAGGCGGCAGCAGGCCACCAATGATCGCCCATTCCTCCTCCGTCAGGTCGCCACGCATCCACAGGTCTCCGTAAAGACCAGCGTTGAATCACGTTCAGGCCAGTCTGAGGAGACCTTTTGTCAACAGAACCTGGGCAACTTCGTGAGCCTGCTAGCAATATGCAACTGTATTCTGTTTGTCATGTATTGCTGAAAAAACAGGAACGGGCTTTATTGTCAGTATGTGCCAACGCCGTGTTTCATAAGCATTACATTTTCATGGCCTGATAGTGGTTCGCTATCATACCCATGGGGATGACGTTTCGCGCCAGCGCAGGGCCGTTTCCACAATGCTGTCAATGTCGTGATATTGCGGGTTCCAGCCCGTTTCCTGCCGGATGTGGGAGGAATCTGCGACCAGAATAGCGGGATCGCCCGGGCGGCGGTCTGCCCATTCCCACGGTATCTTCCGGCCACTGACCCGTTCCACGCTCTGGACGATTTCCAGATTGCTGAATCCCTTGCCGTTGCCAAGATTATAGGTGACGGAAGCGCGTTCCAGCTGGTCGATCACCCGGATATGGGCATCGGCCAGATCCGTGACATGAACATAATCCCGGACACAGGTTCCATCAGGCGTATGATAATCATTGCCAAATATCCTGAGCATGGGACGCAGGCCAAGGGCGGTATCAATGGTGAGGGGAATAAGGTGCGTTTCCGGCCGGTGATCTTCACCCAGGCGACCAAGCGGGTCAGCCCCCGCAGCATTGAAATACCGCAGGCACGCACTGCGCATTCCACAGATACGGTCTGCCCATATCAGTGCGCGCTCAATAAAATATTTGCTATCGCCATAAGGCGAACTGGGGTCGATTATGGCGTTGTCCGCGATCGATCCGCAATGCTTTTCCCCATTGAACAGCGCCGCGGTAGAGGAAAACACAAAGCGTTTGACGCCGTGCTGCGTACAGGCCTCAATCAGATTGAGGGAATTGATCGTATTCTGGCCCAGATAATAAAAAGGGCGTTCAACCGATTCACTGACAGAGGAAAGGGCGGCGAAATGAAACACCACATCCCAGTTTTCCTGGCTGACAGCATGCCGTGTTGCCCGTGCATCCGCGAGATCAATATTCCAGAAACGCACGCCGGGCGGCACTGCCGCGAGGTGCCCCGTGCTCAGGTTGTCGAGGATAACGACTTCATGTCCTGCGTCCAGTAGGCTGATGATAACATGGCTACCTACATAACCCGCGCCACCTGTAACAAGACATTTCATTTCAGTTATATGCTTTCTTGATGAATGCGATAACAATCACATAAATTCTTTAGCAGCCATGCCTCTCCCTCATGGGTAGCCTGATGCATATGTTAAGGCAGTAAGAGTCCTTTTGGAAATTCAAGGACTGGCATCTGCTATGGGCTCACCCTTCCCTTTGGCGATATGGATCGTGGCGCGTGCCATATCAATGCACGATTCGCAACCCCTACTATGTGATTCAATCGAATCATTCAGCAAAGCATCCGTTCGGCTCTCCTGTTAACACGGCCATGCGTTTGAACATCAGCCTTAATTTAAAAGAGAAGGCTGTCTTCATCAACCGCAAACGACCCCGGATACAATCTGATTCTGGCAGGCTCGGCGCGAAGGCAAGATACAGGCGTCTGTGCCACCTGTTCAGCCTGGCATGGTGGCATGGGCCTTGATCGGGGCCTGAACAGGTAAGTGTATTACGCAGGCGCTGAAGGATGGTTTACCGGGAAGCCTTCTTTTCTTTCTATGTGGTAGCGGGGGCGTTCCTTGGTCTCGAGATATATTTTTCCCACATATTCCCCGACAATTCCCAAAGACAGCATCTGCAGGCCTGTCATGAAGAAAAGCACGATAATGACCAGCGACCAGCCGGATACATAGCCCTCTAGCATCCAGTATGCGATTGCGCACAGAACGAGCAGGACCGAAATGGCGCCGATTCCCGCACCCACAAATGTAATCAGCCTGAGGGGGCTGACTGTCATGGACGTGATGCCCTCCATGGCCAGGGCAATCATTTTCCGTAAAGGATACTTGGAAATGCCGGCCTTGCGTTCCTTGCGG
This sequence comes from Komagataeibacter nataicola, assembly GCF_003207795.1. Classification (GTDB taxonomy): domain Bacteria; phylum Pseudomonadota; class Alphaproteobacteria; order Acetobacterales; family Acetobacteraceae; genus Komagataeibacter; species Komagataeibacter nataicola. The sequence continues at coordinate 57,402 of NZ_NIRT01000018.1, read as the reverse complement.
TCGTAAAAAACTTCTTCTGCCGGAAAGCCGACGAGGGGCACAAGGCCGCGAATGTAGATGTTGCGTTCATGATATTCCAGCAGGGCCGCGCAGGCACGCTGGCTGAGCAGGCGGAAATCCGCATGATTGAAAACCTGCTTCACACCCATAAAGGTCATCATGCGGTAGAAGAGTTCCGCTGTCGTGCGCTTGAAGGCCGTATCGGTCTGGCGGGAGGCCCGCACGCCATAAACGACTTCATGTCCAGCCATATAAGACTGCACCATCCTGCCGATGGCGTTGATGTCATCCTGCAGGTCGGCGTCGATGCTGACAATGGCATCGGCCTGCGTCGCGTTGGCCAGGCCCGCCAGAAGTGCCGCCTGGTGGCCCTTGTTGCATGAGAGCTTGAGGCCACGGACAAAGGAGTGTTCTTTTGCGGCCGCACTGATCTGCTGCCATGTATCATCCCGGCTGCCATCGTCAACGAACAGGATGTAACTTTCCGCCTGTACCAGGTTCTGCCGGATCATGTCATTCAGATAATCCCCCATTTCGCGCAGGCAGAAGGGGAAAACTTCTGACTCATTATAACACGGGATGACAATGGCAAGACGCGGAGCGGGGTTGGGCTTCAGGTTCATATATTTGTATATCTATAACGATGGAGGGGAATATATAAATAAAAATGATTGACTTTTGTATATGCATTTAATTGTGCGGAAAGTCAAAAAATAATCTGGTCATGGACCGCCATCCGTCTGGTCCCCTCAGCACATGCAGGTCCGGCTGTATCCGCCACACAGGCAGGAGATGCGGGGCGCGGAGCGTGCATGAACGGAACATGAAGGGCAGGGCAGTGTTCTGTCTCCGCAACCCGCACGCATGACACGACATAGCCGTAGCTGGCCGGGTATTTTATCGGTGCGGCAAAATGGAAGTGTTAAGGAACTTTTTGCTTTCTGTCCCTACCTTTGGCCCCATCAATAGACAGAGCGTGCAACGCAAAGGGGTGCCGTGGGCCATCCAGACCAAGCAGGTGATGGCGTCGGGGGGCAGGCCGCGCCACGGCGCGCGCCGGAACTGATCCGCCTGCAGGCCGTGCTGTGTGCGGCGCGCTTTCATGGCATTGACCTCGACGTGCGCGATTTTGCCGCGGAGGAGGGCGAGGCAGCCCCCTCCATTCCCGCCCTGGCGCGCTGGGTGGAGGAAAACGGCGGCACGGCACGGGGCATGCGCCTGCAATGGGCCGACCTCGTGCGCCTGCGTGACGTGCCGCCGGTGGTGCTCATGTTTGCCGATGGCTCGGCGGGGCTCATGGTCGGCGTGGATGAAGCGGGTGGCGTGGTCTGGCTGGCCGATCCTTTCGCCAGCCCCGATACGCCGCCGGTGGCAGTCGATGCCCTGCGGCTTGAAGCCGTGTGGACGGGCGACGTGCTGCTGGTGCGCGGGCAGCGTGACAGCACGCGCCCCGAACCCCCGGTCGATTTCGCGTGGCTGCGCCGCCTCGTGCTGGGCGAGCGCAGGCTGCTGCGTGATGTGGTGCTGTCCTCCATGGTCATCAGCGTGCTGGCCATCTTCCCGCCGCTCATCGTCATGCAGGTGATCGACCGGGTGGTGACCTTCCATTCCATGGCCACCCTGGTCTCGCTCACCGGTCTTGTCGTGGTCATGGCGGTGTATGAAATCCTGCTCACCCACGCGCGGCGCGAGATCACGCTGGTACTGACCACGCGGCTGGACACGCGCATCTCGCTTGCGGTGTTCGACCGGCTGCTGGCCCTGCCGCTGGAGTTTTTCGAGCGCGAGCAGGCAGGCAACATCATTGGCCGCATCAGCGCCATCTACAAGGTGCGGCAGTTCATGACCGGCAAGCTGCTGGGCACCTTCCTCGACCTGTTCACCCTGCTGGTGGTGCTGCCCTTCCTGTTCTGGCTCAGCACCGCGCTGGCATGGATGACCGTGGTGAGTGCCGCGCTGATCGGTGTCATCATCCTGCTGGCCATGCCCACCGTGGGGCGGCTGATCAACCGGCAGGTCCGCGCCGAGATGGCCCGCAGCGCAGCACTGTATGAAACGGTGGCCGGCATCCGCACCGTCAAGACACTTGCGCTCGAGCCGGTGCGCCGCGCGGTGTGGGATGAAAAGACCGCCGATGTCGTCACCGCCTCGCTCGATGCCGGGCGCATGGGCAACTGGGTGGGCACGGCGGTCATGCCACTCGACCTGTTCATCAATCGCGGCATTATCCTCATCGGGGCATATATGGCCATTACCTCCACCACGTCGGGCATGGAGGCGGGCGCGCTGATGGCGTTCATGATGCTGGGCGGCCGCGTGGCCTCGCCGCTGGTGGGCATGGCCCGCCTGATCGATGACTTCAACGAGGTGCGTGCCGCACTGGCCGAGACCGGCTCCGTCCTCAACCGCCCGACCGAGACCCGTGCGCTCACCACCGGCCTGCGCCCGCCGCTGCACGGGGCGCTGTCGTTCAGCAATGTGTGCTTTACCTATCCCGGCGCCGCCGCGCCTGCGCTTGATGACATTACTTTCAGCGTGCCTGCGGGCACCATGCTGGGGCTGGTGGGGCGCAGCGGTTCGGGCAAGTCCACCATCACGCGCCTGCTGCAGGGGGTGAGCCGCAGCTATACCGGTCATCTGCGGCTTGATGGCATCGACCTGCGCGAGATCAACCTGACCTATCTGCGCCGCTCATGCGGCGTGGTGCTGCAGGACAACTTCCTGTTTCGCGGCACCATCCGCGACAACATCATCGCCGGTCGCCCGGGCCTGACGCTCGAGGATGTGGTGCGTGCCGCCCGCCTTGCGGGGGCGGAGGAATTCATCGAGCGCATGCCCGCAGGCTTCGATACCTGGATCGAGGAGGGCTCGACCAACATTTCCGGCGGCCAGCGCCAGCGCCTTGCCATTGCGCGCGCGGTGATCTCCGACCCCAAGCTCATGATCCTTGATGAAGCCACCTCCGCGCTCGACCCCGAGAGCGAGGCGGTGGTCAACGCCAACCTGCGCCACCTCGCGCGCGGGCGCACCATGGTGATCGTGTCGCACCGGCTGGCCTCGCTGGTGGAATGCCACCAGATCTGCGTGCTTGACCACGGGCGTGTCGTCGATATCGGCACGCATGCCGAACTGCTGGCGCGCTGCACCATCTACCGCACGCTGTGGATGCAGCAGAACAACCTGCCCGAAACCGGTGACAACGCCGCAGCGCTTGCCACTATCCAGGGCGATGCAGCATGAGCGGGCAGGCGCTGATCCCCCCGCCTGATGCGCAGGGCGGCCCTGCGGAAGGAGCGATCCTGTCGGTGCTGCCTCCGCCCACGGCGGATGTGCCAACCGACCTGCCACCCGCGCTGCTGTCCTTTTATTCGCCAAGTGCGGCACTGGTTGGCCTGCCACCATCGGATGCGGCGCGTTACGTGGTCTGGCTGATCGCGGCACTGGCGGGGGCGGCGCTTCTGGTCATGACCTTCCTGCCACTTGACCGGGTGGTGAGCGTAAACGGCAGGCTGACCCCGTTTGACGAGACGATGGTCATCCAGCCACTCGAAACCGCGATCATCCGCTCGATCGACGTGCATGAGGGCGACAGCGTGCGCAAGGGGCAGGTGCTGGCCCGTCTCGACCCCACCATGACCGATGCTGATGTGACCAACCTGCACCGGCAGGTCATGGCCTATCGCGCCGAGGTGGCCCGCCGCACCGCCGAGGCCGCGGGCCAGCTTTACAGGGCGGATGTCAATGACCCCGCTTCCGTGCAGGAGGCGGCGGCCTTTTTGCGGCGTGAAGCTGAATACACGGCCCAGATGGCCAATTACGACCGGCAGATCGCGGGGCTGAAAAGTGAGTTGCAGGGCTATGAGGCCAGTGCCGCGATGTATGCCGCCCGCGCCCGCGTGGCGCGTGATGTGCAGGACATGCGCATGCGCCTGCAGCACGAGCAGGTGGGCAGCAGGCTTTCCACGCTCGCGGCGCAGGACAGCCTGATGGAGGTGGTGCGCTCGCAGGTTTCCGCCCGGCACGAGGCGGACAGCACGCGCGCCCGCCTTGACGGCATGGTGGCGCAGCGTGATGGCTATGCCAGCAACTGGCACGCCACCGTGTATCAGGATCTTGCCCTGGCGCAGCACCGTCTGGCCGATGCCGAGGGCAGTTACAGCAAGGCCATGCTGCACCACGACCTTGTCATCATGCGTGCCGAGCGTGATGCGGTGGTGCTGAGCATCGCCCATCTTTCCGCAGGTTCGGTCATACAGGCCGCCAGCCCTCTCATGACACTGGTGCCCGCTGCCGCCCGGCTTGATGTCGAGGCCACGCTGCGCGGGGTGGATGCGGGTTATGTGCGCGCGGGCGATCATGCGCTGCTCAAATTCTCGGCCTTCCCCTACACGCAATACGGCGGGGGCGACGCCACGGTGCGCGTTATCAGCCCCGATGCGTTTACCGATGCATCAGGCCACGCAGGCGGCAGCGGCGCGCAGACGGGTGATGAGGATGGCGATCCGATGAACGCTTTCTACCGCGTGCGCCTGTCCATCGACCGTTATACCCTGCATGGCGTGCCGCCCTTCTTCCATCCGCAGCCCGGCATGCCGGTGGAGGCGGATATCCATATCGGGCGGCGCACCATGATGCAGTATCTGCTCAACCGCCTGCTGCCTGCCGTGACCGACGGCATGCGTGAACCCTGAGCGGGGGCAGGATGTACAAGCTGCTTTCGCGCTGGCGCGAGGGATTCTCCGCGCAGGGCCGCCTGCAGCGGGCCAGAAACTGGCTGGAGCAGGAAGGCCGCGCCCCGCAGGGTTTCGCCCTGCTGGGCAGACTGGCGCAGGATGGCATGGTGGCGGCGCAGTACCAGGTGGCCCGCGCCTATCTTGAAGGCCAGGGCGTGCCGCGCAGCCCGACCGAGGGTGTGCGCTGGATGCACCGCGCCGCAACCGCCGGACATGCCGAAGCCTGTTTTGCCATGGCGCTCATGCTGCTGGTTGACCCGCCGGATGGCAGGGGGGGCGATGGCCTGCTGCCCACGGCCCTACCCGCAGGCATCGAGTGCTGGCCCGATCCTGTTGCTGCAACCGGGTGGGCAGGGCGTGCGGCCACTCTTGGCCTGCCCGATGCGCAGGCGCTCTATGGCTATCTGCTGGCCTGCGGGCCTGACAGCGTGCGTGATGTGCAGGCGGCGCGCCTTTGGTGCGCGCGCGCGGCGCAGGCGGGGTGCCCGCAGGGTGATCTGGGGCTGGCGGTGGCCCATCTGGCGGTAGAGGCGCCGGGCACCGACCCCGATGCAGTGGCAGCGCTGAACCGGGCGGCGGAAAGCGGCCTGCCCACCGCGCAATACATGCTGGGCCTGTTGCACGAGCGGGGCTGGGGTATGACGCGTGACACGGGTCAGGCCGCGCTGTGGTACGGGCGGGCGGCCGCACAGGGCGTGCGCCCCGCGCAGGCCCGCTATGGCGCGTTGCTGCTGCATGACCGGGCGGATGGCCCGCGCAATATGCTGATGGCCGAGACATGGCTGCGCCGCGCGGCCCTTGGCGGCGACCGCGAGGCCGCCGCCCTGCTGGGCGACCTGCATGCACGCGGCGAGGCGGCGATTCCCGCCGATCATGAAGCCGTTGCGTGGTACCGCATGGCAGCAAGGCAGGATCATGCGCTGGCCTGCCGCATGCTGGCCGTGCTGTACCGGCAGGGGCGCGGCGTGGCGGCTGACCCTGAACTGGCCCGCCAGTGGCTGGAACGCGCGGCGGAACTTGGTGACGTAACCGCCATGAGCGACCTCGCCGCCCCCCTGCTGGCGGGCAGGGCGGAACAGGCCACCACCACCCCCGCACTGGTTGATTTTGAACCGGCGGCACAGGCGGGTGATCCGGTGGCCATCTTCAACCTCGCGGTCAGCCTGCATGCCGGCGTGGGGCGACCCGTGGACCGCGCGGCGGCAGCCCTGTGGATGGAACGCGCTGCCCGCGCGGGTGTGGTCAATGCCGCTTACTGGCATGGCCGCATGTTGCTGGAGGGCGATGGTGTGGCGGCTGATCCCGCGCGCGCGCGGCAATGGCTGGAGCAGGCGGCGGCGCAGGGCCTGCCCGAGGCCTGTCTTGTCGCAGCCCAGCTCCGGCTGGAGGGGCGCGGCGGCCCGCGCGACCATGCGGGGGCGCTGGCGCTGTATCACAAGGCCGCCGCTGCTGGCCGGGCGGAGGCCATGTTCTCCCTCGGTGCGCTGTATGGCGGCGGCCACGACGTCACGCCCGACCGGTCGCAGGCGCTGCACTGGTTCATGCAGGGGGCCGTGGCGGGCCACGCGCTGGCGCAGCTTATGGCGGGGCGCTATCTGGCGCGCGGACTGGCCGGGCCTGTGGACCGCGCACAGGCCCGTCACTGGCTGGAACAGGCCAGCGCACAGGGGCTGGATGCGGCACGGGCCGAATGCGCGCAACTGGCGGGCGGATGACCCGACGCGTGCCCCACACGGCACCTGACAACGTGCCGGAGGTGGAGGTCAGTGCCGCCATGCGGCAGGCATGGCGGCATGCGGCGGGCGGCCGGCACGGGCAGGCCGTAGCGTGGATGGCGCGTGCGGGCCGCATGGCCTCGGGTGACCGGGCAGTCCGCTTCGCGCAGGCGGCGGTGCTGCTGGGCGCGGGGCAGGCGGCACAGGCCGCGCACGCGGTTGAGCAGGTCATGGCGGCACAGGAATTCCGCGCAGGGCTGAAACTGCTGGTGCTGGCCCTGTGCGGGGCCGGGGCATGGAGCCGTGCGGCGGCGGCACTTGAACGGTTTTTCATCCGTTATGGTTTCGATCCCGATCTGTGCCGCGCGGCGGCGCTGGTGTGCCAGCGCACGGGGCGGCCCGGCTGGTGCGCGCCAGCGCCCGATGGCGTGCTCCATTGGGGAGGGCTACCCGCAGGCGAGGTGCCCGACATGGCGCTTGATGGCCAGCCCTGCGCCCTGCCGCCGGGCGGTAGCGCGGTGCTTCCCCCCTACTGGCGGCATGTGCGTGAGATCAGGGTGCGCCATGCGGGTACAGTGCTGCTGGGTGGCCGCCCCGCCCCTGTGGCGCTGGGCGCAACGCTGGGGGCGATGTGGCCCGATGACCATGGCCTTGCGGGCTGGGCGCTCTTGCCCGCAAGGCCCGATCATCGCCCCGAACTGCACCTGATCGACGCCCGTGGCAGGCGCAGCCTCACGCTCGGGCGCGGCAGGGTGGGCCGACACGACAGCGCGGCTGGTCCCGGCCTGCCGGTGTGGACGTTTCATGTGCCGTGGCAGGCTCTGGCAGCAGGCGGCAGCGTGCGGGTCGTGCGCCCTGACGGGCAGGATGTAACCGGCTCGCCCCTGCCCATAGGGTTGCCCGCCGCCCGGCCCGTATTTCCCGCCATGCGGGGCCATGGCGCGGCGCCGGTGCGCGTGCCAGCCGCTGCTCCACGCTGCCGAGTGGTGATTCCCGTCTATGCCGACCGGGCCAGCACGCTGGCCTGTATCGACAGCGTGCTGGCCAGCCTTGATGCTCCGGCGCGTTACGCCACGGACATCATGGTCGTGGATGACGCCACGCCGGACCCTGACCTTGCCAGCGCGCTGGACGACCTTGCTGCGGGCGGACGTATTCATCTGCGCCGCCATGCGCGCAATCAGGGCTACCCGGCCGCGATCTGCACCGCGCTGGCGGATGCACGGAGCGATGACGTGGTGCTGCTCAACAGCGACACATTGGTGGCGCCGGGCTGGCTGGAGGAGATGCGGCACGTGGCCTATGCCCGTGCCGATACGGGCACCGTCTCGCCGCTTTCAAACGATGCGACCATCCTGACATGGCCCGACCCCGCGCATCCCGCCCCGCTGGTGGGTGGGCCTGCGGCGGTGCGGCGGCTGATGGCCGCCGCCCGCCGCGCCAATGGCGGGCAGGATGTGGAGATTCCTACCGCGCACGGGTTCTGCATGTTTATCCGCCACGACTGCCTGCGCCAGACCGGCACTTTCCGCCCCGAACTGTTTGGCCGTGGCTATGGCGAGGAAAATGATTTCTGCATGCGTGCCCGCCTTGGCGGCTGGCGGCACCGGGCGGCGGTGGGGGTGTTCGTGGGGCATGTGGGGGGCGTGTCGTTCGGTGGTGCGCGCGCTGACCTGCTGCGGCGCAATATCTGGATTCTGAACCGGCTCTTTCCCGGTTATGACGCGCTGGTGGCGGCCCATATTGCCGCTGACCCGCTGCGGGCGGCGCGGCACAGGCTGTCGGTGCTGGTGTGGTGCCGGGGCGTGGTGGCGGCAGGACTGGTGGGGGCGGTGCTGCTGGTCAGCCATGGCGAAGGCGGCGGCGTGGCCCGCGTGGTGCGGGCGCGGGCGCGGCACTGGCTGGCGGCGGGACGACTGCCGGTGGTGCTGGACCCGGCCCCCGACGGATTCGTGCTGCGTGATGGCAGGCCCGAGGCCGGCTGGCCTGATCTGCATTTTGCATGGCCTGCCCACGAACCGGCCCTTGTCGCCCTGCTGCGCGGGCTGGGCGTGGCGCAGATCGAGATCCATCATCAACTGGGCCACGATACGCGTGCGCGCGCCTTATGCCGCGTGCTGGCGCTGCCCTATGATTACTATGTGCATGACTATGCCGGGCTATGCCCGCGTGTGACGCTGGTGGGGCCAGCGGGGCGCTATTGTGGCGAGCCGGATGGCGCGGGATGCGCGGCCTGCGTGGCCGTGCTCGGCTCGGTGGTGGGGGAGCGCGACGTGACGCGCCTGCGCCGTGAGACCGCGCGCGAACTGGCCGGTGCGCGGCGGGTGATCGTGCCCTCGGCGGAGGTTGCGCTGCGGCTGGGCCGGTATTTTCCGCACGTTACGCCCCATGTGCATGCGCTGGAGGATGACGGCCCCACGCAGTCCCTGCCGCAATTTGCCGCGCGGGATGCAACGCCCGCCGCCACTGACCTGCCCCCACGCAATGAGCGCTGCCGGGTAGTGATCGTGGGGGGGATCGGGGTGGAGAAAGGCCATGCCATCGTGCTCGCTGCGGCACGGGATGCGCGGGCGCGCGATCTGCCGCTGGAATTTGTGGTGGTGGGCCACACGGCGGATGACGCCGCCTTGATGGAAACGGGCCGCGTGTTCGTGACCGGCCATTATGACGAGGCGGATGGTCTGGCGCTGGTGCGGGGCTGCGCGGGCGATGTGGGCTTTATGCCCGCGCTATGGCCCGAGACATGGTGCTTCACGCTCACGCTGCTGTGGCGGGCGGGGCTGCGGGCCGTGGCGTTTGATATCGGCACCGTGGCGCAGCGCATCCGGGCCACGGGGCGGGGGGCGTGCGTGCCGCTGGGGCTGCCTGTTCACCAATTGAATACGTTTTTGCTGTCTTATGCACGGGCCGGGTATGACGTGAGCCGCCCGGTGTGTTCCTGACCACTCCCAAGAGGCCCGCCTTGACCTATTCCGCCCCTGTCCGTGCGTCCGTACCGTCCTTTTTGTGGGCGGGGCGGTCATGATGCAGACCGCAAGCGAACCAGCCTCCATGGCAAAGCCCGATACCGTGCAGGCCAAGGCACGGCTCATGCGGCTCGAAGCGGGTCTGTACTGCCTGTTTCATGCCGCCCTGTCTGCCCCCATGTCCTTCGGGAAGCTGACAGGCATGCGCGTCAGCACGCCGCCGGGAAGCGATGGGGTGCGGGTCAGCACGTTTGATGCGCAGGGCTGGATCGGGGCGAGTGCTGGGGCCGCCCTGGTCATGGTGCCCGCAGGCGGGGGGGCGGTGCTGGTCACGACCTATCACGAGCACGATGCGCCCGGTGAACTGCCTGCCCTGCAGATTGTCCGCCTCGGCAGTCCGGCTGCGGCCCGTCCCGCTGCAAGCCAGCCGGCACGGGTGGCGCAGGCCGCACCCGCTCCGGCAGCGGGGAGCATGATTGCCCATATCCAGCACCGGGGCGATGTGCAGGCAGACCTGGGGGCATGGATGGGGGAGAGCGGGAGCGGACACTGGCTGGAGGGGTTTGCCATCCAGCCCGCTCCCGGTGTTGCGCCAGCCGATCTCGAATATCAGGCCATACTGGGGCAGGACTGGTTCTCGCCGTGGGTGAGCGGGGGCGCGTATTGTGGCAGCCGGGGCATGGCGCTGCCCCTGCTTGGCCTGCGCGTGCGGCTGAAAGGGGCGGCGGCTCAGGCCTGTGAATGCCAGGTGGAGGCCAGCTTTACCGATGGCAGCCGGATCGGGCCGGTGGTCGATGCGCCGGTCATGGCCGCGACACAGGCTCCGCTTGAGGCCTTTCGTGTGGTGGTGCGCCCCCGGGTTGTGGCTGAAGCGGTCATTTCCGCGCCACCACCGGTTGATGACCATTCGGTTGATGACCGTGTGGAAGCGCAGTTGCTCGATGCGCTGTCCCCGCCGGTGGCCCCGGCGGCGCCTGTGGCGCGGGTCAGGCGGGGCAGGCGTGTTCCGCCCCAGCGGCCCGGCAGGATGCCCCTTGCCGCAGGAGAGCAGGAGGTCGTGGAGACCGTACGTGACGCTGCACCGCCTGAAGAAACGCAGCGGAAGGATTCAGGGCGGGCACAGGCCAGCCCGGATCAGCCCGTGCCCTGGTGGCACCGCAAACCCGGCAGCGCCACGGCGGCTTCGCCCGGCCGCTCGCCCCGTCGTGGTGGGGCAACGCCGCGCAGGTCCCGCGTGCTGGCCGGTTCATGACCGCAGGCAGCGGGCGCGGGGGGCTTGCATGAAATATCTGTTCGTGCACCAGAATTTTCCGGCCCAGTTCCTTCACCTGCTGCGCGACCTGCGGGGGCAGGGCGGCAACGAGATCATTTTCATCAGCGAATCAGGGACTTCCCACATGGCAGGCGTGCGCCGGGTGTCCTACCGCCTGCCACCCGCGCCGGAACTGGCCGCGCCGGGGCCGGTGGCGGAACTCGCACGCGCCATGCAGCGTGCGGCGGCCGTGGCGCAGGCGGCGCGCACGCTGCGGGATCTGGGTTATGTGCCTGACATCATCATCGGCCACCATGGCTGGGGCGAGATGCTGGACCTGCCCGATGTGTATCCCGGCGTGCCGCTGCTGGGCTATTATGAGTTCTTCTATCACCCCACCGGGTTGGATGTGGGGTTTGATCCTGAATTCCCCCCGCCCGTCGATGTGGCACCCCTGATCCGGGCGCGCAATACACTCAACCTTCTGGCCCTGGCCCTGCCGGGATGGGGGCATACGCCCACGCGTTTCCAGCACGCGACCTATCCTGACTGGGCGCGCCCGCGCCTGACCCTGCTGCCTGAAGGAGTGGATTTGCAAGAATGCGCCCCGGACCCGCAGGCCCGCCTGCGTCCCTTCACGTTGGGCAATGCGGTGGTGCAGCCCGGCGAGAAACTGGTCACCTATGTTGCGCGTGACCTTGAGCCGTACCGGGGGTTTCATGTGTTCATGCGCGCGCTGCCCCATATCCTGCGGGCGCGACCCGATGTGCGGGTGGTGCTGGTGGGTGGCGACGGGGTCAGCTATGGCGCCCCCGCGCTGGGTGGGCAGACATGGCGGCAGCATATGCTGGCCGAGCTTGGCGGCGTGCTGGACATGCGGCGCGTGCATTTCGCGGGGCGGGTAAAATATGATGACTTCCGCCGCCTGCTTCAGCGATCGGACGCGCATGTCTATCTGACATACCCGTTCGTGGCGTCATGGTCCCTGCGTGAGGCCATGGCCTGCGGCTGTGCGATCGTGGGTAGCCAGACCGCGCCGGTAGAGGAATTTTTGCAAGATGGCCGCACCGCGCGGCTTGTGCCCTTCCTCGCGCCACGGCGCATTGCGCAGGGCGTGGTGGAACTGCTGGAGGATGAAAGGCTGGCGACAAGACTGCGGGCCAATGTCCGCGCCCATGCCGTAAAAACGCTGGCCATGCAGGACTACATGGCGGGCTACCACCGGCTGATTGGAGAACTCACCCACGGTGGCAGCCGGCTGACCAATGCCGCCTGATAAAGACGATAAAAGTTTCTGGGTGCCGCCTTTTTTCAAAAAGGCGGCGTTTTTCGAAGCTTTCTGAAAAAAAACTTCACCAAAAACTTTTATCGGCCATCTTACTTGCCAGCGACGGCCTTGACGGATTCAAGGATCACTTCGCCTGCAACCTTCTTGTCGGCCCAGCCTGCAACCTTGACCCACTTGCCCTTTTCGAGGTCCTTGTAGCGGGTGAAGAAGTGCTCGATCTCCTTCAGCACGATCTCTGGCAGATCCTCGAGCTTTTCCACGTTGGAATAGTACGGGTGCACCTTGTCGTGCGGCACGCAGATGATCTTTTCGTCCTGGCCGCTCTCGTCTTCCATGCGCAGCACGCCGATGGGGCGCGCACGCACCACAACGCCCGGCACGACGGCGGCGGGCATCAGCACGAGCGCATCGGTCGGGTCGCCATCGGCGGCCAGCGTGTTGGGAATGAAGCCATAGGCCGCCGGATAGACCATGGGCGTGAACAGGATGCGGTCCACCACCAGCGCGCCGCTATCCTTGTCGATTTCGTACTTGACGCCTGAACCCTGCGGAATTTCGATCACGACGTTGATGTCGTTGGGTACGTCCTTGCCGGGGGAAATCTTCGATACATCCATTGCTGTTCAGGCCTCCTGCTGCCTGTCATATGCGTTAAGGGCTGCCCCGGAGCGGGGCGGCATGAATTAACGGGGAATGACGGTATATCTCCCCGCGTTTCCTGTGCAAGTCATGTTCCGTGACAGGGGGGGGCACCATGAGCCAGATCATGAACCTGTTTTTTTTATGGCGATATCGTCTGTGCCACGGAAAAAATTACGCACAAAAAGGCATGTTGATCTTGCCAAAACCCGCGACATGCGCGAGATCAGGGGCTGCCTGCGCGCCCGTAGCTCAATTGGTTAGAGCGGGCCGCTCATAACGGCTTGGTTGCGGGTTCAAGTCCTGCCGGGCGCAGGCTTTTGAGCACGCGGCACGGTGGCCATGGGCCGATGCACCCCCACGCCGTGCGGTGGGTGATTTGCCATTTTCTTTCAGTTTATCAGGAGCCGACCGTCATGGCCGCCACGCAATATGTCTATGTGATGAAGGACCTGACCAAGGCGTATCCGGGTGGGCGTGAGGTCTTCAAGGGCATTACCCTGTCCTTCCTGCCCGGCGTCAAGATCGGTGTGCTCGGCGTCAACGGCGCCGGTAAATCGACGCTGCTCAAGATCATGGCGGGCGTGGAAAAGGAATTCGGTGGCGAGGCCTGGGCCGCCGAGGGCGCGCGCGTGGGCTACCTCGAACAGGAGCCCAAGCTCGACGAGAGCCTGACGGTTGGCGAGAACGTGGCGCTGGGCTTTGGCCCGCTGAAAAAGGCCGTGGACCGCTTCAACGAGATCTCGATGAAGTTCGCCGAGCCCATGTCCGATGACGAGATGAACACCCTGCTGGCCGAACAGGCCGAACTGCAGGAAGTGATTGACGCGGGCGATGGCTGGGAACTCGACCGCAAGCTCGAGATCGCACTCGAGGCCCTGCGCTGCCCGCCGGCCGACAGCCCCGTTGAAAAGCTCTCCGGTGGTGAGCGCCGCCGCGTGGCGCTGTGCCGCCTGCTGCTTGAAAAGCCCGACCTGCTGCTGCTCGATGAACCGACCAACCACCTTGATGCCGAGAGCGTATCATGGCTGGAAAAGACGCTGCGTGATTACGAAGGCACCGTGATGGTCATTACTCATGACCGTTACTTCCTCGATAACGTCACCAACTGGATTCTCGAACTCGAGCGTGGCCGTGGCTATCCGTTCGAGGGCAACTACTCCTCCTGGCTGACCCAGAAGCGCAAGCGCCTGGCGCAGGAGGAAAAGGAAGAGAGCGCCCGCCAGCGCGCCCTTGCCGCCGAGCAGGAATGGATCGGCTCCTCGCCCAAGGCCCGCCAGGCCAAGAGCAAGTCGCGTATCGCGCGCTATGAGGAAATGCTGGCCCAGAACAACGAGAAGGCGAATGGCGTTGCCGATATCGTCATTCCGCCCGGGCCGCGCCTTGGCAGCACGGTGATCGAGGCCGAGGACCTGCGCAAGGGCTTTGGCAACCGCCTGCTGATCGATGACCTGAACTTCAAGCTGCCGCCGGGCGGCATCGTAGGCGTGATCGGGCCGAACGGCGCGGGCAAGTCCACCCTGTTCAAGATGATTATGGGGCAGGAAACACCCGATAGCGGCAAACTTGTCATTGGTGACACGGTCAAGCTTGGCTATGTGGACCAGTCGCGCTTCAGCCTTGATGACGACAAGACCGTGTGGGAGGAAATCTCCGGCGGGACCGACGTGATCTACCTTGGCAAGCGGGCCGTGCCGTCGCGCGCCTATGTGGGGGCTTTCAACTTCAAGGGCGCGGACCAGCAGAAGAAGGTGGGCGTGCTCTCGGGTGGTGAGCGCAACCGCGTGCATCTGGCCAAGATGCTGCGGCAGGAAAGCAATGTGATCCTGCTCGATGAGCCGACCAACGACCTTGATGTCGATACGCTGCGCGCGCTGGAGGATGCCCTGGCCGAATTCGCGGGCTGCGCGGTCATCATCAGCCATGATCGCTGGTTCCTTGACCGTCTGGCCACCCATATCCTTGCCTTTGAGGGCGACAGCCACGTGGAATGGTTCGAGGGTAACTTCCAGGCCTATGAGGAAGACAAGCGCCGCCGCCTTGGCCCGGATGCGACCGAGCCGAGCCGCATCAAGTATCGCCCCATCGAGCGCTGATTCTATTTGCCATCGGCCCCATTATCTGCCTTCAATAAAGGCCGGGTTTTACGCACCGGCCCTGGGGAGGCAGTAATGGGATGTCGATGTCACATACAGACAGGCCACCTGCAGCTTGATCCGGTCTCATGGACCGACCTTGAGGACGTGGTGCGGCTGAAAGCCAGCGCTGGCGTGACCGGGCGGCTGGCTGGCGGCGTATGCAACCGCGTGCTGAGCGAGCAGGATATGCTGACCGACCTCATGACATGGGGCCGTGAGGGCGTGGGCATGTTTACCGTGCGTCAGCAGGGCCGTTTTATCGGGCTGGCAGGTGTGCAGCCTTCTACCACCGCGCCTGACTGCCATGAATTACAGTTCACCATGGTCGCGGATGTGCGTGATACGGCGCTATCACGCGAGGCGACAACCACGGCGCTGGCCTTTGCGCATGATGGTGGGGTGAGTCGGGTCATCGCCTATGTGCGTGAACATGACATCGTGGCCCGGCAGGTTTTTGGCGGCGCGGGCATGAGCGTGTGCACGGATCAGCCTGAACGCTGCGGGCCGGATATCCTGCTCTATCACAGCCTGCGGGGCGCGCCCTTACGGGCCAGCCTGCATTAGGGCTGGCCTGAAAAGCCAGCATGGGTAGTGTCTGGCGCGGCTTTTTTCATAAAGCTTCAGGCGCGATCTTGTTCAGGCATTCCAATCCGGTCAATTTTTCAAACGACGTTCCGGCTGCGTACGGAAGAAATCGTTTTTTATCCGTATTGTTTCTATAAACTCGTCTCCTTGATTCTCTGGGGAGATTGACGGGTGAAAATACTTTCTGCAGCGCTGGCCTGCCTGCTGTGTTCCGTGGCGGTATCGGCCCATGCGGCTGATCCGGTGCTGGTCATTCATGGTGGGGCAGGCGTGATCCGCAAGGATATGACGCCCGCGCGTGAAAAAGCGGTTACGGCAGCCCTTAAACGCGCATTGCGCACCGGTTATGCCAGGCTGAAAACCGGCAGGCCCGCGGTCGAGGCCGTTGAAGCCGCCGTGCAGGTGCTTGAGGACAATCCGGAATTCAACGCAGGCAAGGGTGCGGTTTTCACGCATGATGGCCATAACGAGATGGATGCCGCGATCATGGATGGCGCGACATTGCAGGCCGGGGCCATTGCGGGTGTTACGCATGTGCGCAACCCCATAGCGCTGGCGGCTGCTGTCATGGCGCATTCGCCCCATGTGTTTCTGATTGGCGATGGGGCGGAAGCCTTTGCCAGAACGCAGGGCGTGGCCCTGGTTGATGCTGCCTATTTTCGCACTGACCGGCGCTGGGCGCAGTTACAGGCGGCGCTGGAAAAAGACCGGCAGAAGCAGGCGCAGGAAGCCGATACCCATCATGGCACGGTGGGCGCCGTGGCGCTTGATCGCAACGGGCATCTGGCGGCAGCGACCTCAACGGGCGGCCTGACGGACAAGATGTGGGGCCGCGTTGGCGATTCGCCCATCATCGGTGCGGGCACATACGCCAATGCAGGCTGCGCCATGTCGGGCACGGGCTGGGGCGAATATTACATCCGCACGGTGGCGGCCCATGAAATCTGCATGCGGGTGACGATGATGCACCAGCCACTGGCCCAGGCGGCTGATGATGTCATCAACCACGAAATTCCTGCCCTTGGCGGTGATGGCGGCGCGATTTTGGTGGATGACAGGGGTAATATCGCTATGCCTTTCAACACGGATGGCATGTACCGGGGCTGGATCACGCATGATGGCGTGGCCCATGTCGCCATTCTCAAGGGATCCTGATGGCTTTCTGAAGCCGTCTGGCGTCCTCCGTTCTTCGTGGGGGAACAGACGGTTTCAGGTCATATATTTATGATGGCGACCCGGATGATTGTGGCAGGACACATTTCTTCTGCTTGCCCTGACAGATATCCCTGAACCGCCAGGGCTCCATATCCGGATGGGCCTGCCTGAATTCATAGTAATCGTACAGCTCCCTGTAATGGTAATCTGTATCTTCTGTATTTTTATTTATAAAGTAATCCATGTAATTTTTACTGACGGTCGGGTGCATGGCTTTATAAAGAACAAAAAAATCAAATAAAGCAATGAGTATTGCAATGGGAATAATCAATTTGTTTGACATGGTGATGCCGCTCCCGCCTAATGTATGTAATGTGAATCGTTAAACCACATTGCTGAAACGATTATGTTCAGAACAAAAAGACCCAGAACAGCATAATTGGTGAATTTTTTACTTTTATGGTCAAATATCCGGGTGAAAATCATAACAAATAAAGGGTTGCCCATGATGTATCGGTGTAGTGATTCGAGGCCGGAACTGATGGCGCACAGGAACGTGACTGTCAGGATCGATGTTTCCAGGTACATCCGCTTTTTAAAGCCGTAATATAGGAAGAACATATCGATAAAAGCCGAGATCAGCCCGTTGATCCGGTGCCCATGCGTAATGGCGTCCATGAGCCACAGACCGGGAAACTTGAACTCACGCCCCCAACTGCGCTCCAGGTGCGAGAAGGCCAGCGCATCACC
This sequence comes from Komagataeibacter nataicola, assembly GCF_003207795.1. GTDB lineage: Bacteria > Pseudomonadota > Alphaproteobacteria > Acetobacterales > Acetobacteraceae > Komagataeibacter > Komagataeibacter nataicola. The sequence goes on along the minus strand of NZ_NIRT01000018.1, from coordinate 40,181 downwards.
GCTCAGATAATAGAGATAGAGCATATAGGCAGACAGCCCCAGGCTGCCCGCCATGATGGAAAAGCCCCCGTTTAAAAAATCATTCAGATTTCGTGCCCTGATCGCCTCAACCATGAGATAGCCCCCGCATGTGCCCACCAGCATGATGCCCGTGGGGCGGGTGAGGGTGGCAAGGAAAGAACACAGGAAGAGCGGTATGTATTTTTTCTCTTTTGCAAAATAAACGATGCAGATCGTTATGAGCGCATAAATACATTCAGAATATTGAACTTTGCACCATAGGGAGAATGGTGACAGACAGAGCAGTAATATAAATAAAATATATTTTTGGCTATCAACAAATTTCTTGTAATATAGTGCTGCGAACGCCACCATGAAAAAGAATAGTGTCTGGTTGAGCAGCAGCGCCGCGCCTTCGGCAGTCAGGCCCGTCAGATATTTCAGGCCAGCGGCAAGGCTGGGAAAAAGCGGGAAAAATGGCCATGCAGCCATGCCTATATGGCGAAGCGACAGATAGGTATCGGTCTGGTAGCCATGCAGGATGATGTCCCTGTACCACATACAGTCCCATTTGCAGGTACTATAGGTGAGACCACCAAAAGGAATTGTTTCAAGATCAAAGATCGCAAGCGAGAAGGCCGCTATAATAAACGAAAAAAAGAGAAGTTTATTCGCTTTCAGAATTTTTTTCATCTTGGCGTTCTCTTTGTTTTGATAGTGATATAAAAATAATTTCTTTTTATATGGGTATAGTCGTCATGTATTGGGTTGCGCCATGTTGTTTTGAATAAATGGTTCAGGCATCGCCCGTCGCCCCGTTATGCTGGCAGGACAGAATGGCACGGTGTTCCGGCAATGGTGAAAAATTCCCTGATCTCATGAAGCTACAGATACAATACTATGCATAAGGCTAATTTATGGAGAGGGAATCTGGGTACACTTTCCGCGTCATCGCAAAAAATACTGGCCCCGAAATCCCCTGCAACATGGGCAGCAGGCTTCATGTATCGTGCCCTGTAGTGGCCCCCCTGTGGCCTGTTGCCTATCCGGTTGGAAAATGATGGGGACAGGGCATTTGCCAGCAGGGGGAGCAGGTGGTCATCATCATTAAAAAAGCCTGCACGAAACCGGCTTTTTCATGACACGCCCGTTACAGGGTGCAATCAGTGATGGTTGGCGATCTGCTTGTCGAGCGCACGCAGCAGGGCATCCACGTTGCCGCCATTGCGCGCGATGAAGGAGCCGTAATCCTGCCGCTGCGTCAGGCGCAGGCTTGCGCCTTCACCCACCACGTCCACCACCTTGGGGCTGCCGCTGGCGGTGCTGATGATCCACTGCGTATCGGCACCCGGCTGGCCAGGGCGGTTGATGACGGTGGACACGGCCGTGTCATCACCCGAAGGTGCGCTTGAGCCCACCACGAAGGTCACGCCGCGGTAGTCGCCAATCTTGTCGGTAATGGCGTTGACCAGCACCTGATGGAACAGCTTGATGTAGCGGGTCTGCTGGTCCGGGGTGGCGGTGCGCCAGTAGCGGCCAAGGCAGTAGCGGCCGATGGCGTCAACATCCACATACTGTTCGAGCAGGGGCAGGATGTCCTGCTTTTTCTTTTCCAGCGAGATGTCGCTGTTGACCACGCCAACGAGTTTGCTGCCAAACATGGTGACGAAGGAACGGGCCTGCGCGCCGGCATCAACCGCCCATGCTGAAGCAACAGGCATGGTGGCGAGTGTTGCCAGCAGGGCCAGTGCGTGGCGACGGGGGATGAATCTCTGCATCGCTGTGTCCCTTTTTGGTTATTTCGTGTGGTACCAGTCAGGCACGGTGGCCCGGTGGTCGTTCTTGATGGCTTCCGCCATGGCCTTGCGCTGCTGCTGGTAGGCGCTGCGGATGGTGGCGTAGGGATCGAGCGAATCCTTCATCACCTGGTCAAGCGCATCGACATTGGTGGCCATGCCGTTGATGGTACCCATGATGTTATAGGCCCAGTTGAAGGTCAGCAGCCCGTAGCCACGTGGCACGTAGTTCCATGGCGAGAGGCCCACATCGATGCCGTAGCCCACGCCGTCACGGAAGGAGGACGGACCCAGCACCGGCAGGAACAGGTATGGACCCGAAGGCACGCCCCATGTGGCCAGCGTCAGGCCGGCATCGTTGTCATGGTGCTTGTAGCCTGCGTAGTTCGCCACATCGATCAGCCCGCCAATGCCCACGGTCATGTTGATGCACCAGCGCACGAAGGCATCACCCGCGCGGCGGGGGCGGCCCGCGCCCACGTCGTTAAAGAACACCACAGGCTCGTTCATGGTCTGGTACAGGCCGCCAAACGCGTTGCGCAGCGGGCGCGGCACGGCCCAGATATAGGCCTTGGCCACCGGGCGCAGGGTGTATTTGTTGGCCCACATGGTCAGGCCGAAGGCCTTGCGGTTCAGCTTTTCGTAGCGGTCGTTGGCTTCCTTGTATTCAGCCAGTGCGTCCGGGTCGGTGGGCGGCGGGGCCGCGCATGAGGCAAGCCCCAGCAGGCCCAGCATCACCCCCACGACGCGCAGCGCCGGACGACGCGGGGACGGGAACGGGCGGGACGACCAAGAATTCGATCCTGTCTCTGCGCGCATACTCGTTTCCGCTTCCCTCTGTCTTTGCGTCACCGTCATGCTGGCATGGCGGGGTGGCCCAATGTGTTTGCAAGAATCCTGAACCGGGCGATGCCGCCCCTTTCTCGCGTCACTCTCTAGCATGGGATGGCTGTTGTGCAATCCGCTAGCCCGCTGATGAAGGAAGATTGTGGCTGCCCTGCAGGATGCACATGGGGCCGAACCCGGCCCGGACAGCCCTGGCGAAGGGGGATGCTGGCAGAATTGCCGCGTTGGGTGTGACGTAAAATCCACATCATCTCAACGCCACCGCAGCGGAGCGGTGGCAGAAGATCACACTTTGTTGAACATGTCCTTCAGCCCTGGCGGACCAGCCGGGGCGCGATTTCGGGGAACATCCCGGCAAGCTCACGCGCCTCGCGCTTGCTCAGCCCGTGGGCTGCGGGGTCGATATCCTGCCCGCCCATGGCCGCGCGCAGCACGCGCAGCGCCGGGCCGGACAGGAGCACGGCATCGCGCATGTAATCGGTAAACGCCTCGTAGGTCAGCGGCGCCCATTTTTCCACGATCTGCAGGATGGCGTCGGCATAGGCGCGGATTTCGTACTGGGCGTGGCTGTCGGCGCGCAGCCGCAGGAAGTGCAGCAGGTTCCACAGGTTAATCTGCCAGTAGAACTGGGTCATGATGTTGACCGGCAGGTTCATGCGCGCAAGTTCACGGGCGATGGCGGGGCGCGAGGGGTCGCGCTGCTCGCCGTTTTCATCCTCGTTGAGCAGGTCGAGATAGTGGTCGTAGCACCGCGAGGCGTCATCGCGCAGGATGTCGAGCACCTGCTGCGCCTGCTCGGGCGGAAGGGCATCGGCGCGGCCCTGCTTGTTGGAGGTGGACTGGGCGGCGATATCCTCGGGGCGGGGGAAGTAGAATTCCTTCTCCAGCACGGAATAGCGCGCCGAGTATTCATTGATGCTGGCGGTGCGGTGGCGGAACCACTGGCGCGTAACGAATATCGGTGCGCGCACATGCAGCTTGAGCACGGCCAGCTCGAACGGGCTGGTGTGGCGGTGGCGCATGAGGTAGCGGATCAGGCCGCGGTCATCGGATGTGCTGCGCGTGCCCTTGCCGTAGGAGACGCGCGCACCCTGCACGATGCCGCTATCGCCGCCCATGTAATCCACCGCGCGCACGAAGCCGGTCTCGAGCACGGGAATGGGAGAGTACAGCACGTCTTCCACCGCGGGCACGACAAGGCGGCGGGTCTGGGCCCATCCGGCGCGGGCTGCCTCGATTGCCGATTTCTGCTCGCTGGAAAACATGTGTCCTACCGCCTCGTTCATATACATCACCACAGGGACGCGGGGCATACCATATCCTCGCTGGCCTGTGCAGGTCTGTCCTGGAGCGTTTTCCTATGCCGCCATCGCGGCGGTATCATGGCGCAGGGTCACGGCGGGAACCAGCCATTTTGCCGGTTGCAGCCTGCATCCACCCCTTGCCAGATGCATGGTGAGTACTTATGTTGAAAAGTGCAGGAGGGGCTTGCCCCTTGGCTATGGCGATAAACGGCGCGTGGAATAAGTGTTGTGGACCCGGGGGCGGTACCCGGCGTCTCCACCAGTTTCCCCCCTGATGGGGAATATGGGGACGAAACAGGCTCGACACGCATGGTAAAGACCCGCCTTTTGCCCGGCATTGTACCACCGTTATCGGGCTAAATTACAAGTGCCAACGATAACTCAGAGGTGCTCGCTGTCGCTGCATAAGCGATAAGCGCGGTTCGGGAGGGCACCGGGCAACAGAAGCCCTCCCACTTTTTCCTGTGCTCATGTTAGGTTGATGGTGCGGTATCCGCTTCGTGAAGGGATGCCGCGCGCCCGTGGCTTGCCATGCCCTGAAGTTTGACGCACAGCTTGATGCTGTGGCACGGCGTGGTCCGAACCCGCATGTCTGCAAAAATCCGTTCCGGGTCAGCATCACCCGGGCGGATGTACGGAGAAGTCCGAAATGTCCGATGATCACGACGAGGAAAACGGTTTTGACGCCGCCATCCCCGACAGCCTCATGCCCTATGATTCCTGGATCGAGGATTCATACCGCCATGTCATGCTGCGCGCGCTTGATTACGCCGCAGCCCACGGCCTGCCCGGCGATCATCATTTCTACCTGACATTCAGGACCGACTGGCCGGGCGTTGAAATACCCGACCGCCTGCGCGCGCAGTACCCCCACGAGATCACGATCGTGCTCCAGCACCAGTTCTGGGATCTCAAGGTGGACCGTGCCCGCCAGATTGTCTCGGTCGGGCTGTCGTTTGGCGGCATTCCCTCCACGCTGGTGATTCCGGTGGCCGCCATCTCCGCCTTCGCCGATCCGCATATCCGCCTTGCCCTGCGCTGCAGCGTGCCCGAGCAGCCGCCAGTGGCCGCCGTGCCCGAGGGCGAGAACGTGGTGCCGGTACAGCCCGCGGCCACCGCGCAGGCGGCCGCACCCGTGCCGGAGGAAGCCGCGGCGGAGAAGGACAGGGGCGAAGGCTCGCAGGTCGTAAGTCTTGCCGCCTTCCGCAAGCGTGGGCCGGGCGGGCCGGGCTGAGCCACATCAACCATCCGGGTGCGCCGGATGCACCGGACGCGCCCTGATCACCACAACGCCGCCACCTGGAACCAATCCGGGGGAATAAGGCAGAGGAGAGTGTCCGTTGAACGTATCCGCACCCGCGCGCAAGCCATTCGTGTATGGCCCGCTCTTTCCGTTGCATGATGATGATACACCGTGGAAGAAGCTTGAGATCGAGGGAATCACCACCTCGGTCCTCGCGGGCCGCACGGTGGTCCATATCCGCCCCGAGGCGCTGACGGCACTGGCCGCGCGCGCCTTCAATGATGTGGCCCACCTGCTGCGTCCCGGCCATCTTGCGCAGCTTGCCAGGATCCTGAAAGACCCCGAGGCGTCGGAGAACGACCGCTTCGTGGCGATGGACCTGCTCAAGAACGCGTGCATCGCGGCTGGGGGCGTGCTGCCCATGTGTCAGGATACCGGCACGGCCATCGTGTACGGCAAGAAGGGCCAGCGCGTGTGGGTGGATGGCAATGAGGAGGAAGCCTTCTCGCGCGGGGTATATGATACCTATACCGGCACGGCGCTGCGCTATTCGCAGATGGCCCCGGTCTCCATGTTCGAGGAAGTGAACACCGGCACCAACCTGCCGGTGCAGTTCCATATTTCGGCCACACCGGGCGACTACCACGCCGAGCAGATGGACCTGATGTTCATCGCCAAGGGCGGTGGCTCGGCCAACAAGACTTTCCTGTTCCAGGAGACGCGGGCGCTGCTCTCGAACAAGGAAAACCTGCTGAAATGGCTGGACGGCAAGATCCGCACGCTCGGTACCTCGGCCTGCCCGCCCTATCATCTCGCGGTGGTGATCGGCGGCATGTCCGCCGAGCAGAACCTCGAGACCGTCAAGCTCGCCTCCACCCGCTGGCTCGACAGCCTGCCCACCGAGGGCAGCGCGCATGGCCATGCCTTCCGTGACCTCGAGATGGAAGCGGAAATCCACAAGCTGACCCAGCGCCTCGGCATTGGCGCGCAGTTTGGCGGCAAGTATTTCTGCCACGACGTGCGCGTGGTGCGCCTGCCGCGCCATGGCGCGTCGCTGCCGGTGGGGATCGGGGTGTCGTGCTCGGCTGACCGGCAGGTCAAGGCGCGGATTACGGGCGATGGCGTGTTCCTTGAACAGCTCGAGACCGATCCGGCCCGCTTCCTGCCCGAGACCACGGATGATGACCTCGAGGGCGAGGCGGTGCAGATCGACCTCAACCAGCCAATGGACGAGATCCGCCGCAAGCTCTCGCAGTATCCCGTGCGCACGCGCCTGTCGCTGACCGGCACGATGGTGGTGGCGCGTGACATCGCGCACGCCAAGTTCCGCGAGCGGCTGGAAAAGGGCGAAGGCCTGCCGCAATACCTCAAGGACCACCCCGTCTATTACGCTGGCCCCGCCAAGACGCCCGAGGGCATGCCCACCGGCGCGTTCGGTCCCACCACGGCGGGCCGCATGGACAGCTATGTGGCCATGCTGCAGAAGGCGGGCGGCTCCTATGTCATGCTGGCCAAGGGCAACCGCTCCAGGGCGGTGCGCAATGCCTGCCATGAATATGGTGGCTTCTACCTCGGCTCCGTCGGCGGGCCTGCGGCCCGTCTTGCGCAGGACTGCATCCGCAAGGTCGAGGTGCTGGAATACCCCGAACTGGGAATGGAAGCGGTGTGGAAGATCGAGGTCGAGAATTTTCCGGCCTTTATCGTGATCGACGACAAGGGTAATGATTTTTATGATGGCCTGACCGGCTGAACGTTACCCTGATGGGGCGTCCGGCCTGTCTGTGTCGGGCCGGGCAACCGAAGGTTAGGGAGCGCCATGCGTTTTACCGTCGATCGTCTTGACCACCTTGTGGTGAGTGTGCGGGACCTTGAGGTCTCGGCCTCGTGGTACCAGCGCGTGCTGGGCATGGAGCGCGAGGAATATGGGCGCAACAACCGCACGGCGCTGAAATTCGGCGGCCAGAAAATCAACCTCCGCCCTCACGGGGCCGAGGGCTGGGTTACGGCGGAAGATGCGCTGCCCGGCACCAATGACCTGTGCTTCACCACCGCGCTCAACAGCGTGGATGTGATTGAACACCTGGAAAAATGTGGCGTGCGCGTGACCGAGGGGCCGGTGGCCCGTCTTGGCGCGCTCGGGCCGGTCACCTCGGTCTACTGCCACGACCCTGATGGCAACCTGATCGAGATTGCCTCGTATCAGGGGTAATATCCGATAAAAGTCTCCGGATGCCGCCTTTGTTAAAAAGGCGGCATTTTTTTAAAGCTTTTCCGAAAAAAAGCTTCACCAGAAGCTTCTGTTATTTTGGCTTCTTGCCATACACGGCCGTAAGTTTTGCCGAGCCAAGGCTGTGCTGGTTGATCACAAACCCCACCATCGCCCCCGAGGCATCGCTCGGCAGTTCGATCTGCGCGATATCGAGCGCGTGGACGGTGAAGATGTAGTGGTGCTCCGGCCCCGGCGGGGGGGCGGCGCCACCATAGACATTGCCGCCAAAGTCGGTGCGGGTCATCTCGGCGTGTTCGGGCAGGTTGTTGTCGCCCGAGCCGGCGCCTGCGGGCAGCGAGGTCACGCTGGCCGGGATGTTGATGACAACCCAGTGCCACCAGCCCGAGCCGGTGGGCGCATCGGGGTCGTACATCGTGATGGCGAAGCTCTTGGTCCCGGCGGGCGGGTCCTGCCATGCCAGCGGCGGCGAGATGTTGCCACCGCAATAGCCCATGCCCTCAAACACCTGCGCTTCAGGCAGGCGGTCGCCATCGTTGAAGGAGCGGCTGGTCAGTGTAAACGTCATGTCTGTTTCCTGCTTTTCGCGCCACGGGTGGCGCGAATAGGGGGAGGGTAATGGCGCCTGGAATTACCAGTTCTGGCTGATCAGCCAGAATTCTTCCGAGGTCAGGGTAATGACCTGGTCGTTGTTCTTGCTCTCGGCGGCGGCGCGGGCCAGGGCCTCGATGCGCTGGATCATGATGGTCTTGCGCTGGTGGGCCTCGCTGCGGTCTTTTTCTTCCACCGTCTCCAGTACATTCAGCGCGGTCTTGCAGGCGCGGGCGATACGTACGGCGTCAAGGGCGGCGTAGGACATGGGGGGTACTCCATAAAATTCGCGGCATCCGGCAGCGCCGGGTGCGGGATGGGAAAATTCCCGTGCGGGAATCGCTGCCGCATTGTGGCTTTCCCGGCTGCGTCTGTCCAACACCGCCATGCAGCAGGCGGGTGGGCCCCCTCGATCCGGCGCGCAGGGAGAATATCGAAAACAGGACAAAAGCTTCGCCAGAAACTTCCTTATGCCCTGCGGCGCATGCCATGGGCGGGCTTTTCCAGCAGCGTCTTTGTGTGGCGGGCAAGAGTTCGTACTGGCAACCGGGGTGCGGATTCCGTAAAGGGTGCCGCATGACGGATCTGGTTTCTGATTTCGACTTCACCCTCCCGCCCACGAGCATTGCCGACCACCCGGCCCGCCCGCGTGACAGCGCGCGCCTGCTCGATGTGCCCGAGGCAGGCCCCTTCATCGACCGCCACGTGCGCGATCTGCCGGGCTGCCTGCGCGCGGGCGACATCCTGGTGGCCAATGACACGGCGGTGATCCCGGCCCAGCTTGCCGCCATGCGGGGCGAGGCGAAGATCGGCATCACACTCGACCGTATCCTGCCCGATGGGTCATGGCATGTGCTGGCCCGCAACGCCCGCCGCCTGCGCCCCGGTGATACGCTGACCTTTGGCCGCAGCCCTGTCACCGCCCAGGTCATCAGCCGGGGCGATGCGGGTGACGTGACCCTGCGCTTCAGCGCCGAGGGCGCGGCCTTCGACCAGTTCCTGCATGATGCGGGCAAGCTGGCCCTGCCCCCCTATATCGCCCGCCCCGATGGCCCGACCGAGGAAGACCGCAGGGACTACAGCACCATCTTCGCCCAGCACCGGGGTGCTGTGGCCGCCCCCACGGCGGGGCTGCACTTTACGCCAGACCTGCTCGCCGCACTCGACAGGGCCGGCGTGATCCGCCAGACCCTGACCCTGCATGTGGGCGCGGGCACCTTCCTGCCCATGCGCAGCGACCAGATTTCCGCCCACCGCATGCATGCCGAGCGCGGCACCATCTCGCCGCATGCGGCCCAGCGCATCAACGCCGCGCGGGCTGCGGGCGGGCGCATCATCGCCGTGGGCACCACGTCGCTGCGCCTGCTCGAGAGTGCGACGGACGAGAACGGCATCGTTCATCCCTTCCATGGCGAGACGGCCATCTTCATCCGGCCCGGCTACCGCTTCCGCGCGGTGGACATGCTGCTGACCAATTTCCACCTGCCGCGCTCGACGCTGTTCATGCTGGTCTGCGCCTTTGGCGGCTATCACCGCATGCAGGCGGCCTATGCCCATGCCATCGCCAGTGGCTACCGCTTCTATTCCTATGGCGATGCCTGCCTGCTGCACCGCACCGAAGGAGACCTGCCATGACCACCTTCCGCTGGCGGCCCGAAGCCCGCTCCGGCCACGCCCGCGCGGGCTGGCTCGATACCGCGCACGGCACGGTCGCCACCCCCACCTTCATGCCCGTGGGCACGGTGGGCACGGTCAAGGCCATGACGATGGACAGCGTGCGCTCCACGGGGGCGGGCATCGTGCTGGGCAACACCTATCACCTCATGCTTCGCCCCGGCGCCGAGCGGGTGCGCGCGCTTGGCGGGCTGCACCGGTTCATGGACTGGCCAGGGCCGATCCTGACCGATTCGGGCGGGTTTCAGGTCATGTCGCTCGGCCCGCTGCGCAAGCTCGACCAGGATGGCGTAACTTTCCGTTCGCATATTGATGGCTCGAAGCATCGCCTCACGCCCGAGCGCTCGACCGACATCCAGTACGCGCTCGATGCCACCATCAGCATGTGCTTTGACGAATGTCCCGCCCTGCCAGCCGCACCCGAGGTGATTGCAAAATCCATGCGCATGTCCATGCGCTGGGCCGGGCGCTGCCGCGAGGCCTTCGTGCAGCGGCCCGGTTATGCGCAGTACGGCATCATCCAGGGGGGCACCGAGCCCGAACTGCGCGCCGAGAGCGTGAAGGCGCTGACCGGCATCGGCTTCGAGGGTTACGCCATTGGCGGCCTGGCGGTGGGCGAGGGGCAGGAGCTGATGTTCTCCACCCTCGAGGCCACCGTGCCGCTCATTCCCGATGGCAGCCCGCGCTACCTGATGGGGGTTGGCACGCCCGATGACCTGCTCGGCGCCGTGGAGCGCGGGGTGGACATGTTCGACTGCGTCATGCCCACGCGGGCGGGGCGCACGGCGCGCGCCTATACCGAGCGCGGCACGCTCAACATCCGCAACGCCAGGCATGCCAGCGATTCGCGGCCCATCTCGCCGCATTGCGACTGCCTGGCCTGTTCGCGCCATAGCCGCGCCTATCTGCACCACCTGTTCCGCGCCAACGAGATGCTGGGGCCCATGCTGCTGACATGGCACAACATCGCCTATTACCAGCGGCTCATGCGCGGCATGCGGGCGGCCATTGTCGATGGCGGTTTCGAAGCCCACGCCACGCACCTGCGCGCGCAATGGGCCATGGATGACTGGAGTGGGGATGAAATGCCCTTTCCCGACATTCCGCCCGTGGCCTGATGGCTGGCGCGCCGCCTGATCCGGCCCGCCTTGCGGCCCGCATTGCAGCCCATGCGCGCATGCTGGGCTTTGATGCCGTGGGGTTTGCGCCAGCCCGGCTCGATGAGGCGACGCGTGCGCGCCTTGCCACCTTTGTGGAACGTGGATTTGCGGGCAGCATGGGCTGGATGGCCGAGCGCATGGCCCAGCGTGGCGACCCTGCCACCCTGTGGCCCGAGGTGCGTAGCGTGATTGCGCTGGGGCTGAACTACGCGCCGCAGGGCGATGCGCTGGCCACCACGCAGGTGCCCGATGCTGGCAATATTTCCGTCTATGCCCGCAACCGCGACTATCACGACGTGGTCAAGGGCATGCTCAAGCATCTGGCGCAGTTCGTGGTGAACGAGGGCAGGCGGGCGGGCCTTGAGGCGCAGGTCAAGGTGTTTGTCGATACCGCTCCGGTCATGGAAAAACCCCTGGCGCAGAATGCGGGCCTGGGCTGGCAGGGCAAGCATACCTCGCTGGTGTCGCGCCAGCACGGGAGCTGGCTGTTTCTGGGCGAGGTCTATACCACGCTCGACCTGCCACAATCCGCCCCCTCGGGCGGAGGATGCGGCACCTGCACCCGCTGCCTTGACGCCTGCCCGACCGATGCCTTTCCCGCGCCGGGCGTCATGGATGCGCGGCGGTGCATTTCCTACCTCACCATCGAGAACCGCGACCCGATTCCCGAGGCCCTGCGCCCGGCCATGGGCAACCGCATCTATGGCTGTGACGACTGCCTTGCCGTCTGCCCGTGGAACCGATTCGCGCAGGCGACCCGCCACATGAAGCTCGCCGCGCGCGATGATCTGCATGCCCCCGCATTGCGTGAACTGGCCGTACTGGATGATGCAGCCTTCCGGGCGCGTTTTTCCGGCTCGCCCATCAAGCGCATCGGGCGTAACCGCTTCGTGCGCAATGTGGCGGTGGCCATTGGCAATAGCGGGCAGGCTTCCCTGCGCCCGGTGGTGAGCGGCCTGTGCCATGATCCCGACCCCGTGGTGGCCGAGGCCGCGCGGTGGGCTACGCTGAGGCTGCCCGCATGAGCGACCGGCCTGCCATGCCGCTGCCTGCCCAGCGGGGTGCGCGGATGCTGCACAAGCGCAGCCTCAACCTGTCAGGCCACCGCACCAGCGTGGCGCTGGAGCCGGAGTTCTGGCACGCGCTGCACCTCATTGCCCAGGCGCGCGGGCTGGCGCTGGCAGCCCTTGTGGGGCAGGTCGATGCCGCCCGCCCGCCAGACCGGCCCCTGGCTTCCGCCCTGCGGGTGGAGGCATTGCGTGAATGGATGCCAGCCCTGCCGGAAATGGCTGGTACCGACAGGCAAGATCAGTTGGGTTGACCGGGCAATCGTGCTAGCGTCGGGGCATGGCGATCTGGGGCAAAATTTTTGGTGGCGTTGCGGGGTTCGCGGTTGGCGGCCCCATGGGCGCGGTCGTGGGCACGGCGCTCGGGCACGCGGCGGATAACGGCTCATTGCTGGAAACCCCGGCAGGCGGCTGGACCGATCGCTGGGGCCCGCGGCTCAATGCCGACCCCAACGGGGCGGCCACCTTCATGGCGGCCAAGATGGCGGCGGCCATGGGCAAGCGCGACCAGATGTACGGGCTGGTCATCATCATCCTGTCCGCCAAGGTGGCCAAGTGCGACGGGCCGGTGAACCGGGCCGAGATCGATGCCTTCAAGCGCCGCTTCCAGTTGCCGCCCGAAAACATGAAGGAAGTGGGCCGCCTGTTCGACAACGCCCGCCAGCGCACCGATGACTACAAGGCCTTCGCCACCGAACTCGGCCGCGCGTTTGCCAACAAGACCAGCATGCTCGAGGAGGCGCTCGCCGCCCTGTTCGTCATTGCCCGTGCCGATGGTGAGCTGAACATGCAGGAGGAAGCCTTCCTGCGCGGCGTGCACAGGGCCTTCAACCTCAGCCCTGGCGCATGGGACCGCGCGCGTGATGGCGGCGCCCGCCCCGGCGTAAACGAGATTGACGCCTATGAGGTGCTGGGCATTTCACGCGATGCAAGCAATGATGAAGTGCGCGTGGTCTGGCGCCGCCTCGTGCGCGAGCACCACCCCGATGTGCTGTCCGCGCGTGGCGCGAGCGAGGCCATGCGTGCGCAGGGCGAGGCCCGCATTGCCCAGATCAATGCGGCATGGGACCGGATCAAGCGCGACCGCAAGCTGTAGTCTGGTGTGGTCAGGCGGTTCTTTTTTGTAAGAAAAGAACCAGAAAACATCTGACCTTAAAAAATAAGAGAAGTTTTTGGGGGTCGCCTTTTTTCAAAAAAGCGACGTCTTCTGAAGATTTTTGGAAAAAGCTTCACCAAAAATTTTATAATTTCAGGATATTATTAAGCCTGACTTTCCAAACAGCCTCTAAAAGCTTCAGGGAATACCGCCTTTGAAAAAGGCGGCCCCGGCGGCTTCAGGAGCCTGATTTCTTTTTTTCCAGCAGCCGGCGCAGCGCCGTGCCCACCGTGTGGGCCAGCGCGCGATAGGCCTGGCCCGCCGCGCTGTCGGGTGCGGCGACCACGATGGGCGCACCCTCATCGGCGCTGGCGCGGATATCGGCCAGCAGCGGGATCTCGCCCAGAAACGGCACGCCCATCTTTTCGGCTTCCGCCCGCGCCCCACCATGGCCGAACAGCTCGGTGCGGTGGTTGCAGTTGGGGCAGCAGAAATAGGACATGTTCTCCACAACGCCCAGCACAGGCACGTTCATTTTCTCGAACATGGTCACACCGCGCCGTGCATCGAGCAGGGCGATATCCTGCGGGGTCGAGACGATGATGGCTCCGGCCAGCGCGGTCTTCTGCGCCAGGGTCAGCTGCGCATCCCCCGTGCCGGGCGGCATGTCCACCACCAGCACGTCAAGCGCGCCCCATTCCACATCGCCCAGCAGCTGGCCGATCGCGCCCATCACCATCGGCCCGCGCCAGATCATGGCCTTTTCTTCTTCCACCAGCATGCCGATCGACATGGCGGAAATGCCCCATTTATGCGGCGGGATCAGGCGGCCATCGCGCACTTCGGGCTGAGCGTTCACGCCCATCATGCGCGGCAGGGAGGGGCCATGCACGTCGGCATCCATCAGCCCCACTTTCAGTCCTTCCAGCCCCAGGCCCACGGCAAGGTTGACCGCCGTGGTGGACTTGCCCACGCCCCCCTTGCCCGAGGCTACGGCAATGACCACGCCCACACCTGCGGGCAGCGGGCCGGTGGGGGCCTTGCCCGCCTTGCCACCGCCAAGATTGAGCGGGCGGTGACCGCCGCCTGCAGCCGGTGCGGGTGCCGCTGGTGCGGGGGCCGGGCGGTGCGCGGTCAGGATGACACTGGCTCCCGTGCTGCCGGGAACCGCAGCGACAAGGGCACGTTCGAGTGCGGGCAGCAGGGGTTGCAGGCGCCCGGCCCGCGCCCGGTCGGTCGCAAGGGCGACATGGAGCACGCCGTCACGCATCATGAAGGCATCAAGACTGCCCAGATCCGTGATGCTTGCGGTATTATCAACCGTGCGTACCTGTCGCAGCACGGTTTCTATGGTTGCCCGGTCGGGACTGGTCATGGTTGCGCTCCCTGCTCTCTCGCCCGTGCGGGTATAGAAGGGGCAGGGCAGGGTGGTCGAGTCATGAAACGGTGCGCGCGGGCCACCGGCGCGCCATGACAGTGTTGCGGGGCATCCCTGCCATGATGAGAATGGTTTGCGATCCGATTTGCTGCTTTACGCTCATCGGGCGGCACCGGGGCATGGCCCGGGCGCATCGTGTTGAGGCAGGCAGGGAGCATCATGGGCATTTCCAGCGAGCGGGCGCAGGCCCCGCACCGGCGCGACCATCGTATCGACGCCCTGCGGGGGGTGGCGCTGCTCATGATGTGCATCGACCATATTCCCCAGAACTGGCTCAACCGCTTTACCATGCGCAATATCGGCTTTGCCGATGCGGCGGAGGTGTTCGTGCTGCTGGCGGGCTATGCCTCATGGCTGGCCTATGGCCGCGCCTTTGCCAAAAAGCCGGTGGCCGAGGTTCTGGCCCGCATCGGGCGGCGGTGCTGGCAGCTATACGTGTTCCAGATCGTGATGGTGGTGGTGTGTATCGCGACCATCCGCATCTGGCGGCATTTCTGGCCGGTGCCGGTTGATTTTCTGGAGCCGGAACTGGCGCATGGGCTTGATTCGGTCTGGCGGGTGCTCTCGCTCGTGGCGCTGCCGGGCAACCTGAACATCCTGCCGCTCTATATCGTGCTGCTGCTGGGCTTCGCCCCGCTTTACGCCCTGCTGCGCGGGGTGGGCACGCCGGTGGTACTGGGGTTGAGTGCAGCGGTGTGGCTGGGGGTGAATTATGACCCGCGCCTGAACTTTCCCAACTGGCTCGACCCAGATGGCTGGTATTTCGACCCGCTGGCCTGGCAGTTCCTGTTCGTGCTGGGCGTATGCGCCGCCCGGGTTGCGGGCCAGCATGATGGCAGCCTGCCGCGCTCGCGCCTGCTTGCGGCCCTGTGCGGGCTGTATCTGGTGTTCTCCGCCGTGCAGTCCTTTCCCTGGCTCGACTGGGGCTTTGCCGACCTGCGGCCCGTGGTCATGGCGCTGCCTGACAAGATGATCCTCTCGCCCTGGCGGCTGGTTGATGTGCTCGCCCTGTTCTATCTCGTGCAGTCCTCGCCGCGCGCCACGCTGTGGGCCAATACGCGGATGGGCCAGCTCATGGCGCTATTTGGCCGTCATTCGCTCGAAATCTTCACCGCAGGCACGCTGGTTGACCTGTACGGGCGGCTGGTGCTGACAAGTTTCGGCACCGGGTGGATGATGCAGGTGGTGGTGAACGTGGCGGGATTCTATGTGCTGCTGGCGGTGGCGCGGGTGAAGGAACGCCAGCGTGTGGCGGCGCGTCAGGCGCGCGCCGCAATGCCGGACACGGTGCCCGCCCGTGCCCCGTTATGCCGGGGCTGAAGCCGTGGTTTCCGCCCCCGTGAAGGGCGTGATATAGGTGCCCGTCCGATCCCGTTCAGCAGGATGTATGAGCCCCATGTCCTTTCGCGCCGCAGTCTTTTCCCGATCCTGCCTTGCCATGGGGCTGGTCACGGCCCTTGGGGGGTATGCCGCCCGCGCGGCCGATCCCGCCCCGGCGTCAACACCCGTGCCCGCGCCTGCCATGCCGGCTGCCCCCCTGCGCCTGCCCGGCGAGGGGCGCAACATGCCCGACAGCTTTGCCGACCTCGCGGCAAGGCTGCTGCCTGCCGTGGTGAATGTCTCGACTACCGAGATGGTCCGTCCCGGCGAGGATGATGACGATGGCGATGATGGCGACAGCACGCCGCAGGTGCCCAACTTCCCCGAAGGGTCGCCGTTCGAGAAATTCTTCCACGACTTCATGAACCGCCAGGACAGCCCCAACGCGCCGCCACGCAAGATGCAGGCGCTGGGCTCGGGCTTCATCATCGACCCCTCGGGCGTGATCGTGACCAACAACCACGTCGTGCGCCATGCCGACCAGATCACCATCACGTTGCAGGATAACACCGTGCTCAAGGCCCGCCTGCTCGGCCATGATGACCGCACCGACCTTGCCGTGCTGAAAGTCGACAGCCCCAAACCCCTGCCCGCCGTGCCGTTTGGTGATAGCGACCACGCCCGCGTGGGTGACTGGGTGCTGGCCATCGGCAACCCGTTTGGCCTGTCGGGCACGGTTACGGCGGGCATCGTCTCCTCGCGCGGGCGCAATATCGAGCAGGGGCCGTATGATGATTTCATCCAGACCGATGCGCCCATCAACAAGGGCAATTCCGGTGGTCCGCTGTTCAACCTCAAGGGCGAGGTGATCGGCATCAATACCGCCATTTTCTCGCCTTCGGGCGGGTCGATCGGCATCGGCTTCTCCATTCCCTCGGCGGAGGCGCAGGGCATCATCGAGCAGTTGCGCCATCATGGTCGGGTCACGCGCGGATGGATTGGCGTGCGCATTCAGGACGTGACGCAGGAAATTGCCGATGGCCTGGGCCTGAAAAGCCCCCACGGCGCACTGATCGCGGGCGTTGAGCCCAAGGGGCCTGCGGCGGTGGCGCATCTGCAGACCGGTGACGTGATCCAGAGCCTGAACGGCAAGGACATTGATGGCCGCGCCCTGCCGCGCCTCGTGGCCGGGCTTGCGGGCGGCAGTGTCGCGCATCTGGGCATCTGGCGTAAGGGCCAGCAGATGAACGTGGCCATCACCATCGGCGCCCTGCCCGAGGAAAAGACCGACAAGGCTGACAGCAAGCCCGCCAGCAAGAACCCCGCCCAGGGCAGCCTGGCCATTGCGGGCATGGGCTTTACCGTGGGCGAGATCGACGATATCGCGCGCCAGAAATACAACATGGCCGAAGGGCAGAAGGGCGTGCTGGTCACTGGTGTGACCGATGACAGCGCCGCCGCCGAGCGTGGCCTGCGCCCCGGTGATGTGGTGACCGAGGTGCAGCAGGCCGCCGTCAACACGCCCGCCGACCTGCGCCGCCAGATCGACGCCGCCCGCGCCCAGCACCGCAAGACCGTGCTGTTCCTGGTGCAGAACGCCGATGGCCTGCGCTGGGTGCCCTTCCCCCTGCCTGAGGGGAGCGGGCACTGAGCCGCATGCCTGAACGCCTGAAGAACCTGCTTTATTCCATCATGGGGCGGGGTACGTGGCGGCAGGTCGTGCGGATGAATGTCTCGCTCATCCTGTCCGGCATTGTCGCGACTGCCATCCATCTTGATGAGCCGGTCTGGGCGCTCATCACCTCGGTCATCGTGATTACCCAGAGCCGCCTGACACAGACGCTCTCGACCGGGCGCGAGCAGATTGTGGGCACGCTTATCGGGGCGGCTGCGGGCATGTCCGCCATTGCGCTCGAGCAGTATACCTCGCTCTCGGTGGGCATGGTGTTCTGGGTCATGCTCATGCCGCTTGCCGTGCTGGTGGCGCTGCGGCCCAAGATGCGGGTGGCCATTGTCACGCTCATGGTGGTGCTGCTGTTCCCCGCCACGGGCGAGCCGTTTTCGCGGCCCCTGCAGCGTATCGCCTCGATCATGACCGGGGTTGTGGTGTCGTTCGCGGTGTCGTTCTTCGTGCTGCGTGGCGAGGCGCGGCGCGAGGTGCTGGGTAATGCCGCAAGCCTGCTGCGCCGCCTGTCGGACCTGCTTTCAGGCGCATTGCAGAACCACCCCGACCATGATGCGCTGGCCACCGTCGATACGATGTGCCGCTCCCTGCTGCAGGACATGAATGACGGCGTGCAGGAGGCGGAGGTGGAGCACCCCGCCTCGCTGGCGAAGCACGACCCGCTGGTGCTGCGCCTGCCGGGGCTCTTGCGCCGGATCCGCTCGGATGCCATTTTCATCGCGCGCGCGGGCACCGAGGGTGAAACCGCCCATACGGGCGATATCCTCGCCCATGAGCGGGATATGCTGGTCGATGTGCTGGGCCAGATGGCTGCGCGGTGCGACCGGCTGGCCGCGACCCGCCGGGGCCACACCCTGCCTGATGATGACATGCGCCCCCTGCTTGACCGGCTTGAACAGCAGGAAGGGGAACACTGGACCCCTGTCATGCGTTTCGCTGTAGGCCTGCTGCATGCCGACATGCGGCTGGCCGTGCGCAATATCTGGTCGGACGGGCGCACGGATGATGGTCCGTTCCCGCTCGATGGCCACCCCATGGTGGCCGAGGCCGGATTCGAGCCTGCGGGCAAGGCTGCGTCCGTTCCCATGCCGGAGGGCCGTGGCCGTCCCTCATCATAAAGGAGTGCAAGAACACCATGCTGAACGAAACAACCCTCACCACCCTTCCCGCTGGCGTGCAGGCGCTGGCATACAGGCGCGAGGCGGTGGGGCGAGGGATCGTTCATTTTGGTGTGGGCAATTTCTTTCGCGCGCATGAGGCCTGGTACGTCAACCAGTGCCTTGGCCTGCCCGGTCAGGCGCAATGGGGCATCGTGGGCGTGGGGCTTAATGGCGGCCCGCGCGGGGAGGCCAAGGCGCGCCAGTTCCAGCAGCAGGACTGCCTGTATTCCCTGACCGAGGTGGCGGCGGATGGCGCGCGCACCGTTTCCATCATCGGGGCGCTGCGCGAATACCTGCTCGCCCCCGCCGACCCCGAGGCCGTGCTGGCTCGCCTGGCTGACCCCGAGACCCGCATCGTCAGCATGACGATTACGGAAGGCGGTTATAATATCGATGAGGAAACCGGTCGCTTCCGCCTTGATGAGGCGACCGTGAGCGCTGACCTTGCCCATCCGCACCGCCCGGCCACCGTGTTCGGTTATGTGGTGGAGGGCCTGCGCCGCAGGCGCGAGGCAGGCATGCCGCCCTTTACCGTGCTGTCATGCGATAACCTGCGCAGCAATGGCCATGTCGCGCATGCGGCCTTTGTGGGCTATGCCCGCGCGGTTGACCCCGATCTGGCTGACTGGATCGAGGCCAACGTGACCTTTCCATGCTCCATGGTGGACCGAATCACGCCTGGCGTGGACCGCGCCACGCGCCAGGCGCTGAACGATGCCAGCGGGCTGGATGACGACCTGCCCGTGCTGGCGGAGGATTTCAGCCAGTGGGTGCTGGAAGATAATTTCTGCAATGGCCGCCCCGCGCTGGAAAAGGCAGGCGTGCAGTTCGTGCGTGATGTGGCGGGCTATGAGCAGGTGAAGGTGCGCATGCTCAACGCATCGCACATCCTGCTCGGGGCTGCGGGCCTGCTGCTTGGCTACCGCTACGCGCATGAAACCGTGGCGGATGCCGACCTCGAGCGGCTGGCCAACGCCTACTGGACGCTTGATGCCATGCCCCAGATCGATGCGCCGGCGGATTTCGACCTTGATGTCTATCGCAGGCGTCTGCTCAGCCGCTTCTCCAACCAGGCGGTGGCCGATACGCTGTTGCGGATCTGTAGCGACGGGGCCTCGAAAGTGCGGGTGTTCTGGACCGATACGGTGCGCCGCTCGCTGGAGAGCGGGCATGATCTCGACCGCATCGCCTTCGGCATCGCCGCCTATCTGGAAATGCTGCGTGGCCGTGACGAGAAGGGCGAAAGCTACGCCCCCCTCGAACCCACGCTCGATGCCGATGACATGGCCCTGGTCAATGACGCCAACCTTGCGGCGGCCCTTGCCCTGCCTGCCTTTGATGGCTGGCGCGACATGGATGCGACAGCGCTCGATGCCGCCGTGGTAAAAACGCGCCGCGCCATCCGTGAACGTGGCGTGCGGGCGGTGATACAGGAACTGTAAAAAGCCTCTGGTGGCGCTTTTATTATTTTGAAATATGTCAGATGCCCAATAATGCGCGGCGCATGGGGCAGGCATCGGCGCCATAACTTGCGGTAATGGCGGCGGGCACGTCGGGCATGGGTTCAAAACCCAGATGCGCCCAGAGCGGGCGCGCTCCTTCCGCCGCCATCAGGGCCAGCCACGGCACGCCGCACAGACGTGCCTGCGCGCCGAGATGGCGCAGCGCCGCATGGGCATGGCCCTGACCGCGCAGGGCGGGATCGATGGCGATATCGTGGAGGTACCAGCAGTCAGGCCGGGCGGGCAGGCGGCCAAGATGGGTATCAAGCAGGGGCGGGCGGGCCATGCGCCACGGGTGGCTCAGCATGTAGCCGCGCACCGGCCCGTTTTCCTCGATCAGCACCATACAGCCCGTCGGGCACAGGCTGCGGCGTTCATCAAGCACCTCCGCCCGTTCGGGGCAGCCGGGGTGCATCCGGGCGGCGAGCGCCACCACTTGGGGCAGATGGCCCGGCTGCATCGGGGCCCATGAGGCCCGGGGCGGCCCCGATGGATGGGCAGGTTGGCGCATGATGGGAAAATTCCATTCCAGATAAGGATATTTCAGGTAGAAGAGGCCATTATCATAGCGGCTGCCAGGAGTATGGAAAATATGACACAGATGCGCCTGACCTTGCGGCTCGACGCGAATGGCACGCCCCTGCTCGGGCATGGCAAGATCCGCCTGCTCGAACAGATTGGCGAGACAGGCTCGATCTCGGCGGCGGCGCGGGCGATGGGCATGTCCTACCGGCGGGCCTGGCTGCTGGTCGAGGCGATGAATACCACGTTTGCCCGCCCACTGGTCAGCGCGCGACCGGGCGGCGGGGGCGGGGCCGGCCTTTCGGCGGAGGGCGAGGCGGTATTGCGCCTGTACCGTGAAATCGAGCAGGCCGCGCGTGAGGCAGTACGGGGCCCGCTTGAAACATTGGCAGGTATGTGTTCATCCACGCCGTGAAAAAGCCATCAGCACTGTTGATCACGGTTGTGGCATAAGTGCTTTTGCCCAGTGGTAAAAAATAAAGAATAGTGTGTCAGCACTTCTGAAAAGAAGAACGGACTGGAGTTGAATTAGGTGTTACGACGTAATTTCATGAAAGCGGGCACGGCCCTGTCCGCCCTGTCGGCTGTGGGGATTGCCGCACCACGCGCGGCCAGGGCAACCCAGAGCAGCAATTTTGATTCCAACACGGTTCGCACGCTGGCCCATCAACTGTCGCAGCAGGCTTACCAGCCGCCTTCCCAGTCATTGCCTGCACCGCTGCGCAACCTGAATTTCGATCAGTACAATTCCATGGCCTACCGCCCCGAACAGGCGCTGTGGCATGGCGAGAACCTCGGTTTCGAGGTTGAGTTCTTTCCCCGCGGTTATCTGTACGCGCCACGTATTGACATGAACGAGGTGATTGATGGCCAGAGCCGCCCCATTGCCTTCAGCCCCGACATGTTTACCTATAACGACCCCGCCCTGCGCGTGAATGATGATATCGGCTTTGCCGGTCTGCGCCTGCGCGCGCCCATCAATACGCCGGGCGTGATGGAGGAGTTCTGCGTCTTCCTTGGCGCATCCTATTTCCGCGCCGTGGCCAAGGGGCAGACCTATGGCCTGTCGGCCCGTGGCTTCGCCAATGGCACCGGCGACCCGACGGGCGAGGAATTCGCCCTGTTCCGCGCCTTCTGGCTGGAAAAGCCCAAGGCGGGCGTGGATAGCGTGGTGCTGCATGCCCTGCTCGACAGCCCTTCGCTCACCGGCGCGTTCCGCTTTACCATCCGCCCCGGCGAGACCACGGTGTTTGACGTGCAGTCCTCGCTTTATCCGCGCAAGGCGATTGCGGAGTCCGGCATCGCCCCGCTCACCGGCATGTTCTATTTTGACGCCAACGACCGCGCGCGCGTGGATGACTGGCGCCCCGCCGCCCATGACAGCGAGGGCCTTTCGATGTGGACCGGCAGCGGCCAGCAGTTGTGGCGGCCGCTGCGCAATCCGCGCGACCTGCAGTTCTCCGCCTTTACCGATGTGCGGCCGCACGGCTTTGGCCTGATGCAGCGCAAGCGTGCCTTCACCGATTTTGAGGATGTGGCGCTGAATTATGAAAAGCGTCCCTCGCTATGGATCGAACCGATCGGGGACTGGGGGGCAGGGGCTGTTGACCTGGTCGAAATTCCCACCCCCAACGAGGTGAATGACAATATCGTCTCGTTCTGGCGCCCACAGGAGCCGCTGGCGGCAGGCCGCGAATATGTGTTCACCTACCGCATGTACTGGGGGTGGGATACGCCGTGGCCCACGAAGCTCGCGCGCATTGCCGCCACCCGCGTGGGGGATGCGACCGATGATTCGCATACGCGCTTCTTCGACCTTGATTTTGTCGGTACGCCCTTTGAAAAACTGCCCGATAACCCGCATTTCCACCTGCAGTGCCGTGCCTCGGCCGGTGAGATCCGCAATGTGGTGGTCGAGCCGGTCACGCCCATTCATGGCTGGCGCAGCACGTTCGAGTTCGCGCCCGGCGATGCCAAGGTGGCGGAACTGAACTGCGTGCTGGCCGATGACAATGGCCCCGTATCGGAAGAATGGGTCTATCGATGGACGCCGTAGGGGCGCCACCACGCCCGGCCCGGCCGGTGCCGCCTGCCAGCCTTCTGCCGCAGGGCTGGGCCGCCCTGCCGCCTGCCGCCCCGCTCGACATGCCCGTGCGCGCGCTCGAAGCCGAGCCGGACCGGCACGGTCGCCCCGCTGTGCCCACCACGCAATGGCGGCTGATCGGGCTGCGGCGGCTGCTGGTCATTGGCGGCGCCGTGGCCATGACCGGCATGGCCGGTTACGAGATGGACCTCGTGTTCAATGCCGTGCAGCGCTCGGTGGCGGGCATGGTCATGCTGCTGCTGTTCGTCATGCTGTTCCTGTGGATCGCGCTGGCCTTTACCTCGGCGCTTGCGGGTTTTGGCTCCATGCTGGCGCATGGCGGGCTGGGCCTTGGCATAAAGCGCAGTGGCACGCTGCCGCGGGTCACCACCCGCACGGCGTTGCTCATGCCCACCTATAACGAAGATCCGGGGCGCGTCATGGCCGGGCTGCGCGCCACCATCGACAGCCTGGGCGCCACGCGGCAGGAGCGCGCGTTTGACGTGTTCATCCTGTCCGACACCACCGATCCCGATATCTGGGTGGCGGAGGAAGCCGCCTACATGGCCCTGTGCCGCGCCACGGGCTGGGGCGGGCGGCTGTTCTACCGCAGGCGCGCGGTCAATACCGACCGCAAGGCGGGCAATATTGGTGAATGGGTGCGCACTTACGGCGCGGCCTACGAGCAGATGATCACGCTCGATGCCGACAGCGTCATGTCGGGCGACGTGATCGTGCGCCTGACCTCGGCCATGGAAAATAACCCCGGCGTGGCCCTGATCCAGTCCCTGCCGGTGATCGTGAACGGGCGCACGCTGTTTGCGCGCATGCAGCAGTTCGCAGGCCGCGTCTATGGCCCGCTGATTGCCCACGGCATTGCCTGGTGGCATGGCGCGGAGGGCAATTACTGGGGGCATAATGCGGTCATCCGCACGGTGGCCTTTGCCGAGCAGGCGGGCATGCCGCACCTACCGGGCCGCAAGCCCTTCGGCGGCGCGATCCTGAGCCATGACTTTGTCGAGGCCGCCCTGATGCGCCGTGGCGGCTGGGCCATTCACATGGTACCCGCACTGAGCGGCTCCTATGAGGAGAGCCCGCCATCGCTGACCGATATCGCCATCCGCGACCGACGCTGGTGCCAGGGCAACCTGCAGCACGCCAAGGTGCTGCCCGCGCGTGGGCTGCACTGGGTCAGCCGCATGCACATGCTCATGGGCATCGGCTCCTATGTCACGGCGCCGCTGTGGCTGATCTTCCTGCTTGTGGGCATTGTGGTCTCGCTCCAGAACCGCTTCTACAAGCCGGAATATTTTGGCGATACCAAGCTGCTCTACCCGCACTGGCCACATGTCGATCCCGTGCAGGCGGAATACATGTTCATCGGCACCATGATCGTGCTGCTGGCTCCCAAGATCCTGGCCTACATGCTGCTGCTCATTGATGGCCCGCTGCGCCGGGGCTGCGGGGGGGCGATCATGGCGGCGGCGTCCATTCTGGTGGAAACCGTGATTGGGGGCCTGATCGCGCCGATTGCCATGATGATCCAGACGGCGGGCGTGCTGTCCATCCTGCTGGGGCGTGATTCCGGCTGGAATGCCCAGCGGCGTGACGCGGGCGGCCTGCAGATCATGCAGAACGTGCGGCTGTACTGGGTGCATACGGTGCTGGGCATTGCGCTGGCGGGTGCCGCGTGGAGCGTGTCCCTGCCGCTGTTCCTGTGGATGCTGCCGGTAACCCTGGGGCTGGTCTGCGCCATTCCGCTCGCCGCCCTGACCGGCAGTGAAGCCGCGGGACAGGCCCTGCGCCGTGCGCGTCTGCTGCTCATCCCCGAGGAGACGGACCCGCCGCCGGTGCTGCACGAGGCCGTGGTCTATATGGGCCAGATGGCGGGTCACCCGATACAGGAGGCCATTGCGGCCCTGCGCGCGCGCGCAGGGCTGTTGCGGGTGCATGAGATCATGCTGCCGCCACCGCGCAGGCGGGG
This sequence comes from Komagataeibacter nataicola, assembly GCF_003207795.1. Taxonomy (GTDB): domain Bacteria; phylum Pseudomonadota; class Alphaproteobacteria; order Acetobacterales; family Acetobacteraceae; genus Komagataeibacter; species Komagataeibacter nataicola. Next base: position 15,484 of record NZ_NIRT01000018.1, on the reverse strand, counting down.
CGACCCGATCAACCCGGCGCTGCTGGTGGGGCTGCTCAAGCTGCGTGAGGCACCTGACCTGGCCACGGCGGTGCGCGCGCTCAACCGGGCGGAAAAATCTGCCGTGCTGGGCAGCGCCGAAGGGCTGCACCTGCTGGCGCAACTGCCTTGAAATCGTCAATGCTTACGGGCGCCGCCTTTTGCAAAAAAGGCGGCGTTTCCTGAAGTTTTTTAAAGGCTGTTTGAAAAGTCAGGCTCAATAATATCCTGAAATCATAAAAGTTTTTGGTGAAGCTTTTTCCAAAAAGCTTCAAAAGACGTCGCCTTTTAAAAAAAAGGCGACACCCAAAAAACTTTGAGGTTTCAGGCGCGGCGCAGGCCGGTCAGTCTGATGACGTGCCCTGCGGGGGTGCTATGGCTTCATCGCCTTCATCCGATCCATCAACCGACATGATCGCATCCAGCGAATCGCACAGTTTCTTCTGGTTGGCGCTGGCGAGCGATCCGGGGGCGGCGCATAGCTTGGCGGCGTCTGGTACGCAGGATTCGGTGGCGTCCTCGTAGTCGGATTCCATCACGTCATGCGCCAGTGACAGATTGGGGTTGTGCGCGCTCTCGCCCGCCTCCTCAATGACCTTTTCCATCTTGTGCAGGTCGTCAAGCTTGTCGAGGCACGCCTTGCTGGCCAGGTCGGGCTTGAGGCGCAGCACATCCATGGCGCGCTGCACCTTCTGCGTGGCCAGGCTCTGCCCATGGGCCATCGTGCTTAGCGCCGCAGGCGAAAGCAGCAAGGCAACCGGCAGTGCGGCGAGGCGTAAAGACAGCTTGATGTTCACCATGACCGTTCCGTTTGTCCTGTCCCGACTGCGATGGGGCAGCGCGGGCGCATCTCCTCCCACCGGGGTGCGGCCCCGACTATGGCAGGAACCCACCTTGGGCGAAAGGTGGGGGCAGTGAGCGATGCATGCGCTCCATGCATAAAAATATCATCTGAAAGTTATTGATATAATAAGGAAGAAATCGGAATCGTGTCAAAAATTTGAAAATTCCCTTACATTCACGAGACTTTTTTAGTATAGATTATCCCCACTGAATATATTTTTCGTGTTTTGGCGGAGGTCAGAAACTATCCTGTTATTGTGAAATCGTTCGATACTGAAACGATTTTGTATATCTGGCCAATTCATGGTCTTTCCGGCGCTGGGAAATCACGGCATCGTGCGCGTTTTTCGGTGCGCTTTGTGTGTCTTTTCATCGCATTGCTATGAAAGCCGTGCCCAAAGGCGCGTTTTCCTGCCGGATTGACGACTTTACGGCTGGTCACACGCATGAACAGCAGGTCTGCCAGGCATATGCGCTGGCGTTTTGGCGCTTGTGCCGCCTGCCTGTCTCTCATGGTCGTGATCCGCACGGGTGGTTGCACACCCGACCTGTGAAACTGAGTTCCGCACTGGTGTTTCCGGAAAGCCGGACTGTGCGGACGCAGCCTGCATCGACGCTCCGCAATGAGGCGGGGCCGCTCGTTTTCGTGTCGGCTGCCTGTGAAAGAGGAGACTCTCCCCTTGAAACAGACAGACAATCTGTCCGAATCAACGTCCCTGGCCGATCGGCTTGGCATTCCGGCTCCCCTGTTCTGGGGGTTCGTCGGTCTGCTGTTCTTCATGATCGGTGATGGTGTCGAAGCTGGCTACCTGGCGCCCTATCTTGAGGGGCAGGGCATTTCATCGCGCGATACGGCGCTTCTTTTCACCATTTATGGCGTGACCGTGTCCCTGTCCTCCTGGGCTTCGGGGCCACTGTCCGATCTGTGGGGCCCCAAGCGGGTCATGTGGATCGGCCTTGCCATCTGGGGCGTGTTCGAGGTCCTGTTCCTGACCTTTGGCGTGGCCGTGAACAGCTATCCCATCATGCTGGCCGCCTACACCATGCGCGGCTTTGGCTACCCGCTGTTCACCTATGGCTTCCTGGTCTGGATTGCGGCCGCAACGCCGCCGCGCCAGCTTGGCTCGGCTGCGGGCTGGTTCTGGTTCGCGTTCTCGGGTGGGCTGCCCACGCTGGGTTCGCTGTTCGCCAGCTTCTCCATTCCGCTGATCGGCGAGATGGCGACGTTCTGGTCCTCGCTGGGTCTGGTCATGTTCGGTGGCCTGCTGGCCCTGCTCATGACGCGTGAGCCCATCGGGTCGCGCCGCCTGGCCCCCGTGGGCACCCGGCCTGCCACGATCTTCTTCAGCTCGATCAGCATCCTGTGGCGCGAGCCCAAGACGTTTATCGCCATGATCGTGCGCACCATCAATACGTCGTCGGAATATGCGTTTCTGGTGATCATGCCGGCGTTCTTCACCAAGGTCATCGGCTTCTCGCTGTCGCAGTGGCTGCAGCTTCTGTCGATCATCTTCCTGTCGAACATCCTGGTGAACCTCGTGTCCGGCATCACGGCGGACCGTCTGGGTCACCGCACCGTTGTCGCCCTGTTCGGCTGCGTTGGTGCCGCGATCACGGTGCCGCTGTTCTACTACGTGCCGCAGATGTTCCCCGGCAACTTCGCCATCGCCGCCGTGATGGGCGCGCTGTATGGCGCAACCATTGCCGCCTTCGTGCCGCTGTCCGGCCTGGTGCCGCAGATCTGCCCGAAGGAAAAGGCCGCCGCCCTGTCCGCCCTGGGTCTGGGTGCGGGTGCGAGCACCTGGGTTGGTCCGGCGATCGTGACGTGGTTCGAAAGCTGGCACGGTATCGAGGGGATCATCTGGATCTTCTGTGGCCTGTATGTGGCCTCGGCTGCACTGACGCTGGTGCTGACGGTCTCGCCTGAAGCCCGTCGCTACATTGATGAAGCCGCCGCGCGCGGTGACGTGGCGGAGGAAGTGACCCTGGGTCACTGATCCTTCCACTGTTCCTGCCCCGCAGGCTCTTTAAGGGGGCCTGTGGGTAAAGCGGGCCTGCCCCATGTGGGGCAGGCCCGCTTTTTTTATGTTGGTCAGATGCTACGTTCAGGCCGCCTGCGCGGGGTGCGTGGGCGGTCGGTGCCGCCAGGGGCCGCCTGCGTGCTGCGCCGGTCGTTCGCCTTGAGGGCGGGGGCGGCGGTCACTTCGCTTTCAAGCTGGCGGATGCGCTTCTGCACGCTTTCGCGCAGGGCGGGTGAGGTATGCGATTTCATGGAGGCCAGCGTCTCGCGCAGGTCGCGTAACTGCTTCTGCTTTTCGGCAAGGGTGCGACGGATCGGCTGGTTATCGGACATCTGTCCGTGGAATGCGCGCATGATAAGGATCCTGTGGACCTGTGGTCCAGGAAATGAGTTGTTAACCGTGTGATGGAAAGAGGCGCAGCACGCACCCACGCCCACCCGGCCCAAGTGGGCAGGGCGGCGGCGTGATGCATGATGAACCGGGGGGCTTACCCCTCGTTCAGCGCAAGCACATCGGCCAGTCCCTGTATCAGGGCCTGGCATTCGGCATCCGTGCCAATGGTGATGCGTAGCCATTGTGCAATGCGCGGGGTCCGGAAATGGCGCACAATGATCGCCCGCGCCCGCAGGGCTGCGGCAAGCTGCGCGCCATCACGGTCCGGGTGCCGGGCGAATACGAAATTCGCCCGTGATGGCAGGACCTCGAACCCCATCTTTCCCAGGCTGTCTGTCAGCCTGTTGCGTGAGCTTATGATCCTGGCGCTTGTATTTGCAAGCCATTCCCGATCTTCAATCGCGGCAATGGCTCCCACCTGCGCCAGACGGTCAAGCGGATAGGAGTTGAAGCTGTCCTTGATGCGGGTCAGGGCTGCGATCAGGTCAGGCTGGCCAATGGCATAGCCCACCCGCAGCCCCGCCAGCGCGCTTGATTTGGAGAGCGTGCGCACCACGAGCAGGTTGGGATGTTCGGCTACGAGCGGTATGGCCGTCTCGGCCCCGAAATCGACATAGGCTTCATCCACCACCACGACCGCCTCCGGGTGGTCGCGCAGCACGGTGCAAATCTCGTCCAGCCCCAGGGCGATGCCGGTGGGTGCATTGGGGTTGGGCAGGATGATGCCGCCACACGGCCTGCGATAGGCCGCAATGTCGATGCCCATCGCACTGTCGAGCGGCACGGTCTCGTGGCGTATGCCGTAAAGCCCGCAATAGACGGGGTAGAAGCTGTAGGTAATGTCGGGGAAGAGCAGGGGGGCATCGTGGTTGAGCAGCCCCTGGAAGACATGGGCGAGCACCTCGTCCGAGCCATTGCCCACGAACACGTGGTCCACCGGCACGTCATGCGCGGTGGCGATGGCCGTGCACAGGGCATGGGCCGTGGGATCGGGGTAGAGGCGCAGCGTGTCGTTGGTGGCGGCCCTGATGGCCTCGATCACTTTGGGCGAGGGGCCGTACGGGCACTCGTTGGTATTCAGCTTTATCAGGTTGGCCATTCTGGGTTGCTCGCCCGGCACATACGGGGTCAGGCTGTGTACGATCGGGCTCCAGAAACGGCTCATCGGGGTGAATTCCACAAGGTCATGAACATAAAGGCACGCCACGGCAACGGGTGCTGTGGCGGTGGGAAAAGGATGACAGAAAGAGTGGTTCAGCCCTGCGGGGCGGGGGGCGTGCGCTTCATGGCGTCAAGCAGGGCGGTGTTGCCCTGCCGGGTGGCGAACAGGCGGGCGCTGATGCCCTCGCCATCGCGCAGGTCGGGGTTGGCGCCATGTTCAAGCAGGAAGGTGACCATGGGGTCGCGGTTGAACATCACAGCAAAGATCAGCGGCGTGCGTCCTACGAAATTGGGCACATCGATGCCTGCTCCATGCGCGACCAGCACGCGCGCGCATGGCAGGTCGCCCTTGAAGGCCACGCCCGCGAGCGCCGTCGCCCCCTTGGCGTCCTGCAGGTCGGGGCTGGCGCCGCCTTCAAGCAGGGCGCGCACGGTGGGTTCGTGGCCGTTATAGGCGGCAAGGATCAGCGCGGTGTAGCCCTTGTCGTTGCGGGTATCGGGGTTGATGCCCGCCTTGAGGAATTCGGTAACGAGATCCGTCTGCCCATCCCTTGCCGCGGAAAGGAACAGGGTCTCGATTTCCGCGTTGCTGAAGGAGTCGGGTGCGTCGGCGGCGGGGTCGCCGTGGGCGATTGTCTTGCTCATGTGCCTGCCTGGCTGGTCGGATTGCGCGAAACGGGGGCGGAGGCCGGTCCCGTCATGAGCGATCGAGCATAGGACGGTTTGGCTGAAAAGAACATCGGGCAATCATGCATCATTGGGCTGATCCCACGCAATGCCGCGACACGCGCCATGGGCCATGATGCCCATCGTATCGGGCGGCAGGCCCGCGTCCTGCACGGCTTTTGCAAGGCGCGTGACCGGCTCGTCCATGGGTTCATCCGTCAGGCGGAAGGTGCCGAAATGCATGCCGATCCCGTGTCGCGCCCCAAGCTGGCGCAGGCCCGACAGGGCTTCCTCCGGCGTGGTGTGCACGCGCTCCATCAGCGCGCGCGGCTCATACGCGCCAATGGGCAGGAGGGCGATGTCGGGCGCGCCAAGGCGCTGGCGGATCAGGCGCCAGTGGCGGCCATCGGCGGTATCGCCTGCAAAGAACAGCTGGTGGCCTGCCTCGTCGCGCAGCATGAAGCCGCCCCACAGGCTGGTATTGCGGTCAAAGGGCGTGCGGGCCGCGCCATGGCGGGCAGGCGTGCAGGTGATATGGATGCCACCGGTGGTCACCGCCTGCCACCAGTCCAGCTCCATGATGCGTTTGAGTCTGGTCTTGTACATGAAATGTGCATTGGCGAGCGGTGTGACCACAAGCGGGTTGTCGCCCCGCCGCACCAGCGCCCGCAGGCTGGGCAGGTCCATGTGGTCGTAATGCGCGTGCGAGACCAGCACGATATCGATGGGTGGCAGGTCGGCCAGCCTGCGGCCGGGCGCGCGTACCCGCTTTGGCCCGAGGAAGGGCAGCGGGGAGCAGCGTTGCGAAAAGATCGGGTCGGTCAGGATGGTGAGCGCCGTGCCATCAGGCCGGGGCAGGCGGATGAGAAAGGTGCTGTGGCCGATAAAGGTCAGCTGCACCGTGTCGGGCGCGGGCTGGGCATGCGGGTCGCCGGTGGGGGTGGGGTTTTCAATCCGCGCGGGCCAGTCCGATTTCGGGCGGTTCCACTGCCATTTGAGGATGGCGAGGCGCCGCAGGCGCGCGGGCTGGGTGCCCTCGGGGCAGATGGCGGGCGGGTTGAAAAAACGCGTGCCATCCGTGTGGTCGCTGGCGGGTAGCAGGGGCATGCGTGGGTCTCCATCTGCCGGCGTATCCAGGGGCGAACAGGTGAACGGGAGGATGGGGTCGTGTCAAATTCCCTGCCTGCGGGCATGGTCGGGTGGAACTGGCGCCGGGCGTATGCGCTGGCACATATGGCGTGCCTGCCGGGCCGCCATGGCGTGGACTGGGTAACGGCTTGATGAGATGGCTTGTTCCGTCCCGAAGGTCGTGAGAAGGTACGCGCCGTGAAAAGCCTTTATCCCTGCGCTCCCTGCTGCCCGCGCGTGCATGCGGGCCGGGCGGGCGCGGGCGGTGTGGAAGAATAACAAGAAAGGGTTGTCGGCTTCCGGCACGCGGCCCGGTTTGGTCGGAACAACAACCATGGCTGTAAGGAGGCCGGTCCCTCATGCGTTCCTCGTACACATCACCCCTCATGGCTCCTGAAGGAGGTGGCGGCATGCCCACCAATATCGATACGCTGTGCATCAACACGATTCGCACGCTATCCATGGACGCGGTGCAGAAAGCGAATTCCGGCCATCCCGGCACGCCCATGGCGCTTGCACCCGTAGGCTACGCGCTGTGGCGCGACGTGCTGAACTATGATCCGGCCGACCCGCTATGGCCCAACCGCGACCGCTTCGTGCTCTCGATCGGCCATGCGTCGATGCTGCTTTATTCGCTCATCTACCTTGCCGGTATCCGCGACGTGCGCCCCGGCGGGGTCACGCATGACCGCCCTGCGCTCACGCTTGAAGACCTCGAGCAGTTCCGCCAGCTCGACTCGCTCACCCCCGGCCACCCGGAATATCACCACACCGCGGGCGTCGAGACCACGACCGGCCCGCTCGGCCAGGGCTGCGGCAATTCCGTTGGCATGGCGATGGCGGAAAAATGGCTGGCCGAGCGCTACAACCGCCCCGGCTTCAGGCTGTTTGACCATCACGTCTATACGCTGTGCGGCGATGGCGACAACATGGAAGGCGTTGCCAGCGAGGCGGCTTCCATCGCCGGTCACCTCAAGCTTGGAAACCTGACGTGGATCTATGACAGCAACCAGATCTCCATCGAGGGTTCGACCAAGATTGCGTTTACCGAGAGCGTGCACAGGCGCTTCGAGGCCTATGGCTGGCACGTTCTTGAACTGAAGGATGCCAACGACACCGGCGACCTGCGCCGCCTGCTGGCCGAGGCGAAGGCCGAGACCTCGCGGCCCACGCTGATCATCGTCCATTCCATCATCGGCTGGGGCGCGCCCCACCTTGCTGGCACGGCGGAAGCGCATGGCTCGCCGCTGGGCGCGGAGGAAATCCGCGAGACCAAGAAATTCTACGGCTGGCCGGAAGACAGGAACTTCTACGTGCCCGAAGGTGTGGCCGAGCATTTCCGTGAAGGCATCGCCACCCGCGGGGCCGCGGCCAGCAGGGCGTGGCATGAACTGTTTGCCGCCTACCGCGCCAAATACCCCACCGAGGCCGCGCAGCTTGACCACATCTTCGCGGGCACCCTGCCCGAAGGGTGGGATAAGGACATCCCTGTCTTTGATGCGGATGCCAAGGGCGTTGCCTCGCGCGCAAGCTCGGGCAAGGTGCTGAACGTGGTGGCCAAAAATTACCCGTGGATGATCGGTGGCTCGGCCGACCTGTCGCCATCGACCAAGACACACCTGACATTTGATGGCGCGGGTGACTTCCAGCCGCCGCAATGGGGCGGCACCTATGGCGGGCGCAACCTGCATTTTGGCGTGCGCGAGCATGCCATGGGCTCGATCAGCAACGGTCTCGCGCTGTATGGCATCCGGGCTTACTGCTCGGGCTTCCTGATCTTCTCCGATTACATGAAGCCGCCCATCCGCCTTTCCGCGCTGATGAAGCTGCCGGTGACCTACATCTTCACCCATGACTCGATCGGCGTGGGCGAGGACGGGCCGACGCACCAGCCCATCGAGCAACTGGCCCAGCTGCGCGCCACCCCCGGCGTGACCGTGCTGCGCCCCGCCGATGCCAACGAAGTGGCCGAAGCCTGGCGCACGCTGGTGCAGATTACCGACCGCCCCAGCGTGCTCGCACTGAGCCGGCAGAACCTGCCCACCATCTGCCGCAAGACCTATGCGCCTGCATCGGGGCTGGCAAAAGGGGCCTATGTCCTTGCAGATGCGGACGGGCGTCCCGATGTCATCCTCATGGCGACAGGTAGCGAAGTGGGGCTGATCATCAAGGCGGCCGAAAAGCTGAAGGCGGAGGGGATCAAGGTGCGCCTTGTCTCCATGCCGTCATGGGATCTGTTCGAGGCACAGCCCAAGGCCTACCGCGACAGCGTGCTGCCGCCCGACATGACCGCCCGCGTGGCGGTGGAGCAGGCCGCCCAGCTTGGCTGGGACCGCTATACCGGCCTTGCTGGCGAGACGATTGTCATGCACGGTTTTGGCGCCTCCGCCCCGGCGGGCGAACTCGAAGTCAAGTTTGGCTTCACGGTGGATGCCGTGGTGGCCGCCGCCCGCAGGCAGGCCGGAAAATAAAAAACACGCAGGCAGGCAGGACATCCAGTCCTGCCTGTCGTGTTTTTGAGCAAAGAAGTATTGGCAGTGCGGGTTTGCCGCGTTGCTGAAAAGTAAAGGAAGCACAGTCAATGAGTGCGCGTGAATCTGGTGATGCAAATCCTTTAAAGGAACTGTCGCGTCTGGGTCAGTCCCCCTGGCTGGACTTCATCCAGCGCTCCTATACCGAAAATGGCAGCCTGAAGAAGCTGGTCGATGAAGACGGCCTTAAGGGTGTCACCTCCAACCCCGCCATCTTCCAGAAGGCGATGGGCCAGGGCACCGATTATGATGCCCAGATCCGCTCCGTGCTGGAACATCACGTGGTTGACGCGGGCGCGCTGTATGAACTGCTCGCCATTGATGACATTCGGGCCGCCGCCAGGGTGCTCTACCCCGTCTATGAACAGACGAAGGGCGTGGACGGTTATGTCAGCCTCGAGGTTTCGCCCTACCTTGCGCGCAACACCAAGGGCACGTTGCACGAGGCGCTGCGCCTGTGGAAAGCGGTCGATGCCCGCAACCTCATGATCAAGATTCCCGGCACGGAGGAAGGCGTTCCCGCCATCCGCGCCGCCATTGCCGAAGGGCTGAGCATCAACGTCACGCTGCTCTTCTCGATCGATGCGTATAAAAAGGTGCTCGAAGCCTACATCACTGGCCTGGAAGACCGCCTCGGCCGTGGCGAGAGCGTGAAGGGCATCGCCTCGGTCGCGTCCTTCTTCGTCAGCCGCATCGACGTCAAGATCGACAAGGAAATCGATGCCCGCGTGGCCGCGGGCGACAGGCATTCGGCTGAACTCAAGGCCCTGCGCGGCAAGGTGGCCATCGCCAACGCCAAGGCGGCCTATGAATACTGGCGCGAAGTGACCGCCAGCCCGCGCTGGAAGAAGCTGGCCGATGCAGGTGCAAACCCGCAGCGCCTGCTGTGGGCGAGCACCGGCACCAAGGACAAGACCTATAGCGACGTGGTGTATGTCGATGGCCTGATCGGCCCCGACACGGTCAACACCATTCCGCCCGCAACGTTCGATGCCTTCCGTGACCACGGCAAGGTGGCCGAAACGCTGACACAGGACGTGGCGGGCGCGCTGCGGGTGCTTGATGAGGCAAAGAGCCTTGGCCTTGACCTTGATGGCGTGACACGCAAGCTGGTCGATGAAGGCGTTGCCTCGTTTGCCGATGCGTTTGACGACCTGCTGGGCTCGGTCGCGGCCAAGCAGGCGGCGTTTCTGGGCAACAAGGTCACCTCCACCGCGCTGAAGCTGCCCGCCGACCTGCACAAGGCTGTCGATGCGGAGCTTGAAGCCTGGCGCAAGGACGGCACCGTGCGCCGCGTGTGGGACAAGGATGCTACCGTCTGGACCGGCAAGGACGAGGCAAGCTGGCTCAAATGGCTCGACATTACCGATGACCAGGTGGCGGCCCTGTCCAAGTTCGAGGACTTTCAGGCCGAGGTGAAGGCGCGCGGCTTCCGCGATGCGCTCCTGCTGGGCATGGGCGGCTCCAGCCTCGGGCCGGAAGTGCTGGCCCAGACCTTTGGCAAGCATGAGGGCTTTCCCCACCTGTACGTGCTCGACAGCACCGACCCGCAGCAGGTGCGTGATTTCGAGAAAAAGATCGACATCAGCAAGACGCTGTTCATCGTCTCGTCCAAGTCCGGCGGCACGCTGGAGCCCAACATCCTCAAGGCCTATTTCTTCGATCAGGCCAAGAAGGTGCTCGGCGACAAGGCTGGCTCGCACTTCATCACCGTGACCGATCCCGGCTCGCACATGGAAGACGTGGCGAAGAAGGATGGCTTCTGGAAGATCTTCTACGGCGAGAAGCAGATCGGTGGCCGCTACTCCGTGCTGTCCGATTTCGGCATGGTGCCCGCCGCCGTGGCGGGCCTGCCGCTGAAACTGCTGCTCGAATCCGCCCAGCGTGGCGAGAAGTCCTGTGCCGCCTCCGTGCCACCCGCCCAGAACCCCGGCGTGGTGCTCGGGGCGGTGCTTGGCGTGGCTGCGCGCGACTTTGGTCGCGACAAGGTGACCATCATCGCATCGCCCGGCATTTACGATATGGGCGCATGGCTTGAGCAGCTCATTGCGGAATCGACCGGCAAGGACGGGCGTGGCCTGATCCCCATCGATGACGAGACGATCGGCAAGGCAAGCGTGTATGGCAAGGACCGCGTGTTCACCTACCTGCGCCTCGCCGAGGACCCCTGCCCGAAGCAGGATGCCGCCTTCGCGGCCCTGGTCGAGGCCGGCGAGCCGGTGGTGACCATCGAGCTGCATGAGCGCCGTCAGGTGCTTGAGGAGTTCTTCCGCTGGGAGTTCGCGACCGCGGTGGCCGGTGCGGTGATCGGGATCAACCCGTTCAACCAGCCCGATGTCGAGGAATCGAAGATCGAGACCAAGAAGATCACCACCGCCTATAACGAGACCGGCAGGCTCCCGCCCTACGAGCCGTTCGCCAAGGATGGCCCGTTCGCCTTCTATGCCGACCCGAAGAACGCGCAGGCGCTTGGCGGCGCCACAACGGCCCAGGCCATTCTCAAGGCGCATTTTGCCCGTGCGAAGGCGGGTGATTACGTGGCGCTGCTCGCCTATATCGACCGCGACACCTTTACGCGCGAATGGATCCAGAAGGCGCGGCTGGGCCTGCGTGATGCGCTGAAGCTGGCGACGGCGGCCGAATTTGGCCCCCGCTTCCAGCATTCCACGGGTCAGGCCTACAAGGGCGGGCCTGACACGGGCGTGTTCGTGCAGATCACCTGCGATGATGAGGTGAACCTGCCGGTGCCGGGTGAGAAATATACCTTCAGCATCGTGAAGGAAGCCCAGGCGCGGGGCGACATGGAAGTACTGGCCGAACGCGGCCGCCGCGTGCTGCGGGTGCACATTCATGGCGACCTGAAAGCTGGCCTTGAAAAACTCGGGCTTGATATCGCCCACGCGGTCTGAGCCGACCGTTTGCCCGTCCCGCCTCCGGCGGGGCGGGTTTTTTGATAGGGATCATTGGGAAATGCGCCCCCAGACGATAGGACTACGGTCCTATCCCGCTTCCAGGAGTGTTAGATCATGCAAATCGGTATTGTTGGCCTAGGCAAGATGGGCGGCAACATCTCCATCCGCCTGACCCGCCATGGCCATGATGTGGTGGCTTTTGACCGCGACCCCGCCGTTACCGCCAAGGTGTGCGAGCAGGCCGAAGGTGGCCGCGCCACTGCCGCCACGGGTCTTGCCGACATGGTGGGCAAGCTCAAGGGCCGCAGGATCATCTGGCTCATGCTGCCTGCGGGCGAGGTGACCGAGCAGGCGGTGCAGGAACTCGCCACCCTTATGGGCAAGGGCGACATCGTGATCGATGGCGGCAATTCCTTCTACAAGGACGACATCCGCCGCGCGGCCGAACTGGTCCAGAAGGGCATCGACTATATCGATGTCGGCACCTCGGGCGGCGTGTGGGGGCTGGAGCGCGGCTACTGCATGATGTACGGCGGCACCAAAGAGGCCACCGACCATGTAGATCCGATCCTGTCGGCGCTGGCGCCGGGCATTGGTGACATTGTGCGCACACCCGGCCGCGACAGGCCCGGCTTCGACCCGCGCGCCGAGCAGGGCTACCTGCATTGCGGCCCGGCGGGGTCCGGCCATTTTGTGAAGATGGTCCATAACGGCATCGAATACGGCATCATGCAGGCCTTCGCCGAAGGGTTTGACGTGATGAAGTCCAAGAACACCGATGCCCTGCCCGAGAACCAGCGTTTCGACCTGAACATGGCCGACATTGCCGAGGTGTGGCGGCGCGGCAGCGTGGTCTCGTCGTGGCTGCTCGACCTTTCGGCGAGTGCGCTGGCGGGCAACCCGGACCTGTCGAACTACAAGGGCGACGTGGCCGATTCCGGCGAAGGCCGCTGGACCATCGAGGCCGCGATTGAGGAGGCGGTGCCCGTGCCCGTCATTACCGCATCGCTGTTCACGCGTTTCCGCTCGCGCACCGGCAACAACTTTGCCGAGAAGATGCTGTCTGCCATGCGTTTCGGCTTTGGCGGTCACATTGAGGGTACGAATAACTGACCCGACGCCCAGCCGGTAACTGAAGGCCTGCCCGGATGCTAGGCATCTGGGCAGGCTCTGGCTGTTCCCCATGAAATGACAGCGCTCAATGACTGCAACCGGAACAGCCGGGGGAGGATTATAGCGAACACAGTTCAGGGACAGCAGCACAATGGAAAACATTATTGCCTCGGCAGTCTCGCAGGTGGGCGATACACACCATGAAGCCGCCCCCCGGCGCAGCCCGCCGGGTTCGTTCGTCATCTTTGGCGGCGGCGGCGACCTGACCCGGCGCCTTCTGCTACCTGCCATATACAATCTGGCCTGCGCCGGGCTGCTTGATGATGGTTTTGGCATCGTGGCCGTTGACCGCGCGGACCTGACCGACCAGCAGCTGCGCGATAACGTGCGCGCGGCCCTTGAGGATTTTACCGCCCGCCGGGGGGCCGAGGCCGTCAGCCTGCGCGAGGATATCTGGGACTGGATGCTGCCCCGTATCCGTTACGTGCAGGGCGACTTTGAAACCATGCAGACCTATCAGGCCATAGCCGATGTAACAGCGGGCCAGAACTGCATTTTCTACCTTGCCGTGGCCGCCCGTTTCTTCGGCTCCATCGTGGACCGGCTTGGCGAGGCCGGGCTGGTGCGCGAAGGGCCCGATACCTTCCGCCGCGTGATCGTGGAAAAACCCTTCGGCCACGACCTGCAATCGGCCATCGCGCTCAACACGAGGCTGCTCAACACGCTTGAGGAGCAGCAGATCTACCGCATCGACCACTATCTCGGTAAGGAGACGGTGCAGAATATCCTCGCCCTGCGCTTTTCCAACGGGTTCTTCGAGCCGCTATGGAACCGCCAGAACATCGATCACGTGCAGATCACCGCCGCCGAGACCGTGGGCGTCGAACAGCGGGCCAAATTCTATGAAGGCACCGGCGCCCTGCGTGACATGGTGCCCAACCACGTCATGCAGCTCCTGGCCATGACGGCGATGGAAGCGCCGATCTCGTTCGATGCCGATGCCGTGCGCAACGAAAAGACCAAGGTGCTCGACGCCATCCACCCCCTTGCCCCCGCCGATGTGGTGCGCGGGCAGTATGCGCCGGGCACGGTGGGGAAAAAAGCCGTGCCGGGCTACCGGCAGGAGCCGGGTGTTGACCCCCATTCCCTGACCGAGACTTACGTGGCCATGAAATTCGGCATTGATAACTGGCGCTGGGCGGGGGTGCCGTTTTACGTGCGCACCGGCAAGCGGCTGGCCGCGCGCAAGACCGAGATCGCCATCCACTTCAAGTCCGCGCCCTATGCCCTGTTCCGTGACACGCCGGTGGACAAGCTGGCCCCCAACATCATGGTCATCCACATCCAGCCGACCGAGGGGGTAACCATGCAGTTTTCGGCCAAAATTCCCGGCCCCTCGGTCAGGCTGGGTGGCGTGCGCATGAAGTTCGATTACGCCGAATGGTTCAGCGAAGGGCCGAGCACGGGATACGAGACCCTGATCTATGACTGCATGATTGGCGATGCCACCCTGTTTCAGCGCGCCGACAATATCGAGGCGGGCTGGCGCGCCGTGCAGCCGGTGCTGGACTGGGGGCAGGATGCCCGCAGCCTTGCCTTCTACGCCGCAGGCAGCGAAGGGCCGGAAGCCGCCGATGCCCTGCTGGCCCGCGACCACCGCCACTGGCTTAAAATTGGATGATGCCCATGACCCCACCCGTTTCCCGCCCGCATGCCGTCAGGCTTGTGGTGTCCGATATCGATGGCACCCTGATTACGCCCGAGCGCGTGCTTACCCCCGCCGCCTACAAGGCGGCGGATGACCTGCGGGCGGCGGGCATCAGGCTCAGCCTGATCAGCAGCCGTGCTCCACGCGGCATGATGCAGTTTGTCCGTGCGCTTGATATCCGCGAGCCCATCGCGGGGCTTAATGGCGGCCTGATCTGCGCGCCGGATGGCACCATCCGCGAGCGCCTGTCGCTTGAGCCGGTGGTGGCGCAGAGGGCGGTTGAATTCCTGATCGACCACGGGGTCGAGCCATGGCTGTTCATTGGCCATGACTGGCTGGTGCGCCGTGATGACACGCCACAGGTCGCCCATGAGAGTGAAGTGGTGCAGACCACGCCCGTGCGGGTGGATGATTTTGCGGGTCATTATGTCAACGTGGGCAAGATCATGGGGGTGGCCAGTGATCCGGCAGCGTTGCCGGGGGTGGAACGCGACCTTGCAAACATGCTGGGAGGGAAGGCGAGCGTACACCAGTCCTCGTCCATTTACCTTGATATTACGCACCCGCAGGCGAACAAGGGCTATGCAGCAAAAGAACTGGCCAAACTGCTGGATATTGATATCCGGGATACGGCATGCATCGGGGATATGAACAACGACATCCCCATGCTGAAGGAAGCGGGGGTCAGCATCGCGATGGGCAACGCGCTTGATAACGTCAAGGCCCATGCCCGCTTCGTGACCCGGCCCAACACCGATGATGGCTGGGCCTACGCGATGGAAAACTTTGTCCTGCCCCGCCCCTGAGGGGCGCGGCACAGAAGGGAGAGGCGACATGCCCCACGACGCAGCCGGAACGCCAGCAGGCCAGATCAGGCTGGTGCTGGCCGATGTGGATGGCACACTGGTCACGAAGGACAAGATCCTGACCCCACGCGCCATCCGCGCGGTCGAACGCCTGCGCGAGCGGGGCATTCTGTTCACCATTACC
>NZ_NIRT01000103.1 GCF_003207795.1 Komagataeibacter nataicola | reverse complement strand
CTTCTGTGGTTACCGTCCGTTATGCAAGAGTTTTCTGACCCATATTGACGTGTGATCGTGTGCGGTCTTCTGTAAGGCCTGTTGATGTGGCCTTTCAGAAGCCACTGGCCAGTATGGTGATCAGCGGATCAGATCCAAATCTCACAGGCGTGCTTTAAAGCACAGAGAAATCCACTGGTTTTTCCGATCCGGATCAAACGATCATGCGCCCATTCAGGTCATCGCCCTCTCACACCCCTACCGGTTCCATCCGCAGAAGCCAAGCCATCGCTCAGGCTGCCACGGACAGGGCCGGATCCCGATAATCCTCCTGTTTTGTTGCCATAGCCCAGATGGCCCGTGCCATCCTGTTGGCCAGGGCAATGGCGACCAGCATACGGGGCTTGCGGGCGAGCATCCGCGCCAGCCAGCTTCCCGGTGCAGGGGCCTTACGGCTGGCCCAGTTCACCAGGGTCATGGCACCCATGATGAGAAGCCTGCGGATATCAGCCTGCCCGGCTTTTGATATCTTCCCCAGCCTTTCCTTTCCGCCAGATGAGAACTGACGGGGCACCAGCCCCAGCCACGCAGCAAAGTCGCGCCCGCGCCGGAAGCTCTGCAGGTCAGGCGCAAAAGCTTCAATCGCAAGAGCGGTCAGAGGACCCACTCCAGGCATGCTCTGCAATCTGCAGGTGTTTTCACTTTCCTGGGCAAGCATCCTGATCTTCTTTGTTCTGGCATCAATTCGCACACTCTGCTCCGAAATCTGTTGCAGCAGATCAAGGCATTCCTGCCTTACAAGATCTGGCAGAACTGCATCATCCAGCATGGCTTCAATGCGTTTGATATGCGCAATCCCCTGTGGCACGACGAGACCGAATTCATACAGAACGGCACGCAGGGCATTCACCAGTTCCGTGCGCTGGTGCACCAGACGCTGCCGGGCCCGGAAAAGAACGCCACGCGCCTGCTGCGCTTCAGTGCGTGGTTCGACAAAGCGCATTTCCGGCTGACGGGCCGCAATGACGATCGCTTCCGCATCAGCAGCATCGTTCTTCTGGCGCTTCACGAAAGGCTTCACATACTGCGGAGCGATCAGTCTGACCTCGTGACCAGCTCCTGCCAGTTCGCGAGCCCAGTAATGCGCGCTCCCGCACGCTTCAAGAACGACCAGAGCAGGCGGCTGCGTGGCCATGAACTGCATAAACTGCTGACGACGCAGCTTTTTGCGAAACATCACCTCGCCCGCACGCGAAGCTCCATGAACCTGGAAAATGTTCTTTGCCAGATCAACGCCTATCACTGTATCCTTCATCTGCCGTCCTTTCGCGCAGTCGTTTCTTCCAACGACCATTCTGGCACATTGCGATGCCGTGCGGGGAGGACGGCAACCACCCCATCTC
>NZ_NIRT01000017.1 GCF_003207795.1 Komagataeibacter nataicola | reverse complement strand
TCCAGAATGCCTCCTTCAGAGAATGGTCTGCATCCTATGAATCACATTTTTAAACCGATGGGTACCCCGTGAGTCAGGCCAAACAATGGTTGGTATAAGGCCCTGCCGTGGCAAAAGAACCTTCACAGAATGTACAGGACGTGTTTCTCAACCACGTCCGCCGGTCGAAAACGCCGGTCACCATTTTCCTCGTCAATGGCGTCAAGCTTCAGGGCATCATCACCTGGTTTGACAATTTTTCCGTCCTGCTGCGGCGCGACGGGCATACGCAGCTTGTCTACAAGCACGCGATCAGCACCGTCATGCCCGCCACCCCCGTCAGCCTGTTCGATCCCCCGGCTGAGGACACGGAAGAACCGGCAGCCACGGATGGCAGCCCGTCGTGACGGTGGCGGCGCCTTCATCCGCTACGCGCGCCGCTGTCATCCTGCCGTGGGAGCGCCCTGACCGGCACGATGATGCCCGTGCGGCCGAAGCCCGGCTGGAGGAAGCGGTAGGGCTTGCCGCCTCCATCGGGCTGGTGGTGGTGTGCCAGGCGGTGCTGCTTCTGCGCGCCCGCAGGCCCGCCACCCTGCTTGGCGGCGGGCAGGTCGATTCGCTTAAAGAGACGGTCAAGGCCGACAACATCACCGTTGTCATTATTGATTCCCGGCTTACCCCGGTGCAGCAGCGCAACCTCGAGCGCGCGCTGGGCTGCAAGGTGATCGACCGGACCGCGCTGATCCTTGATATCTTTGGCGAGCGTGCGGCCACGCGTGAAGGCACGCTGCAGGTTGAACTCGCCCATCTGGAATACCAGCGCAGCCGCCTCGTGCGCACCTGGACCCATCTTGAGCGCCAGCGCGGTGGCTTCGGCTTCCTCGGCGGCCCCGGCGAGACGCAGATCGAGGCTGACCGCCGCATGATCGGCGACCGGATCGTGCGCCTCAAGCGCGAACTCGAGCAGGTACGCCGCACGCGCGGCCTGCACCGGCAGGCCCGCAGGCGGGTGCCGTTCCCCATCGTGGCGCTCGTCGGCTACACCAATGCGGGCAAATCCACCCTGTTCAATGCCCTGACCGGGGCGAGCGTATATGCGCAGGACCAGCTTTTCGCCACGCTCGACCCCACCATGCGCGGCATCCAGCTGCCCTCGGGGCGGCGGGTGATCCTGTCCGACACGGTGGGCTTCATCAGCGACCTGCCTACCGAACTCATCGCCGCCTTCCGTGCCACGCTTGAAGAGGTGGCCGAGGCCGACATCATCCTGCATGTGCGTGATGTCTCGCACCCCGATAGCGCATCGCAGCGCAATGACGTGATCGAGGTGCTCGAGGGTATGGCGCGTAACGGCACGATCGAGGCCGACTGGCAGGGCCGCGTGATCGAGGTGCTGAACAAGGCCGACCTCGTGGGCGGGCGCGACGCCGTGGGCGCGCGGCCGGGTAATGTGGTCATTTCCGCCATTACCGGCGATGGCCTGCCCGACCTGCTGGCCGCGATTGACGAGCGCATGACCCGCGCGATGGAAGTGGTGCGCTACCGCGTGCCGATCACCGAAGGCGCGGCCATGGCCTGGCTGCACGAGCATGGCGAGGTGACCGAGCGCGCCGATGGGGAGGAAGGGGCCGAGATGACCGTGCGCCTTTCCCCTGCCAACCGCGCACGTTTCGAGATGCAGTTCGGCCGTCTCGTAACCTGCCTGGTCGATTAGGAACTGCGGGGGGAATAAAAGTTTTCGGGTGCCGCCTTTTTTCAAAAAGGCGGCATTTCCTGAAGCGTTCGGAAAAGAGCTTTACCGGAAACTTCCTTATGCCTGCGGGATTTTTTCAAGATCGGCTTCCCATCTGGCCTGTTGGAGAGACAGGCCAGATGGGGCGCGGGGTGGAAAAATGGCATCCGGCAGCGCAGGAATGACGGGTTGGACAACGGACAGGCGGAGGCAGCAATGACGCAACGGATCACACTGGCTGATATGCATAAGGTGGTGGCGATGATGCGTGAAGCAGCCCGGCGCCATGTCATGCCGTCCTTCCGTTGCCTTGACCGTGCCGATATCCGCAGCAAGAGCGGGCCGATGGATATCGTGACCGTGGCGGATGAAGCCACCGAGCGCGACCTGACCGCGGCCCTGCAGGCCGCATGGCCCACCGCCCTCGTGGTGGGGGAGGAGGCGGTGGCCGCCAGCCCTGACCTGCTTGATGGCCTGGCCACGGCCGAACTGGCCTTTGTAATCGACCCGATTGATGGCACCGCCAATTATGCGGCGGGCGTGCCGCTGTTTGGCGTGATGGTGTCTGCCGTATCGGGTGGCGAAGTCGTGGGCGGGGTGATTGTGGACCCCATCTGCAATGTCGCGACCGTGGCCGCGCGCGGGCATGGCGCGTGGCTTGATGATGGCAAGGGCGGCTCCCGTCGCCTGCAGGTGGCCCCTGCCGTGCCCGCGCATGAAATGGCGGGCAACGCCTCATGGCGCTACCTGCCCGCCCCGGTGCGTGATGTCGTGACCCATAACCTGCCCAAGGTGGCGGGATCGTGGGATTTCCGCTGTGCGGCGCATGAATACCTGATGCTGGTTGATGGGCGCTGCCACTTCCTGCTGTTCAACCGCACCCTGCCTTGGGACCATCTGGCGGGCTGGCTGATCCATCAGGAAGCGGGCGGCTACAGCGCCCATTTTGATGGCTCGCCCTACCGCGTGACCGACCGCAGCGGCGGCCTGCTCTATGCGCCTGACCGCGCAAGCTGGCAGGCGCTGCACGACCTGCTGCTGACGGCGGCATAAAAGATAAAAGTTTTTTGGTGCCGCCTTTTTTCAAAAAGGCGGTGTTCTTTCGAAGCTTTTTGAAAAAAGCTTCACCAAAACTTTTGATTTTTCAGGCTTTTTCCCCGGCTGCGCGCTCGCGGCGTTTCACCGCCTGCCAGCCCTCTTCCATGGTTTTCACGTCCACATCGGCCAGTGCCAGTCCCCGGTCGGCCAGATCGTGCTCGACGGCGGTAAAGCGGCGGGTGAACTTGGCGTTGGCCTGGCGCAGGCAGGCCTCGGGGTCCATGTCCAGCTTGCGGGCCAGTGTGGCGAGCGTGAACAGCACGTCGCCAAGTTCATCGAAGATCTTCTCGCGGTCGCCGCTTTCAAGCTCGACCTTCAGTTCATCGAGTTCCTCATCTACCTTGGCGGCGACCTCGCCCACCGTATCCCAGTCAAACCCCACGCGGGCGGCACGGGCCGAGAGCTTGCGCGCGCGCATGAGGGCGGGCAGGCCCACCGGCACGTCATCAAGCGTGCCGCGCCGGTTGCGGGCGAGGCGTTCGAGCGCCTTGCCGTTTTCCCACTGGCCGGCCTGTGCTTCGGCCTCGCCAAACACATGGGGGTGGCGGCGGACCATCTTGTCACCAATCAGGGTGGCAACCGTGGCGAAGTCGAACAGGCCTTTCTCATCGGCCATCTGCGCGTGATAGACGACCTGGAGCAGCAGGTCGCCCAATTCATCGGGCAGGCCGTTCCAGTCCTCACGCGCGATGGTGTCGGCCACTTCATAGGCTTCTTCGATGCTGTAGGGCGCGATCGAAGCAAAATCCTGCGCCTGGTCCCACGGGCAGCCGCTCTCGGGGTCGCGCAGGCGGGCCATGATGTCGAGCAGGCGTTGAAGGGGGGGAGCTGCGTCTTGCATGGGGTGGTTCCTGCCTGTTTATGTTGCGGTCGGGCGCAGGTTTTGTATAGATCGCGCACCGCAGGGCGGGAAGTTCTTATCAGGATGGATGGCACATGAGCAGCGACGGACAGGCAACGGTCTTTATCGATGGCGAGGCAGGCACCACGGGGCTTGGCATCCGCGAGCGGCTCGGGCATCTGCCGGTTACGCTGCGCTCCATCGACCCAGCCCGCCGCAAGGACCCCGACGCCCGGCGCGAGATGATGGCGTCTGTCGATGTGGTGGTGCTGTGCCTGCCCGATGCGGCAGCCAGGGAAGCCGTGGCCATGGCCGACGGCATGGGTGCTGAGGCACCGCGCATCCTTGATGCCAGCACCGCGTTTCGTACCGACCCGGCCTGGGTTTACGGCTTCCCCGAAATGGATGCGGCCCAGCCCGGGCGTATCCGTAAGGCCGCGCGCGTGTCCAACCCCGGCTGCTACCCCACGGGGCTGGTGGGCCTGCTGCGCCCGCTCGTCAAGGCCGGGCTGGTGCCTGATGACTACCCCATCACGGTCAATGCCGTGAGCGGCTACAGCGGCGGCGGCCGCAGCATGATCGAGGCGCATGAGCGTGAGGGCGGCCCCGCGTTCGAGCTGTACGGGCTGAGGCTTGCCCACAAGCACATCCCGGAAATGAAGCTGTATGCCGGCCTTGCGCAGCTACCGCTGTTCGTGCCCTCGGTCGGGCATTTTGCGCAGGGGATGATCGTGTCCGTGCCGCTGCATCTCGACCTGCTGCCCGGCAATGTCAGTCTTGCCGACCTGCATGCGGTGCTGGCCGCGCATTATGCCGGTTCTGACCGTGTCAGCGTGGCCGAACCCTGCGGCAAGCTGGTGGCCGATGCGCTGGCGGGCACCGACCGGATGGAACTGCGCGTGCATGGGAATGAGGAGCTGGGCCAGGCCGTCCTGACCGCGCGGCTGGACAATCTGGGCAAGGGCGCCTCGGGTGCCGCGATCCAGAATCTGGCGTTGATGCTGGGACTGGAGCCGCCGCCGCCGGTGTGATATAGCGGGTCCGCAAGACGTCCAAGGACTGATTGCCGTGGTATCATCCGTCCCGCTCCGGGCGGGGTGCCTGTATGCGAGAGTGACGGAACGGTAGACGTAGTCGACTCAAAATCGACCGCCGAAAGGCATGGGGGTTCGAATCCCCCCTCTCGCACCAGTCTGGCGCACCGGTTGGCGGTGTTGCCGTGCCAATGCCCGTGTCGCGAACAGGACGTTATCTCCCTTGCCTGAAGCCCTTACTGCAAAGCCGTCCGTGCGGCCTGCCAATCCGCGCTTTTCCTCCGGTCCGTGCGCCAAGCGCCCGGGGTGGTCGCTCCATGCCCTGTCGGATGCGCTGGTGGGGCGCTCGCACCGCTCGACCGAGGGGCGCGCACGGCTCAACGAGGTCATTACCCGCTCCAGCGCCATGCTGGGCATGCCCGAGGACTGGGTGCTCGGTATCGTGCCCGCATCCGATACCGGCGCCGTCGAGATGGTGCTGTGGTCCATCCTGGGCACGCGCCCGGTGGACGTTCTGGCGTTCGAGAGCTTCTCCGCCACATGGGCCAATGACATCATCGCCCAGCTCAGACTGCCCGATGCCCGCGTGCTCAAGGCCGATTACGGCGAGATCCCGGATCTGGCGCAGGTGGACTGGTCGCGTGACGTGGTGCTGACCTGGAATGGCACCACATCGGGCGCGCGCCTGCCCTATGATGCCGCCATTCCCACGCAGCGCGACGGGCTGGTGATCTGTGATGCCACATCCGCCGCTTTCGCCATGGATCTGCCGTGGGAGAAGCTCGATGTGGTGACATGGTCATGGCAGAAGGTGCTGGGCGGCGAGGCGGCCCATGGCATGCTGGCGCTGTCACCGCGCGCGGTGGAGCGGCTGGTGTCCACGCCAGCCCCCCGCGCGCTGCCCAAGATATTCCGCCTGACCAACAGCAAGGGCCTGATCGCAGGCATCTTCAGGGGCGATACCATCAACACGCCCTCCATGCTGTGCGTGGAAGATGCGCTCGATGGCCTGAAATGGGCCGAGGGCATTGGCGGGCTGAAAGGGCTGATTGCGCGCAGCGAAGCCAATCTGGCTGCGATTGCCGCATGGGAAGCGGAGTCCGACTGGGCGCGGTTCCTCGCACCCAACCCCAGGCACCGCTCGAGCACGGCCATCTGCCTGCGCATTGTCGCCCCGTGGTTTACAGCACTCGATCACGCAGCGCAGACGGCGGCGGCGAAGAAGATTGTCGCCCTGCTGGGCCAGGAAGGTGTGGCGCTGGACGTGGGCAGCTACCGCGATGCCCCGCCGGGCCTGCGGCTGTGGGGTGGGGCCACGGTCGAGACAGCAGACCTCGTGGCCGTGCTGCCGTGGCTTGACTGGGCTTATGAGCAGGTGCGGCGCGAACACGCCTGATCCTTACATTCTCCTTCCATGTCCGATCCATCATGCCCCGGCTGCGTGCCCGCGGGCATGATGCAGCACGATAGGCCTGCCATGACTGATGACCCGCCGTTCAACCCAGCCCTTCTGCCAGCCGGGTTCGTGGACCGGCTCCCCCCCGAGGCCGAGGCCGAGGCTGCGGGTGTCGAGACCCTGATGCGCGTGTTCGCGGCCCATGGTTATGACCGCGTGACCCCGCCGCTGCTGGAATTCGAGACCACCCTGCTGTCCGGCTCGGGGGCGGCGGTGGCGGCGCAGACCTTCCGCCTGATGGACCCCGATACGCGGCGGATGATGGCCCTGCGGCCCGACATCACGCCCCAGATCGCCCGCATTGCCGCAACGCGCCTGCCTGACATGCCGCGCCCGCTGCGCCTGTCCTATGCCGGGCCGTGCGTTCTCATGGCCAGCAACCGGGGCGAGGGGGATCGGCAGATATCGCAGGCAGGCGTGGAACTGATCGGCCCCGATGGCCCGCATGCGGATGCGGAAATCGTGGCCCTCGCCGCCGAGTGCCTGGCCACGTTGCAGGTGCGCGGTGTTTCGTTCGACCTGACCATGCCAGCGCTCACCACCGCCCTGCTCGATGCGGGCGGGTTCGAAGGGCATGTGCGGGGCACGCTCATGCGCGCGCTTGACCGCAAGGATGCCGCCGCCGTGGCGCGGCATGGCGGCGATCTGGCCAATGTGCTGACCCGCCTGTTGCACGCGGCAGGCCCGGCGCACGGCGCGCTGGCGGAACTCGCGGCGGTTGACCTGCCGCCCGCCGTGCGTGCGCTGAGCGAGCGGCTGGCCGCCACCGTGGCCGCCATCGAGACCCGCGTGCCCGGTATCCGCCTGACGGTGGACCCGGTGGAGTTCCGGGGCTGGCAGTATCATACCGGCGTGTGCGTGAGCGTTTATGCCGCAGGCCAGCGTGAAGAGCTGGGCCGGGGCGGGCGCTACCTGTCCAATGATGATGAACCGGCCTGTGGCATTACCCTGCGGCCTGACATCATCCTGCGCGCGGCGCCGCCCCTGCCCAGCCGCACGCGCATCTTCCTGCCGTGGGGCACGCCGGCGGAAAAGGCGGCAGCCCTGCGGGCGGCAGGCTATGCCACGGTCAGCGCCCTCGGGCCGGATGAAGACCCGCTGGCGCAGGCGGCCCTGCTGGCCTGCACGCTGGTGGTGGTGGATGGCCAGCTCGTGCCGGTTGATGACGCCTGAAGTTTCAACCGATTTCTTTTTCTGAACCGACCCCGTTTTTCCGGCTGGCCGCGCAGTGGCCACCGGGCAGCATATCAAGGAGCATGAAATGTCCAACGTCACCGTGATCGGCACCCAGTGGGGTGACGAGGGCAAGGGAAAGATTGTGGACTGGCTGGCCAGCCGCGCCGATGTGGTCGTGCGCTTTCAGGGTGGCCACAATGCGGGCCACACGCTGGTTGTGGGTGAGCAGACCTACAAGCTCTCCCTGCTGCCTTCAGGCCTGGTGCGCGGCAAGATGGGCGTGATCGGCAATGGCGTGGTGGTTGACCCCGAGGCGCTGCTCAAGGAAATCGACCGCGTGACGGCACAGGGCCTGAAGGTTACGCCCGAGACACTGAAAATCGCTGAAAACGCGCCCCTGATCCTGCCCGTGCATGGCGCGCTTGACCGTGCGCGTGAGGCCGCCCGCGGCGAGCGCAAGATCGGCACCACCGGGCGCGGCATCGGCCCCGCCTATGAGGACAAGGTCGCCCGTCGCGCCATCCGCCTGTGTGATCTGGCCGAGCCGGAAACGCTGGACTGGAAGCTCGATGAACTGCTGCTGCACCACAACACCCTGCTCAAGGGGCTGGGTGCCGAGACCTTCACCAAGCAGGAACTGCTCGACTTCCTCAACACTGTAGCCCCCCGCGTGCTGCCTTTCATGGCGCCCGTGTGGGACCTGCTCGATGACAGCCGCCGTGGCGGCTCGCGCATCCTGTTCGAGGGCGCGCAGGCGGTGATGCTCGACGTGGATCACGGCACCTACCCGTATGTGACCTCGTCGAACACCGTGGCCGCCAATGCGGGCACGGGTGCTGGCGTGGGGCCGACGAGCGTCGGTTTCGTGCTGGGCATTGCCAAGGCCTACACCACCCGCGTGGGCGAGGGGCCGTTCCCCAGCGAACTGCATGATGACATGGGCCGCACGCTGGGCGAGCGCGGGCATGAATTCGGCACCGTAACGGGGCGCCCCCGCCGTTGCGGCTGGTTTGATGCGGTGCTGGTGCGTCGCGCGGTGCGCGTGGGCGGTGTCAATGGCCTGGCCCTGACCAAGCTTGATGTGCTCGACGGGCTGGACGAGATCAGCATCTGCGTGGGCTACGAACTCGACGGCAAGACCACGAAGCACTTCCCCTCGGCTCCCGGCGCGCAGCAGCGCATCCGCCCGGTGTTCGAGACGATGGAAGGCTGGAAGGACAGCACAAAGGGCGCGCGCTCCTGGGCCGAGCTGCCTGCGCAGGCCATCAAGTATGTCCGCCGCATCGAGGAACTAGTGGAGGCGCCAGTGACCCTGCTTTCCACCAGCCCCGAACGCGACGACACCATCCTGATGCGCGACCCGTTCGAGGACTGATCGGGATCGAATAGAAGTTTATGGGTGCTGCCTTTCTTCTGGGAAGGCAGCATTTCTTTGAAGTTTTTTGAAAGAAGCTTCACCAGAAACGTCTTATTGTTCCCGAAATCTATAGTATCTTTAAAGAAAAAGCCCCGTAGCCATTGGCGCACGGGGCTTTAATTTTAAGAGTTTTTGGTAAATCGTTAAAGAACGTCGCCTTTATTTCAGGCTTCCGCCCCTTCGGTATGTCGGGCGCGGCGTGAGGCGACTTCCGCCTTCATCGCGGCCTGCACCTTTTCAAAGGCGCGGACCTCGATCTGGCGCACCCGCTCGCGCGAGATGTTATAGACATGCGATAGTTCTTCGAGCGTGGCCGGTTCGTCCTTGAGCCTGCGTTCGGTCAGGATATGGCGCTCGCGGTCGTTGAGCGACTTCATGGCGTTGGCCAGAAGCGCCTGACGGCCGGAATATTCCTCGCTCTCGGCCAGGGTCTGTTCCTGGTTGTCGTTGTCATCCACCAGCCAGTCCTGCCATTCGCCCTCGCCATCCATGCGCAGCGGCGCGTTCAGGCTGTGGTCGGGGGCGGCAAGGCGGCGGTTCATGTTCACCACGTCCTGCTCGGGCACGCCGAGGGACTGGGCAATCTTGTTGACCTGTTCGGGCTGGAGGTCACCATCATCAATGGCCTGCATCTGGCCCTTGAGGCGACGGAGGTTGAAGAAAAGTTTTTTCTGGGCGGCGGTTGTGCCGATCTTCACCAGTGACCAGCTATGCAGGATGTATTCCTGTATCGCGGCACGGATCCACCACATGGCATATGTGGCCAGGCGGAAACCCCGATCGGGGTCGAAGCGGCGCACGGCCTGCATCATCCCGATATTGCCTTCGCTGATCAGCTCGCCCACCGGCAGGCCATAGCCGCGATAGCCCATGGCGATCTTGGCCACGAGGCGCAGGTGGGAGGTGACAAGCTTGTGGGCGGCTTCGGTATCGCCCTTGTCCTTCCAGCGGTGTGAAAGGCGAAGCTCCTCCTCGGGGGAGAGCATGGGGAATTTGCGGATATCCCGAAGGTATTTGGACAGGTTGTTTTCGGGACCGGAAATAAGAGCAGAAGAGGCCATTGCAACGGACTCCTGTACCAGAGGGATGGGGGCAGCTGTAATCCGGCTCAACGTCATTGTGACCGGGCGGGTTGCATCATCACTCTGCTAGACGCACGACTGGACTTCTCACGTCCCTGCATGCAACCCCCATCCTGGGCAGTTCCATACAGGACGTCCAGTTAGCCTGGGGGCGTCGGCCCCGGCGAACAATCACCGAACATAGGCATTGTTCCTGCTCCTGTCAATGAATATGCCTGTTAATCAGGCAATATCGGCCAGAAGCTGGCGGAAGTCTTCCGGCGGCGCGCTTTCAAACAGCATCTCGGCCCCGCTGCGCGGGTGGATGAAGCCCAGCCTGCGCGCATGCAGCGCCTGGCGGCCAAAATCCAGTGCTGCGGTCTTGGCCGTGGGGGGCAGGGCACGGGCGGCGGCGGGAATGCGGCGCAGATAGACCGGGTCGCCCACTAGCGCATGCCCGGCATGGGCAAAATGCACCCGGATCTGGTGCGTGCGCCCGGTGGCCAGCCTGCATTCCACATGCGCAACGCCGCCGTGGAAGGTATTGAGAATCCGGTAATGGGTGAGCGCATGTTTGCCGCTGCCGCCTGTTACCACCGCCATGCGCTTGCGGTCGCGCCTGTCGCGCCCGATCGCGCCATCGAACGACCCGCTTCCCGGTGTGGGGATGCCCCAGCACAGGGCCTCGTAAGCGCGGTCGATCCGCCGCTCGGCGAAGGCGAGTGACAGGGCCTGATGCGCCATTTCGGTCTTGGCGGCGACCATGATGCCCGATGTGTCCTTGTCCAGCCGATGCACGATTCCTGGGCGTTTTTCGCCGCCAATGCCGGTCAGGCTCTCGCCGCAATGGGCGAGCAGGGCGTTGACCAGCGTGCCATCTTCATTGCCCGGCGCGGGGTGCACCACCATGCCGGCGGGCTTGTCGAGCACGATCAGGTCGCGGTCCTCGTATAATATGGTGAGCGCGATGTCCTGACCCTGCGGCGTTGCGGGGATTGCGGGGGGGATGTGAATTTCATAACACATGCCTGCCCGTACGGGTTCGGCCGGGTCGCGCAGCGGATCGCCATTGCGCAGCAGGTGCCCGCTTTCCATAAGGGACTTGACGCGCGAGCGCGAAAGGCTTTCGACCGCGTTGGCAAGAAAACGGTCGGTACGCTGGCCTGCATCATCGGCGGTGGCGATGATCGGGGCAGGGGGGGCAGTGTCATTCATGGCATGTGTCTATCGGAAAAAACGGTATTCGGGAACGGAAAGCACGGAATGGAAAAACAGGGATCGCGCGCGCTGCTCGCCGCAGTGATCGGCATGGGGGTTCTGCTGTTCCTCGGGTCGCTGGCGCTGGTAGGGGTGCTGGTGCATCGCATGATGCATCCTGCCCCCCCGCCAGCGGCCACGATGGCCGTGGCAGGGCCTGTGGTGGCCGGGCCGGACATGCCGGCACAGGCAGCGCTTGTGGTTGACGAGCCACCCGGCACGGCCGTGCGTTCGGTCACCGCGCGGGCGGACGGGCTGCTGGCCGTGGCGCTGACGGGCGGCGGCGTGGCCGAGCGCATAATCGTGTGGGATCCGGCGGCGCGGCGCATCACGGCGCGCCTCGTGCTGGGGCAGCCGTAAACAGAAAAGCGCGGGGGCGTGATTCTTTGCTTGCATGCCTCCGCAACATCGCCTAGAAGGCGGCTACCGGCCTTTTGTCCCGTTCGTCTAGAGGCCTAGGACACTGCCCTCTCACGGCGGCAACAGGGGTTCGAATCCCCTACGGGACGCCAGTCCATTCTGGCTGAATAAAAGACCGACTGAATAAAAACGCGCCGCAAGGCGGGTTTTTCGTATGTACTGCCGTTTGTAGCAAATATTTTTGCGAGAAGGGTGGATACGCTATGGCAAGGCAATTTATTATATATTAATATATAATAAAGGCATCTTATATACTGCGGCGGCCCGTTCTCCAAAAAGCATTGATTCAGATCAAGCTGGTTTGAAATTTAAAAATATTTTCCGTCTTTTAATTTTGCGAAATATGGCAGCATAGTGAACAGCGGTCATTCGCCATAGGTCTCTTCTTTAATTTCCTTAGGAAGTATCAACGGTTTTTGTAGGGGGCCATTTGCCTCTGCGTGACAAAAATGCAACTTCTCCCGCCCTGTAGCCGGTTGTGGTGCTGGTGGCGGTTTCGCCGCCGGGGGGAGAGACGTTATGGTCCTTTTTCAGTAATAAAGTCTGTCCCGGAATGGTCGTCTGCGACTTGCAGGATGGAGGAGTTTCCGATTAAGGCGTCATGGCACGGCAGGGTATCGAAGGCGCGGCAGGCGCTCAGCCAGGCAGTGGCATGGGTTCAGACTTCTTGAGGGTGTGGTGGTAGATGCTGTTGGATTTTATGAAGCTGCAAAAACATGTATCCGGAATGGGGCGCCGCTCTTTTCTGTCCGCCATGGCGGTGGCTGGCAGCCTTCCCGTGCTTTCTGCCGCTGAAGCCGATGACGCCATCGGCGTAAATCCACAGATCGCCCAGCAATGGGCCATTTTCCGCAGCAAGTATTTCCGTCCCGACGGGCGCATTGTCGATACGGGCAATAGTGGCGAATCCCACAGCGAAGGGCAGGGCTATGGCATGCTCTTCTCCGCTGCGGCAGGCGACCGGACAGCGTTCGAGGCGATCTGGGTCTGGGCGCGCACCAACCTGCAGCACAAGGATGACGCCCTGTTCTCCTGGCGTTACCTTGATGGGCACAACCCGCCCGTGGCCGACAAGAACAACGCAACCGATGGCGACCTGCTCATCGCCCTCGGCCTGGCATGGGCCGGCAAGCGCTGGAAGCGCGCAGACTTCATTCAGGACGCTATGGACATCTATGGCGATGTGCTGAAGCTCATGACCAAGACCGTCGGCCCCTATACGGTGCTGCTGCCGGGCGCTGTCGGGTTTCTCACCAAGGATGCGGTGACGCTGAACCTGTCCTATTATGTCATGCCTTCCCTCATGCAGGCCTTCGCGCTCACGGGGGATGCGCAGTGGACCAAGGTGATGGGCGACGGGCTGAAGATCATCGCCAAAGGGCGATTCGGTGAGTGGAAGCTCCCGCCGGACTGGCTTTCGATCAACCTGCACACCAACGCTTTCTCCATTGCCAAGGGCTGGCCGCCGCGTTTCTCGTATGATGCGATTCGCGTGCCGCTCTATCTGGCTTGGGCACATATGCTGACCCCGGATCTGCAAGCGGATTTCGCCCGGTTCTGGAACCATTTTGGCGCGTCCGCCCTGCCGGGCTGGGTTGATCTGACCAATGGCGCGCGCTCGCCCTATAATGCGCCGCCGGGCTATCTGGCGGTGGCGTCATGCACGGGTCTGGCATCAGCAGGTGAACTGCCCACGCTTGACCATGCGCCCGATTATTATTCGGCAGCGTTGACGATGCTGGCCTATATCGCCCGGAACCAGGGAGATGGAATGTGAGCACACCTGAAAAGGAAGCGGGAACGCAGGTGAATACCGACAGCCAGCAGGATGTCGATCGCATGCTGACGGATGGCTATGGTGTCAGCAGCGCAGGTTTTCACTACCGCCCTTTCAAGCAGAAGCGTCCGCCCAAGCCACAGGTCAGGCACGACGAGTCCAGCGTGGCGCAGCAGGCCGTGGCGACCGAGCACGCGCATGCTGCTGAAGAAACGTCGCAGCATCCCGTTTCTTCCTACAATGAACCCTATTCCACCCCGTCAGCGCCTGAGGTCGCACCTGCCGAGACAGCAGGGCAGGTGCAGCATTACGGGGAAACGGCATATACGCCTGCCGCGCATGATGCCTATGCCACGCAGTCAGCGCCCGAGCCGGAACCTGAACAGGCCGCGCCCGAGCCCGAGCCTTATGTCTCGCATGACGATACGCCAGCAGCCGAACCCGAGATATATGCAGCCACCCATGCCGAAACCGTAGCGGTTCCGGAATATGAGGCCCCGCCACAGCCAGCCGCAGCCCCCGTGGCGCAGGTCGCGCCGCCGACCGCAGCGGTGACCCCGCCCGTCAGGCAGGAGCGGCCCACAGTGCCGCCCGTAACGCCGAGGCCCACGGTGTCTTCCTTCATGGCCCCCCGTCCTGCGCCGGCTTCTGGCGTGGCTTCGGCGCCGTCCCCCATCGCGGTGGAGGACTGGGCCCCCGTGCCCAAGGCCCAGCAGCAGCGTGGGCAGCGTTTGACAGGGCCTGGATTCTTTTTCGGCGCGGGAAGCGAGCGGACGCCCGCAGCAAGGCTGTTCCAGTCGGCGCCGGTGTCCCGGCCTGTTTCAAAACCTGTTTCCAAGGTGACCACAATGACCAAAGTCGACAAGAGTTCCCCGAATGGCAGCCAGGCTGGCCGCCCCGCGCCGACCGACAATTCTCCTACCCTGACCGAAGTGTTCATGACCCTTGGCGGTCGGGCCACGGACCGGTTGGTGCCCAAGCCCAGCCTGCGTGATGCCCTGTTGCGCAAGCGTGAAGACGCAAACGGCGAATCCTGAAACCGTGCCGGGGGCAGCCAGCCCCCGGCCTGCCAAAGGAAAGAAGGGGGAAGGTCTTTCCCCGTTCCGCATATGCTGCGGGCCGAAAGGCGACATGACGGACCAAATGCGTCTGACGGTTTTCTTTTGAATATATAACGATCTGTTTTTTCAGTATTTATTATCGGACGAGCTATTGATGTCAGAGGTTCAGTCGCCAGTACCCGCGGAGAGTAGGCTAGACCGCTTTTCCAACAAGATACTGTCACTGCGTGGGGCCAACTATATAGTTGGAGCGCTGGGGCTTTGTGCACTTATCGCCGCAACCACGGTCACGCTGTCCAACTATGAGCAGCTAAGTGTGGCAGTTGTGTGTGTGCTCGTCTTTTTCATTGTCGGACGGCGCAAGAGCCGGCGCACCCAGATCTTTCTCGAGGTGCTCTCGGCGCTGGTCTCCCTGCGTTACCTCACATGGCGCCTGACCGAAACGCTGGACTTCGATACATGGATTCAGGGCGGGCTGGGCGTAATCCTGCTCACTGCCGAGCTTTATGCCCTGTACATGCTGTTTCTCAGTTATTTCCAGACAATCCAGCCGCTCCATCGCGCGCCGCTGCCCCTGCCTGACAATGTTGATGACTGGCCGACCGTCGATATCTTCATTCCGACCTATGATGAACAGCTGAGCATCGTGCGCCTGACCGTGCTGGGCGCGCTGGGCATCGACTGGCCGCCCGATAAAGTGAATGTCTATATCCTCGATGATGGCGTGCGCCCCGAATTCGAGCAGTTTGCCGAGGAGTGCGGCGCTCTCTACATCGGGCGCGTCGACAGTGCGCACGCCAAGGCGGGTAACCTGAACCACGCCATTAAGCAGACCTTTGCCGATTATATTCTCATCCTGGATTGTGACCATATTCCGACACGCGCGTTCCTGCAGATCGCCATGGGGTGGATGGTCGCTGACCGCAAGATTGCCCTGATGCAGACGCCGCATCACTTCTATTCTCCCGATCCGTTCCAGCGTAACCTGGCCGTGGGCTACCGCACCCCGCCGGAAGGCAACCTGTTCTATGGCGTTATTCAGGATGGTAACGACTTCTGGGATGCCACCTTCTTCTGCGGCTCGTGCGCCATCCTGCGGCGTGAGGCCATTGAATCGATCGGCGGCTTCGCGGTTGAAACCGTGACGGAAGATGCCCATACCGCCCTGCGCATGCAGCGCCGTGGCTGGTCCACGGCTTACCTGCGCATTCCTGTTGCCAGTGGTCTGGCCACCGAGCGGCTGACAACCCATATCGGCCAGCGCATGCGCTGGGCGCGCGGCATGATCCAGATCTTCCGCGTGGATAATCCGATGCTCGGGCGGGGGCTGAAGCTGGGGCAGCGGCTTTGCTATCTTTCGGCCATGACGTCGTTCTTCTTCGCCATTCCGCGCGTCATCTTCCTTGCCTCGCCGCTGGCGTTCCTGTTCGCGGGCCAGAACATCATCGCCGCTTCGCCGCTGGCCGTGGCGGCTTACGCCATTCCGCATATGTTCCACTCCATCGCAACCGCCGCCAAGGGGAACAAGGGCTGGCGCTATTCGTTCTGGAGTGAAGTGTACGAAACCACCATGGCGCTGTTCCTGGTGCGCGTGACCATCATCACCATGCTGTTCCCCTCCAAGGGCAAGTTCAACGTGACGGAAAAGGGGGGCGTGCTGGAGCAGGAAGAGTTTGATCTTGGCGCGACCTACCCCAACATCATCTTTGCCACCATCATGGGGGGTGGCCTGCTGATCGGTCTGTTCGAGCTGACCTTCCACTACACCCAGCTCGATGGCATCGCCATCCGTGCTTACGCACTGAACTGCGTCTGGGCGGCGATCAGTCTCATGATCCTCCTTGCCGCCATCGCCGTGGGGCGTGAGACCAAGCAGGTCCGCTACAACCATCGTATCGAGGCGCATATCCCGGTAACGGTTTATGAAGCGCCTGCCGAGGGGCAGCCCAATACCTATCATAATGCGACGCCCGGCATGACCCAGGATGTTTCCATGGGTGGTGTTGCCGTCCACATGCCCTGGCCCGATACCAGCACGGGGCACATCAAGACACGTATCCATGCCGTGCTTGATGGCGAGGAGATCGACATTCCCGCCACCATGCTGCGCTGCAAGAATGGCAAGGCCGTGTTCACATGGGACAATAATGACCTTGATACGGAACGCGATATTGTTCGCTTCGTGTTCGGGCGGGCCGATGCCTGGCTGCAATGGAACAATTATGAGGATGACAGACCGCTACGCAGCCTGTGGAGCCTGCTGCTCAGCATTAAGGCGCTGTTCCGCAACAAAGGCAAAATGATGGCCAATAGTCGTCCAAAAAAGAAACCACTTGAACTACCGGTTGAGCGCAGGGAGCCCACAACCATCCATAGTGGACAGACACAGGAAGGAAAGATCAGCCGTGCGGCCTCGTGATATGAAAATGGTGTCCCTGATCGCGCTGCTGGTCTTTGCAACGGGGGCACAGGCTGCGCCTGTTGCTTCCAAGGCGCCAGCTCCGCAGCCCACAGGTTCGGACCTGCCACCTCTCCCCGCCGCGGCACCGCAGCCTGCGGCGCCCGCTGCCGCGAGCGCGGGCCAGCAGCCCGCCACCACCACCGCCCCGGCGGCGGATGCCCCGGCGGCCAGCACGGCTGATGCGGTCGTGGATAACGCCGAAAACGCCATTGCCGCGTCTGACGTGGCGACGGTGCATACATATTCCCTCAAGGAACTCGGCGCACAGAGTGCACTGAAAATGCAGGGCGCCGCCACGCTGCAGGGCCTGCAGTTCGGCATTCCGGCCGACCAGCTGGTCACGTCGGCGCGGCTTGTCGTGTCGGGTGCGATGTCGCCCAGCCTCCAGCCTGATAGCAGCGCGGTCACGATCACGCTGAACGAGCAGTTCATCGGCACGCTTCGTCCCGACCCTACCCATCCTACATTTGGGCCGCTCTCGTTTGATATCAACCCCATCTTCTTCATCAGCGGCAACCGGCTGAACTTCAGCTTCGCGTCAAGCTCGAAGGGCTGCACGGACCCCAGCAACGGATTGCTCTGGGCCAGCGTGTCCGAACATTCCGAGCTGCAGATCACCACCATACCGCTTCCCCCGCGCCGTCAGCTGTCGCGTCTGCCCCAGCCGTTCTTCGACAAGAACGTAAAGCAGAAGACCGTCATTCCGTTCGTTCTCGCACAGACATTTGATCCCGAAGTGCTGAAGGCGACGGGCATCCTGGCATCCTGGTTCGGCCAGCAGACCGATTACCGCGGCGTCACCTTCCCGGTCTTCTCCACCATTCCGCAGACGGGCAACGCCGTTGTGGTCGGTGTGGCCGATGAGCTGCCTTCCGCCCTCGGGCGCCAGTCGGTCAATGGCCCCACGCTCATGGAAGTGGCCAATCCATCCGACCCCAACGGCACGGTGCTGCTCGTAACGGGGCGCGATCGTGATGAAGTCATCACCGCGAGCAAGGGCATCGGCTTCGGCTCGAGCACGTTGCCGACAGCCAGCCGCATGGACGTGGCGCCGATTGATGTGGGCGCCCGCGTGGCGAATGACGCGCCGAGCTTCATTCCCACCAACCGCCCGGTCCGCCTCGGTGAACTGGTGCCAGACAGTTCCCTGCAGGCTGAAGGCTACGCCCCCGGCGCGCTGACGGTGCCGTTCCGTGTCTCGCCCGATCTGTACACGTGGCGCGATCGGCCGTACAAGCTGAACATCCGTTTCCGCTCACCGCCGGGGCCGATCGTGGATGTGTCGCGCTCGTCGCTCAACGTGGGTATTAACGATACCTATCTCGAGGCCTATCCGCTGCGTGAGCCGGATTCAACGCTGGACCAGCTCCTGCGGGGCGTGGGGCTTGGCCATCGTAATGACAGCGTGCAGCAGCATACCCTGCCGATCCCGCCCTACCGGATCTTTGGCCAGAACCAGCTGCTGTTCTATTTCGAGATGGCGGCGATGGCCGAGCCGGGCTGCAAGCCCGGCCCGAGCACGTTCCATATGGGCATTGATCCGAATTCGACGATCGACCTGTCCAATGCCTATCATATCACCCAGATGCCCAACCTCGCCTTCATGGCCAGCGCCGGCTACCCGTTCACCACCTATGCCGACCTGTCGCGCTCGGCCGTGGTGCTGCCTGAACACCCCAATGGCATGATCGTCAGCGCCTATCTCGACCTCATGGGCTTCATGGGGGCGACGACATGGTATCCGGTGTCTGGTGTGGATGTGGTCTCGAGCGACCATGTGAATGACGTGGCGGACCGGAACCTGATTGTCCTGTCCACGCTGGCCAATAGCGGCGATGTTTCGCAGCTGCTGAGCAATTCGGCCTACCAGATTTCCGATGGGCGGCTGCACATGGCCCTGCGCTCGACGCTGAGCGGTGTGTGGAACCTGTTCCAGGATCCGATGTCGGCCATCAGCAAGACGGCTCCGACCGAGGTCGAGAGCACGCTGACCGGTGGCGTGGCCGCGATGGTCGAGGCGGAATCGCCGCTGGCATCGGGGCGGACCGTTCTCGCGCTGCTTTCAGGCGATGGGCAGGGGCTCAACAACCTTGTGCAGATTCTGGCGCAGCGGAAAAACCAGGCCAAGATCCAGGGTGACCTGGTGCTGGCGCACGGGGATGATCTGACATCCTACCGCAGTTCGCCGCTTTATACGGTTGGCACGGTGCCGCTGTGGCTCAAGCCTGACTGGTATATGCACAACCATCCCAGCCGCGTGATTGTGGTTGGCCTGTTCGGTTGCCTTCTCGTGGTCGCTGTCATGGTGCGCGCCCTGACGAAGCATGCTCAGCGCCGCCGTCGGGAGTTGCAGGAAGAAAGGCAGAGAACGTGAACATGAACAGGCGATACGCCCTTTCGCTTTCTGGTGCCCTGCTGGCCAGCAGCTGCATGACGGTGCTGGTGGCGGTTCCCGTTGCGCGGGCGCAGCAGGCTTCCACGGCCATGACCACCGCTGCTGCCACGAGCCCGACTGTGGCGCCACGGCAGATCCTGTTGCAGCAGGCACGCTTCTGGCTTCAGCAGCAGCAATATGAGAATGCCCGCCAGGCCCTGCAGAACGCGGAACGCATCGCCCCCAATTCCCCTGATGTGCTGGAAATGCAGGGTGAATACCAGACGGCTATTGGCAACCGTGAAGCCGCCACCGATACCCTGCGCCACCTCCAGCAGGTGGCGCCGGGCAGCGTGGCGGCAGCCAACCTGACCGACCTGCTCAGCGAGCGGGCCATTTCCCAGGGCGACCTGTCACAGATCCGCTCGCTTGCGGGTTCGGGCCAGAACGCGCAGGCGGTGGCGGGGTATCAGAAGCTGTTCCACGGTGGCAAGCCGCCGCGTTCGCTCGCGGTGGAATACTACCAGACCATGGCTGGCGTTCCGGCCCAGTGGGATCAGGCCCGCGCGGGCCTGGCCGGGATCGTTGCGTCCAACCCGCAGGATTACCGCGCCCAGCTCGCCTTTGCCCAGACCCTGACCTATAACACCTCGACCCGCATGGAAGGCCTGACCCGGCTCAAGGATCTGCAATCCTTCCGCAGCCAGGCCCCGGTCGAGGCGGCCGCCGCCGCGCAATCCTACCGCCAGACCCTGAGCTGGCTGCCGGTCAATCCCGATACGCAGCCCCTCATGGAGCAGTGGCTTGCCGCTCACCCCAATGATACCGCGCTGCGCGACCATATGCTTCACCCCCCCGGCGGCCCGCCGGACAAGGCGGGGCTTGCGCGCCAGGCCGGTTACCAGCAGCTTAACGCGGGCCGTCTTTCCGCAGCAGAGCAGTCTTTCCAGTCCGCGTTGCAGATCAACTCTCATGATGCTGACTCGCTTGGCGGCATGGGCCTCGTGAGCATGCGGCAGGGTGATACCGCCGAGGCGCACCGCTATTTTGAAGAAGCTATAGCCGCCGATCCCAAGACCGCCAGTCGCTGGCGTCCGGCGCTGGCGGGTATGGAGGTGAGCGGCGAGTATGCTTCCGTTCGCCAGTTGATCGCCGCCCATCAGTACACCGAGGCCAAGCAGCGGCTTGCCACGCTGGCTCGCCAGCCCGGGCAGTACACTGGCGCGACCCTCATGCTGGCCGACCTGCAGCGCTCGACCGGCCAGGTTGCCGCTGCCGAGCAGGAATATCGTGGCATCCTGTCGCGTGAGCCCGATAACCAGCTTGCCCTGATGGGGCTGGCGCGGGTTGATATGGCGCAGGGCAACACGGCGGAAGCCCGCCAGCTCCTGTCGCGTGTCGGCCCGCAATATGCCAGCCAGGTGGGCGAAATCGAGGTTTCCGGCCTGATGGCGGCTGCGTCCCAGACATCGGATTCCGCGCGCAAGGTTTCCATCCTGCGTGAAGCGATGGCCCAGGCCCCGCGCGACCCGTGGGTGCGCATCAACCTTGCCAATGCGCTGCAGCAGCAGGGCGATGTGGCTGAAGCCGGGCGCGTGATGCAGCCCATTCTGGCCAATCCTGTCACCGCGCAGGACCGCCAGGCCGGTATCCTGTATACCTATGGCAGTGGCAATGATGCGATGACCCGTCGGCTTCTGGCCGGTCTGTCGCCTGCGGATTATTCCCCCGCGATCCGCTCCATCGCGGAGGAAATGGAAATCAAGCAGGATCTGGCCAGCCGCCTGTCCATGGTGTCCAACCCGGTGCCGCTGATCCGCGAAGCCCTTTCCCAGCCTGATCCGACCGGCGCGCGTGGCGTGGCGGTGGCTGACCTGTTCCGCCAGCGTGGCGACATGGTGCATGCGCGCATGGCGCTGCGTATCGCCTCGACGCGCACCATCGATCTTTCGCCCGACCAGCGTCTGTCCTACGCCACCGAATACATGAAGATCAGCAACCCGGTGGCGGCCGCGCGCCTGCTGGCCCCGCTTGGTGATGGCGCGGGTTCGGGTGCTGGCAATGCGCTGCTGCCCGAGCAGATGCAGACGCTGCAGCAACTGCGCATGGGCATCTCGGTAGCGCAGTCTGACCTGCTCAACCAGCGTGGCGATCAGGCGCAGGCCTATGATCATCTGGCACCCGCCCTGCAGGCCGACCCGGAGGCGACATCGCCCAAGCTGGCGCTTGCGCGGCTGTATAACGGCCACGGCAAGCCGGGCAAGGCGCTCGAGATCGACCTTGCGGTGCTGCGTCACAACCCGCAGGATCTTGATGCGCGGCAGGCAGCGGTGCAGGCTGCGGTCAACAGTGACCACAACAGCCTCGCCACCCGCCTCGCCATGGATGGCGTGCAGGAAAGCCCGATGGATGCCCGCGCCTGGCTGGCCATGGCCGTGGCTGACCAGGCTGATGGCCATGGGCAGCGCACCATCGAGGATCTGCGCCGGGCCTATGACCTGCGCCTGCAGCAGGTTGAGGGCACGCGGGCCGCGGCTGGCGCCGCGCAGGAAGAGGC
This sequence comes from Komagataeibacter nataicola, assembly GCF_003207795.1. Lineage (GTDB taxonomy): Bacteria > Pseudomonadota > Alphaproteobacteria > Acetobacterales > Acetobacteraceae > Komagataeibacter > Komagataeibacter nataicola. Next base: position 44,787 of record NZ_NIRT01000017.1, on the reverse strand, counting down.
GCTTGCCCCGCCCTCGACCAACCCGTTCCGCCCACGTGGCTACGGGCACCAGACGGAACTTGGCGCGCCTGTGACCGGTGGCTCCTACAGCGCCGAGGCGGCATCCCCCGATACATCGGACCAGATGCTCTCCTCCATTGCTGGGCAGATCCACACGCTGCGTGAAAACCTTGCGCCCTCCATTGATGGTGGCCTCGGGTTCCGGTCACGTTCGGGCGAGCATGGCATGGGCCGCCTGACGGAAGCGAACATTCCCATCGTGGGTCGCCTGCCGCTGCAGGCGGGTGCGTCCGCCCTGACCTTCTCGATCACGCCAACCATGATCTGGTCGGGCAACCTCAACACAGGTTCCGTCTATGATGTGCCGCGTTATGGCACGATGATGGGCGTGCAGGCGTATAACCAGTACGATAGCTATAGCAACGCGGGCAAGGACCAGCAGCGTATCGCCGCAGCCTCGGCCGAGGCCGGTTTTGCGCCCGATGTGCAGTTTGGCAATAGCTGGGTGCGTGCCGATGTCGGCGCCTCGCCCATTGGCTTCCCCATCACCAACGTGCTGGGGGGGGTCGAGTTCTCGCCGCGCGTGGGGCCGGTTACGTTCCGTGTCAGCGCCGAGCGTCGGTCGATCACCAACAGCGTGCTGTCTTATGGCGGGTTGCGTGACTCGAATTACAACAGCCCGCTTGGCCGCTATGCCCGCCAGCTCTATGGCAAGGAACTGTCCAGCCAGTGGAGCCGCGAATGGGGTGGGGTCGTGACCAACCACTTCCACGGCCAGGTCGAGGCAACGCTGGGCAACACCATCCTGTATGGTGGTGGTGGCTATGCAATCCAGACCGGCAAGAACGTGCAGCGCAACAGCGAGCGCGAAGCCGGCATCGGCGCCAACACGCTGGTGTGGCATAACGCCAACATGCTGGTGCGCATCGGTGTAAGCCTGACGTATTTCGGTTATGCCAAGAACGAGGATTTCTACACCTACGGGCAGGGTGGTTACTTCTCGCCGCAATCCTATTATGCGGCGACCGTGCCGATCCGCTACGCGGGGCAGCACAAGCGGCTGGACTGGGATGTGACGGGCAGCGTGGGCTACCAGGTGTTCCATGAGCACTCGGCGCCCTTCTTCCCCACGTCATCCCTGCTGCAGTCCGGCGCCAATACCATTGCCTCGAATTACTCGGCGAGTGCCACGCCGGCGGACTATCTGTCGGAGGAAACGGTGAACAGCGCCTACTATCCCGGGGATAGTATTGCTGGTCTTACCGGTGGCTTTAATGCTAGGGTGGGCTATCGCTTTACACGCAATGTTCGTCTTGATCTCTCGGGGCGCTATCAGAAGGCCGGTAACTGGACTGAAAGCGGCGCCATGATTTCCGCACACTATCTTATTATGGACCAGTAATGACAACTTTGAACGCAAAACCGGACTTTTCGCTCTTCCTGCAGGCCCTGTCCTGGGAGATTGATGATCAGGCCGGGATCGAGGTCCGCAATGACCTGTTGCGCGAGGTCGGCCGGGGTATGGCTGGTCGTTTCCAGCCGCCGCTGTGCAACACCATCCACCAGCTCCAGATCGAGCTGAACGCCCTGCTGGCCATGATCAACTGGGGTTACGTGAAGCTGGACCTGCTGGCGGAAGAACAGGCCATGCGCATCGTGCATGAAGACCTGCCGCAGGTGGGCAGCGCGGGCGAACCCGCCGGCACATGGCTCGCCCCGGTGCTGGAAGGGCTTTATGGCCGCTGGATCACGTCGCAGCCCGGCGCATTCGGTGACTATGTCGTAACGCGTGATATCGACGCGGAAGACCTGAACTCGGTCCCGGCCCAGACGGTTATTCTCTATATGCGCACCCGTAGCGCTGCGACCTGATCCCGATCAGGCGCGCCATTTGCGTCAAAACCCTGCCTACAGGCGTGTTCATGCCCTGTAGGCAGGGTTTTTTGCGTATATGACCTCCACTCTTTGCTCTGTTTTTGCGCTAGATCATGCGGCGCGGGGGCAGGGTGCTTCACAAATGGACTGAGGAGATGGCGGGCGCAGGCAGCCCGTGCTGTCACTGCCCAGCCCCTGAAGGAGGAGCCAGCCACATGAAACTGTCCCGCAAGATATTCCTGTTATCCGCCGTGGCGTGTGGCATGGCGCTGGCCCAGGTGCCCGCTTTCGCGCGGCATGCGCATGATGACGGGGGCGATCCGGCCGATGTCCGGGCGCGGCAGGTGCTGGCCTCCATGAGCCTTGAGGACAAGATGTCCCTGCTGTTCAGTGTTGATGGCGGTGGCTTTAACGGCAGCGTGGCCCCTCCCGGCGGCCTGGGCTCGGCTGCGTACCTGCGGGCACCCAAGGGCTCGGGCCTGCCCGACCTGCAGATTTCGGATGCGGGGCTTGGCGTGCGCAACCCGGCGCATATCCGCAAGAATGGGGCGGCGGTTTCGCTGCCGTCGGGCCTGTCTACGGCCAGTACGTGGGATATGGACATGGCGCGGCAGGCTGGTGCCATGATCGGGCGCGAGGCGTGGCAGAGCGGCTTCAACATCATACTGGGCGGTGGCGCGGACCTGACCCGCGACCCGCGTGGCGGCCGCAACTTTGAATATGCCGGTGAAGATCCGCTGCAGACCGGGCGCATGGTGGGCAGCACCATTGCGGGCGTGCAGTCGCAGCATGTGATCTCCACGCTCAAGCATTATGCGATGAATGACCTTGAAACCTCACGCATGACCATGAGTGCCGATATCGCCCCCGCGGCCATGCGCGAGAGCGACCTGCTGGGCTTCGAGATCGCACTTGAAACCGGGCATCCCGGTTCGGTCATGTGTTCGTATAACCGTGTCAATGATCTGTATGCCTGTGAAAACCCCTACCTGCTGACCAGGACGCTCAAGCAGGACTGGCATTATCCCGGCTTTGTCATGTCCGACTGGGGGGGCACGCATTCCTCCGCGCGGGCGGCGCTGGCGGGGCTGGATCAGGAATCGGCGGGCGATCATACCGATGCCCGGCCTTATTTCCGCACCCTGCTTGCAGCCGATGTAAAGGCGGGCCGTGTGCCCCAGGCGCGCATCGATGACATGGCGCAGCGCATCGTCCGCTCGCTGTTTGCCATCGGGCTGGTGGACCATCCGCCGCAGCAGAAGCCGCTTGATGTGGTGACCGATACCCTCGTGGCCCAGAAGGACGAGGAGGAAGGCGCGGTCCTGCTGCGCAACCAGGGCAACATCCTGCCGCTTTCGCCCACCGCGCGCATCGCCGTCATTGGCGGCCATGCCGATGCGGGGGTGATTTCAGGTGGCGGGTCGAGCCAGGTCGAACCCATTGGGGGCGAGGCGGTAAAGGGACCGGGCAAGAAGGAATGGCCGGGCGACCCGGTCTATTTCCCGTCCTCGCCGCTCAAGGCCATGAAGGCCGAGGCGCCGCAGGCCCGGATCACCTATGATTCCGGCACCAGTATCGCCTCTGCCGTGCGGGCCGCGCGCGCGGCTGACGTGGTGGTGGTCTATGCCACGCAGTTCACCTTCGAGGGGATGGACGCGCCGAGCATGCACCTTGATGATAATGCCGATGCGCTGATTACGGCAGTCGCCGCCGCCAACCCGCGCACGGTCGTGGTGATGGAAACCGGCGACCCCGTGCTGATGCCGTGGAACAACAGCGTGGCAGGTGTGCTTGAGGCGTGGTTCCCCGGTTCTGGCGGTGGTCCGGCCATTGCCCGGCTGCTGTTTGGCAAGGTGGCGCCTTCGGGGCACCTGACCATGACCTTCCCGCAGGCGGAGTCGCAGCTGGCCCACCCCGATATTGCAGGCGTTACGGCGGATAACGTGTTCGAGATGCAGTTCCACACCGATCAGGAGCTGGTTTACGATGAAGGCAGCGATGTCGGCTACCGCTGGTTCGACCGCAATCACTTCAAGCCGCTTTATCCGTTCGGTTATGGCCTGACCTACACCACGTTCAGCTCTGACGGGCTGAAGGTGGGTGAACACCACGGGCAGGTGACGGCCACGTTCAACGTGCACAACACCGGCACGCGGCCGGGCGTGGACGTGCCGCAGGTCTATGTCAGCCTGCCCGATGGTGGCGCGCGCCGCCTGGCGGGCTGGCAGCGTATCAGCCTGGCGCCGGGCGAGAGCCGCCAGGTCTCGGTGCGGATCGACCCGCGTCTGCTGGCGCATTTCGATGACAGGCATGACCGGTGGAGCGTGCCCTCGGGCACCTTCCGCGTGTGGCTTGCGGCATGCGCCACGGATGACAGCCAGCAGGCCACCATGCACCTGCATGGACGGACCATGGCGCCCTGAGAGTGGATGTAATGGGCAGGGGACTGCTTGCAGCGGCGGTGATGGGGGCTGGCCTGCTGCCTGCCAGCCCGGTAATGGCGGCCAGCCTCTCGTGGCCTGATACGCCAGATGCGCGCGCGCGCCTGATGATGAGCGTGCAGGAACTGGAAATAACCCTGCTCACCCACCCCAGCGCCACGCTGGCGCTGGAGGACTGGTGTGCCGCCCACCATATGGCCGCCCGCCCGGTTGTGGTGGCGCGGAAGGCAGCCCTGCCGCAACCTGATCGCGTGCCCGCGCGGGTGCGGGCTGATCTGGGGGTGGGCGCCACGCAACCCGTGCGGCACCGGCAGGTGCAACTGGTCTGCGGCCCATATGTGCTTTCGGTTGCGGACAACTGGTATGTGCCCGGCCTGCTGACCCCACGGATGAACGCCACGCTGGAAGGAACGGACACATCCTTCGGCCATGTGGTGGCCCCCCTGCGTTTTACCCGCGAGCGGCTGGAGTTCGCGCGGCTGTGGTCGCCGTGGCCCGGCCCGGCCGCGGGGCAGGCCACGGCAATGATCGTGGCTCCGGCTGAAATCGTGCGCCAGCGCGCGGTGCTGCGTGACGGGCAGGGACGCGCCTTTAGCGAGGTGGTGGAAACCTATACCGACCAGACCCTCGCTTTTATGCTTCAGGGCCAGAGCGGCCCTAATCCCTGAAGAAGTTTTTGGTGAAGCTTTTTTCAAGAAGCTTCGAAGAACGCCGCCCTTTTGAAAAAAGGCGGCGCTCAAAAACTCTTACGCCCTATCTGCCTGCCGTTTGCAGCCCGGCGGCAGGAGGGCTACGCCGGACCATGCGATCATGACCGGAGCCAGAACCCCATGACAGATTTGCGAGACCCCAACACCCCTGCCGAGACCGTGCGACACCTGCTGGGCCTGCAACCCCACCCCGAAGGCGGAAGCTACCGCGAAATATGGCGCGATACGCCCGCCGATGGCCCGCGTGGCGCGGTCTCGACCATCAATTTCCTGCTGGCGGCGGGCGAGCGCTCGCACTGGCACCGCGTTGATGCGGCCGAGATCTGGTGCTGGCAGGGTGGCAGCCCGCTGGTGCTTGAAATGGCAGCGGGGCAGGGCGCGCCGATCGTGCAGATCGTGCTCGGCCCGTTGCCCGCACAGGGGCAGGTGCTGCAGGCGGTGGTGCCACCGGGGGCATGGCAGGCGGCTCAAAGCCAGGGGGCATGGAGCCTTATGGGCTGCCAGGTGGCTCCTGCCTTTGTTTTCAGCCAGTTTGAACTGGCCCCGCCCGGCTGGTCGCCCGAAGGAGAAAATGCATGACAACCCCGCAATGGCTCATCTGGGCCCGTGACCTGCAGGCGCTGGCGCAAAGTGGCCTGGCCTATGCCGAAAGTCCGTTCGACCGTGAACGCTATGAAAGCATAAGGCAGATCGCAGCTGACATGATGGCCGCAGGCAGTCATGCCGACATGACGCGCGTGCTCGACCTGTTCAGCAGTCAGGATGGCTATGCCACGCCCAAGCTGGTGGTGCGCGCCGCCGTGTTTGATGCGCAGGGCCGGATGCTGCTGGTGCGCGAGGTGCTGGATCATGACCGCTGGACCCTGCCGGGCGGCTGGGCGGATGTGAACCTGACCCCGGTGGAAAACACGGTGAAGGAAGTGCGCGAGGAAAGCGGGTTTAGCGTGCGCGTGACCAAACTCGCCGCCGTGTGGGACCGCGACCGGCAGGGCCATCCGCCCGGACCGTTTTCATGCTGCACGCTTTGTTTCATCTGCGAACTGACCGGCGGCAGCGCCGAAACCAGTATCGAGACATCGGAGATTGGCTGGTTTGCAGCAGACAGCCTGCCCACCGACCTGTCGCTCGGCCGCGTGCTGCCCCGCCAGCTGAGCCGCATGTTCGAACATGCCGCCAACCCGGACCTGCCCACGGATTTTGACTGAAAACCTTTGAAAACAGGTCGTTGATAAAAAAGTAAAAGTTTTAGGATGCCGCCCTTTTTCAAAAAGGCGGCGTTCGGCCGCGTCGATCAACAAAAACCTCGCCCCTCGCCGCTTTCGGGCGTTGCGCTGTCAGGCCATTGAAAAACCGACCGGGATTTCCATATCCAATACAAATTGTAACCTGATGCATTGCAACAGACAGACTGGACAAACCATGACGGAACAGACCACCACGACCCCGCCCGAAGCCAAGGGCGAACAGCATGAATTCAGCGCCGAGGTCGGCCGCCTGCTCGACCTTGTGGTGCATGCGCTTTATTCCGAGCGTGAAATCTTCCTGCGCGAGCTGGTCGCCAACGCGGCGGACGCCACCGACAAGCGCCGCTTCGAGGCGCTGACCGATGGCGCGCGCGCCCTGCCCGAAGATGCCAAGATCCGCATCAACCCCGATAAGGAAGCCCGCCTGCTGACCATCAGCGATGATGGCGCGGGCATGAGCAAGGAAGACCTTGCCCGCAACCTCGGCACCATCGCCCGCTCAGGCACCCGCGCCTTTGGTGAGGAGCTGGCCAACGCCAGGCCCGAGGACAAGCCAAGCCTGATCGGCCAGTTCGGCGTGGGCTTCTATGCCGCCTTCATGGTGGCGGACAGGGTGGACGTGATCTCGCGCCGCGCGGGCAGTGACGAGGCCTGGTGCTGGTCCTCCACCGGCAAGGGCAACTACACCATCAGCCCCGCCACGCGCGACAAGGCGGGCACCGACATCATCCTGCACATCAAGGAAGATGCGAACGACTTCCTCGATTCATGGCAGCTTGAAACCATCGTTCGCAAATGGGCCGACCATATTTCGTGGCCGATCACCATCGTCAAGGATGATGGCGAGGAAACCGCGGCCAACAAAGGCACGGCCCTGTGGCGCAAGCCGCGCGGCGAGATCGATGAAGAGCAGCTCAACGAGTTCTATCGTCACGTAAGCCACAACTTCGACACGCCCTGGGCCACGCTGCACTGGCATGCCGAAGGCACGATGGAGTTCTCTGCGCTGCTGTTCATTCCCGGCAGCAAGCCCTTCGAGTTTGCCGAGCCGGTGCGCGAGAGCCAGATCCGCCTGCATGTGCGCCGCATGTTCATTACCGATGATGCCGGCCTGCTGCCGCCGTGGCTGCGGTTCGTGACCGGCGTGGTCGATACCGAGGATCTGCCGCTCAACGTCTCGCGTGAGATGCTGCAGGCTACGCCGGTGCTCGCGCGCATCCGCAAGGCGGTGACCAACCGCGTGATCTCGGAACTCAAGACCCGCAGCAAGGACGAGGCGGATTTCGAGAAGTTCTGGGAAAATTTCGGCCCCACCTTCAAGGAAGGCATCTGGGACGACGCGACCCACCGCACGGAACTCGCCACCATCGCTCGCTTCCGCTCCAGCACGCAGGAAGGCTGGACCACGCTTGACGCCTATCTCGAGCGCAAGAAGCCCGAGCAGGAAGCCATTTACTACCTGACCGGCGACCGCACGGAAATGCTGCCCTCCTCGCCGCAGCTCGAGGGCTTCCGCGCGCGTGGCATCGAGGTGCTGCTGCTGTCCGACCCGGTGGACTCGTTCTGGCCCGAGCGCCTGGGCGTGTACAAGGACGTGCCCATCCGCAACATCAGCCAGTTCCACACCGATCTTGAAAAGTTCGGTGCGCCAGAGGAGACGCAGGCTGAAAAGGACGCGCTGGAAGTCGTGATCCCCGCGCTGAAGGAAGCGCTGGGTGATGCGGTGTCCGACGTGAAGGGCACCAACCGCCTCGTCAACAGCGCCGTAGTGCTGGCCGCCCCCGAATCCGGGCCGGACCTGCAGATGATCCGGCTGATGAAGCGCAGCGGCCAGCAGGTGCCCGACACCGCGCCGGTGCTGCAGGTCAACCCGGCCCATCCGCTGATTGCCGATCTCGCCACCCGCGTGAAGAATGGCGACCCGGTGCAGGACATTGCGCTGACGCTGATGGACATGGCCCGGATTCAGGATGGTGAAAGCCCGAAGGACCCCACCGGCTTCGCCCGCCGCCTGACCACGATCCTCACCCGCCTGCCGCTAACGGACGGCCCGCAGGGCTGAACCGCCCCGCGCTGAACGGTAAGCCCGAAGCATCCCGCCATGTGCCTGCATGGCGGGATGTTGCGTTTTCAGGGGGGCTGCCGCCCTGGGGCAGGGGCTTTATCATGTTCCGGTGTAGCCCTGCGGGCTGACTGCCTGTATGATCGTGCCCATGCGGGAACGGGTTACGCTGCCTTATGGCAGAAAAACCGCAACCGCGGCTTTATTCAAAGTATTCAGGCGGCAGGGCCTTGAACGCGGTCCGGCCGGATGCTTCCCTACTCGCCCTTTTCTGTGTTCCGGTTTTTGGATGGCGGCAAGTCTTATATGAAAATTGATAACGTCTCTTATCGCAGTGTCTGGGTGGATGCGGATGATGGCTGGTCGGTCCACATCTTTGACCAGACCCGTCTGCCCTGGTCGCTCGATATCCTGCGCCTGACCGAGCGGGATCAGGTGGCCCATGCCATCCGCACCATGCAGGTGCGTGGCGCGCCGCTGATTGGCGCCGTGGCCGCCTATGGGCTGGCGCTGGCGCTGCGCCATGACAGCAGCGATGAAGCCATGGAGCGTGACGCGGCATTACTTGCGGCAACCCGCCCCACGGCGGTCAATCTGGCCTGGGCCATCCGGCGCATGCTCACCCGCCTGCGCACCACGCCCGCGGCTGACCGCGTGGCCGCCGCCTATGACGAGGCCGGGCGCATCTGCGATGAAGACGTGATCCAGAACGAGGCCATCGGCCGGCAGGGGCTGGAGCTGATCGAGGAGATCGCCGCCCGCCGCCCCGGCCCGGTCAATATCCTGACCCACTGCAACGCGGGCTGGATCGCAACCGTGGACTGGGGCACGGCCCTTGCGCCGATCTACATGGCGCATGATCGTGGCATTGACGTGCATGTGTGGGTGGATGAAACCCGCCCGCGCAATCAGGGCGCCTCGCTCACCGCGTGGGAGCTCGGCCGCCACGGGGTGAAGCACACCGTTATTGCCGATAATGCCGGTGGCCATCTGATGCAGCATGGCCAGGTGGATCTCGTGATCGTGGGCACCGACCGCGTGACCCGCACGGGTGATGTGGCCAACAAGATCGGCACCTACCTCAAGGCGCTCGCGGCGCGTGACAATAACGTGCCTTTCTGGGTGGCGCTGCCATCGACCACCATCGACTGGACCATCAGTGATGGGGTCAACGAAATCCCGATTGAAGAACGTAATGGCCGCGAAGTCACCCACATACAGGGCCGTGACGCGGGCGGTAACGTGACGAGCGTGCAACTCGTGCCCGATGGCAGCAGGGCCGCCAACCCGGCCTTTGACGTGACCCCCGCGCGCCTTGTGACCGGCCTGATTACCGAGCGCGGGCGCTGCCCGGCCACGGCGGACGGGCTGTGCGATCTCTTCCCCGAATACGTGTGAGCATGGCCCCGCGCACCGGGGCCATGCAGCTATAACCTTGACAGGCGCGGGCGGGATTGGCTTTGTCGCGCCTGCAATCGGGTGCCCCCTTTCGGGTGCACTTTCAAAACTGGTAGAATCAGGACAAGAGCATGCATCCCTATCGTACCCATAGCTGCGCGGCCCTGCGGGCTGCCGATGCCGGGCAGACGGCCCGCCTTTCCGGATGGGTACATTCCAAGCGCGATCATGGCGGCCTGCTGTTCATTGACCTGCGCGACCATTTCGGCATGACGCAGATCGTGATCCCCGCAGGCTCCCCCGTGCTGGAAACAGCCGAGCGCGTGCGCGTGGAAAGCGTGCTGACCGTGACAGGCGAAGTGGTGCTGCGCGATGGCGCGACCAAGAACCCCAACCTGCCCACCGGCGAGATCGAACTGCGCGCGCGAGAGATCGAGGTGCAGTCCAGCGCGGATGTGCTGCCGCTGCAGGTGGCGGGCAATGAGCACTACCCCGAAGACCTGCGCCTGACCTACCGCTACATCGACCTGCGGCGCGAGAAGGTGCACCGCAACATCATGCTGCGCGCGCAGGTGATCGCGAGTCTGCGCAAGCGCATGACGGACCTTGGCTTTGTCGAGTTCCAGACCCCGATCCTGACCGCCTCCTCACCCGAGGGTGCGCGCGACTTTCTCGTGCCCGCGCGCATGCATCCGGGCAAGTTCTACGCCCTGCCGCAGGCCCCGCAGCAGTTCAAGCAGCTCGCCATGGTGGCGGGGTTCGACCGCTATTTCCAGATCGCGCCCTGCTTCCGTGATGAAGCCGCGCGTGCTGATCGTTCCCCCGGTGAGTTCTACCAGCTTGATTTCGAGATGGCGTTTGCCACGCAGGAAGACGTGTTCGCCACCCTCGAGCCGGTGATGGAAGGCGTGTTCCGTGAGTTCGGCGGTGGCCGCATTGTCAGCGAAGGGCCGTTCGAGCGCATTCCCTACGCCACGGCCATGGAAGTTTATGGCAGCGACAAGCCCGACCTGCGCAACCCGCTGAAGCTGTCGGACGTGACCGAGGCCTTCGCCGGTTCCGGCTTTGGCCTGTTTGCCCGCATCGCTGCCGATGGCGGCCAGATCCGCGCCATTCCCGCCCCTAGTGCAGGCGACCGCCCGCGTGCGTTCTTTGACAAGCTCAATAACTGGGCGCGTGAATCGGGTGCTGGCGGGCTGGGTTACATCATCTTCGCTGAAGAAGGCGGCAAGGGCCCGATCGCCAAGAACCTCGAGGCCGAGCGCATCGAGGCCATCCGCGCCAGGACCGGCCTGAAGGCAGGCGATGCCGTGTTCTTCGTGGCGGGCAAGGGCGATGAGATGGTCAAGTTCTCGGGCGCCGTGCGCACCCGCGTTGCGACCGAACTCGACCTGATCGAGCAGAACGCCTTCCGCTTCTGCTGGATCACGGACTTCCCGATGTACGAGCGCAATGAGGAAACGGGCGAGATCGACTTCTCGCACAACCCGTTCTCCATGCCGCAGGGGGGCATGGACGCGCTCCAGAACCAGGACCCGCTGACCATCAAGGCCTATCAGTACGATATCGTGTGTAACGGCATCGAACTCTCCTCGGGTGCGATCCGTAACCACCAGCCGGATGTCATGATCCGCGCCTTCGAGATCGCGGGCTATCCGGCCAGCGAGGTCGAGGCCCGCTTTGGCGGCATGCTCAACGCCTTCCGCTATGGCGCGCCGCCGCATGGTGGCTCCGCACCGGGCGTGGACCGCATCGTGATGCTGCTCGCCGATGAGCCCAACATCCGCGAAGTCATCCTGTTCCCGCTCAACCAGCAGGGCGAGGATCTGATGATGGGCGCGCCTGCTCCTGTCGAGCCGCAGCGCCTCAAGGAACTCTCGCTCGCGCTCGACCTGCCGCGCCCCAAGCCCGGCCAGAAGAAGGACTGAGTGCCATGCACGCCGTGATGGGCCCCTCCCTCACGGCGCGCCGCATGAGGGTGCGGCGGGCATGGTGTCGCGGCCTGATGGCAACGACCATGGTGGCCGTAGGGGTGTGGCATGGCCAGGCGCATGCCGCTCCGGCAACGGGCATGGCTGCGCATCGGGCGGTATATGACCTTGTCCTGTCCGCCGTGGGCGAGGGCGATGTGGTGACGGCGGAGGGCAGGCTGACCTTCGTGCTGTCCGACATGTGCACGGCATGGTCCACCCAGCAGCAGCTGCATGTGCGCACCGTGGGCCGGGGTGGTGACGAGCACAACAGCGATTCCGATTACGCGGTGCTGGAGGACAAGGATGGCTCATCCCTCGTTTTCAGCGCCGACCAGACCGAAAACGGCCAGTCCAGCCCGCGCATAGCGGGCGAGGCGCATATGGGTCCAGGTGGCGGCAAGGTGCATTATACCGCGCCCATCGTGCATGACGTGGCGCTGCCCGTGGGCACGCTGTTCCCCGTAGCCCACACCACCAGCGTGATTGCGGCAGGGCAGGCGGGCCGGACCGAGATCGCGCCGCCCCTGTTCGATGGTACGGTCGAGACCGGGGCGCTGAGCACCTACGTGCTGCTGCTCGCCCGCGAGGCGCCGCCGGTGGATACACCCTTTGCGGCCCTTGCCCCCCTTGGGGCGCAGCGGGTGCATATGGCGTACTACAACCCCACCACGCGCGACATGGGGCCGATATTCGAGCAGGGCATGCGCTATTTCTCCAATGGCGTGGCGGACCGGCTCGACCTCGATTTCGGGCAGTTCCGGCTGGCAGGCACGCTGCGCGAGTTCCGGCTGCTACCGGTGCCCGATCACTGCCCGGCAGCCGCGCCGTTCAGTCCACAGCACCGGCCACTGTAACGGCCAGCGGCACGTGGTCCGATGGCTGGGCCTTGCCACGCTCGTCACGCGCAGGCAGGGCGGTGAGCAGCCGTTCCGCCACCCGGGGCGAGAGCAGGGCATGATCGATGCGCAGCCCGCTGTCACGCTGCCAGGCGGCGGCCTGATAATCCCAGAACGTATAGAACCGCCCGGTGGGGTGCAGCGCGCGCAGCGCATCGGTCAGGCCCAGCCAGAGCAGGCGGCGGAAGGCCGCGCGGGTGGCCGGGCGAACCAGCGCATCATCAGGCGCGAGCGCGCCGGGGGCGCAGTCCTCATCGGTTGGGCAGACATTGTAGTCACCAAGCAGCACGAAATCCTGCCCGGCCTCGAGCATGGCGTGGGCATGGAGCGCGAGTGCTTCCATGAAGGCGAGCTTGGAGTCGTAGCCTGCACTGCCGCCGGAATTGCCGTTGGGCAGGTACAGATTGCCAAATATCAGCCCGCCTGCGCGAATTTCCACGTAGCGGGCCTGCGGCGGCTCGGTTTCCCAGCCGGGCAGGGCGGTGTGGGTGACCTCATGCGGCACGCGCGTGAGAATGGCCACGCCGTTATAGCTTTTCTGCCCCACCACGATGCTGTCATAGCCCACGGCCCTGAAGGCATCGGCGGGGAAGATTTCGGTGGCGCACTTGATCTCCTGCAACGCCAGCACGTCGGGCTGCTCGCGGGCAAGGTAGTCAAGCACATGATCAAGGCGCTGGCGGATGGAATTGACGTTCCAGGTGACGAATTTCATCATTCCACCGAGAAGCTGGTGCCACACCCGCACGAGGATGCCGCCTGCGGGTTGCGCACGGTGAAATGCGCGCCCATCAGGCTGTCATCAAAATCAAGCACGGCGCCGCTCAGCAGGTCCATGCTGGCCGGGTCAACGAGCACGCGGGCGGTGCCTGCGGCAATGACAATGTCATCGGGCCGGGTTTCGGGCTCGAGCGCGAATTTATACTGAAACCCGTTGCAGCCACCCGCTTCGACCGCCACCCGCAGGGCGGGCTCGCCCGTGGGGGCTGCGGGCTGTTCATCAAGGATCTCGCGCAGGCGATTTGCTGCCGAATCCGATACGCGGAACATCTCGGCCGGCGGGGAAGGGGGCGTGGACATCGGGTTTCACCATGATCTGTGCACGCAGGCCGGCGCCACTTCATGTTGGCTGCGGGCTGCGGGCGGGTTATGGATGTACGGCGGTATGGCTTGCGCCGTTTCATCCATGGCTTGGTCCTGATCCTATATGAGCACTGCACCCTACGCTGTCCAGACCGCTACGGCCCGTGGCAGGCTCCACCCCGAGGCCGAAGCCCCCATCCGCAGCCCGTGGCAGCGCAACCTCGCCCGCCTTGCGCCCCGCAGCGCCGATGACATCCGCCACGCTGGCCGCCCCGCAGTGGCCTGCAGCCCCGCCATGGACGAGGCCAATCTGGCCATCCGCCACTTCCCGTACGCGCGGCCGTACCGCCGCTGGCGTATCAACCGCATGGCACGCAAGGCGCGGCTTACGGTCGAATCGATCTTTACCATCCTTGGCACCGACAAGACCCTGCTGCCCGATGGCGCCAGCGCACCCGCCCTTGCCGCACGCGCGCGGGATGACATGGCAGGTGCGTGCCGGGTGGTGGCCGATTATACTGCCGGTATGACCGATCGCTGCGCGATGGAGAAATATCGACGGTTGACGGACCTGTCCTCGCCGGGGTGAAACACGCGCAGCACGATCATCCGCCTGCCACCGCTCCTTGCGCGATGCCGGCGGGCCATACAATGCCGGGCCACAGGGTCCGTTACCGTTATCTGTTGGGAAACCAAGCCGCATGTCAGACAGTCTGTTCGCCCGTTACCTTACGCATGTGCGCGATGCGCTGCGCGCCATCATGCCCGACCTGCCCCCAGCAGCCCTTGAGCGCGTCGAGGTCACGCCCACCCGCGACCCTGCCCATGGCGACCTTGCGACAAATGCGGCGCTGGTCATCTCCAAGGCGGCCCGCCGCCGCCCGGCCGAGATTGCGGCTGAACTGGTCACGGCGCTCGCCAGCGTGCCCGGCATTGCGCAGGCCGAGGTGGCGGGCCCTGGCTTTGTCAACATGCGCCTCGCCCCCGCCGTGTGGCAGGCCGTGGCGCGTGACGTGCTGCGCACGGGCGAGGCTTACGGCACGAGCAGCGCAGGCCGTGGCGTGAAGGTGAATGTGGAATATGTCTCGGCCAACCCCACCGGACCGATGCATGTGGGCCACTGCCGCGGCGCCGTGGTGGGTGACGTGCTGGCCAACCTGCTGGCCAAGGCGGGTTATGAGGTCACAAAGGAATATTACATCAACGATGCCGGCGCACAGGTGATCGCGCTGGCCTGGGCCACGTACTGGCGCTACCTGCAGGCGCTGCACACCACCATCACGGAAGAGGAATTCGCAGCCGTGGTGCCCGGTGGCGCGATCCAGTACGGCGGCGACTATCTGGTGCCCGTGGGCGAGGCGCTGGCCCGCAGGCATGGTGACAGCCTTGCAGCCCCTGGCCTGAAGCCCGCCGATCCTGCCCTGTGGCTCGAGACCGTGAAGAAAGAGGCGGTCGATACCATGATGGGCATGATCCGCGAGGATCTGGCCGCCCTTGGCGTGCATCATGACGTGTTCACCAGCGAGGCGAAGATCCTGGCTGATGGCGAGACGGACCGCGCCATAGCAAGGCTGGAAGAAAAGGGCCTGATTTACGAAGGCGTGCTCGAGCCCCCCAAGGGCAAGCTGCCCGATGACTGGGAAGCCCGCCCCCAGACCCTGTTCCGCTCCACCGAATTTGGCGATGACGTGGACCGCCCCTTACGCAAGTCTGACGGGTCAAACACCTATTTCGCCAATGATATCGGCTACCATGCCGACAAGATCCGCCGTGGTGCCGATGTGCTGGTCGATGTATGGGGCGCGGACCATGGCGGCTACATCACCCGCATGAAGGCCGCCGTGGCGGCGCTGGCCACCGATGGCCGCCCGGTGCTTGACGTGCTTTTGTGTCAGATCGTGCGCATCGTACGTGATGGGCAGCCGGTGCGCATGTCCAAGCGCGCGGGCACGTTCGTCACCCTGCGCGACCTGATTGACGAGGTGGGGCGTGACGCGGTGCGCTTTACCATGCTCACCCGCAAGGCGGATGCGCAGATGGAATTCGACCTCGATCAGGTCGTGGCCCAGAGCCGCGACAACCCGGTCTTTTACGTGCAGTACGCCCATGCGCGCTGCTGCTCGGTGCTGCGGGCCGCGGCAGGCCTGGCCAATGCGGGCAGGCTGCCCGGTGGCCTTACGCCCGCCGACCTTGCAACAGTCGACCTGTCGGGGCTGCGCGCCGATGCGGAACTGGCCCTGCTGCAGCGTATGGCGCAGTGGCCGCGCATGGTCGAGGCGGCGGCAGCCGCGCATGAGCCGCACCGCATTGCGTTCTATCTCAATGAACTGGCCTCCGATTTCCATGCACTGTGGAACCGGGGCAAGGATGACACGACCCTGCGCTTCGTGCAGGAAGATGACGTGGCCGCAACCCGCACGAAACTTGCTCTTGTCGAGGCGACGGCAACCGTGCTGCGTTCGGGCCTGAACGTGCTCGGCGTGCAGCCGGTCGAGGAGATGCGATGAGTCCTGACGATACCCCGCCGCGCAGTGGTGGTCCCGATGATCTCCGGGACAGCCCCGCAGCACCCGATCCCTATGCCGAGCGCCCCGCCACGCGCGAGCGCATGGGGGCTGATTCCAACCCCGACCTGAACACGCGCTCGCCCATGGAGCCAGCCGATGACATTGGCTCGCGCACGGCCGCCCGTGGCGGCAGGGGCGGCACCGATTTCAAGGCCCTTCTGGCGCGCTTCGCGGGTAGCAGCCTGCTCGGCGATGACCCGCTCACGCGCAAGCTGGTCTATGGCGCGGCGGGGCTTGGCGGCGTTCTGGTCGTGGCGATTGGCGGCTGGTCGCTGTTCGGCCACCATGAAGGTGGCATTGCGGTGCTCGGTCCGCCGCCGGGGCCGGTGCGCGTCAAGCCCGCCGACCCGGGTGGCATGCAGATCCTGGGCGCGGGCGATGGCATGGCCGCCGATGGTGGCGTGATGCGCCTCTCGCCCCCGCCCGAGCAGCCCCAGCCCGATGCCATGGCCCGGCAGTACGCCCCGCCACCGGGTAGCGACAGCGCCGATGGCGGCAATGCGCCCCCGCCGCCTGCGCCCGCCGCCGCCCCGGCCGAGACGCCTGCTCCTTCCACGCCAGCCCCGCAGGAGGCTGCCCAGAAACCCGCGGAACCGGTCAGGCAGGCCGAGGAGGCGCCCGCCGCCACCCTGCCAGCACCGGTGCCGCGCGCGCTCAATGAGGGCAATGGCGCCTACAGCGTGCAGCTTGCCGCCCTTGATTCGCAGGAGGCGGCACTGAAAAACTGGAGCCAACTGCTCAGCCGCTATCCCGGCGTGTTCGGTTCCTACCAGCCTGCCGTCATCAGGGCGGAGCGGAGTGGCAAGACGTTCTACCGCCTGCGCATCAAGGGGCTGAGCAAGGCGCAGGCCGCATCGGTGTGCGAGAAGGTCAAGGCCAAAAGCCTGCCGTGTGAACCGGTCCATTCCTGAGCGCACCCCATGACCCAGCCAGCGGAGGCGGGGCGGGCGGCTGACGCGCCTGCCTCCACGCAGGGGCAGCCGACCTCGCCCATCGTGCATCTCGACGGGTTTGACGGGCCTATGGACCTGCTGCTTGAACTCGCCCGGGCGCAGAAGGTGGATCTGTGGCGTATTTCCATCCTCCAGCTTGTCGAGCAGTTTCTGGCGGTGGTGCGGTCCATTCCCGCCGTGCGGCTGGAGCAGGCGGCGGACTGGCTGGTGATGGCGGCATGGCTGGCCTGGCTCAAGTCGCGCCTGCTGCTGCCCGAGGATGACGGCGCGGACACCGATGCCGAGGATGCGGCCGCCCTGCTGCACGAGCGCCTGCTCGAGCTTGAGCGCATGGTGCAGCTGGGGCGGTGGCTTGGCGCGCGCGACCAGCTTGGCCATGAGGTGTTTGAACGCGGGCAGCCCGAAAGCCTTGTTGAGATCGATCGCTCGGGGCTGGCGGTGGATGTGCCGCAGCTCATGCGCGGCTATATGGCGGCCATGCGGCGGCGCGCGCGCAAGGCCACCTACCAGCCGCGCCCGCCACGGTTCTGGACCGTGCAGGACGCGCTGGCGCGGCTGCGGCGCATGCTGGGCACGCTCATGCCCGTGGACTGGTGCGGGCTTGAGGCCTTCCTGCCCCCCGCCACGGCGGCGGACGGGGCAGGCCCCCTGGCCGAGACCGGCCGCCGGGCCGCCGTGGCGGGCACGCTGCTGGCCAGCCTGGAGATGGCGCGCAACGGCACGATCGAACTGCGGCAGGCGGAACAGTTTGGCCGTATCCTGCTACGTGAGCGGATGGCGGAAGACCCCGCCGCCCCAATGCAACCTGAAGGGGAGAGGCCCTGATGAACGACCCCGAACAGCCTGACCTCATCGCGCCGGTGCAGGCCGTGGTGGAAGAAATCACGGTGCGGGATTTTTCGCTGCGCCTTGTCGAGGCGCTGATCTTTGCCCGCGCCGACCCGCTCAGCACCCGCGCCATTGCCGAGGTGCTCGGCGCGCAGGGCGGCATTCCGCATGACACCGCCGACCGTGATGCCTATGTGGCGGCAACGCTGGCCACCCTTGGCGCGCACTATGCCGGGCGCGGTGTGGAACTTGTCGAGGTGGCGGGGGGCTGGCAGTTCCGCACCGCCCCCGACCTTGCCCCGCGCCTGACGCGCGTGATGCCGCGCCCGCGCAGGCTGGCGCGCTCGACCATGGAAACGCTGGCCATCATCGCCTACCACCAGCCCTGCACGCGCGCCGAGATCG
This sequence comes from Komagataeibacter nataicola, assembly GCF_003207795.1. Taxonomy (GTDB): domain Bacteria; phylum Pseudomonadota; class Alphaproteobacteria; order Acetobacterales; family Acetobacteraceae; genus Komagataeibacter; species Komagataeibacter nataicola. Next base: position 26,352 of record NZ_NIRT01000017.1, on the reverse strand, counting down.
AGGAAATTCGCGGCGTGAGCCTGAGCCAGCAGGTGCTCGACACCCTGCTCGAGGCCGAACTGATCATGCCGCTGGGCCGCAAGGAAGTGCCGGGGCGTCCGATCCTGTGGGGTACGTCAAACGGGTTTCTGCGGCATTTCGGCCTTAAGGACCTTGGCGACCTGCCCCGGCGCGAGGAACTGCTGGTGGACGTGCCCGATGCAGCCCCCGAGCCACCCGGTGGCCTGCCCGCAGCACAGGGTGGCGATGATGCGCCGGATGAGGTTCCTGACGCGCCCGGGGCGTGATAGGTGTGCGGGGCACGATGATGGTGTACGGTTCTGCGCGCGCCGCAAGGGGCGGGCGCGGTAGGGAAGGAACGGCTGATGTTCGATTTCGCATGGTCTGAATTTGCCCTGATCGGGGTGGTGGGCCTGCTGCTGATCGGGCCGAAGGACATGCCTGTCGCCATCCGCACCGTAACCGGGCTGATCAAGAAGGCCCGGGGGCTTGCCACCGAGTTCCAGTCGCATGTGGATGAAATGGTGCGCGAGGCTGACCTGACCGAGGCGCGTGACCAGCTTGGCAGGCTCAAGCGCATGAACGTGCGCGACAAGATCATGAGCGCGATCGATGGGGATGGCGCCCTGCGCCGCTCGCTTGATGATACGCATGAGGCGGCGCATTCCGCCATGGCGGCGCCGGTGGCAACGCCTGCGTCATCCCTGCCCGAGCAGGCCATTCCCTCGCGCCATTACATCCCCCCCCTTGTCGATGACAGCCCGGAGGAGGTGGACGCCCCCGATGCGCCCGATTTCCTGCCGCCGCGCACCGCCCGGCGCATTGCCGCCGAACTGCCGCGCCTCACACCGCCCGCCTTCCTGCCGCCGGTCCGGGTCATTCACCGTGGCCAGCGCGTTGGCGTGACCCCCGCAGGGCAGGAATAGGAACACGATGGACGCCCACGACGAAAACCCGAACCCGGACGCCATTGATGACCAGCCCATGCCGCTGCTCGAGCATCTTGTCGAACTGCGGCGCAGGCTGCTGTGGTCGATGGTGTCGTTCGTGGCGTGCTTTGCGGTCTGCTATTACTATTCCGAGCAGATCTACTTCTTCCTCGCCAGGCCGCTGGGCGACATCATGCGCCAGAAGGGCGAGCAGCCGCACCTGATCTATACCGCGCTGTACGAGGCCTTTTTCACCTACATGAAGGTCGCCTTCTTTGGCGCGGCCTGCCTGTCCTTCCCCATGGTGGCGGTGCAGGCGTGGATCTTCATCGCACCCGGCCTGTACAAGAGCGAGAAGCGGGCCTTTGCGCCTTTCCTTGTCGCGACCCCCATCATGTTCGCGCTGGGGGCGGCGCTGGCCTATTATTTCATCTTCCCCGCCGCGTGGAAGTTCTTCCTGTCGTTCCAGACGGCGGACGGGCAGGACGGGCTGCAGATCGAGCTTCAGGCCAAGGTATCGGAATACCTTTCGCTGGTGATGAAGCTGATCCTGGCGTTCGGCATGGCGTTCGAGCTGCCGGTGGTGCTGACGCTGATGGCCCGCGTGGGGCTGGTCACGTCAAAGGGACTGGCGAAGGTGCGGCGCTACGCCTATGTGGGCGCGTTCGTGGCCGCCGCCATCCTGACCCCGCCCGATGTGATTACCCAGACCGGCCTGGCCGTGCCGCTGATCGGGCTGTACGAAATTTCCATTTTCTGCGCCCGCCTTGTCGAGCCGCGCAGACCGCCTGAAGAAACCGAGGAGACCCCCTGATGCACGACCTGCGTGCCCTACGCGCCGACCCCGCAGGCTTTGACGCCGCCCTGAAACGGCGCGGGGCGCCCGCCGTGGCCGATGGCGTGCTGCTGCTGGACACGGAGCGCCGCGCCGCCGAGACCGAACTGCAGGAGCTTCAGGCCAGCCGCAAGAAGATATCCAAAGAGATCGGAGCCTTACGCAAATCCGGCGCGGATACCGCAGCCCTTGAAGAGCGCGTGGCCCACGGCAAGGCGCGGATGGAAGAACTCCAGACCCGGGTTGCCGAGCTTGACGGCCAGATCCGCGGCACGCTCGAGCGCCTGCCCAATCAGCTTGATGCTTCCGTGCCCGAGGGGGCGGATGAAAGTGCGAACGTGGAAGTGCACCGCAACGGCGTGGTGCGCGAATTCAGCTTTACCCCGCGCGAGCATTTCGAACTGGGCGAGGCGCTGGGCCTGATGGATTTCGAGACCGCATCGCGCCTGTCGGGTGCGCGGTTCGTGGTGCTGCGTGGCGCGCTGGCCCGCATGGAGCGCGCACTCGGCCAGTTCATGCTCGACCTGCACACCACCGATAACGGCTACGAGGAAACAGCCGTGCCGGTTCTGGTCAATAACGAGGCCATGTACGGCACCGACAAGCTGCCCAAATTCGCCGACCAGTCCTTCCGCACCGAAGATGGCCGCTGGCTCATCCCCACCGCCGAGGTGCCGCTGACGGCCAGCGTGTCGGGCCAGATCCTGCCTGCCAATGTGCTGCCGCGCAGGCTGGTGGCCCTTTCCTCATGCTTCCGCAGCGAGGCGGGGGCTGCGGGGCGCGATACGCGCGGCATGCTGCGCCAGCACCAGTTCCAGAAGGTGGAGATGGTCAGCATCACCACGCCCGAGGAGAGTGACGCCGAGCACGAGCGCATGACGCGCTGTGCCGAGATGGTGCTGGAGAAGCTGGGCATTCCCTATCGCCGCCTGCTGCTCTGCGCGGGTGATACCGGCTTTGGCGCGGCCAAGACCTTCGACCTTGAAGCATGGCTGCCCGGCCAGAAGGCATGGCGCGAGATTTCATCATGCTCCACCACGCGCGATTTCCAAGCCCGGCGCATGAATGCCCGCTACCGCGTGGCGGATGGCAAGCCCGCCTTCGTGCACACGCTTAACGGTTCCGGCCTTGCCGTGGGCCGCACGCTGATCGCGGTGATGGAAAACTACCAGAACGAGGATGGCAGCATCACCGTGCCGGAGGTGCTGCGGCCTTATATGGGTGGCATTGAAGTTATCCGTTAAAAACAGGATAGAAGTTTTTGGGTGCCGCCTTTTTTCAAAAAGGCGGCTTCTTTTCGAAGCTTTTTGAAAAAAGCTTCACCAAAAACTTCTGTTCTGCTTACCGCCGCTTGCGGTGGGGGCGTTTGCCCTTGGGCGGGCCACCATCGCGGTTGGCCCCCCTGCGGCCCGGCGGGTTGGCGCGGCTGTCGGGGCGGAAGGGTGAGGCGGAGGTGGCGCGGGCGCGCACGCTCTGCTGGCGCAGCACGTCCTCGATCCAGTCATTCAGCCGTGCCGTGGTTTCCTCCGCATCCTCGCGGTTGACGTAAGTCTCGGGGAAGCGGAGCGCCAGCCACCGCCACGCCACCAGCCGCTTGTGGCGCTTTTCGGCGCGTTCAAGCTCCGTGCGCTCGGCGCGTTCGGCAGGCGGCAGACGGCCCGTGCCCGGTGGCGGCACGCTGTTGCCCGCCGCATGGTCCGCCGCCCAGTGCACGAGGCGCTGGATGCCGTTGTCGCGGTCATCAACCGGGCACATGGCATAGACCCAGCGCTGGGCCAGTGTCAGGTCCGCAACACCTTCAAGGGCGGTGGCGATGGCAAAGGCCTGCTCCATGTTGGCCAGGCGGTAATTGGGATCATCACGCCGCAGCACCGCGCGGCGGATGCGCACCAGCACGCCGAACAGGCTGTCGGACCCGATCTCGGCGGCGACCGCCTGCACGATGTCGGCATCGGGCTGCACCTGCGGGCGCATGTCCTCGATCGGCTGGGGCGGGGCTTCCAGCATGGCGCGGATGAAGGACGGGCTGCCCACCCCCTCCAGCACGGCCACGATGCCCTGCTCATGCTTGCCAAAACGCCCGGCGCGGCCACCGATCTGCTTGACCTCCTGCGGGTTGAGGTCGCGGGTCTGGTTGCCGTCATATTTGCGCAGGGCCGCGAACACCACGCGGCGGATGGTCAGGTTCAGCCCCATGCCGATGGCGTCAGTCGCGATCAGGATGTCCGCATCGCCATTATTGAAGCGCTGCGCCTCGGCCCGGCGCACTTCGGGGCTGAGCGCGCCATACACGACCGCCACCCGCTTGCCGTGGGCGAGCAGCAGCGCGCGCAGGTCGAGCACCTCGCGGCGCGAAAACGCGATCAGCGCATCATGCTTTTGCAACTCGGGCAGGCTGACCGCGCGTTCGGCCGCGACCAGCGGGCTTTTGCGCTCGAGGCGGATTTCATCCACCGGGTCGCCGCACAGCTCGGCAATGCGCCGGACCATGGGAATGCAGTCCGGCGCGCCGAGAATGAACAGGTGCCGCGCGGGTGCCCCCATGATGGCGGCCGTCCACGCAGCGCCCCGGTCGGGGTCGGTGAGCATCTGGGCCTCGTCGATGATGGCGACATCGACCGGGTTGTTCAGCGGACACATCTCGACGGTGGCGGCAAGGTGGCGACTGCCGGGCACGTCGATGCGCTCCTCGCCGGTGGCGAGCGAGGTCGGCACGCCGCGCGCGGTCAGCGACTCGCGGAACTCATGGGCCAGCAGTCGCAGGGGGGCCAGCGCCAGCCCGCTCTCGGCCCGGGCCAGCGCATCAAGCGCGGTATGCGACTTGCCACTATTGGTTGGCCCGGTCACCAGCGTGATGCGGCGGTTGAGCGCGCGCGCGGTGCGGAAATGGGCTGCGTAGCGGTCGAGTGCCGCCACCTGCGCAATCACGGCATTGCCCACGCGCCTGTTGCCGAGGTCGGGTGCCAGCGGGGCGCGTCTGTCGCTTTCCGGCCCCTCGCGCCGCCACTGCGGCAGGTTCTGGCGCAGGGCCATGAGTTCGGAGGGGTCGAACTCCCAGCGTTCCTGCCCGTCCGCCTGCGGCACGCGGCGGGCGACGGGCAGGCGGTTCTCGGCAATCCAGCGCAGGGCCTCGCGCTGCGAGCAGCGTAGCAGGCCGGGCACGTCGCTGAAGGGCACGAGGCTCTTTTCCCACTCACGCAGGCGCTGCACTTCCTCGCGCCGGCGGGCGCGCGCCGTGTCTTCTATGCGGGCATCGCGGTCGCGGCGACTGCTTTCCGCCGCATCAAGGCTGGCGGCAAAGGCCGCGGGGTCGGGCAGGCCGAACGCATCGGCCACGGCCACGGCCAGGGTGTGCAGTTCACCGGGCGAGAGCATGCGCCCCGTGCCATCGAACAGGTCGGAGCGGATATTCTCCACCGCCATCTGCGGAGTCTCGCCCTGGGTGCGCAGTTTTTCATGCAGCACGGGCGTCAGGGCCGCGAGCAGGGTGGCGTCGTCCGGGGCGGGGGTATCGACCGTTTTGGCGGCCGTCTCGGTATCCGCACGGGTGACCCATACCTGGCCTGCCCGGCGGGTCAGGTCCATCAGGCGCGAGCCCCATGGCTTGCGGCGCACGGTGCACAGGGCGGCGCGGAAGGTTGCGTCATCCACCCGGTCAGCGCCGGGGGCAAGCTGGCGGGCGATCACGCGCTCTAGCTTGGGGCGCTCGCGGGTTTCAACATGCAGGCCGGTGGCGGCGATGGCTGCATCAAGCGCCAGCGCGGCAGGGGCTGCGGTAGACGCGTCGCGATCGGAAAATTCTGAACTCATGTTTCCTATGTGCGTCATCCATGCGGCGGGGACAATGGACTCCGGCTTGCATCGACATGGGAAATCATTGAATAGAAGCCCCGATCGTACGCGTCTGGCATGACAGGCGTGCCCTGAAACGCGCCTTATGCGGCAGGTTCAGCCGCCCTTGGTGCGTGATATGTTTGTTTTGTGCTGGAAATCCACGTTGTGGATGGCCTAAACATGCCCGCCTTAGTCATATCGTTGTGGGCGGCGCATGTTTGCAGGAAATCCTGTGTCTGCGTCATATCCAGCCGGGAGAGTGATAACCAGATGTCCGATACGTTGATTATGCCAACCAGCGAGACCATGCTCACCGGCCTCGCCCCGGTCGAGGGACAGCCCGGCGTGTTCCACCTTGCCGAACCCACCAAGGAATACGGCCACCTGAATGCCGAGACCGTGCTGTCCGTGCATCACTGGACCGACCGGCTGTTCACCTTCACCACCACGCGCGACCCTGCACTGCGTTTCGAGAACGGCCAGTTCACGATGATCGGCATCGAGGTCGAGGGCAAGCCGCTGCTGCGCGCCTACAGCATTGCCAGCGCGAATTACGAGGACCACCTCGAATTCCTGTCCATCGCCGTGCCCGATGGCCCGCTGACCTCGCGCCTGCGCCACGTCAAGGTGGGTGACAAGGTGCTGATCGGTCGCAAGCCCGTGGGCACGCTGCTGCTTGATAACCTGCGCCCGGGCCGCAACCTGTATTTTCTGTCCACCGGCACGGGGCTTGCGCCCTTCATGAGCCTGATCAAGGACCCGGAATGCTATGAGCGTTACGAGCACGTGATCCTGAGCCACACGGTGCGCATTTCGGGTGAGCTGGCCTATTCCAACCACATCCGTCACGAACTGCCCGAGCATGAGTTCCTTGGCGAGGACGTGAAGGGCAAGCTGCTGTACTACCCGGCCGTGACCCGTGAGGAATTTGCCGTAACCGACCGCATCACCAAGCTGATCGAGACGGGCAAGATCTTCACCGATCTCAACATCCCCGAACTCGACCCCGAGCATGACCGCGTGATGATCTGCGGTTCGCCCGAGATGCTGGCCGATACCGAGAAGATGCTCCAGGAGCGCGGCTTCGACGAGGGCAACAATTCCCACCCCGGCGCCTACGTGGTGGAAAAGGCGTTCGCCGAACGCTGATCCCGCCCACACCACTCCCCGGCCATTCCGCCATGGCCGGGGTTTTTTATTGGCCCCGCCACGCGCATGGCGGGTCATTGCCGGAATGCGGCGTGCTGTGTCCCGTCCGGCCGAGACAGGATGCACAACCGGCATGAGTTATGATTTTGATCTGTTCGTCATTGGCGCGGGCTCCGGTGGCGTGCGCTGCGCGCGTATTGCCGCCAGCCACGGGGCGCGGGTTGCCGTGGCTGAAAGCCGCCACTGGGGCGGCACCTGCGTCAATCTGGGCTGCGTGCCCAAGAAGCTGATGGTGCAGGCCAGCGACTATGGCGACTGGGTGGATGACAGCCACGGCTTTGGCTGGAACACGAAGCGCGGCCACAATGACTGGGCCGCCCTCATCGCCGCCAAGGACCGCGAGATCGCACGCCTCAACGGCATCTATGTCTCGATGCTGGAAAAGGCCGACGTGGCCCTGTTTACCGGCCATGCCACCATCGAGGACGCGCACACCCTGCGCATTGACCCCTCGCCACTCGCCCCGCATGAAGCCCCCCGCCGCGTGACTGCCGCGCGTATTGTCATTGCGGTCGGCTCCACGCCCACCCTGCCCAAACTGCCGGGCGTGGAATATGCCATCTCGTCCGATCAGGCTTTCCACCTTGAAGAGCGCCCCAGGCGCGTGTGCCTGGTGGGGGGTGGTTATATTGGCGTGGAGTTCGCCGGTATCTTCCGCGGGCTTGGCTCCACGGTGGACCTGGTCTACCGCCAAAACCTGCCGCTGCGTGGCTTCGATGCCGATCTGCGCCACGCCCTGCATGATGCGATCGACCTGCGCGGCATCCGCCAGCATGTCGCGACCTCGCCGACCGCCATTGAAAAACAGGCTGATGGCAGCTTCGTGGTCCATCTTGATAATGGCACCCGCATCGAGACCGACTGCGTGTTCTTCGCCACCGGCCGCCACCCCAAGGTGACCGGGCTGGGGCTGACGCAGCTTGGCGTGGCGATGGAGGAGAACGGGCGCATCATCGTTGATGACAAGAGCGAGACGACGGTGCCCGGCATTTATGCCATAGGCGACGTGACCAACCGCCTTAACCTGACCCCGGTGGCCATTGCCGAGGGCCATAATCTGGCCGACCGCCTGTTTGGCAAGGCATCCCCGCGCGAGTGGTGCTATGCCACCACGCCCAAGGCGGTGTTCTTTACCCCCACGCTCTCCAGCGTTGGCCTGACTGAGGCTGAGGCCGCGAAGGAAGGGGATGTGGATGTGTATGTCAGCCGCTTCCGCCCCATGCGCAACACGCTGAGCGGGCGCGCGCAGCGCACGTTGATGAAGCTGGTGGTCGATCAGGCCAGCCAGGTTGTGGTGGGGGCCCACATGCTGGGTGATGACGCGCCCGAGATCATGCAGGGTCTGGCCGTTGCCGTGACGGCAAGGCTGAAGAAGACCGACTGGGACCGCACAATCGGCATTCACCCCACGGCGGCGGAGGAATTCGTGACCATGCGTACCCGCACGCGGGTCACGCCGCGTTCCGAATAATAAAAGTTTATGGGGGGACGTCTTTTTTTTAGGCAGGGTCTTTTGAAGCTTTTTGAAAAAAAGCTTCACCCAAAACGTCTCTCCGGATTCAGGCCCTGCCCAATAAAAAACCGCTGCGGGTCAGACCCGGCAGCGGTTTTTTTTTATGTCTGATGCTGCATCGCGCTTCAGCGCGGAGCCACCCAGCCATTGCCGGTGGAATCGCCAAGCTGGCCATCACCGTTGATGCCGCTGCTCTGGTAGGCCGTGCCGAAGCGCGACAGGTCCGTGCCCGTGACCGAGTCACGATGCACGTGCTCCAGATGGTCGGGGTCGGGGCCGTGGTTGAGCTCCATCGACGGTGCTTCCTCATAGCCGGGCGGCAGATGGCCGCGCTGGCCGTGAACGGTCATCCGGTCCTGATCGGAACTGCTGCTGGTGTCGTCCTGGCTGGCCGGGGCGGCCATGGCCGTCACGCTCAACAGGCACAGCCCGGCCGAGAGGGCGGTTATGAGTTTCCCACGTGAGGTGGCCATGATCCGTAATCCTTTTACCTGAGGGGGCAGCATGCCAAGGCTTTTTTGCTAAGGGAAGCGGTGACGTGGCAGGCCAACCATACCTCTTTTACATATGGGCGGTCCCGTCGCGCAATACGACCCCCGCAGGGCCGCAGGAAGCCTGACTTGTGGCCGCCATGCAACATTCATGATGCCTGCCCGGCCGCCGATATCACAAAGCGCCGCGAACAGGCTTTGCCATATGCCGGTTTTTTCGACATAAAGGCGGCCCTTCCGCCTGGCAGGCGGAAAGGACTGTCTTGTATCAAGAGGAATTAGGATCCGACCCATGAGTGCGACGCACAGCCACAACAGTTCTTCCCGGCAGGCCTGGACGCCGGAGAGCTGGCGGTCGTTTCCCGCGCGGCAGATGCCGCGATACCCCGACGAGACAGCCCTGAGCGGCGTCGAGGCCCGCCTGCGCCGTTACCCCCCGCTGGTTTTCGCCGGTGAGGCCCGCCGCCTGCGCGCCCATCTGGCCAAGGCCGCCACGGGGCAGGCCTTCGTGCTGCAGGGCGGCGCGTGTGCCGAGAGCTTCAGCGAATTCACCGCCGATATCGTGCGCGACACCTTTCGCGTGCTGTTGCAGATGGCGGTGGTGCTGACCTTCGGCGCCAAGGTGCCGGTCATCAAGATCGGGCGCATGGCAGGCCAGTACGCCAAGCCGCGTTCATCGGATACCGAGACGAAGGACGGCGTGACCCTGCCGTCCTATCGCGGTGACATCATCAACGGCTCCGACTTCACCGAGGCCGCGCGTATTCCCGACCCGAAGCGCATGGAAACTGGCTACTTCCAGTCGGTTGGCACCATGAACCTGCTGCGCGCCTTCGCCAGCGGCGGTTATGCCAACCTCCATGAGGTGCATCGCTGGAACCTTGGTTTTGTCGAGCGCTCGCCGCTGGCGCAGCGTTATGGCGAGCTTGCTGGCCGCATTGGCGAGACGCTGGACTTCATGGCGGCGTGCGGGCTGAACGCCACCACCACGCCCCAGATCGACGAGACCGAGTTCTACACCTCGCACGAGGCCCTGCTCCTGCCTTACGAGCAGGCGCTGACCCGCATCGATTCGACATCGGGCGAATGGTATGACTGTTCGGCCCATTTCGTGTGGATCGGTGATCGCACCCGCCAGCCCGATGGCGCGCATGTCGAGTTCCTGCGTGGGGTGCGCAACCCCATCGGCATCAAGGTTGGTCCCTCCACCACCATCGAGGACCTCGAGCAGCTGCTCGACATCCTCAACCCCGCCGATGAGGCCGGGCGCATCTCGCTCATCTCGCGCATGGGGGCGGGCAAGGTGCGCGACCACCTGCCGCCGCTGCTCGAGAAAGTGATGGCCACGGGCCGCACGGTTACATGGCTGTGCGACCCCATGCACGGCAATACCAGCTCGACCTCGACAGGGGTCAAGACCCGCTCGTTCGATGCCATCCTGTCCGAGATCCACGGTTTCTTTGATGTGTTCGAGGCTGCGGGCGCCAGCCCCGGCGGCGTGCATTTTGAAATGACGGGCCAGAACGTGACCGAATGCATCGGTGGCGCCCACCGCCTGACGGAAGATGATCTGGGCGAACGCTATGAAACCTTTTGCGATCCGCGCCTGAATGCGGAACAGTCACTGGAGATGGCATTCCGTCTGGCCGAGGAACTGAAGACGCGGATGCACCGGATGGCTGGCGGGGCACGCTGACCCCGCCCCGTAACGCGGGAAGGGAGGGCAAATGACCCAGGGTGAACCGGCTGGCCGTGACAGGCTGGCCAGCGCGGCGGATGACATGATCGCAGCCCGCACGGATGCGTATTTCAACCGCACGCGCGCCATCGTGGAGCATTTTGGCGACAGGAAGGTCACTTACGCCATCTTCCTGCGCCGCCCCGTCATTTCCGCCCCCCGGCTCATGACCGAGTGGCTGCGCGCGGTCGGCAGCGCGCGCGGCATCACCATTGAAACCACGCTTCTTTACCCCGAGGGCACATGGGTGGGGGCGGGCGAGCCGCTGGCCTACATAACCGGCTCGTTTGCAGCCCTTGCCCCGCTCGAGACACTGGTGCTCCAGCGCCTCGGCCCGGCCTGTGTCGCCGCCCATAATGCCTACCAGATGGCCATGGCGCTGCCCCATGTGCGCTTTCTGGCCATGGAGGCCCGCCATTGCGCGGGCTTTGGCATGCAGGAGCAGATGGCCTATGCCGCCTCCGTTGGCAGCCATGCCGCCCAGAAGGAAGGGGCGCATGGCTTCATTGGCGGCGCGAATGACGCGACGGCGCATTATTTTGGCACCACGCATGGGCTGGGCACCATGCCGCACGCGCTGGTGGGCTATGCGGGTTCGACCCTGCGGGCAGCCGAGATGTTCCATGAGGTCTATCCCTCAATGGACCTGGTGGTGCTGGTTGACTATTTTGGCCGCGAGGTGACGGATGCGCTGGAAGTGTGCCGGCACTTCCCCGAACTTGCGGCGCAGGGGCGGCTGGCCGTGCGGCTCGACACGCATGGCGGCCGCTTTCTGGAAGGGCTGGACCCGCAATCCTCCTATGACGTGCTCGAGCGCCACACGCCGGGCACCATCCGGCGCTACCGCTCGGACAAGGAACTCAGCCACCTTGTGGGCACCGGGGTCTCGGCTGCGGCCATCTGGCGCATGCGCGAGGTGCTGGACGAGGCGGGCTTCCCGCATGTGCGCATCATCGCCTCATCAGGGTTCAGCGTGGAAAAATGCCTGAGCATGGCCGATGCCCATGCCCCGGTGGATGTAATCGGCACGGGTTCGTTCATCCCTGACCGCTGGTCCGAGACGTATGCTACGGCGGATATCGTGGCGTATGACAACGTGCCACGGGTCAAGGCGGGGCGCGAGTTCCTGCTGCGCCGCACGCCACACGACCCGGAATAACGAAAGGCTTCTAATCTTGTCAGAAAACATCTTTGCCCCCGAGGGCGGCTGGCGCGTACGCATCATCGACCTGTCAGGCGGTGCCGAGGATAATATTGTCGAGGAGGTGGGCGGCTTTCCCGACCTGATCCAGGCCAACGCCTTTGCACGCGCCTATGTGCGCGACAGCATCGAGCGCTGCCGCATGGCCGGTCTGTCGGCAGCCGACATCCTCAAGGCCTGGTTCGCGTTTGGCGAGGACGCGGAGGTGCTTGAAGCGGGCGAGCAGGGCTGGCGTTCGGCCAATGAACTTGATGATTTCGCAGCCCATGCAGCCACACCCATGGAACGCGACTGGCGCGCCTTCGATCCGCGCCGGGGCGATGATGAGGACGAGGCGTAAAAGCCTAGCAGGGCAGATAAAAGCTTCAGGGAACGCCGCCTTTTTGAAAAAAGGCGACCCCCAAAAACTTTTATCTGTTCCAGAAGGCAGGAGCCGCCGTGTTCTCTGGCGTTTGGGGCGTAATCGCCGCATATAAGGGGCATGAAACTCCGTTTTGCGCCTAGCCCGACCGGGCTGATTCATGTTGGCAATGCGCGTCAGGCCATTGCCAATGCCCTGTTCGCCCGCCGCCACAAGGCCCGCTTCCTGCTGCGGATTGACGATACCGATCGCACCCGCTCGAAGGAGGAATACGTTCAGGCCCTGTGCGATGACCTGCGCTGGCTGGGCATTGGCTGGGATGAATTCGTGCGCCAGTCCGACCGGCTGGAGCGCTACGCGCTGGCCATCGAGGCTCTCAAGGCCAGCGGGCGGCTTTATCCGTGTTTCGAGAGCGAGCAGGAGCTGGCTTCAAAGCGCGAGGCCCGCATCCGCATGCGCAAGCCGCCGGTCTATGACCGCGCCATGCTGCGCATGACCCCCGCGCAGCGCGCGCAGGCCGAGGCCAATGGCAAGGTGCCATACTGGCGCTTCAGACTATCCGATCATCGCACGGTGGAATGGAACGACCTTGTCATGGGGGCGTGCCGGGTCAAGCTGCCTGCCATTTCCGACCCCGTGCTGGTGCGGGCCGATGGCACGGTGCTGTACACGCTGGCCTCGGTGGTGGATGACATGGAACTGGGCATTACCCACATCATCCGTGGCGAGGACCACCTGACCAATACCGGCGTGCAGATCGACATTGCCGAGGCGCTGGGGGCGAAACGCAACCGCTTCACCTTCGCGCATCTGCCGCTCCTGCTTGATGAGGGCGGGGGCAAGCTGTCCAAGCGGTTCGACGGGCTTTCGATTCGCGCATTGCGGCAGGATGGGGTCGAGCCTTCGGCCATCGTCTCCTACCTTGCCCGCCTGGGCAGCGCGGATGATCCGGCACCGCTTTCGTTTGATGAACTGGCTGCAACCTATGACCTTGGCCGTGTCTCGCGTGCGGCGGCGCGGTTTGACATGCGGCAGTTGCTGGGGCTGAACCGCCGCATCATGCACGCCATGCCGTTTGAGGAAATCCGCGCCCGCCTGCCCGAGGGGGCGACCGAAGCCTTCTGGCTGGCCGTGCGGGGCAATGTGGATATGGCAGGCGAACTGCGTCACTGGTGGGATGTGGTGGCGGGCGAGATCGTGCCGCCAGTGATTGATGAGGCGGACCGCCCCTTCCTGCTGCATGCACTGGAGTCGCTGCCTGCGGAGCCGTGGGATGAAACCACATGGAAAACATGGACCACGACGGTGAAAGAGCGCACGGAGCGCAGCGGCCGCGCCCTGTTCCACCCCCTGCGCCTGGCGCTGACGGGCGAGGATAGCGGGCCTGAAATGCGCGACCTGCTGCCACTCATGGGCCGCGCCCGCGTGGCCGACCGGCTCCAGATCGCAGCACGCTGATACGAAAAAGGCCCGGTTATGCACCGGGCCTTTTTTGTGAAAGAAGTTTTTGGTGAAGCTTTTTTCAAAAAGCTTCAAAGAACGCCCCCTTTTTGAAAAAAGGCATCTCCGGAAAGTTTTGTTATTTCCTGTCCTGCCGCGCCTTGCGCCCGCGTGAAAGCTCGGTCACCACGCCATGCAGCGTGCGCAGTTCCTGCTCCGTCACTTCGCCGCGCAGGAAGAAGTGCCGCAGGTTGCGCACCATGCCTGCGCGCTTCTGTTCATTGCGCAGGAATCCGCATTCATCGAGATCGCCAATCAGGTGACGCATGAAGTTGTCGAGTTCGCCCCGGGTGGCCACATGCGTTTCGTTGGTCATGAGCGTGCGCGGCGGGGTATCGTCCTTCGCCATCCACCACTCATAGGCCATGATCATCACCGCCTGTGCCAGATTGAGCGACATGAAGGCGGGGTTGAGCGGGTAGCGGATCAGGGCATCGGCGCGGGCCATGTCCTCATTATCAAGGCCTGCGCGTTCGGGGCCGAACATCAGCCCCACCTTCAGGCCGCGATCGGTCATCTCGCGCAGTTCGGCAGCACCGCCGCGTGCTGTCAGCACGGGCTTGACGATATGGCGCGGGCGCGGGCAGGTGGCAAATACGTGGTGCAGGTCGGCCACCGCATCATCCACCGTGTCGAACACCTGTGCCGATTCAAGAATTCGGTCAGCGCCCGAGGCACTGCGCCATGCGCGTTCCAGCGGCCAGCCATCACGCGGGGCGACGAGGCGCATGTGAAACAGCCCGCCATTGGCCATGGCGCGGGCTGTGGTGCCAATGTTCTCGGCCATCTGGGGCCGGACCAGGATCACGACCGGGCTGTTGCCTATGGGGCCGATATCCGCCCCGCCATCACGGCCGGTCATGCCTGCCTCCATGTCGTGCCCTGCGGGCCATCTTCAAGCATGATGCCCTGTGCCGCGAGGGTGTTGCGGATTTCATCCGCGCGGGCGAAGTCACGCGCCTTGCGGGCGGCCAGCCGTTGTGCAATCAGGCGTTCGATTTCAGCCGGATCGACTTTCGCCCCACCACGGAACCATGTCTCGGGCGTGTCATGCAGCAGGCCGATCAGGTTGCCTGCGGCCTTGAGCTGGGCTGCGGCCATGCTGTCACCCGCCACGGCCCTGTCAGCCAGCGCATGCATCTCGGCCAGCGCACGGGGGGTGTTCAGGTCATCGCACAGCACGGCGATGACGCTTTCAGGCGGGGCTACGGCATCCTGTGCCGGATCAAGGGCTTCGAGCGCGCGATAGAAGCGGTCAAGCATCTGTTTGGCCTCGTCCAGCCCTTCGCGCGTAAAGTTCAGCACCGAGCGGTACTGCGCGCGCAGCAGCAGAAGGCGCAGGGCCTCGGCGGGCGTGTCACGCAGCACGTCGCGCACGGTCAGGAAGTTGCCGAGCGATTTCGACATCTTCTCCCCATTCACCAGCAGCATGGCGTTATGCACCCAGTGATTGGCGAAGTGCCCGTGCGGGTGGCAGCACATGCTCTGCGCGCGCTCGTTCTCGTGGTGCGGGAACAGGAGGTCGGACCCGCCACCATGAATGTCGAAGCTCTCGCCCAGATAGCGGTGCGACATGGCCGAACATTCGATATGCCAGCCCGGTCGCCCCCGGCCCCACGGGCTGTCCCAGCCCGGGGTCTGGTCGTCTGATGGTTTCCACAGCACGAAGTCGCCCGCATTGCGCTTGTAGGGGGCCACTTCCACGCGGGCGCCGGCAATCAGGTCATCGGGGCTGCGGCCCGACAGCGCGCCGTAGGAGGCATAGGTATCCACCGCGAAGAGCACATGGCCCTCGGCCTCATAGGCATGGCCGCTTTCGATCAGGCGGTGGATCATGTCCTGCATTTCGCCAATGTGGTGCGTGGCGCGGGGTTCGATATCGGGCGGCAGGATGCTGACGGCGGCGAGATCCTTGTGGAAATCGCTGATGGTGCGCGCGGTCAGGTCGGCAATGGGTTCATTATTGGCGCGGGCGCGGGCGTTGATCTTGTCATCCACGTCGGTGATGTTGCGCACATATGTCACGCATGGGTACAGGTGGCGCAGCAGGCGCACCAGCACATCGGCGGTCAGCATGGCGCGCAGGTTGCCGATATGCGCCAGGTCATAGACCGTGGGGCCGCAGTAATAGACCCGCACGTTATCGGGGGCGAGCGGCGTGAAGGGAACGGTGCTGCGTGTCCTGCTGTCGTGCAGGTGCAGGCGGGGCTGTGTGTCGGACATGATGTGCCTAGATGGGGTAGACAGGCAGGGATAGGCAAGACCCCATCGGGGCCACGCCCGAGCGGTCAGCCGATTTCCTGGCCGATCTGCTTGATGTCATGGAAGGTCAGCTCCGGGTTGCCTTCCGCCGTGCGCTTCATCATGAACGCCGATGAGGCGAGGAAGACCGGGTCGCCATCAATATCATCCGCCATGGCCGTGCGGTTGGCCATGCAGAAGGCTTCCAGCCGCTCACGCGGGCCGGTGACCCAGCGGGCGAGGTTGTAGGGCGTCGACTCGAAGCCGATGGCCACGCCGTATTCGCCCTTGAGGCGGGATTGCAGCACATCGAGCTGCAGCGTGCCGACCACACCCACGATGGGGGGCGCGCCATCCTGCGGGCGGAAAAGCTGGACCACGCCTTCCTCGGCCAGTTCGGTCAGGGCCTGGCGCAGTTTCTTGGCCTTCATCGCATCATCAAGCCGCACGCGGCGCAGGATTTCAGGCGCGAAATAGGGCACGCCAGTAAAGCGCAGGTCCTCGCCCTCGGTCAGCGTATCACCAATGCGTAGCGTGCCGTGGTTGGGAATGCCCACCACATCGCCTGCAAAGGCTTCCTCGGCAAGCTGCCGGTCACGGGCGAAGAAGAATTGCGGGGTGTGCAGCGCGAACTGCTTGCCAATGCGCACATGCTTGAGCCGCATGCCGCGCTGCAGCTTGCCAGAGCAGATGCGGGCAAAGGCCATGCGGTCGCGGTGGTTGGGGTCCATGTTGGCCTGGATCTTGAACACCAGCGCGGTCAGCGCGGGTTCATCGGCGCGCACGTTACGTGTTTCGGTGGCCTGGTCGCGCGGCGGCGGGCCGAAGGCGGCCAGCGCGTCGAGCAGGTCGGTCACGCCGATTTCCTTCATCGCACTCCCGAAGAAGACCGGGGTCAGGTGGCCTGCATTGAAGCTTTCAAGGTCGAATTCCGGGAGGGCGGCTTCAACGAGTTCAAGTTCCTCGCCAAGCTGCACCATGCGCGGATCAGACTGGTCGAGCTCCTCGGTCACGTGCAGTTCGCGTTTATGGATATCGTAGGTGCCGACAAACTTGGCGGCACGGCCCACCGGCCATGTGGCGGGCGAGACATCGAGTGCGAGAGAGGACGAGATTTCATCGAGCAGGGCAAACGGGTCCTGCGATTCGCGGTCCATCTTGTTGATGAAGGTGACGATGGGGATATCGCGCAGGCGGCAGATTTCGAACAGCTTGCGCGTGCGGGCCTCGATGCCCTTGGCGGCGTCGATCACCATCACGGCGGCGTCGACTGCCGTCAGCGTGCGGTAGGTATCTTCCGAGAAGTCTTCATGGCCTGGCGTGTCGAGCAGGTTGAAGATGCAGCCGCCATATTCAAACGTCATGACCGAGGTCACGACCGAAATGCCACGGTCGCGCTCGATTCCCATCCAGTCCGAGCGCGTGCGCCGCCGCTCGCCCTTGGCCCGTACGTTGCCCGCCATCTGGATCGCGCCGCCCGCGCGCAGGATGCGCTCGGTCAGCGTGGTCTTGCCCGCATCAGGGTGCGAGATGATGGCAAAGGTGCGCCGGCGGGTAATCTCGGCGGCAAGCGGGGTTTCGGCGGCGGTGGCGGTCACGGTCTTGTCCATTCCTGCGGCTGGCCTGGCGGAAAGGAGGCGGAAGCGGGCAGGGGCCAGAAACGCGGACGCCGGACGCAGGGAAAAATCCCCACGCCCGGCGTCACGCCTGCCCGGTTCCGGGACTTGATCAGCGAGAGTAGAATTCGATGACCAGGTTCGGTTCCATCTGCACCGGATAGGGCACATCCGACAGCTTGGGGCTGCGCAGGAAGGAGCCCTTCATCTGGCGGTGGTCCACTTCCATGTATTCCGGCACGTCACGCTCGCCGCTCTGGGCGGCATCGAGCACGATGGCGAGCTGCTTGGACTTCTCGCGCACTTCGATCACGTCGCCATCACGCACCAGGAAGGAGGGGATGTTGACCTTGCGGCCATTGACCGTGATGTGGCCGTGGCTGATGAACTGACGCGCCGCGAACGGGGTGATCGCGAACTTCAGGCGGTACACGACCGCATCCAGCCGGCGCTCGAGCAGGTCGATCAGGTTCTCGGAGGTATCACCCTTGCGGCGCACGGCCTCATCGTAATACTTGCGGAACTGCTTCTCGCCGATGTTGCCGTAGTAGCCCTTGAGCTTCTGCTTGGCCATCAGCTGCACGGAGAAGTCGGAGGGCTTCTGCTTGCGGCGCTGGCCGTGCTGGCCGGGGCCATACTCGCGCTTGTTGACCGGCGACTTGGCGCGGCCCCACAGGTTTACGCCAAGGCGGCGGTTGATTTTATACTTGCTCTCAAGGCGCTTGCTCATTGTGCGCTCTCTTCTCTTCAATCTGCATGGCCTGCGGCGTGAGCCACGGGCCATGGCGTTGCACCGGTAGGCCCTGTTCCCCATGAACAGGGCGGGCGCGATCCGTATTACTGGCGCCGGGGAGCAATCACCCATGGGCACCAGCCGTATCGTCCACGTTCCCGGCAGTCGGGCGCGTATAGAAGTACCGGGGGGGGCGTGTCAATCATTCCCACAAGCCTGTATCGCACCGGGGGCACGGCCTGTTATGAAACGGGCAGCATGCGGATGAACCACATCCATCAATAAACAGGAGGAACTTCAGTCAATGGATACGCCAATTACGCAGCGCTGGCCGCTGTTTGTGGGGCTGGGCGCGATCTCGTTCGGCCTGGGCATCATGGCATGGGTGGATGCGCTGGCGGTCTCGCTGGCCAGCACCATCCTGTTTGGCGTGCTTCTGTTCGTGGCGGGCACGGTGCAGCTCGTGCATGCCTTCGTGGTGCGCGACTGGAGCGGGCGGCTCATGTCGATCGCGGGTGGTGCGCTCTATATCCTGGCGGGCACGATGATGATGGAGGAGCCGAGCACCGGCTCCATGGTCATCACCATCTTCATTTCCGCCTGCCTGGTCATATCAGGCATCGCGCGCATCATCATGGCGTTCCAGCAGCGCGGGCTGCAGGGGTGGTGGTTCATCCTGCTTGGCGGGCTGATCAGCCTGCTGGTGGGTGTGTGCCTGTATGTGACCCTGCCGTGGTCGGGGCTGTGGCTGATCGGCACGTTCATTGCCGTTGAACTGATTGCCGCGGGCATTGGCTGGGTGCAGTTCGGCTTTGCGCTGCGGCAGGCGAATTACATCCCGCCCGCGAACTGAGTGGCCAGCGCGCGGTCAACCGGGTTGTTGGCCGTGACGCCCAGCAGGTGGCGCAGGTCGGTGGCGTTCATCTGCGCCTCAAAGGCCGGGCCGCCGGGCTGGAACAGCCTTGCTGTTGAAAGCGGGCCTACCATGACCGGGTCAAACCCCGCATCATGGATCAGCCAGCCCGCCGTGTACAGCGCCTGTATCACGTCGCCCGCCATGGGCAGCGCCAGGCGCGGCGGCGTGCGCCATGTCTGGGCGGCGAGCGTGGTCATGTCCTCGGAGTTGAAGGCGCGCACCACGGAGGCGGCAGGGAAGAGCGACTGCGTGGTCAGCCCCGCCCCGTTACGCAGCGCCAGCCGCCCGATCTTGCCATCGCGCCAGCCATAGGGGTTGGTCGCGTCGATCAGCGGCTTTGTGCCCACGATGGCGCCAATCGTGTGGCCAAGCTGGGGCAGGGCACCATAGGGTACGGCCAGCACCACGGCATCGCCAAACTTCGCGGCCTCCTGCGCCGTGCCCGCGCGGGCGAGGGGATAGAATTCCGAGGCCCGTTTTTCCGCTTCCTCGTGCTCGAGCGCGCTGAACATGACCTGATGGCCCGCCCGCGCCCACAAACGCCCCAGCGTGGTGCCGACATGCCCCGCTCCGATCATGCCGATGCGCAGCGGCCTGCCCGCATGGGCCATGCCGGGCAGGGCCACGGGCAGCAGGCTGGCGGCCAGTGCGGCGAGGCACTTCCGGCGGGTGGGTTTCAGGGCTGGCATGCGTCTCTCCTGTTCATGGGGCGTGTGGCAGTATGGCACGGGATGTCCTATCCTGTGCCCTCGTTATCGTGCCGGGCTGTCCTATATGGCATAGACCTGGTTAAAGCAGGAGTACAGCGTCAATGACCGATACCCCCGATCAGGATCCGGCCGTGGTGGCGCAGTCCGCTGTGCCCGTAGGGGTGGAACATCCGGTTGAGGCCCTGCATGAAGCCGTGCAGGAAGATGAAGCCGCCATGGCCGCGAGCACGACCCCCGATCCCGGCCCTGTGCCCGAGGCCCAGACGCAGGTTGTCGCCACCCCGCATGATGCCGTGGCCACCACGCAGGCGGCGGCCGATGCGGCGGCGGTTCCCCCGTTCATGCCCTACAAGGAACTGTTCCAGCTCATGGGGGCTGTCGTGTTCGTGATGATCGTGGTGATGGTGGGGTGGAGTGCGCTGCACGCCTCGGGCATCTGGCCGGAATAACGGCTGCCCCCTCAGGGGAGCGAAAGCCGTGCCGAGACCGGGCAGTGATCGGACAGACGGGCTGTGCCGTCCTGCGTCCGGTCACGATAGAGCATGACGCGCAGGCTGCCCGGTTCCAGCCAGTCGCGGGCCGCGCCGCCCATGATGAGATGATCGATGAAATAGGTTCCCGCCCCGCACGGGCTGGCGCGCCCTGCCGTGGCCAGCGTGAGGGGGCCGTTTTCGCCCAAAGTGTGCAGCATCGGGTCATCGGGGGCCAGCAGGCGGTTGAAATCGCCCAGCACGACGAAGGCCTCGCCTTCATCCTGCCGCTCCATGATCCAGTCCTGCACCACGGCCATCTGCCGCCGCAGGGTGCCACAGGCGGGCCTGCGGTCGGCGGGGCCTGAATCCCGGCATCCGGCCTTGAGGTGCACCACCAGCACGCGCAGGCTGTCAGCGCCGGTGCCGATGGTCAGGTCCAGCCCCGCGCGCAGGTGGCGCGGCGCATCGGCGGCATAGACATCCAGCGCCGTAACATCGGGGTGGCGCATGACAGGCAGGTCCGCCCGCACGGCGGCGGCTACCCGCTGCACCACGGAATCACCGGTTATGAAGATATGGTAGGCGGGTGCGGGAAACAGCCGGGCGGCAAGGGCCGGATCGTCCACTTCCTCCAGCGCCACGATATCGGGGGCAAGGCGTGTGGCATAATGTGCCAGTCGCGCCATGTCGGTGGGCGTGCGGGGCATGACATCGGGCGGCAGGGCGGGATCACCCTGCGCGCGCGTGGTCAGCCATTCCAGGTTCCATGTCGCAACCTTCAGGCTGCCTGCCGCCCATGCGGGGCAGGCAGCCCAGATCATGGCCAGCCCGGCCAGTGCGGCGGGCCGGGGCAGGAAATTACGCCGTGGCGCTGTCGGCCTGCTGGGCGCGCAGCTTGGCAATGGCTTCATCGACATGGATGAAGGTGCGCGAGGTTTCATCGAGCACCACCACTTCCCCGCTGGCAATATCATAGAACCATCCCTGCAACGTCAGGGTGCCGCGGGCAAGCCCCGCCGCCACGGCGGGGTGGGTGCGCAGGTGCGCGATCTGGAGCTGCACGTTCTGTTCGGACAGGCTGCGCACGGTGGCGGGGCCGACATCGGTGGCCTCGAGCACGGCGCGTGCGGCCTCGGCATTGCGCAGCCAGCTTGCCACGGTGGGCATCTTGTCGAGGTGGCTGGCCTGCGGGTCGAGCAGGGCCTTCATCGCGCCGCAGTTGGAGTGGCCGCAGACGATGATGTGCGACACCTTGAGCGCGCTGACCGCATATTCGATGGCAGAGGACACGCCGCCGAGCATCTCGCCATAGGCGGGCACGATATTGCCGATATTGCGCAGCACGAACAGGTCACCCGGCTGGGTCTGGGTAATCATGCTGGGGTTCACCCGGCTGTCGGCGCAGGCGATGAACAGCGTATCGGGGGACTGGCTCTCGGCAAGACTGGCGAAGAGGTCACGGTTCTGGGGAAAGACTTCGGTGTTGAAACGCTCCACCCCATGCAGCAGCTCGATGAGGGTTTCCCGGGCAGTATTGGTATGGGCCATTGTAATATCCTGTCACCTGAATGTCCGGACCGGTGTGAAGTCATGTCCTGTCGTGGCATCAAGGGGCAATGCACCGGTCAGAGGCATGTCCCGTTTCAGCTATATCATGGAAACATCTGGCAGTCCCATCTGTTTCGTTATGAAGTTATACGGAAATACTATGTTATCATACTATAGTTAATGAATATTAACTTTATGCATTGAAGTATTTCTGTCTTGCAGCATGTGCCGTACAGCACAACGGCGCACCGAGGTGCGCCGTTGCATGGGCGTATGGAAACTTCTTGTAGCCCGCTCAGGCCGTGGCCGCCTGTGCCAGGGCTGCGCGCACGGCCTCAAGTGCGGCATCGGCCTTGCTGATGTCGGGACCACCCGCCTGCGCCATGTCGCGCCGGCCGCCGCCGCCCTTGCCATCCATGGCAGCACTGGCCGCGCGCACCAGGGTTACGGCATCGACTTTCTCGGCCAGGTCCGGCGTGGCGGCGACGACGATGCTGCCCTTGCCATCGGCGGTCGAGACGAGGGCGATCACGCCCGAGCCGATTTCCTTGCGCAGCGAATCCGCCAGCGGCTTGAGTTCCTTGGGCGGCAGTTCACCCACGTTGCGGGCATCGAGCCTGATGCCGCCGATCTCGACGATGCTGGCCGCCGCCTGGCTGCCCGAGGCCAGCTTGCGCTGCAGGTCGGAAATCTGGCGCTCCATCACCTTGCGCTCTTCCAGCACCACGGCCAGGCGCTCCGGCGCCTCGGCGGCGGGCACGCGCAGCATGGCGGCGATCTGGTTCAGCCGTTCCTCGGTAGCGAGCGTCGCGTTCTGTGCGGCAAGGCCGGTCACGGCCTCGATGCGGCGCACGCCTGAGGACACGCCACTTTCGGACGTGATGCGGAACAGCCCGATATCGCCCGTGCGGCGCACATGCGTGCCACCGCACAGTTCGATCGACCAGCCGGCGCGGCCTTCTTCCGGCCCGCCCATCGAGACAACGCGGACCTCATCGCCATATTTCTCGCCAAACAGGGCCATGGCACCCTGCTCGATGGCTTCTTCGGGCGTCATGCTGCGGGTGGTGACATCCGAGTTCTCACGGATGCGGGCATTCACCTCAGCCTCGATCTCGGCCAGTTCCTCGGGCGTAATCGGGCGGGGCTGGCTGACGTCAAAGCGCAGGCGGTCGGGCGCGTTCAGGCTGCCCTTCTGGGTCACGTGTGCGCCAAGCCTGCGGCGCAGGGCCTCGTGCAACAGGTGGGTGGCCGAATGGTGGGCGCGGATGGCGCTGCGCCGCTCGTGGTCCACCTGCGCGGTCACGGCCATGCCGGGTTTGACCGTGCCTTCGATTACGGTGCCGTAATGCACCAGCAGGTCGCCCAGTTTCTTCTGGGTATCGGTGATGGCAATATGCAGGCCCGGCGCGGTGATGGTGCCGGTATCACCGACCTGGCCGCCGCTCTCGCCATAGAAAGGGGTCTGGTTGAGAAGCAGGGCTACCGTGGTGCCGGGGCCTGCGGATTCAACCTGCGCGTTATCCACCACCACGATCTGCACCTCGGCATCCGAGGTCTCGGTGGTGTAGCCCAGGAACTCGGTCGCGCCGAAGGTGTCGCGCGCCTCGAACCACACGGTCTCGGTCGCGCTGTCGCCCGAACCGCTCCATGCGGCACGCGCGCGCTTGCGCTGCACATCCATCGCCTCGTTGAAGCCCGCCACGTCCACGCCGTGGCTGGTGCCACGCAGGGCGTCCTGTGTCAGGTCGAGCGGGAAGCCGAAAGTGTCATACAGCTTGAAGGCGACATCGCCAGGCAGGGGCGCGCCATCGCCGAGGCGTTCGGTCTCGTCGGCCAGCAGCGACAGGCCACGGTCAAGCATCGCCTTGAAACGCAGTTCCTCGCCCTTCATCGTCTCCTCGATCAGGGCGCGGGCGTGGATCAGTTCGGGATAGGCCTCGCCCATCTGCCGGATCAGGGCCGGGACCAGCCTGTAGAAAGTCGGCTCAGTCGTGCCCATCAGGTGCAGGTGGCGCATGGCGCGGCGCATGATGCGGCGCAGCACGTAGCCCCGCCCGTCCTTGGAGGGCAGCACGCCATCGGCAATCAGGAACGAGGTCGAGCGCAGGTGGTCGGCCACCACGCGGTGGCTGGCGTTGAACGGGCCATCGGGGTCCTGCCCCGTCACCTCGGCCGAGGCCAGGATCAGCGCGCGGAAAGTGTCGGTATCATAATTGTCGCGCTTGCCCTGCAGGATGGCGGCAAAGCGCTCCAGCCCCAGCCCGGTATCGATGGACGGGCGCGGCAGCGGCGAGCGCGTGCCGGGCGGGTTCTCGAAATACTGCATGAACACGAGGTTCCAGATTTCGGTAAACCGGTCGCCGTCCTCATCGGGGGAGCCGGGCGGGCCACCGGCCACTTCGGGGCCGTGATCGTAGAAGATTTCCGAGCACGGGCCGCAGGGCCCGGTGTCACCCATGCGCCAGAAATTGTCGGAGGTGGGGATGCGGATGATCCGGTCATCGGACAGGCCGGCAATCCTGCGCCACAGGCTGGCTGCTTCCTCGTCATCGGCATAGACGGTGGTGAGCAGCTTTTCCTTTGGCAGGCCGAAGGTGCCGGTGACCAGGTTCCAGGCCAGTTCGATGGCTTCCGCCTTGAAATAGTCCCCGAACGAGAAATTCCCCATCATCTCGAAAAACGTATGATGGCGGGCGGTATAGCCCACATTGTCCAGGTCATTGTGTTTGCCGCCCGCGCGCACGACCTTCTGGGCCGTGGTGGCGCGGGAGTAGGGGCGTGTTTCCTGCCCGGTGAACACGTTCTTGAACTGCACCATACCCGCATTGGTAAAGAGCAGCGTCGGATCGTTATGCGGCACCAGTGACGAGGACGGCACGATCTGATGCCCGTTCCCGGCAAAATAGTCGAGGAAGGTGGCACGAATGTCGTTTGTTGTGGGCATGGCGGGAAACAGACGATCCTGTATTGAAAGATATAGATGTAAAACCGGATTCATTCACCTAGCGCACGTAGCACCAGACCGGAAGTGCCAACATGCGCGTAAACCCCAGATGGCGAATGCGTGACATGCACGCCCCCTGCATGAAAGGACGGAACATGGACGATGAATGGCAGGCCGAACGCGACTGGCCCCTGCTGACCACGGGGCTTGCGGGCCGCCTGCGGCGTGACTG
Source organism: Komagataeibacter nataicola (assembly GCF_003207795.1). GTDB lineage: Bacteria > Pseudomonadota > Alphaproteobacteria > Acetobacterales > Acetobacteraceae > Komagataeibacter > Komagataeibacter nataicola. The sequence goes on along the minus strand of NZ_NIRT01000017.1, from coordinate 1,325 downwards.
CATGGCGCAGTGGCTGGATTTTGTGCGCCATCCCTTCGTGCGCGGCGTGGCGGATGGCACATTGCCGCCCGAGGCGTTCCGCAATTTCCTGATTCAGGACTACCTGTACCTCATCCAGTATGCCCGCGCCTGCGCGCTGGCGGTGTACAAGGCTGATACGGTTGCTGACATGCGCCATGCCGCAGGCCTGATGGCGGGCATACTCGATACGGAACTGGCCATGCATGTGGGCTACTGCCGGCAGTGGGGCATAGATGAGGCTGCACTGGAATGCGCGGAAGAATCGCTCGAATTACTTGCCTATAGCCGCTTTATACTTGACCGCGCCCAGAGCGGTGACCTGCTTGACCTGATGGTGACCATGGCTCCATGCCTGATCGGCTATGCGGAGGTTGGCGCGCGGCTGCATGCAAGCCCGCTGACACGGCGCGAGGGCAATCCGTACTGGTCGTGGATCGCCCTTTACGGGGGGGATGAGTATACGCAACTCGTAGAGGACGGCATTCGCCAGCTTGATGTGCTGGCCACCCCTTATGGGGCGCAGGCGCGTTATCCAGCCCTGTTGCGGGCGTTTGCCACGGCGGTGCGGCTTGAGACCGCATTCTGGGGCACGGGGCGTTCGGGCTGAAAGGGCAGTATTTCGGCTGTTTGTCGGGGTGTGGCGGGTGTCTTGGAATGAAACACCATTTTGCAGCTGATATGAAAGTTCGCCATCATGCCCGTCACTGAACCCGCTGCCAGCGCCAGAAACGGATAGGCCCTGAATACGGGCGATACGTGGAACAGTATGAACACACAGCTACGGTTCAGTAGAAAGCCCGGCGCATTGCCCGCAAGGAAGCGCAGCCACTGGATGAAAAAATGATGCTGATTCCCCGCCTTGCGAAAGGTCCAGAACCGGTTGATCAGCCAGTTGATCGAGGCGGCAATAAAATAGGCGGCAATGGTTGCCGCCGTCAGCCCTACGAAGGGACGCAGGCTATAAAGCGTTGCCGTGTCCCACCCTAGCCCCAATACGCCGACAATTCCGAATTTGATGAATTGTTGCAGCTTGTCGGAGCGGATGTTGAACACAGGGCGATCCTTCATTTCCGAGAACGCAGGTGGGCGGAATAAACTGCTGTCAAAGCATGGCCTGGCCCGAACTGGCTGTCTGATAGAATAATTGACGGGCCAGTAAAAGAGAAAAGGGAGCAGATAATGCTCCCTTTCCTTTAATATCATCAGATCAGTGCAGGATGATCTCGACGCGACGGTTCTGGGGCTCACGGGTGTCGGGACCGGTGGGCACCAGCGGGTGGGCTTCGCCGTAGCCATGGATGTCG
>NZ_NIRT01000102.1 GCF_003207795.1 Komagataeibacter nataicola | reverse complement strand
CAGCCTGTCGGGTTGGGGTACCCTGTGAAGGGGTAAGGCTGTAGAGTGTCGCGATGAGCCGCTTCATCCCGTTTGACCGATCCCAGCCGTATCTTCTGCCGCCTGATCTGACGTCGTGGCTTCCGGCTGACGATATGGCGCATTTCATTGTCGCAGCTGTTGAGCGGGTTCCGATGAGTGCGTTCTGCGTGCCAGTGCGCACGGGAGGCAAGGCGCAGTATCATCCGCGCCTGATGCTGGCCCTTCTGATCTTCAGCTATGCGAACGGGTTGTTTTCCTCACGCCGGATCGAGCGGGCGACATATCGCGACATCGGGGTACGCTTCGTGGCGGCGAACCTGCATCCGGATCATGATACGATTGCGACCTTCCGCCGGACGAACCGGACAGCCATTGAAGCTGCATTTGCGCAGGTCCTGCTTCTGGCGCGCGAGACGGGTCTGCTGCGTCTGGGTGTCGTATCGATTGACGGCACGAAAATTGATGCCGACGCTTCGAAATACCGTTCCCTGCGCTACGACCGGATCAGGGCACTGCGCGAACAGCTGGCGGTGGATATCGCGAAACTGATGGACCAGGCGGAGCACGCAGATGCCACAGACAGAGATCCGCAGGCCCTGCCAGAAGAGCTTGCCCGACGGGAAACACTGAAAGCGAAGCTGGACGAAGCCTGCGCCCGGCTGGAAGCAGATGCGAAAGCGCAGGCCGAGGCGGCGCGACCGGCATACGAGAAAAAGAAGGCGATGTATGACGCAAAAACAGGGCGTCGCGGTCGGGCGCCGAAACCGCCGGATGATGAACCACCACCCGACCGGCAGATCAGTCTGACCGATCCCGACAGCCGCCTCATGCGGCGTTCGGACGCCCACGAGTTCCGGCAGGCTTACAATGCCCAGGCCGTGGTCTGCGCCGAAGGCAGTCAGTTGATCGTGACAACCGACGTTGTCGCCACGTCAGCGGACGCGCCATCCTTTGCCAGCACCGTGCTGTCGATGGAAAACACGATCGGTCTCCCAAAGACAGTGCTTGCCGACACCGGTTACGCCAGCGGGCAGGCGGTCCGGGACCTGCGGAAAAAAGGCATTGATCCGCTGGTCGCCATCGGACGGCCCTGTGCCCGCAGGCCTTATGACTTCCGACCACCTCCTGAAAACAGGGAACCACGCCGGATCACCGAACCCTGGCGGCTTGCCATGAAGAAAAAACTGGAAACCACAAAAGCCGGAAATATTTACAGACTACGAAAACAGACCGTTGAACCGGTCTTTGGAATTATCAAAAGCATCATGGGCTTCAGAAGATTCAGTCTGCGTGGCCTTGCAAAAGTCACGACTGAATGGACCCTCGTCGCTCTCGCATACAACTGCAAAAGAATGGCACGGCTTCAGGCAGCATAAGCCGG
>NZ_NIRT01000083.1 GCF_003207795.1 Komagataeibacter nataicola | reverse complement strand
GTGGATGGCACACTGGTCACGAAGGACAAGATCCTGACCCCACGCGCCATCCGCGCGGTCGAACGCCTGCGCGAGCGGGGCATTCTGTTCACCATTACCAGTGGCCGTCCGCCCAAGGGCATGAAGATGGTGATCGACCCGCTCAAAATTTCCGAGCCGATCGCGGGCTTCAATGGCGGCATGATGGTCAAACCCGATTTTACCGTGATCGAGGCCCGCACCCTGCCGGCTGATACCGCGCGCAAGGTGATCGGCATCATCCGCGACCACAAGGCCGACCCGTGGGTGTATGACGGCAATGACTGGATCGTCTCCAAACGCGACGCCCCGCACGTGGCGCGCGAGCAGTGGACGGTCAGGTTCCCGCCCGTGGTGGGGGATGTGGAAGCGAAGCTGGACCAGGTGGTCAAGATCACCGGGGTGAGCGACGACCTCGACCTGATGAAGCGCCTCGAGCACGACCTGCAGCAGGCGCTGGGCGATACGGCCTCCGCCGCCCTGTCGCAGCCGTATTATGTGGACGTGACCAACCGGGACGCCAACAAGGGCGGCGTGGTCATGGCGCTCGAGCGCCTGCTGGGGATTCCCGCCAGCCAGATGGTGACACTGGGCGACCAGCCCAACGATGTGCTGATGTTCCGCAAGAGCGGCATGTCGATCGCGATGGGGCAGGCCAGCCCCGAGGTGCAGAAACAGGCGACCTATGTGTCCACCTCATGCGAGGAGGAGGGATTCGCCAATGGAATCGAGAAATTCGTGCTGGGAGATGCATGACATGGAAAAGCATGACGTAACGGGCGGACATGACGTGAAAACGGGCCTGATGGTGGTCCTGCCCGATGCCGAGGCCATTGCGCAGCATATGGCGAAGTGGCTGACCGAACAGGCGCTGGCGAAAAAGGGTGGTCCCTTCGTGATCGCGCTTTCGGGTGGGTCCACGCCAAAACGGCTGTACCAGATCCTGGCATCTGCTGAATATCGTGACCGTTTTCCGTGGGCGAACACGCAGTTTTTCTTTGGCGACGAGCGTTTTGTGCCCGAGAGCGATGCGGCCAGCAATTACAACATGGTCGAGACCGAGATGCTGGCGCACGTAACGGTGCCGCCCGCCAATGTGCACCCCATGCCCACCTCGGGTGATCCGGCGCAGGCGGCGGCAAGGTACCAGGCGGAACTCGAGGCGGTTTATGGCGGCAAAACCCTCGAGCCGGGTCAGCCGTTATTCGATGTGGTGATGCTGGGCCTGGGTGATAACGGGCATACCGCCTCGCTCTTTCCCCGTCAGCCCGTGCTGCAGGAGAAAAAGCTGTGGGTCTCGACCTGCGTGCCCGATGATGCACCCCACACCCGCCTCACGCTGACCTATCCCGCCATCCATTCCAGCCGCCATGTGGTGTTCATGCTCGCGGGT
>NZ_NIRT01000016.1 GCF_003207795.1 Komagataeibacter nataicola | reverse complement strand
CTCGCATACAACTGCAAAAGAATGGCACGGCTTCAGGCAGCATAAGCCGGGTCAGCCTCGGCGTTATCAGCCGCAAAATGCCCAACCCGACAGGCTGCTAGAGCCTTTTGCATGATTTCCCTTAATGCAAGAAAAAATGATCCCCGGGTTAATGCACGGCTACGCCCCGACCCGGGAAACTGCCAGGGCCATGGGGTCATATACCCTGGTGGTATCATCCACCCGTGGCATGGCTGGCGGCCTGACAGGCAGGCGTGCCACGCATCATGAACTGCACAGCACCCTTCTCGTGCCGGTCCATGCAACAAACGGAACCGTCTTGCCTTCAACCGTGGTTATTTTCTGTACATCGATGACATAACCATTATTTCCCTCCGTCGCGTCATATGACGTAACGGCATACCACTGCCCCGCGGGCAGATTGGGCCAGAAAAAATGGCCGATGGATGTACAGATGTCAGGACCGGCAACCGGGCAGGAAATACGCGCAATGAAAGGCAGCACTGACGGTTCGACCCAGCGGGGATCATTCACAGCCGTGGGGCCGTTAAGCCGGTAACTATAAAACTCCATCTTTTTTGACAGCACACGCATATATTCACTTTCCGGGAGCAGCTCTACTGTAAAATGACTGCGTGGGATCTGCATGATGGAACTTGGTATGTCATTAAATGTATAGACAGTATTATTTCCCGAAGTCAGGGCGGTCGTGGTGTGCCTTGTAAATATTGCACCACTGACACACCCCCTGATGGCCGCATGACCCGGCTTTTGCGCCCATGCCACTTCATTGCTGTTGAATAGCATTGCAGGCGGGTGCGGATGGATGCAGCCACCAAGAAGTGGTAAAATCAGTATTGGAAAAAACAATTTTTTAATTTTATTGTTATGGAGCATTTTCTTTCCCGTAGATCATAGCGACATTCATCCTGATATTCGATCCCATGCCAAATGGTTGCGGTATCAACAGTCCACACGCACACGGCATTTCTGCCTATTTTTGCATTCTGGCCACGGGTTTCCTCACCCCGCATTATCCCACAATAAAATCCAGATCATTTTTATTGTAGATTTTTAAATATACCTTAAAAGAATTTCAGTTTCACAGTCATTGCAAATATAATTAGCCAATACGCTGCAATAGAACCCCCACAGTCCTATATCTGCCATGCGCATGACCTGCATTGCCCGCCAGAAGCACGTTCATGCGCCATGGCGAAACACCCGCGCACCGCCCGTTACCGCCGCCCTTGACCCTGTGCAGGGGCCGCAATATCCATCGGGGCATGCGCCTTTCCCGTTTCCTGCTTCGTTCTGTCAGCACCGCATGCGTGGCCTCGGTTACCGATGCCATGGCTGGCTACCCGCAGGCGCTTGTCAGCCGGATCGGGCACCCCGTCATCTGGATTGGCCGGTTGATCGATGGGCTGGACCGCCGCCTGAACACACCCGAACACACGCCCGCCTGCCGCCGGACCAACGGCTTTGTGGCGAGTGCCGTAATCGTGGCGGTGCCAACACTGGCTACCGTAGCGCTTGAACGCGGCATGCGACGCGTCCTGCCGCGCAATCTGGCTGTGGCGCTAACCGGCGTGCTGGCCAGTTCGCTGGTGGCCCAGCGCTCGCTGCATGACCATGTGCTGGCCGTAGCCCAACAGGCGCAGGTCAGCCTGCCTGCCGCCCGGCGCGCGGTCTCGCACATTGTGGGCCGCGACCCCGAGCAGCTTGATGAAGCAGGCGTGCTGCGCGCGGCTACCGAGACACTGGCCGAGAACTTCTCCGACGGGATCGTGGCTCCCCTGCTGTGGATGGCGCTCGGCGGCCTGCCGGGGGCCGTGTTCTACAAGGCGGTCAATACGGCCGACAGCATGATCGGCCACCGCACCCCCCGCCATGAAGCCTTTGGCTATGCGGCGGCCCGGCTCGATGATCTGGTCAACCTGCCTGCCTCGCGCCTGTCGGCCTTATGGATCGTGCTTGCCGCCCTGAGCCTGCCCGGCATGAATGCGCGCGGCGCCCTGCGCGTGCTGCGGCGCGATGCCCGCACCCACCGCTCGCCCAATGCAGGCTGGCCGGAGGCGGCCATGGCAGGTGCGCTGGGCATCCGCCTGTCTGGCCCGCGCGCCTATAACGGCGTGCGCGTGGCCGAACCCTGGGTGGGCGATGGCACGCCCGACCTGCACCCGGCTGACCTGTATCGTGCCCTTGCCCTGTACCGCCGCGCCTGCCTGATCCAGACACTCGCGGGCACAACAGCGATGGCCCTGCTTGGCAGGACATTACGGCGACGCTGACCCGAAAATGATGAAAGTTCTGGGTGCTGTCTTTTTTCAAAAAGCTTCAGAAGGGGGCGCCCAGGAACTTTCCCTCATCCACGCTGCACCGGACGCGCCATGGCCAGCAGGCCGTCGATATCGAGATGCGCTTCCAGATGGTCGGCCAGCGCATCAAGCGCTGCATCCACCGTCGCATCATGATCGCGTGCGTGCGAGCCTGCGCCAAGCCGCGCCAGCAATGCCGCCCTTGCGCGGCCATCGGCCAGCAGGCCATGCACGTAAGTGCCCCATATCTGCCCCGAGGGGCTGACCGCGCCATCAGCCCGCCCGCCAAGATCAGTCAGTGGACGGGCAGCGTGATCCGGTCCTTCGGTGCGGCCGATATGCATCTCATACCCATGCAGGGGCACGCGTTCGGGCAGTAGTGCACCGGTCACGTCCTCCAGCCGCTTGTTGCCTTCCAGCACGGTGGTCACATCCAGCAGGCCCAGCCCGTCCACCGTGGCGCGCGCCCCCTCGATGCCTTCGGGGTCGGCAATGCTGCGGCCCAGCATCTGGTAGCCACCGCATATGCCCAGCACATGCCCACCACGGCGCACATGGGCATGGATGTCGATATCCCACCCCTCCGCGCGGAGTGTGGCCAGATCGGCAATGGTGGCCTTGGCGCCGGGCAGGATGACCAGGTCACAGTCGGGCAGCACCTGCCCGCGTGGCACCATGGTCAGCGACACGCCATCTTCAGCCGCCAGCGGGTCGAGGTCATCAAAATTGGCAATCATGGGCAGGCATGGCACGGCGATGCGCACACCTTTCCCGCGCGGGCCGCCACCGGCGGCAAGATCGGCTGCATCTTCCGCTGGCAGGGCGCGCACGCGGTCGAGGAACGGCACAAGCCCCACGGGCTGCCAGCCGGTCATGCGGGCGATCCCGTCCATGCCCGCGGCAAACAGCGCGGGGTCGCCGCGCATGCGGTTAACGATAAAGCCCCGGATGCGCCGTGCGTCATCGGGCGCCACCACCACCTTCGTGCCCACGAGGCTCGCGATCACGCCGCCACGGTCGATATCACCAATGAGCACCACGTCAATATCCGCCGCCTGGGCGAAGCCCATATTGGCGATGTCATCGGCCCGCAGGTTGACCTCCGAGGCGGAGCCCGCCCCTTCCACCAGCACGATGTCGGCCTGATCGGCAAGGGCGTGAAAGCTGCCCAGCACCTCGGGCATCAGCCCGCGCTTGAAGGACTGGAAATCACGCGCGCGCACCTGTCCGCGCATCTGCCCGCGCACCACAAGCTGCGATCCGGTCATGCCCTGCGGCTTGAGCAGCACCGGGTTCATATGCACCGAAAGCGGCACCCCGCAGGCCCGCGCCTGCAGCGCCTGCGCGCGCCCGATCTCGCCGCCATCAGCGGTCACGGCGGCGTTGTTGGACATGTTCTGCGGCTTGAACGGGCGCACGCGCAGCCCCCGGCGGGTCAATGCCCGGCACAGCCCCGCCACCAGCACGGACTTGCCAACACTCGAGCCCGTGCCCTGAAACATGAGTGCGCGCGCCATGCTCAGAACTCGATCCCGGCCTGCGCCTTGACGCCCTTCTTGAAGTGATGCGCCACCTGCGTCATCTCGGTTACGAGGTCGGCGGCCTCGATCATGGCCGGGCGGGCGTTGCGGCCTGTTACCACCACGTGCTGCATGGGCGGCCGGGCCGCGATATCGGCCAGCACGTCGTCAATGGGCAGGTAGTCGTAGCGCAGGGCGATGTTGAGTTCATCAAGGATCACCATGCTCACGTCACTGCGCTTCAGCGCGGCGCGGGCCTGATCCCAGGCAATGCGGCAGTTGGCGATATCCTTCGCGCGGTCCTGCGTGTTCCAGGTAAAGCCCTCGCCCAGCGCATGCCATTCCACCTGGTCGCCAAAGCGTTCCAGCGCCTTGCGCTCGCCGGTGTTCCACGCGCCCTTGATGAACTGGATCACCACGATCCGCCCACCATGGGCCAGCGTGCGCAGCGCCATGCCAAAGGCTGCGGTGGACTTGCCCTTGCCCGCCCCCGTATGCACGGCCAGCAGCCCCTTCTCGATGGATTTGCTCTCCACCTCCCGGTCCTGCACGGCCTTGCGTTTTGCCATTTTTTCACGGTGGCGGATTTCTTCGGGGGTCAGGGTCATTTCATCTCCATTGGCAGGCCTGCCACCACAAAGACAACACGAGCCACCTTGCGCGCAATAGCCTGATGCATCAGGCCCGCCTCATCACGGAAGCGCCGCGCCAGCGCATTGTCGGGCACGATGCCCTGCCCCACCTCATTCGAGACCAGCACCGTAGGCCCCGCGCGGCGCTCAAGGGCGGCCAGCAGGGCGCGGGTCGCCGCCGTTATGTCGTGCTCGCCCAGCATGAGGTTGGTCAGCCATAGGGTCAGGCAATCCACCAGCACGGGGCTTGTGCCCGCAGCGTCGAGCGCGCGGGGCAGGTCGAGTGGTTCCTCGGCGGTGCGCCAGTTTTCACCCCGGCGGGCGCGGTGGCGGCTCACGCGGGCATCCATTTCGCCATCATGAGGCTGGCAGGTGGCAAGGTAGGTCCATGGGGTCGGCCACGAGTTAAACAGTCCTTCGGCAAACGCGCTCTTGCCCGAGCGCGCGCCGCCGAGCACGAAAATACAGCCCTGCGAGCCTGCTGGCAGGGTATGCGTGCCATCCGCCATCATTTTATCCTCCCCCATCTTGCATCGGCGCGCATAAGACCACACAACGCTGCCCATGCCATCCCGTCTTTCCATACCGCAGGACATGGCCGCGCTGCGCGTGCTGTGCCGCGACCTTCCCACCGCCGACACCGCCGTCGGCGCCGCCATTGCCCGCCATGACAGCCAGCTGACCAAGCCGCCGGGCAGCCTTGGCCGGCTGGAGGACCTCGCAGCCTGGACAGGCCAGTGGCAGCGCACCGACCGACCGCGCGCCGAGCGGGTGGATATCATCGTCTTCGCGGGCAATCACGGCGTCACCGCGCAGGGTATCACGCCCTGGCCCAGCGATGTCACCCGCCAGATGGTCGAGAATTTTCGTACGGGCGGGGCGGCCATCAACCAGATCGCCCGCGTGGCAGGCGCCCGGCTGCATGTGATCGAGGTGGAAGACCTGCGCCCCACGGCGGATTTTACGCAGGCCCCCGCCATGGATGAAGCCACCTTCCTGCGCGCCATTGCCACCGGCATGCACGCGGTCCAGCCGGGCACGGACCTGCTGTGCGTGGGCGAGATGGGCATTGGCAACACCACCGCCGCCGCCGCCATGTGCGCCGCCCTGTTTGGCGGCGGCGGAGCGCAGTGGGCCGGGCGCGGCACCGGGCTTGACGAGGCTGGCGTGCGCCACAAGGCAACGGTAATCGACCGGGCGCTGGCCCGTCATGCCGAGGTATGCGACCCGCTTGAAATCCTGCGCCATGTGGGCGGGCATGAACTCGCGGCCCTGTTCGGGGCGGTTCTGGCCGCGCGTTACAGGGATATTCCCGTGCTGGTTGATGGCTTCATCTGTACGGCCGCCGTGGCCCCGCTGGGCGTGCTGTCGCCCGGAGGGCTGGCCCATACGCGGCTGGCCCACTGCTCGGCTGAAGGGGGGCATGCCCACCTTGCGGCAAGGCTGGGGCTGACCCCGCTGCTGGAACTGGGGCTGCGGCTGGGCGAAGGCTCGGGCGCGGGGCTTGCCGTGGGGCTGGTGCGCGCGGCGGTGGCGTGCCTGTGCGGCATGGCCACCTTTGCGCAGGCGCGGGTGAGCGGGCGGGAATGAGTATGACGGCCCGATTGCGCGCCGATCTTGTGTGCGGACTGGGGCTGCTGACCCGCCTGCCCACAGGCTGGCTGGCACGCGACGGGCTGCCCTACAGCATGACACGCTCGATATGGTGCTGGCCCCTGATTGGCGCGGGGGTCAACGCGCTTGCGGCCCTGGCCTACGCGGCGGCGCTCCGGCTTGGCCTTGCCCCCCTGCCCGCCGCGGGCTGGTGCGTGGGCGGCCTGCTGCTGCTATGCGGCGGGCTGCATGAAGATGGCCTGGCCGACATGGCCGATGGCTGCGGCGGCGGCCGCGACCGGGCGCGCAAGCTCGAGATCATGCGCGACAGCCGCGTGGGCAGCTATGGCGTGATGGCGCTGGTCGTCGCCCTGCTGGTGCGGGTAACAGCCATTGCCGCCATGCCCGGGCCTATTGCGCTGGTGGCCCTGCCGGTGGCAGGGGCGCTGGCCCGTGCCGCCATGGCGGGCGTGCTGTGGCGCGTGCCGCCCGCGCGCCGCGACGGGCTGGCCAGCGCCATGGCCTCCCTGCCCGGCCCGGCCCTGCTGGCATGCCTTGGCCTGGCCGGGGCGCTTGCGGCCTGCCTGCTGCCCGGCGCGCGGGCCATGACGGCCTGCGCCGTGGCCATGCTGGCCAGCGTGCTTATGTGCCGCCTTGCATGCTGGCAACTTGGCGGACAGACCGGTGACGTTCTTGGTGCAACGGCAGTCGTGACGGAATGCGCAGTTCTGACGGCTCTGTGCTGAACGGGGCGCTGCCCTGCTCGACCACCCGCACCGACCCCATGGGGGGCGAGGGCGCAAGCAGGTTGCCCGCCGCGCCATGAACCATGCCGTGCATGAGGCGCAGCGGGCCGCCATGGGTAATGATGGCGCAGGACTGGCCGCGCTGATGCATCTCGGTCCAGAAATGACGCACGCGGGCGCGCAGCGCGCTACCGCTCTCGCCGCCAGGCGGTGTAAACCCGCTCACATCCGCCGCCCATGCATCAAGTGCCGAGCGCGAGATTCGGCTCCACGGACGGCCCTCCCACTCCCCGAAACTGATCTCACGCAGACGTGAATCCACCCTCAACTCCAGATTCATGAATTGCGCTACCCGATCCGCCACCATGCGGCACCGCCGCGCGGGAGACGAGAACAGAATCCGGCATCCCACACCCTGCATGACGGTGCGCAGGCCATCGGCCATGCGCTCCCAGCCCTCGGCCAGGGCAACGTCGTGTTGGCCGTAACACACGCCTTCCGCGCCTGTTACGGCGGGATGGCGCGCCAGCACTACTGCAAAACGGTCAGTCATCCGCTCCTGCTTTCCAACATGTCGCGCCGAGCATCCGCGAAGTTCGTGAACACCGCCATAAGAGCGGCAAGGGGGCAGATACCCGATAAGGACATGCCACTTTCCATACCCCCCTGTTCAGCCAGACCATGATTCAAACATACAGGACTAAATAAAGCCTGTTTACAAGAACAACTGTATTCTGCATATCGGCATCTGCACGTTAACACATCTTGATTTGCTGATACCCAGGGTCTGCGCCAGCTACACCACCAGACCGGAAGGATTAAAGAGCATCATGCGGATATGGGCGAGTGCCTGCCTGCTCCTGTGGCTGCCCGCGAGCGCCAGCGCCGCAGGTCTGTTCAGTGCGACCCATCCCACCCTTGCCTGTGGGGATGATGCCGCCCTGCGTGCCCTGTCCGATCCCGCCACGCTAGCCCAGCATCCCGCCGCATGGAGCAAGACGCTGTTCAGGCAGGGCGACTGCCATGCCGTCACCCCCGATATAAAGTGGGAAAAGATCGCCAACCGCAATGGGCTGCCGCTCATGCGCCGCGTGCCGCCGGTGCCGGGGCTGTCGCCGCAGTATTTCATGACCGGCACCATTGCGCCCATTGGTGCGCCAGCGCCTGCGCCGGTTCATGTCACGCCGCCCCCCGCGCCCCCCGTCGCTGACAACCCCACGCCAGAAGGCCCGCAGCAGCAGGCCCAGGATGACGCGCCGCCGCCCGCTCCGCCCGTTATCGTGCAGAACCGGGAAACACCGCTGCCCACCGACCTGTTCTTCATGACGCGCGGCTTCCAGAAACTCGGCTCGCTCATCCTTACGCTGATGCTCATTGCCGGTGCCGGGTGGGTCATGCTGCGGGTGCTACGCACGATCTGGCTCATGGCGCGGCGGCGCAAGGCCATCGGCACCTGCATGCGACTGGCCGAGCGCCACCGCCCCATGCTTGCGCGCTGGTACCAGCAGGCCGAGGATGACACCACCGCCCTGACCCACAGCCGCATGTCATGGAACACGCATGTGGAGCGCTTTACGCGCACCACCCTGCTGCCCGCACTCGCGCGTGACGGACAGAGCGCGCTATGGCCTGCCATTAACAAGACGGTGTGCGCGCACCTCACCACGCTTGCGGCCAATACCGCCCGCACGCCCTCCGCCACCGTGCTCACGCCTGGCATCTACCACCAGGACATGAACCAGGCGGAATATGCGGCCTTCTGCTCGCAATGGATCGAAAAGGCGGGATGGGAAATCCGCCCCCCGGTGGCCACCGGTTTGGGCTCGGTCATCCATGGTAGCCGCAACGGACTGAAAATGCTGGTGCATTGCTGGATCGACCGCAAGCCCGTGCATGATGACGTGATCTGGCAGGGCATAAAGGAAAAGACCGAAAGCCGCGCCGATATTGGCGCCATCGTCTCCAACGCGCCCTACACGCAGGAAGCCCTGCTGCTGGGCAAGAAACACCGCATCTTCCTGCTGCACCATGAAGACATCTACAAATTCGTCTCGGGCATTGAAGTGCCGGATGTGGCCTGAACGACCTGTTCGCCACAAGGGTATCATACACTTCCATGCCTGACCGGGGTGGTCATGAGGGGTGAAGCCTGCACGCAAACCCGGCGGCACAGGTAAAGTCCACGCCATTATCAGTTTGGCAATGACGTGCGCAGGCAGATGGCGGATGGAGCAGCCTCGTTCAGGCCGGAACACGCAAATTCACTGGCGACGGATACCTGCGCGTCCCCAACGGCCGGTATGTCTGGCACAGTAATTCCCATAGCATTGAGGTGGCAGTCTCAGCATGCTTACCCTGCCCGACCGCAGGCCCGGACATGAATGCGGCATGTTCATGATCCATGGCCGGCAGGCCGGGGCCGGTTCGTTCAAGGCCTGCCACGACACGAGCAGGGGCCGTGATATCTGGAACCCCGCGCCGACCGCCAGTGCCGTGTCACCATGCGCACGGCCTGGAAGACGAGCTGCAGGCGACCGGCATGGCATGCGCTGCAGTGGCCCTGTGCCCCAAAAGCGCATGGCCTGCACAAGACCATGCGCCCTGAACCTAATCGTGCGCCTGACGGGCCGCGAGCGCGTTGAAGCACAGCGCCACGCCATCCGCCTGCGCCGGAGTGGCATCGAAAAAAATCGTATCATCAGCCCGCTTCTGTCCGGTGATGCGGGTGGCGCAATAATCAAACACGGCCCTGCTGTCGCGCCCGCGGGCGCAGTTGAGCAGGCCGCTAAAGCTGACATAACCCGCATGCTCGCGCCGGCCCGTAACATAGGCCGCGCACTGTCTGAGCACCGGCGGAGCGACCCGGCGCGCCATGATGGCGGCATAGGCTGATTCCTCACGCGCCGTGCAGGCCGCCTGCGTGTCATGCGCATGATGATGGGTACAGTACTGCGCCACCGCCCCATGCAGATAGCCGCTCTCGGCCGGGCTGTGCGCCCAGACCGTATCGGTGGCGCGGGTGTAATGAAACACGGCAGCGCTCCGCCCCGCGCCAATCGCGCGGAATGGCACCACGCGCGAACTGCAGTACAGCGTCATGTCATAATGCGCGGCATCATCACCATGCGTGACGAAATCGAGATAAAGCGGGTTGAGTGGCGCAGCGCAGAGCAACTGCCCTGAGGGCATGACCGGATTCTGCCCGTAATCCACCCGATAAAGCAGATGCCCTGGCCGCCCGCCCGGATCGGGCATGACGTCAAGCCGCTCGCCATTGCTGAAATCAATGCTGTTTTCGGACAGGCGCAGTTCGCCCATCTGCGTGGTGGTGGCCGCATCATCGGGGCGCAGCACGAAATACTGCGGCGCATCCTGTGCCAGTTCGCCGCCATCAAAACGCTGGTTGTCGGCATGAGCCGCCACCGGGATGATGATGGCGCCAAGCAGGCCGACAATCAGGGCGGCAGAACGGACTCTCGCGGGGCCAGATTCCGGTTCAGACATGGTGGTACGGCTCACTTTCATGATTAAATATAATGCATTCTTTGCCAAAGTCTTAAAAATAATGTTCATTTTTTAATCATAACGCTTTTATCAAGGCATCTTTGCTTGTCAGCCGCCAACGCGTCTGACAATGTTCGCGACAGAACAACTATTTGATGCTGCATGATATTTCTTTCTGTTTCTTCCCCACCGCACAGGATCCGCCCCCTAAAGGCCAGATCTGTACGGACCGGGCCGAACCGTTTCCACCGTACAACGAAACTGCATATTTTTTGTACATGGTTTAGGCCTGCCCCGAACAATGCCCAGCCGGACAACCGGCTGGCGCCTTCCTTCACCCTTCCATCTGCGATGACCACGGCGGAGACGACAGCATGAGCATACCGGACCACGCACAGGAAGACAGCACCCCCATTTTGCCGGCGGAAGATAACGAGGGCTATCACAAGGGCCTCGGCGCCCGCCAGATCCAGATGATCGCCGTGGGCGGCGCGATCGGCACGGGCCTGTTCCTTGGCGCGGGCTCAAGGCTGCAGGCGGCGGGGCCTTCGCTGGCACTGGTTTATCTTGTGTGCGGCATGTTCTCGTTCCTGATCATGCGCGCGCTGGGCGAACTGGTGATGTACCGCCCCACCTGCGGCAGCTTCGTGTCCTACACGCGTGAGTTTCTGGGCGAGAAGGCGGCGTTCGTGGCGGGCTGGCTGTCATTCATGAACTGGGCCATGACCGGCATTGTCGATATCACGGCAGTCGCGCTGTACATGCATTTCTGGGGCACGTTCGCCTTCGTGCCGCAATGGGTCTTCGCCCTCATGGCGCTGTGCGTGGTCACGACGCTGAACCTGGTGGGCGTGAAGTGGTTTGGCGAGATCGAGTTCTGGTTCTCGCTCATCAAGATCGTGGCCCTGTGCCTGTTCCTTATCGTGGGCAGCATCATACTGGGCGTGCGCATGCCGGTGGGCGGCCACCAGACCGGCCTGCACCTGATTGCCGATAATGGCGGCATCTTTCCACACGGGCTGATTGCCAGCCTGCTGCTGGTGCAGGGCGTGGTGTTCGCCTATTCGGGCATAGAACTGATCGGCACCGCAGCGGGCGAATGCGCGGATGTGCGCACCGTCCTGCCGCGCAGCATCAACAGTGTGATCTGGCGTATCGGCCTGTTTTACGTGCTGTCGGTGGTGCTGCTGGTCAACCTGCTGCCCTGGACCGCCTATCACGGGGGCACCAGCCCGTTCGTGACGTTTTTTGAAGCCCTCGGCGTGCCCGGCGTTGACACGATCATGAACATCGTGGTGCTGACGGCCGCCCTGTCGAGCCTCAATTCGGGGCTGTATTCCACCGGGCGCGTGCTGCGCGCCATGGCGCTGGGCGGCGCCGCCCCCGAGCCGCTGGCCCGCATGAACGCAAGCGCCGTGCCGGCCAACGGCATCCTGCTTACGGTTGCGGTGTACCTGGTGGGCGTGGTGCTCAATTACATCGTGCCCTCGCAGGTGTTCGAGATCGTGCTGAACATGGCGGCGATCGGCATCATCAGCACATGGGGGTTCATCCTGCTCAGCCAGATCAAGCTGCGCCAGGCGGTACGCAGCGGGCGCATGGCTTCATCGGGGTTTGAAATGCCGGGCGCGCCTTTCACCTCGTGGCTGACACTGGCCTATCTGGCTGGCGTGCTCGTGCTGATGCTGTTTGATTACCCCAATGGCACCTACACCATTGCCAGCATGTCGATCGTGGCCGTGCTGCTGGTGATCGGGTGGAAGTACCTCAACCCCGCGCGCGCTGCCGTGCGTGACGGGCAGGAGCCGCCGCGCATGACCGCACCGTAAAAGAAAACGGCGGAAGAACTGCCATTCTCCCGCCGTTTCACTGGCCTGTCAGCCTGAGGAGCACCGTCGTAATGTCCTGATCCCTTCCCTGCGACTGCAGTTCGTATAGCAGGCACCCGCACACTTAACCCCAGAACCAATAAGACCCTGCATGCACTGCCATGCATGCAGGGACGCCCTGAGCAGGAAATGGCCGCAACCATGATTTCCCTGACACGCGCCCACGCCGCAAGGCTGGGCACCGCATCTGCTACCCGCGCCATGACAGCACGGGAAAAAGACGCTGGTCGCCCCTATGAAACAGCATCATACATTCCGATACCGGAATCAATATTATTCGTTGCGATTCCATTCCTTATTGCTCTCGCAGGCCTTGCCTCGGCGCATGCCGCAGGCACCGGCAATGGCACGGCGGCGGGCTCGCAGGGCGTGAACGAGGATTATACCCAGTGGTACACCGGCTCGCTCGTCTCGCCATCAGGCGCGTTGACCAAAAAGGGCGTGTTTGCGTGGGAGCCGTATTTTGCCTACAGCCAGCCTGTGGGCAATCTTGATAGCGTGGGCAGGGCAGCGCCGATAAAAGACAGGGCGCACATGGTCTCGAGCTTCACGCTCTACAAATACTCCATCACCAATTCGATCAGCCTGCAGATGACGCCCACCATCAGTTACGGCTGGCGGCATGGCGGCTATGGCGGCACGACGAGTGGCGTCAAGATGGGCGACCTGCCGGTAGATGTGATGTGGCGCTACCTCGATGCCGACCCCAAGCGCTACATCCCGGCGCTGAGCCTGTTCGTGGGCGTGGCCTTTCCCGCCGGGGATTATACAAAACTGGGCCGCGCGGAAGATGGCGTGGGCACAGGCACCTATACCTTCCGCGTGGCGCTGACGGAGCAGTCAACCTATACCCTGCCCGGCCACCATGAACTGCGGCTGCGCACATGGGGCACCTTTCGCCGTGCGCTGACACAGGCGCATATTGCCGATATCAGCAGCTATGGCACCTCGGCGGGATTTCGCGGGCTGGCGCATCCGGGCATGTATGGCGAGAGCGGCTTCTCGCTGGAATATGGCGTGAACCAGAAATGGGTCATCGCCATGGATCTGGCACGCGACTGGGCCAATGGCTCGCGGGTGCGCGGCTATAACGCACAGGGCAAATATCAGGATGTGCTGGGGCAGGCTTCGGGGGACTGGGTGATCGCGCCTGCGGTGGAATATAACTGGTCGCCACGCTTTGGCATCATCGCCGGTGTTACGGCCATCTTTGCAGGCCATAACACGGGGCAGGTCATCTCGCCGCAGTTTGCTTTCAACAGCGTGTTCTGACAGGACCGTTGGGTGCCGCCTTTTAAAACAAAGCGGCATTCCATGAAGTCTGTATGGCCGCTTTCCTTAGGGGCTGCCCGAAAAGTCAGGCTCAATAATATCCTGCAATTATAAAAGTTTTGGGTGAAGCTTTTTTCAAAACGCGCCAGAAGGCGGCACCTAAAAACTTTTCTTATTTTTTATCAATGATCTGTTTTCAAACAATCCCTCATGACCAACCCTGTATCAGGGTTGGTCGAACAGGGTCTGGATGGCATCGGCATCCGCGCCGGTCATGAGGGCAAGGGCCAGCAGGATGCGCGCCTGACGCGGGCGCATGTGGCCTGCCGCAAGGAGGCCGCGCTGGCACAGTTCGTGGCGGCGCACCACGCCGCCGCAATAACCACTGCTGGCCTGCACCACCACGACACCCGCCGCCACGGCTTCATCCAATGCCGCGTTCTCGGCAGGCGTGCACATGCCGGGCAGCATGCCCGCAGCAATGAGGCCACGCGCGCCCGCCTGCACAAAGGCGCGTATGCCCACGCCATCGGCGCCTGCATGGCTGTAGGTTATGTCCACGCGCGGGATCTCGCCGCCCGCGCCATAAGCGGGTGGCCAGCCCACATGGCGGCGGTAGGCACTTGCGCGCCCGAAGAACACCCGGTTGGCCTCGATCATGCCCAGCGGGCCAAAATCGGGCGAGCGGAAGGTCTCGAGCTGATAGGTTGAAGCCTTGGTCACTTCCTGGGCGGCGTGAATCTCGTTATTGGCCACCACCAGCACGCCGCGACCGGCAGCCTGCGGGGCCGATGCCACCAGCAGGGCGGCATACAGGTTGGCCGGGCCATCGGCGCTGATGGCGCTGGCCGGGCGCTGCGCCCCCACCACAACGACCGGACAGGGCAGATCGAGCACGAGATCAAGAAAACAGGCCCCTTCCTCCAGCGATGAAGTGCCGTGAGTTACGACAACACCGCTCAGATCAGGCTGGCTGGCGACCGTGTGGCTGATGACGCTGGCCAGTTCAAACCACCGGGGCAGGGTCATTTCCACGCTGTCGCAACTGGAAAAGGGAATGCCGCGCACCGCAAAGCGCGCCCGCACGGCCTCGGGCAGCGCCGCAAGCAGGTCAGCCCCGCCAAGGCTTGTGCCGATCTCGGCATAATCGACCGTATCCCGCGGGTCCATCGCCTGGCGGGCAATGGTGCCGCCGGTTGATATAATGGCTATGACGGGTCGCTGCATTCCGCTCTACCTTCTGGTTCAGGCACACTGGGCGCGATCAATCACGCAGGCACGCCGCCTGTCAAACTTATCCCGGCCGGCAGCCGTGACCGGACCTGTCATGCCCTGGCCCTGAACCGGCTGATTAAAGTTTCAGGACACCGCTTTTTAAAAAAAAGGCGGCGTTCCCCGAAGCGTTCTGGAACCAGGTACACCAAACCCTTATCGGTTTTTTACTGATACGGCCCCGGTTCCGGCACCCAGCCCGTCAGCAGGTTGCGGCCGATTTCAGCATTCTTCCAGTCCACGGGGTCATGCAGCGACAGGGTGCGGGCATCGCGCCAGTAACGGTCCAGCCCCAGGGCCGCATCCGTGCCCCGCGCGCCTGCCGCCGCCGGTGCCTCGCCTGCCGCACGCAGGGCCGCACGCGTTGCAACCGAACGCGCGGCACTTGCCGCCATGGCCACCGTGGCGCGTGGCGCCTCGCCCTGCTCATGCTGGTCAAGCAGGCGACCGGCCTGCATCACGCCGCACCAGGCGCCAAACAGATCAGCTCCGATCTCGCCCAGCAGGCGGCGCACATAGGGGTCCTGGTCCGCATTTTCCACGCCTGCCGCCCCCCACGGGCGCGCATGCTGCGGCACAAAGGCACAGACAGCCCGCAATGCGCCCAGACCAATACCGGTCAGAATCGCGCTGAAACCGGCCTGAAAGCGCAGCGCAACATGCTGCGGCACGGTGGTGTCAGGGGCCAGGGCGTTCCAGAAATCATCGACCACTACATTATCCAGCGTAACCGTGCCGGAATCGGTCGCGCGCTGGCCCATGCGGTTCCAGTCATGGTGAAAGCTCAGCCCCGCCGCCCCGCGCGGCACGAGGTCCATACGCACACCTGCGCGCACGTTCCCCCCCGCCTGCTGCGCCCGCACGGGATCAAAGGAGGACACGGCAACCAGATCCGCCCCGGATGCGCCCGTGGCATAGATCTTGCGGCCCGAGACGACATGCGTGCCCGCTTCACCCTGCCGGGCCAGTGTCTGCATGAAACTGTCCGCCGTACGGCCGTTCTCGGCCACGGCCATGCCGAGAATGGCATGGTCGTGCACGATGCGCCGCGCCAGCACGGGCCTGAGCACGGCCGGAGCGTAAACGAATATCTCGCGCACGAGGTCATCATGCACCTTGTAGAGTTGGGCAATGGCGGGGTCCGCCACCGCAAGGCGCAACATGAGTTCGAGCGAGAGTTCCTGTGTCACGCCCAGCCCGCCCCAGGCGCGTGGCACCGCAAGGGCCAGCACGCCCGTCGCCTTGAGGGCCGCCATGGCCTGATGGGGGTAGCCGCCCGCGCGGTCACGCTGCGCTGCGGTGGGGGCGATGATGGTATCGATCACCGCCTGCGCGCGCAGCAGCACGGCGCCTGCTTCCCCCTGCACGGGGCGGGCAGGAAACAGGTCACCCAATAAAGGGGGCAGGCGCATGTCTGGCGCGGATTGAGTGCTCATGCGGCACGATAAGAAGGATGGGGCGGCGCATCAACCATCCCCGTGTCAGGAAGAATTTTAAAAAACAGACGTTTGCAGGTGAAACCTTTTTTGAAAAAAGCTTTCCCCCCGCACCCCTCAGCCACCGGCCTGCCTGCGGGCGGCGGCGCGGATATCGCTCAGCGTCAGCAGCCAGATCACGAAGCCCCCCATGGCCAGGCCGCTCCCCACCCAGCCCACGGATTCCCAGCCCAGCCCGGCGCTGATCGCCATGCCGCCCAGCCATGGGCCGATGGCGTTGGCCATGTTGAAAGCGCTCTGGTTCATCGCCGCCGCCAACGCCTGGGCATCGACCGCTACACTGAGCAGACGCGACTGGATGACCGTGCCCAGCCCCCCGCCACAGCCGATCAGGAACACGATGGGCATCATGCTCCACACGGAATGCACCGAACCGGGAAAACCCGCCAGCGCCGCCGCATTGACCAAAAGCGTGCCGCCGATGGTGGGCATCATCTTGTGGTCAGCCGCCCATGCGCAGGTCATGGTACCAACCGTCATGCCCACGCCAAACACCGCCAGCAGCACGGGCGTCATGTAGGCAGGCGCATGCGTGACCTCCTGCAGGATGGAGGCAAGATAGGTATAGACACAGAAGATGCCGCCAAACCCCACCACGCCAATACCCAGCGTGAGCCACACCTGCCGGTTGCGCAGGGCGCGGATCTCGGTCATGGCGCTGGCGTTGGGGCGCGGCGGGTCGGTGGGCACGAAGCGCATGATGAGCAGCATGGTGCACAGCGCCAGACCCGCAATCAGCACGAACGCCCAGCGCCACCCCACCAGCATGCCCAGTCCGTTGGCCATGGGCACGCCGCCAATAGTGGCTATGGTCAGGCCCAGCACCACGCGGGCCA
Organism: Komagataeibacter nataicola; assembly: GCF_003207795.1. Taxonomy (GTDB): domain Bacteria; phylum Pseudomonadota; class Alphaproteobacteria; order Acetobacterales; family Acetobacteraceae; genus Komagataeibacter; species Komagataeibacter nataicola. The sequence continues at coordinate 58,087 of NZ_NIRT01000016.1, read as the reverse complement.
CGGCCTGCGTGCGGCGGTTTTCAGGCACGAGGGCGGAGGCGACAATACCGGCCGTGCCAAAATAGGCCCCATGCGGCAGCCCGCTGATGAACCGGCACAAAAGCAGGCACAGGTAATTGGGGGCGAGCGCGGTCAGCCCATTACCAATAACATAGAGCACCATCATGCCGATCAGCAGGTATTTGCGGCTGTATCTGGCCCCCAGCATGGCAATGAGCGGCGCGCCCACGCACACGCCCGCGGCATAGGCCTCGATTGCGTGGCCCGCCTGCGGCACGGTCACATGCATGCCGGCCGAGATCATGGGCACGAGGCTCATGGCCGCGAATTCAGCCGTGCCGATGGCAAAACCGCCAAGTGCCAGAATAAAGAAGATCAGGCCGGGACTGCCAACGTGGCGCATGGGCGCAGGAGCACCTCCACGGTCATGGATCATTGTCTGTGTCATGCATATGCTCTGGATGAATAGGGTAAAGCGCGCGTGTTGCACGCAAGCGGTTGCGCGCCGTTACACCCATGCCGACATGCCGACAAGCCCCGCTGGATGATGTATTTCAGCCCGCGCTGCAACCATGCGGGCGAAAGGGGCGGTAAACGCCTGATGCGGCGTTTTACGAAGTTTTGTGAAAAAATTTTCGCCACAAACGTCCTGATGCCGACACGGCGCGGACAGGCATGCGCCCTGTATGCAGCGCGGACCCTTCAGGACTGCTCAGGGCAGGACACCGGGCACAAAAAAAGACGCCGAAGCGCCTGTCATGGTCATTCTTTTTTTGCCTGCTGGCTGCCGGCCATTCCCACATTAACGTGGGAATTCCGGCGGCAGGGGTATCAGGACAGAAACCCCAAAGCTCAGGCAGCGCGATCGGACACGATGGTAGCGATCATCAGGGCAGCGATCATGGGCAGGAAAGCAACCATGGTCAGGGAGGACATGGCGTCAACGGAGTGGGCAATCATGGTGCTGATGTTTTCAATAAACATGTTTCAGTTCCTTTGGTGTCGTGTTGGTGAGACGGAAGGAACACCAGAACCGAAATACTGGCAATAAAAATTCTGGAACAGTTGGCAATAACTAACAGACCATTACAGTATCGGCATATTATTATTGTTCAATAAATACGCATACCCGCAAGGCCGTCCTGATCCTTTTTCTGATAGTCAGGAAACTATGCTGAACAAAACAGCATAATGGCCTCGCACCCCGCCTGAGGGCTGCAAGGCCAGATTAAAATCTATGCAAATGCACAATATTTAATCTTCTATTATCACGATTTCGTGATCTATCTGACTGTCTAATGGGCCTATTTTCAGGCCATGCCAGCCCGTTTCAGGCGACTTCAGGCGCAGGCCCGAAAAAACTGTCTTATTTTCAATAGCCTGCGCTGAAGCACCCGTCCAGCATAAAAACAGGTCATTTTCCCCCAAAGGCAAAAAAGTGACCTGCTGCGCCTGACCGCTCCGGTCAGGGCTGGTCGGGCAGATCGATTCCATAATCATAGCGCCGCACCGCCGCCCCCATTTTAGGCATGCCCGCCGGAGCATCCATGGGGGTGAACAGCACCTCGATAAAATTCACGCCTTTATGGGCCGCCGCCTGCTCCAGCGCGGTTTCAAGCGCATCCATGCCGCTCACCTTCCACGCACGCGGCGCCCTGTCAGGGCCAAAGGCCTGCGGCAGGTCGGCATAACGCCAGTTGGCAATGTCGTTATAAGCCGATTGCGGGCCAAGGATCATGCGCTCGATGGTGTAGCCACCATTATTGATGAGGAAGATGGTGATATTGGCCTCATGGCGCAGCAGGGTGGAGAGTTCCTGCACGGTCATCTGAAAGGAGCCATCGCCAATAAACAGCACATGCCGCCGCTCGGGGCGGGCAAGGCATGCGCCAAGACTGGCAGGCAGCGAATACCCGATCGCCGCCCAGACCGGCTGCACCACCAGGCTGCACCCAGCCGGCAGTTGCGCATGCAGCATGGCCGTCATGGATGAGCCGTTATCCGCCACCACCACGTCACCCGGCTGCAGGAAGGATTCGACCCGGCGCCAGAACGGGGCCTGCGCCCAGCCTTCGCCCTCAGGCGCGGGTGCTACGGGGGCTGCGGGGGCGGCAATCCGCTCGGGGCGCGCCATGCGCACGCTGGCCAGGCGCTGATGCACGCTATCAAGCAGGTCGGCTGCGGTAATGCCCTGAATGTTCTCGCCATTGCAGGTCAGGCTGAAGGGCTGCACATCCACCATGGCCCCCGGCGCGATCTGCTGCGAGAAATAGCCCGACGTGGAATCAACGAACCGGACCCCCAGCGCAAGCACGCAATCGGCGGTCTGCACGTAATCCGCAACCGTCGGGGCGGAGGCCGCTCCCCCATACGCCCCCAGCCATTCTGGTCCGGATTCAGGCAGCAGCGTGCGCGCGGTGGACAGGGCAGCATAGGGAATACCAAAGGTGGTGCACAACGCCTGCACGCGCTCGTGCAGGCCATACTGGCGCACCATCGCATCAACCAGCACCACGGACTTGCGGGCCTGGCTGAGACGCCGGACCACCTGCTCCGCCGCACGGGCAAGCAGGCCGGGATCGGACACCGCAGTAACCGTGGGCGGCGGCGGCACGTCAACCACGACATAGCAGATATCGGAGGGGAACTGGATATAGACCGGGCGGCGCAGTGTCTGCACGGCCTGCAGCACGCGGTCGGTTTCGGCCACGGCGCTGGCGGGGTTGAGCCGCGCACAGGCCACCGTGAACTGCCGGTAGCAGTTCAGCACGTTATCATAATTGCCATCGGCCAGGGTGTGGTGCACCAGCGCGCGTGACTGGATGGCGTGCCATGGCGGCATGCCCGAAATCACGACCAGCGGCACGCCCTCGGCACTCGCCCCCGCCACGGCGGAAAGGCATGACAGGTCGCCCACCCCGTAGGTGACCAGCACCGCCCCGATGCCCGCCAGCCGCGCATCGCCATCCGCCGCGTAGGCCGCATTGAGTTCATTGCAGGTGCCAATGAACTCAATGCCCGGCGTGCGCTCGATAAGCTCGAGGAATTCAAGATTGTAATCACCGGGGACGCCATAAATACGCGAAACACCAAGATGCCGGAGCCGGTCCAGCAGCATACTACCGATTGATCCGCGCATGCCGTCTTTCCCCTATCTGTTGCCACCCCCGCCGAAATTGGCGGGGGCAAGGTCAATAGATATCAAAATCATTGTTTCCGGTGGATGAAAAGGCCATACGGCGTTCCGTCATGTTCAGGATCCATGATGACATGTCCGAGCGCGTACGCGGAAACGGCAGGCGGTGCACCATCGAGCGCATGCTGTAGAATTTGCGGTACATGCTCTGGATGCGCTGCTCCATCTGCCCCGGCGTGCAGTTCTTGGGCCAGATATGGCAGACCTGTCCGGGCCAGCGGTCGATATCTTCGGGGTCGATGATGCGGCCCGCCTTCTTCATCCGCTCGAACAGGGCCGTGCCCTTGGTGGGGGTGAGAATATTGAAATAGGCGGCAGGCACCTTGTGCGCCTCGAGAAAGGAGAGGGTCGCCTCGTACACATCGGGGTGTTCGTTGTCGTAGCCAAAAATGAAGTTGAGCGAGTAGCTGATGTCGCGCCTGCGCAGGTTGTCGAACATCTCGCCATAGCGGCTGGCCTTGTTCCAGCCTTTCTTCATGCCCTGGAGCATCTCCTCATCAATGCTTTCGATGCCGATATTGACGTGCATGACCCCGCTGCGCCGGGCAAGGTCGAGGAAGTCCGTATCAAGGCACAGGTTGGATGACCACAGCGTGGACCACCGGATCTTCAGCGGCACCAGCCCTTCCATCAGTTCCATGGCGCGGCTTTTCTTGCCGCCGAAATTGCTCTCGCCAAAAAAGAAGTGACTGCCCTTGTCCTTGATGCGCTCAAGTTCGGCCACCATCTGGTCGACCGGCCGCCAGCGGAAACGCCCGCCAAGGTAGAACCGCTCCGAGCAGAAATCGCACACGAACGGGCACCCGCGCGAGGACTGCACGGCAAAGGTGCGGAAGGGGCCGAACTTCTTCAGGTCCAGCAGGTCATAGCGCGGAGGCGGCAGGTCATTGAGTTCCTTGAGCGGGGTGGCGCGGTAGATCTTTTGCAGCCGGTCGGCTGCCGCATCCTCGAGCATGGTGCGCCAGATGGGTTCGGCCTCGCCCACGCCTACTGCATCGCAATGTTCAGCCGCCTCCTCGGCATAGAAGAACACATGCGGACCACCCATGATGACCTTGACCCCGCGCCTGCGGAACTCGGCGGCGATGTCGTATGCGCGGGGGGAATGCAGTGTCCAGGCGCTGAGTGCGACCACATCGACCGGCACCTCGAAATTGATGTCCTCCAGCTGTTCATCGAGCAGGGTGACGGTCCATTCGCGTGGGGTAAGGGCCGCAAGGTAAGGCAGCGCCAGCGGCACCATCTGCCGCCGCCTGGTCTTGAAAATGGTCCGGTCGGTCTTGGAACGGTAATGCGATGGCTGGATAATCAGCAGCTTGAGATCTGCCTTGGACATGCTTCAACTCCATGGACCGGGATGTGAAGGAAATATGCTGGATAAATAACTGTCGGGCATATCGTACGGTTTTTGTCCCGCATGTCCACCGCATGCAGTAAACACGATTATATTCAGGAGCATCCATATAGAGTATGCATATTTCATATATCAAAAATTTGCATGATTATTTATTGAACAGATTTTTTATTACTTATTTATTATTTAATTTGTTTTTCTTGCTACAAAACATCCCGCCGCAACTTAAAACAGCCCACATATCAGGTTTAAGCCTGCTGCATGTCTGTGGCCCCTATATGCAAAAAGACCCGGTCCTTGCGGCACGGGTCCTGTCCCCTCCCCTCGCGTCAGGCTGCGCGTTGAGCCACACACCCTCCTAACCTTCGGTAATCAGAAAACGCCAGCCGGGAGCCAGCCCCAGATATGGGGATGACCAGCGCGCACCTTTCCATAAGGAGCGTTCAGGAACAGTTCACTGATGAAAAATAAAAGCTTTCGGGTGTCACCTTTTTTCAAGACGATGACATCTTCAGAAGCTTTTATAATTTCAGGATGGTATCGAGCCTGCCTGTTCAGACAGCTACTTCTGCTGACAGGCTGCTGCCTGAGCCGATTTCACGCACGGCGCCATAGATATGGTACAGCGAACTCGCGGGCATGTAGCCATCAAGCGGTGTGTCATCCACCCCCAGCCGGTCAAACCAGCCACCGCGCAGGGCGGGCGGCACATAGGCGCGCGCAAAACGGGCGCAGGCTGGCGCCACCAGCCTGGCGGCGGCATCATCGCCCCCTGCGGCGCGGCGGGCAAGCTGGCGGATGAATTCGGTCTGCTGCCAGATGCGTGTCGTGGCCTCGAGCGGAAAGCCCTGCTCGGTCACCGCATCGCACACGGCCAGCGTGTCGGGGCAGACGCCATGGCGCATGCCAAACGCATGCAACTGCTCCGATGCACGCATGAAGGGCGAACCTGCTCCCTCCCCCGCCAGCCGTGCATATTCCGCCAGCAACCAGGCCCATTCAAACACATGGCCCGGCTCGGTCCGGTTCTGGCCCGGGGGGGCCGCCGGCTGCCACAAGGGCGTGAACAGTTCGCCCACTGCACCGCCGGGCAGCATGAAATGCCGCATGCCCAGCACCGCAAGGGCGCGGGCGTGATCGAGATACACCTCGCCCCCCCCAACCTCGACCAGCGCAAGGAAGGCTTCAAGCAGGTGCATATGGGGGTTCTGGCGACGAAAACCATCCTGCCCCGGCACGGTATCAAGGTAACCGCCGACCTGGGCGGTGCCGAACAGGGTGGTTATTTCATCCACCGTCTGCCGTGCCGTCTCGAGCCATGTCCGCTCGCCCGAGAGCCTGTATGACCACGCGCAGGCATAAAGAACAAAGGCATGGGCATAGAGGTCGCGTCGTGTATCCGCCGGGGTGCCATCGGGGGCGAGTGAAAAGACCCAGCCCGGCGCGCCATCCGCCCGCCAGTAACGCTTTCGCACCTGCGCCATGCAGGCCAGCGCCGTAGCGCCAGCCGCACCATGGCCATCATCGGCGGCCCGTACATAGGTCGCGATCTGGCGGGCCTGCACCATCAGCCGCAGGGCGGGCGGGTTGCACGGCACGCCGTCAAAGCCCAGCCGCTCATGAAACAGGCGCCGCACGGGGTCGAAGCCCGCCCCGATCCATAACGGCAGGGCGGCCTGCGCCAGCCAGTCCCGCAGCCCCACACCCGGTTGTGCGCCCACGGGCGGCTCACCCATTGGCCTGCCCCGCGCCTGCGCGCCGGACCAGCGATGTGGTCGAACGGCCGTCAATCAGGTCGATCAGGGCCACGCGGCCACCATAACCACGCACGAAGGGCGCGCCCACCACCTGCTCTTCCGTATAGTCCGATCCCTTGACCAGCACATCGGGGCGCAGGGCCTTTATGGCTTCGATGGGCGTCTCCTCATCAAACAGCACCACAAGGTCCACATCACGCAGTGCGCCGAGCACGGTGGCCCGCGCCTGCTCATCCTGCACCGGGCGCGAAGGCCCCTTGAGTGCCGCCACCGAGCGGTCGGTATTGAGTGCGACCACCAGCCTGTCACCCTGCCGCGCGGCACCGCGCAGCAGGGCGATATGGCCGGGGTGCAGCAGGTCGAAACAGCCATTGGTGAACACGATGCGCGCGCCATGCCGCCGCCAGTCCGCTACGATGCGCGTGGCCTCGACCAGACTGACAAGGTTGCCGTGGCCCGTGGTTTCCCCATTAAGGGCATGTTGCAGTTCGTGGCGCGAGACGGTGGCCGTGCCATGCTTGCTGACCGAGATCGCCGCCGCCGTGGTGGCGATGACCACGGCTGTCTCGAGCGGCAGCCCGGCGGAGAGCATGGTGGCGATGGTGGCCACCACCGTATCGCCCGCGCCGCACACATCAAACACTTCCGAGCGCTGAGCCGAGACATGCCGCACATTGCCCGCCTGCTGCCACAGCGACATGCCCTGCTCCGAGCGCGTGACCAGCACATCACCGCCAAACTGGCCGCCCGCCGCGCGCGCCGCCGCCTCCACCTGCGCATCCGTGCCGGTGGGCAGGCCGGTGGCGCGGCTGATCTCGGCGCGGTTGGGCGTAATCAGCGCGGCCCCTGCGTAAATGCCGAATGTCTCGCGCTTGGGGTCCACGATCACGGGCACGCTGGCCGCCGCCGCCCGCGCCATAATGCCCCGTATCACATCATCCGACAGCACGCCCTTGGCGTAATCCGAGCAGACCAGCACCCGCGCGCCCGGCAGGGACGCATCAACGGCAGCAAGCAGGCGCGCATTGGTTTCATCACTGAAGGGGGTGAGAATTTCTTCATCAATGCGGATGATCTGCTGCTGGCCGCCCAGAATGCGGGTCTTGGTGATGGTGGTCCATGCGGGGTCGATCACCCATCCGCTTGTGTCGATGCCGGGCCATGCGGCCAGTTTTTCACGCAGGGTGCGGGCCGCGCCGTCCGCACCCACGACCCCGATCAGGCTGACCTGCGCGCCAAGGGCCGCCGCGTTCGCCGCCACGTTGGCGCCCCCGCCGGGGGTAGCGTGCTCGCGCGCATGCAGCAGCACGGGCACCGGGGCCTCGGGCGAGATCCGGTTGACCGAGCCGGTAATATAACGGTCCAGCAGAAGATCACCCACGACAACAATCCGGCCGGGTGTGAGTGTATCAATCATCCATGATCCATCGGGACAGAAAAAAGGCAGGCGCACGCGCTACCGCAGCAATAGGATATGGCGGCGTATCTGTCACGTCGCCCCGTCTGGATACGGCCTGCGCCCTGAGCGGATTTCAAAAACTTTCATTCCGCGCCTTACACGGCAGGCAGCGTCCTGGCGGCACCATCATGCTCGAGCATGTCGATGATGGCGGCTGCCGTTTCCTCCACCGAGCGGTGGGTGACGTTGATGACCGGCCATTTATGCCGCGTGCACAACCGCCGCGCCCATTGCAGCTCCTCCTGCACGTTGACCGGGTCGATATAGGGCTTGACCGATGTTTCCGACATGCCGGGCGCCGCCATGGAGCGGCCAGGCAGCATCATGCCCACGCGCGAGCGGCGGATTTCGAGCAGGGTATGCGCATCAATGGTCAGGCCGACCACAAGGCCGGGAAAATGTTCCAGCCCCGCAGGCAGCGGCGCATGCGGCACGAGTGGAATATTGGCAGCCCTGATGCCCCTGTTGGCCAGATAGAAACAGGTGGGTGTCTTGGATGTGCGCGACACCCCCACAAGCACCACCTCCGCGCGGGTCAGGTCGGTTGTCTTCTGCCCGTCATCATGGGCGATGACATACTGCATCGCATCGATGCGGCGGCGGTAGCTGTCATCCATCACGTACTGGCCACCGGGGTGGCGTTCGGCGGGGATGCCGGTCTGCTGTTCAAGGAAATGGATCGTGCCATCAAGGATGTTCTTGACCTGCACCCCAAGGCGCGCGCACCCCACCCGCAGCATGGTCTGCAATTCGGGCGATGTGAGCGAGGACAGGACCGGCCCCGGCTCTTGACTGATTCCGGCGAGCACGCGGCCAACCTGCACGCGCGTGCGCACGAGGTTCCAGTTACGGGGGGAAAACTTGGCATCCTGGAACTGGGCCCCGCAGGCGCGCATGACCGCCTCGAGCGCCTGCCCCGTCGCCTCGGATACAAGATGCAGGATAATCGGCTGTTCGCTCATTGTCCTGCCTGACAGGCGCGCCGCTGCCCGAAGGCAGGCGACGCGCCATTTTTTTAGTACCTGTGCCCCGTGGGACGTATCAGGCGGGGTTGCCTACCCTGTTGCGGGTGGCAAGAGCCGCCTGTGCCGCGGCAAGACGGGCTACCGGCACGCGGAAGGGCGAGCACGATACATAATCCAGCCCGACTTCCTCAAAGAAGGCGATGGAATCCGGGTCGCCCCCATGCTCGCCGCAGATGCCCAGCTTGAGGTCCGGGCAGGTCTGCCGCCCCCGCTCCACGCCAAGGCGCACGAGCGCGCCCACGCCATCGCGGTCGATGGACACGAACGGGTCGCGCGGCAGCAGGCCGTTATCGACATAATAAGGCAGGAACGAACCCGCATCATCACGCGACAGGCCAAAGGTGGTCTGGGTCAGATCGTTGGTGCCGAACGAGAAGAAATCAGCATATTCCGCAATTTTGTCCGCCTGGATGGCGGCACGCGGCAGTTCGATCATGGTGCCGATATAGTAGTTGAGGTTGGTGCCCTCTTCCTTCAGAACGCGGGCGATCTCGTCTTCCGCTGCCCGGCGGGTGGTGGCCAGCTCGGCCTGCGTCGCCACGAGCGGGATCATGATCTCGGGGCGGATGGGCTTGCCGAGTTCCTTCTCCACAATCACGGCGGCCTGGATCAGCGCGCGCACCTGCATGGCATAGATTTCCGGGCTGGTCAGGCCAAGGCGGCAGCCACGGTGGCCCAGCATCGGGTTGGTCTCGGCCAGCGCCGCACACCGGGCGCGAACTTCTTCCACGCTCTTGCCCAGCGCCTGCGCCACTTCGGCCATCTCGGCTTCCTCATGCGGCAGGAACTCGTGCAGCGGCGGGTCGAGCAGGCGCACGGTCACCGGCAGCCCGGCCATGATGCGAAACAGGCTGGCGAAGTCATCACGCTGGAAGGGCAGCAGCCCTGCAATGGCCTTCTGGCGCACCAGTTCGTCATCGGCGATGATCATCTGCCGCACCAGCCCGATGCGGTCAGGCCCGAAGAACATGTGCTCCGTGCGGGCAAGGCCAATGCCCTCCGCGCCGAAGCGGCGGGCTGTGGCGGCGTCATCAGGCGTTTCGGCATTGGCGCGCACGCCAAGGCGGCGCACGCTGTCGGCCCAGCCCATAAGCGTGTTGAAATCATCGGACAGCGCAGGCGCAATGGTGGGCACGCGGCCGAGATAGACAGCCCCCGTACCGCCATCGAGCGTGATCCACTCGCCCTGCGCAATGGTGTGCGCGCCGATGGTCATGGTGCCTGCGGCATAATCGACATGGATGCTGCCCGCACCCGCCACGCACACCCGGCCCATGCCACGCGCCACCACGGCGGCGTGCGAGGTCATGCCGCCACGGGTGGTGAGCACGCCACGGGCGGCGTGCATGCCGTGCACGTCTTCCGGCGAGGTCTCGATACGGACAAGGATCACATCCTCGCCCTTCGCGGCCCGCGCCTCGCATTCCTCGGCCGAGAACACGACGGCACCGGCAGCCGCACCCGGCGATGCGGGCAGGCCGCGGGTGAGCTGCACGCGCTCGGCCTTCGGGTCAAGCGTGGGGTGGAGAAGCTGGTCGAGCGAGGAGGCCGGCACGCGGCGGATCGCGTCCTCCTGCGTAATCAGGCCTTCACGCGCCATGTCGATGGCGATCTTGAGTGCCGCGGCAGCGGTGCGCTTGCCGCTGCGGGTCTGGAGAATGTAGAGGACATTGCGCTGGACGGTGAACTCGATGTCCTGCATGTCCTTGTAATGGGTTTCGAGCACCGAGCGCACGCGCAGCAGCTCGGCGTAGGCCTGCGGCAGGGTGGTTTCCATCGGGTGCTGGCCTGCCTCGGCGCGCGCGCACGCCATGGGCTGCGGGGTGCGGATGCCCGCCACCACGTCCTCGCCCTGCGCGTTGATGAGGTATTCGCCGTAGAAGATATTCTCGCCCGTGGACGGATCACGCGTGAAGCACACGCCCGTGGCGCAGTCATCGCCCATGTTGCCGAACACCATGGACTGCACGTTGACCGCCGTGCCCCATGAGGCGGGGATCTCGTGCAGCTTGCGGTAGGTGTTGGCGCGCGGGTTCATCCACGAGCCGAACACCGCCCCGATCGCGCCCCAGAGCTGGTCCTGCGGGCTGGTGGGGAATTCGGTGCCGGCATGGGTGCTGATGAGGTGGCGGTAATCGGCCACGATGGCGCGCCACTGCTCCGCCGTGATGGCGGTGTCGTCTTCCACCCTGCTCGCGCGCTTGAACTGCTCGAGCACGTCCTCGAAGTGATGGTGCGGCACGCCCATCACCACCGAGCCGTACATCTGGATGAAGCGGCGGTAGCTGTCCCATGCGAAGCGGGCATCGCCGGAGGAGCGGGCCAGGCCTTCCACCGTCTCGTCATTGAGGCCGAGGTTGAGCACGGTATCCATCATGCCCGGCATGGACACGCGCGCGCCCGAGCGCACAGAAACCAGCAGCGGGGCCGTGGCATCGCCAAAGCGCAGGCCCATCGACTGCTCGACCCGGCGCAGCGCCTCGTTCACCTGCGCCTCGAGTTCGGCGGGGTATTTGCGACCATTTTCATAAAAGGCCGAACAGACTTCCGTTGTAATGGTGAAGCCAGGCGGCACGGGCAGGCCGTTTGCCGCCATTTCCGCCAGGTTGGCGCCTTTGCCGCCCAGAAGGTTGCGCATCTCCGCGCGCCCTTCGTTCAGGCCATCTCCGAAGCTATAAACCCATTTGGTCATGTCTGTTCGTTCCTACGCGCGTCCGTCTGTTCAGGGTAACACCTGCTCCGGCACAGGGTAAAAACAGACGACCGTGCTTTTTAATATTGTTTGTTGTTGGCAGGTCCGGGCGATGAATTTAACCGGCACGGGCAAGGGCGGGCAATCACTAATTTCACCTGCCCCAGCGTGCCATGTGGCGCCGCCTCAGGTGTGGGAGGCGGGGCATAATATAAAAAATTAAAATAATATTGTTTAATTACAATGACGTATTTTTATAAACTGTCATAACAAACGCGGGCGCCCAAAAGGCGGGATATGCATTATATTATTTTTAATGATTTTAGTTATTTAATTTATGAATGATTTTCCTGCCCCGCGAAGCTCCTGTTTTTGCTGCATTGCATTGTGCATTGCAGCAAAAACATTGCGCGGCGCACAATAATGAAATGTAATTACAAAATAATTCGTTCAATTCTTCAGAAAATACTTTAAAAACGCCCTCAATTATGTTGACACCCTGTCGCGCTTTCCAGAAAAATTGCTGACGGCCACACAAAAACAAGAAGTTCGGTCAACATGAAAAAAACCATACTCCTCCTGCTGCCCTTCGCCGGGCTGCTCTGGGTGCCGCTGTATAACCGGCACGATCCGGTGCTGCTCGGCTTCCCGTTCTTTTACTGGTACCAGCTTGCCTGGGTGCCCGTCACATCCGTCCTGATCTGGATGGCATGGAAGGCGGACAAACAGTCATGAGCACCTCCCTGCCTGATAACGCCGCCATTGGCGTGTTTATCCTCTTTTTTGTCGCGACCATCTTGCTGGGCAGCACGGTGCGGTTCTGGCGCCCGCTGCTCAATCGCCGCAAGGCCGCGACCAACCACAGCCAGGGCGAGGAATGGGGGCTGGGCGGGCGTGAATTCGGCGCCTGGGTCACATGGTTCCTGGTGGGGGGAGATTTCTATACCGCCTACACGGTCATCGCGGTGCCGGCGCTTGTCTATTCCACCGGAGGGTTCGGCTTTTTCGCGCTGCCTTACACCATCATCGTCTATCCGTTCATCTTCGCCGTAATGCCAAAGCTGTGGACCATCGCGCGCGATGGGGGCCACGCCACGGCGGCCGACATCGTGCGTGCCCGCTTTGGCAGCCGCACGCTTGAACTGGCGGTGGCCATAAGCGGGCTTGTGGCGGTGCTGCCCTATATCGCGCTGCAACTGATCGGCATCCGCACGGTTGTCGAGGCGCTGGGCTATACCGGCATGCTGCCGCTGCTGTTCGCGTTCGTGTCGCTGGCCGCCTATACGTGGCTGGGCGGGCTGCATGCGCCTGCGCTGACCGCATTCATCAAGGATGTGATGATCTATATCGCCGTGCTGGCGGCGGTCATTATCGTGCCGATCCACCTCGGCGGCTATGGCGCCATGTTCCATGCGGCGTCCGAGCACCTGCCTGCCATTCCCGGCGGTCGCGTCGTGTCGCAGGACCAGACGGTGCCTTACGCCACGCTTGCGCTCTCATCGGCTTTTGCCGCCTTCCTCTACCCGCATACGCTGACCGGCATCCTGGCAGCGAAATCCGCCGATACCATCCGGCAGAATGCCGTGTTCCTGCCCATCTACACCATCGTCCTCGGGCTGATCGCGCTGCTGGGGCTGATGGCGCATGCGGCGGGAATCGTCACAACCTCGTCCTCGCAGGTGGTGCCGCAGCTGTTCCTGGCCATCTTCCCCTCATGGTTCGCGGGCTTCTGCTTTGCCGCCATCGCGGTGGGGGCGCTTGTGCCGGCCTCGGTCATGGCGATTGGCGCGGCCAACCTGATCATGCACAACATCCTGCCGCGCCACAGCGAATCGGTTACCGGCTCGCGCCTGGCCGGGCTGGGCGTGAAAGTGGGCGCGCTGGGCTGTGTCGTATTCCTCAACGCCAAGTTCGCCATCGACCTGCAATTGCTCGGTGGCGTCATCATCCTGCAGACCTTCCCCGCGCTGATCATGGGGCTGCTGCCGCTGCGGCTTTCGGCTCCTGCGCTGATTGGCGGCTGGGCCAGTGGCTCGCTGTTCGGGCTGGGGCTGTGCTGGATGGATGGGCTCAAACCCGTGCACCCCATTGCGTTTGGTGGCTTTTCGGCTTCCGTTTCAACCGGATTGCTGGCGCTGGGCGTCAATATCGTGGTGACGATGGTACTGGGCAGCGTGATCCGGCTGGCGCTGGGGGCTTCACCCTCCACCCTCCAGCCACGCCAGAGCATGCGGCGGCAGGGCTGACAGGGTGCTACCTTTATATTTGAAGGAAAACGGTGTTTCCTGAAGCTTCCTGAAAAAAGCTTCACCGGAAAATTCTGTTACTTCCCGTTATCGGATCATAGCGGCACGCCCTGCAAGGCGTGCCGTTTTTTATGCCTTCAACGCAGGTCGCCACGCCAGCGCCGCAGCACCCCGATAGCCGATCAGGCATGGCGTGCCGCCGGTTATCTGGCGTATCACACGCTTTTAAATCCTGATGAAGTCTCCTGCCGCACGATGGCAGGCGCATCCATGCTCGGGCAGGCCAGCAAGCCGGTCAGATGGCCTGCATATCAGGATGCACAGCCACCTCGGGCATGACCATGCGGCCCTGACGGGCGAGCTGGCGCAGGATGCACACCACACCGGGCACGCAGTTACCGCACTGGGCCCGACAACCTTTTGATTCATAGACTTCTTTAGGCCTGACCGCGCCATTGCGGGCTGCGGTCTCCACGTCCGTGTCAGTCAGCATATTGCAGGAGCAGACAAACATTTATCCATCCCATTCATGATGTGGGAGCACCATAATCACGAATGAGAACAAATCGCAATACAATTAACCCTAAAAAAATCGCGCGTGAATGGCAGACAGCCAGACGCATCATGCCCATTTCATTTTTATTATGGGCGATAACATTTATATATTTGACAGATGCACCATTCACGATGACGGTCGCCGCGAAATCCCATACCCATACATTCCCACCCCATGACGCAACGGTTCACACGCATGCAGCAGTATTCCGCGCCTGAAACGCGCGCTCTCCTCCCCTTCCCCGCTCTGATCGATGCCCTGGCACAGGCGGCGCGCGATACGGCGCGCGGCCTGATCCAGTGCCCCGAGCGCACCACCATCCGCACCCACGACCAACACGGCGCGCTCATGAACATGCCCTGCGTGGCTGATGACATCATGGTCACCAAACTGCTGACACTGTTTGCCAGCAATCCGGCCCTCGGGTTGCCCACCATACAGGGGCAGGTCATCTGCGCCGAAGCGCAGGCCGGGCGCTTCCTGTTCACGCTTGATGGCCCCACCGTCACCATGCGCCGCACCGCCGCCATCAGCCTGCTCGGCATCCGCACGCTGGCGCGCGGCCCCGTGCGGCGCGTGCTCCTTATCGGCACCGGCACGCAGGCCATCGCCCATTTGCAGGCACTTGATGCCGTTTATCCCGGCATCACCGTCGTCATACGCGGGCGCACGCCCGAGCGGGCACGAACCTTTTGCGCGGCGCACGCCATGCCCGGCCTGAGCGTGCGCCCCGAGCAGGCGGATGAAGATCCCTTTGATGTAGTGCTCACACTCACCGCCAGCACATCGGTCATCTATAATGAGCCCGCCCGCGCATCCTGCCTTGTCATAGGTGTCGGCGCCTACCGGACCGACATGGTGGAAATTGGCCCCACCACCATTGCGGGCAGCGCCCTTTATGTTGATGACCCCATCGGCGCCCCGACAGAAGCCGGCGATCTGCATCAGGCCAAGGTGGACTGGCAGACCGTCCGCCCTCTCTCTCTGGCGCTGCAGGGCAGCATTCCGGCCCCGGACCAGCCTGTGTTTTTCAAATCCGTCGGGTGCGCAGCATGGGATCTGGCCGCCTGCCGGGTTGCCCGCCAGCAAGGAGGATGAACGCACTCCCCCTCTGAACCCGGCCGCACTACATGGCCCGACTCTCCCGCCCCTGTCGCAGCAGCGCCGATTCCAGCTCTTTCACCCGCCGTCAGGGTGAAAGGCGCCCTCCACATCCGCAACTGCGGCAGCCTTACGGTTCGCGGCATCGGCATGCGCTGGAAATGCAGTTGGCACACAGGTGACCGTATCTTTTATATCACGCTTTTCTGGAACATATGGAAATATGCAATGCGTTGATTTTAGATTGTTATTACAAAGAACCAAATAACTTTTATGCGCTGTCAACCACGAAAGAACGCCAAAAAAGCCGGGCGGGCAGAAAATTATCAATATATTGAAAACAAAAGATATTCTGTAAAAATGATAGAAAATTTCCAAGCCGCCATCAGTTTCGTTTCGCGCAAAGTTAACTTAAAGTAACATCTAACATTGTGTTGCATCCCCGCAACATATCTCTAGTGCAATGATCGGAAGGCGTTTTTCCCTCTCGCAAATTGTTACGAGCCGCTAATAAATAAGATGACGAGCTATGGATTGCGGGGCCCTCAATGAACAGACGCACTTCTCTTTTGATTACGACTATCTGCTCTTTTGTTTCCTGTGGAGCGATGGCCGCCACGCCATCTGGTGGCGCGACAACAGCGGATCAGAAGGGAAGCACCGTGCGTGCGCACCACACCGCAACCGCGCAGACACAGGCGCACAGCCGTGCCGCCACCACCCTCAGGGCTAACAAGGCAGATAATGGGGGCGTGAACAGTTCCGGCGTCGAACAGATCAGCGTCTCCACCGGCACGCACTCCACCAACCGCAAGGCGCGTGACAGCATGAGCCCGGTCTCGGTCATCAGCGGGGCGGCACTGCGCCGCTCGGGCCAGATGAACCTGGCCGATGCGCTGACCCGCACCAATGCCTCGATCAATGTCAGCGCCATGGGCGCCGATGCGGGCGCGCTTACATCCTCCATCCGCATGCGCGGCCTGAACCCGAACGAAGTGCTCGTGCTCGTTGATGGCAAGCGCCGCCACACCACGGCCAACCTGTATGCGGATTCAGGCCCGGAATCAGGTTCCACCCCTGTTGACCTGAACATGATCCCCGCCAACGCCATCGACCATATCGAAGTGCTCGAGGATGGCGCGGCCGCCATGTATGGCTCGGACGCAATCGCCGGCGTGGTCAACATCATTACCAAGAAGCAGGATCACGGCCTCAATCTAAGCGGCCAGACCGGTGCAAACGCCTATAACGGCGATGGCTGGAACTACCAGCTCAATGCCGATGGCGGCATGAAGCTCGGTCAGGACGGCTTCCTGCACATCAGCGGGCAGATGTACCACACCGACCATTTCGTGGCCAACAACGCGCGTGATCATCGCCTGCTCGGCTCACAGCCCTCCTATGCCGCCAGCCCGACCTATACCGGCCCCAATGCCGGCAAGATCGCCACGAACTCCAACAAGATCATGAGCACGCCGGAAGAAACGCGCGAAAATCTTTCGATCGAATGGGGCAAGCAGTTTACGCCCGGCATCAATTTCTATGGGCTGATCACCTATGCCCATCGTCACGCGGAAGCTTACGAAAACTACCGCACGCCCGATGTCGGAGCCTCCTGCAGTGGCTGTGTCGCCATGGCGCCCTATGGCTTCTCCCCGCTGGAAACCATGGAAGAAAACGATTTTGCCGCCACGCTGGGCCTGAAGGGTGACAACTTCATGGGCTTCAACTGGGATCTCAGCACCACCTACGGCGAAGATATCGACAAGATCGGCAACAAGAATACCCTCAACAGCTATTACGTTAACAATTACGGCACCAGCCCGCGCAAGGCGCGCGCCGAGAGCTACAGCATGGTGCAGTGGACCAATAACCTTGATTTCCGCCGTCATTTCAATATCGGGAATACTGTTCCGATGACGCTGGCCTTCGGCGCTGAAGAACGGATGGAATCCTACAACATTACCGCAGGTATTCCCGCCTCTTATGAAAACGGCGGCACGCAGGGTTATGCCGGCATTTCACCCGCATCGGCCGGCACGTGGTACCGTGATATCTGGTCGTGGTACCTGGATGGTGACTTCCACCTGACCAAAAAATGGGAACTCGATTTCGCGGGTCGACTGGAGCATTACACCGACGTCGGCAATACCGAGAACGGCAAGATTTCAACACGCTATAACTTCAACAAGCGCGTTGCCATCCGTGGCACCATCAGCACGGGCTTCCGTGCGCCCACGCTGGCTGAATCGCACTTCAGCGCCGTCAACGTCTCGCCCACCGGTGCTAGCGGCCTGCTGGCAGCGGACTCGGCTGCGGGCCAGGCGGTGGGTGCCACAAAACTGAAGCCCGAGCGCTCGACCAGCGTCAGCGGCGGCATCGTGCTGGAACCCGTTAATAATTTTCATGTCGAAGCGGATGTCTACCAGATCAACCTGCGTGACCGCATCGTGCAGGACACCAATTTTGGTGGCGATACGCCTTATGGCAACGGCATGACCCAGGGTGACCGGGCCGCCCAGGTGATCAACACCATGAGCGCCATTCCCGCGGGCCTGACCGATCACAGCGACATCTATGCCGATTACTTCACCAACGGCGCCAGCACCCGCACGCAGGGCGTAGACATCAAGGCGGATTACCTCTTCCGCTTCCACAAGTATGGCAACCTCGCGCTGTCCATGTCGATTGACCTCAACCGCACGCGTCTGCACCATAACGGCGCGAACCTGAACCTGGCCGATATTGCCTCGATCACGTCTGACAACCCGCGCAGCAAGATCATCCTGAACGCCTATTACACCTACAAAAACTGGGATTTCAACATCCGCCAGACCCGTTATGGCCAGACCAGCGACATGGTGCAGTACCAGGACTGGATGCCCAAGGGTCTCCGCTATTCCAACGATCACCTTCAGCAGTTCATCAACACCCCGCACTGGATGACCGATATCGAAATTGGCGTGCGGTTCCAGAAGAACTGGCACTTTGCCGTCGGCGCGAACAACGTGTTCAACGTCCGTCCCCGCATGATGTCACAGGAACTCAATGCCCTTGGCGCCATGCCGTATGATGAGAACTCGGCGCAGATCCCCATCACGGGTGGCTACTACTACGGCCGCATCAACGCCAACTTCTGATCTTCTCCGCCTTTCCTGACGACAATGCCCATGGTGAAAGCCATGGGCATTTTCTGTTTCCCTGCCGGGCTTCAGCTCATGCGCGGGTGGCACACTGTCCCACCTCCTCATTGCCACGGTCGTGCGCAGTGCATGCCCTGACTGCGCCCGTAAGCCGTCCCTTCCCCCACTGCCATGCCGCCCGCGTGCAACCCGCCTGAAGATGCTGACCTTTTCCCCAGATCAGCCTGTCCGCCCTGCGCCTTCATCGGACGCAGCCGGAACGGGGAATGGCATTATCCACTGGAATTAAGAGGGGAAATCTATATATCTCCTTTCATGCGCCTGACCCTGCATACCGATTACGCCCTGAGAACCCTGATCTATCTGGGCATCCATACCGACCGCCTGACATCGATCAGGGAGGTCGCACAGGCTTATGGCATTTCGGAAAATCATCTGATCAAGATCATCCACAGGCTGGGACAGGGCGGCTTTGTGGAAACCATCCGTGGCCGTAATGGCGGCCTGCGGCTGGGGCGGCCCGCCGCGAAAATCCTGATCGGTGATGTCGTGCGCTATACGGAAGAAGATATGGGGCTGGTGGCCTGCATGCAGCCACCTCAGCCTGAAAGCCTGACACGCAGGGGGGGCTGCATTCTGAGCGATGTGTGCCGCCTGCGCGGCGTGCTGAATGAAGCGCTGGAGTTATTCATCTCGGTGCTGGACCGTTATACGCTGGCGGATGTCATAACCGACCGGGAACGCAAACTGCTCGACAGACCGCTTCCTGCCTGAGCGCGCCTGAAGCCTGAGGCGCGCGGACGGTAAATTCCATTTTACCATGCTCCTCCGCCCTTGGCGCAGAGCAGGTCAGGCAGCAGAAAAGTCCGGTTTTCCGCAAAAAATCTTCACGTTCTCTCCGCTTTGACGGAAAATCAGCTTTTGCACGTTCGGGGCGTTAGTGATAGCTGAAACGATTCTTGCACGCCTGCACGTGGAATATATACTTGACGAAACTCTAAGGAACAGATTGTCCATGGCTTATGCTACGACCAACCCTTATACTGGTGAAAAGCTGAAGACTTTCCCCGATGCTACGGATCAGGAAGTCCAGACCGCGCTGACCGAGGCTTATGACGCCTTCAAGGCCTGGCGCCACACCTCGTTTGCCAAACGTGCGGAAGTGATGAAGGCCGCGGCTGCCATCCTGCGTCGCGACATTGACAAATATGCCCGCCTGATCACGCTGGAGATGGGCAAGACATATGCGGAATCCAAGGCCGAGACCATCCTGTCGGCAGAGATCTTCGAATACTACGCCGAACATGCCGAGCGCCTGCTGAAAGCCGAGAAGCTGCCGGTCGCCAGCCCCGATGAGGGCGAGGCCATGATCATCCACCAGCCGCAGGGCATCGTTTTTGCCATCGAGCCGTGGAACTTCCCTTACTATCAGGTGGCCCGCATCATCGCGCCGCAGCTTTCCGCCGGTAACACGGTGCTGCTCAAGCATGCCTCCAACGTGCCGCAATGCGCCGCCGCTTTCGATACGCTGATGCAGGAAGCAGGCCTGCCCAAGGGCGGCTTCCGCAACCTGTATGCCGCCCGCCACCACACCGAGGTGATCCTGAGCGATTCGCGCGTCTGCGGCGTTGCGCTGACCGGCTCCGAAGGCGCGGGCGCCATTGTGGCTGGCGTTGCGGCCAAGGCGCTCAAGAAATCCACGATGGAACTTGGTGGTTCCGACGCGTTCGTGGTGCTGGAAGATGCCGACCTGGAAAAGACCGTGAAGTGGGCCGTGTACGGACGCCACTGGAACGCGGGCCAGGTCTGCGTCTCGGCCAAGCGTCTGATCGTGGCTGACGCGATCTATGACCGCTTTGTAGAGCTGTACAAGAAGGGCGTCGCAAGCCTGAAGGCAGGCGACCCGATGGACCCGGCAACGCAGCTGGCGCCCCTCTCCTCGCAGAAGGCGGCCGACGACCTGCGCGCGCAGGTTGAAGAAGCCAAGAAGCATGGCGCTGTTGTGGAAGTGATTGGTGCGCCCGTGCCGGAAAAGGGTGCCTTCTTCCAGCCGCTGCTCATGACCAACCTGCACGAGAACAACGAAGCCCGCCACTGGGAGTTCTTTGGCCCCGTAACGCAGCTTTACCGCGCCAAGGACGAGGCCGATGCCATCCGCATCGCCAATGACTCCCCCTACGGGCTGGGCGGCGCCGTCTTTACGAAGGACACCAAACGCGGCGTCAAGGTTGCCGAGCAGATCTATACCGGCATGGTTTACGTCAACCACCCGACCATGGTGAAGGCCGACCTGCCGTTTGGCGGCGTGGCCCGCTCGGGCTATGGCCGTGAACTGATCGGTCTTGGCATCAAGGAATTCGTCAATCACAAGCTGATTGACGTGGTGGACATTGACGCCCCGTTCTGATCCGGACAGATCAGGTAAAAAACCGGGCACTGGCTGAGACATCCCGTCTTGGCCAGTGCCTGTTCTGGTCTCTGGCCGCAGACCATTCTGAAATTATTATTATCCAGTCAGATTACGTAATAATTTTTCTGGGCAAGAACATTGAGCGTATCGCGCCTTCAATGCCCAGATGCGCCCCATGAAACAGCACGGCCACGCATGCCACCCCCGGCAGCAGATAGAGCCATAACCGCTGCGGCACAGGCCCACATGCACGCCCCAGCACCAGGCCTGCAGCACAGCCAACTACTCCCCCTGTCACAACCTCGAACAGGGTATGGGTATGCAACGCCATGCGGGTGCATGCCACGACAATGCCAATGCCTGATAACGGCACCAGCATGAGAGCCGGAAAACGCATGAAATAGCGGCGCCCCAGCAGCACAAAAAGGCCGCCATACACCATGCACGCTGCCGCGACATGCCCGCTGGGGCTAATGATGGCGGTCTGTTCAACCGCGGCATAATAAAGACCAGCTATTTTAAGCAGCAGCATGACCGCCAGCAACATGACGGCGGTAACCGCCCAGACCACAGCGCCACGCCACCATCCGTTCACAGCCATGATAAGGGCCACCGTTACCATCACCGGCAGCATCACGGCCTGATCGGCAAAATCGGTGATGAAATGCAACATTATGATCTTGTGCCCCGTTTACACCTGTCGTGCCTATCACAGACACTCACCGCTCGCTAGCAAACACCGCCCCCGGCAGCGGCTTGCCGTATTCGGCGCCAATCGGCCACAGGGCTCGATATTTCGTGCTTGAGGGACAGAAGCCGTCTGCTATGCTTGAGGCATGCGCTACTGGATCAAACGGATCTTGCTGCAATCAGGGGAAGTCGTGACCGAACGCGAACTCCGCGCTGATCAGAACCTCTTCAACGGTCCGGTTCCCGTAGTGGGTGATATGGTGAATGTTGAATGACGTGGCCGCACATTCGCAGCAAAAGTCATCTGGGGCCATGGGCCAGGCAGAAACCATGCGCCTGATACGATCGTTCCGCTGCGGGTAGAAGAACACGGCTTTGATACAGCAAAAACGCCAGTGCATTTTCCACCCCGGCGCAAAAAGTAAATAATACAGAGATCTATTTTTTTACTGCAACGGCAGAACAAAGCTTTCCCACGCTGACAGTATTGCAAAGACCCGCCCCGGCGGCCCTGCACCCCTAAATGGGGATGCAGGCACTGCCGGGGCGTGAAGCCTTTAGGGAGTCTTGGGCAGTTCCTTGCCCATTTTTTCCACCTGTTCGGCGGTTACACCGTGGTCGCCGCTGCCAAATGTGGCCGTGACGTAGTTGACCACACTGGCGATCTCGGCATTGCTCAGGCGCTCCACGTCGGAGCTCTGGTTGAAGGCGGGCATATACACATGCACTCCACCCGCATTACGGTCCACGCCATTGAGCACGGCCATAATCAGGTCATCGGGCCGTGCCGAGCCAACAACCGAGTTATGGAACAGCGAGGGTGCATAATGATCGGCCGTGCCCGCGCCATTGCCACCATGGCAGGCCGCACAGTTCGCATCATAGATCTGCGCGCCATCCATCTGGTCAAGCTTGTCGATGCGGGTGAGGTCGCCCGAGCGGACATCCGCCTCTTCAAGTGGCTTGCCATACTGCTCACGCGGGCTGTGCTCGGCCTCGTCATCCTTGGCGGGCACCTGCAGGATGTAGGCTGCAAGCGCATGCAGGTCATCATCGGTCAGATGACTGGTGCTATGCTCCACCGCCTCGCCCATCGGGCCGGCTGCCTGGCTCAGGCCTGCCACATGGCCGGTCTTGAGGTACTCAACGAGATTGTCCTCGCTCCAGTTGCCGATGCCGCCGGTCTTGCTGGAGGTGATGTTAGGGGCATACCACCCGAGCAGGCTCGCGCCAGACAGGTAGCTGTCCTCTTTCTCGCTGAGCATGATGTTGCGCGGGGTATGACAGGTGCCGCAATGCTCAAGGGCACGGGCCAGGTACTTACCCCGGCGCAGCTTGTCAAAGGTAGCGGAATCACCGGTCTCCGGGGTTTCGCTGGTGGCCACCATGTTCCACAGCCCCATGGTGATGCGCAGGTTAGCCGGAAAGTTGAGCGATGTGACCGGCGGCGTCTCGGCCACCGGCTTCACCCCGTGCATGAACCATGTATACAGCGCCTTCACGTCACCATCCGTCATGCCGGCATAGGACACGTAGGGCATGGCGGGATAAAGCCGGCTACCATCACGGCGGATGCCATGGCGCAGGCTCTTCTCGAAATCCTCTTCCGTGTATTTGCCAATGCCATGATCGGGATCAGGCGTGATGTTGGTCGTCACCACATCGCCCATGGGTGTGGTGATCTTCAGGCCACCTGCAAACGGCTTGCCGCCAGGGGCGGTATGACAGGCAACGCAGTCGCCTGCCGTGGCGATATATTCGCCACGGGCCATAAGGTCGGCAGAAGGATCATCCGCCCGGGCGGGAACGGCAGAAAATGTTGCAAGAGCAGTGCCTGCGGTCAGGACCGACCACAGGATCTTGCGCGTCACGTCAGGCATGGGCGAGTTCTTTTTTAAGCGTATCAGCCACGCGCAGGGCAAGTGCGGCGACTGTCAGGGTGATGTTGCCGGTTCCGACCGAAGAGAAAACGGACGAACTCGCGATGAACAGGTTCTCGTGGTCATGCGTGCGGCAGAAGCCGTCCACCACGGAATCCTTCGGGTCGGTGCCCATGATGGTGCTGCCTGCGGGATGGTCCTGCGGGAAGTAGCCCGGCGTCCATTCCTCGTCCGTGCCATGCATGAGACCGATCAGATCGCGGAACAGGCCGCGCGTGTGCTCACAGCTCTTCACCGTATATTCGGGCAGCTTGTAATAGACCTCGGGGTGCGGAATGCCGAGCATGTCCTTGTTGGTCTTGCTCAGCGTCAGGCGGTTGTCCGGGTCGGCAAGGCCTTCGTTATGGCTGAACAGGCGCACCGTGTGCGAGGCGAGATAGCGGATCTGCTCCTCAAGCTCGCGCCCGACATACCCCTTGGCAATGGCAAGCTGCGTGGCAAGGTCGACCTGGTTGTCATCGACCATGTGCACAAGATACGCACCACGCTCGTTGCGCCAGTCACCATCGCGGAAATTGTCAATCACGTTGGTTTCCAGCGGGCCACGACCCGGCCACAGGGCCTTGTCGCCACTGATGAAGCTCACCTGCACGCCGGTGTGGTCCATCATGTTGCGGCCCACATGGCCCGAACTGTTGGCAATGCCGTCAGGGCTCTGCTCATCGGCAGAGAACAGCATGAGCTTCGCGGTCTCGATGCAGTGCGCCGCAATCACGAAATACTTGCCGGTCACGCGGTGCGATCCCTTGTCGGGATCGTAATAATGCACGGCGGTCACGCGCTTGTTGGCGCTGTCACGCTCGATTCGGTACACCACGGCGTTGGGCACGAACTTCGCCCCGGCCGCCTCGGCATGATAGACGGAGTAGCTGCCGTTATACATGGCCCCGATCGGGCAGATGGGCATGCAGTTGTTATGCCCCTCGCAGGTCGGGCGGCTGTCATACGGGCGGGTGTTGCGGGCCTGCGGCTCATGCACCACGCGATACGGTGTCTTCTCGCCAATCAGCTTGCGAAACTGCTGGGCTGCGTAGGAAATGGGCAGCGCATCCATCGGGTAAGGCTGCTTGCGCGGCGAACCGAGGTCTTCCACCGACGGATCGGGGCCACACACGCCCATCATCACCTCGGCCTGGTAGTAGAACGGCTCGAGATCATCATATTTCAGCGCCCAGTCACGACCCTGGCCATAGCGGGTCTTGAGCTCGAAATCCGATGGCAGGTAACGCCACGCGCAGCCCGCCCAGTGCCATGTGGTGCCACCCATCATGCGCAGATAAACCTGCTGGTAGGCCTCGGCATCGGGGCCGGTGGTGTGCAGGTACTCGTTGGGGGTGATCTGGTTGGGCGGATGACGCGCCCACGGCACCGCCGGGAACGGCCCCTGATAGGAGGGCTTGTTCTCGAGGTTGCGGAAATTCTCGACAAAATGCTGGCGGTCAACCCGAGGCCCCGCTTCAAGCACGATGACGGAAATACCCGCGCGCGCCAGTTCGTTGGCAATGGAGCTGCCAGCGACGCCGGAGCCGACGATCACGACGTCAGCAGATAGGTCTTGTTCGGACGGCATAAAAAAGGCTCCGGATATCAGGTAGGTTCGATCACGAGTTTCGAAGGCGAAAGGGCAGGTTCACCAGTAGGAACAGCCACTTCCGGCGGGGTCTGGGTCCAGTAGAACGGGCCCCCGGTTGCATAGGTCTTGGGGTAGATCGCATCCTTGGTGATGTCGAACATCAGCGCGGAGCGGTAGACCACGACCTTGTGATCGGCCAGGCCGCGATACCAGCCGGTCATGATATCCTGAATGACATCCTTGAACACGGGATCCTGATGCTCGGCGGCGGAGGCGAGCGCGCGGGCGGAGGCGAAGCTGCCGCCAGTCATGAAGTCATGCAGCTTCTGGATCTGGTCGCGCCGCTCGGGCACCGCGTTGATGATGCCCGCATACAGGGCATTGCCAATGCGCGGGTCGAGCGTGTCACGGTCCGTCAGGCGCTGCGACAAGGCCATGAACAGCGGCACGCCCGTGTCGTCCTGCCCTGCCGTGGCGGCCATGCCCTGCCTGCTGCCCGTAACGACAGCGGCGGCCCCGAGCGCGCCAAGCAGCGCATCGCGGCGCGACATGCGCAGCGCCCGGTTCAGTCTGATGGCATTGGGGGTGGAACGATGAATACTGGTAGGAAAACAGGGCCGGTCTGCAGCCATCTAGGGTCGCCTCTCATGCACGTTGGTCCAGCAGGAATGCCGGAAGACAGGCATGACCATGCGGGATGCAATAGTGTTTATATCGATACCGCTCCTTACTGCAGTCCCGCAACCTTTTATACCCCCATCTCCGCGTATAGCAGCTTCACGTCCCATGAGTAAAAGCAGCGGTGATGCGGGCAGGACATGTTTTGTAAAAATATAGTGACATGGCCAGACCACCCGCCACCATAACCGCATGCCCCCGCACAGAAGACAGAACCATGCATGAAGGCCATTATGATGCCATGAGGCGTTCTGATTATGAAATACGTTTTAATATGTATTTGAAAAGAATCATTAATATTTCAGTTTTCCATGAACATAATGATCCCGTTCCTGTTCATTTCAATCATCGCCCGCTACACTACCATGCCCGGGCGGGCAGCGTTTGAAAATAACTCCGCCAGGCATGTAATCCGTCAGTTGAAAACAACATGGAAATAAACGGCACGGCCATAATTATCCATCTCATCAACATATTGCAGATGATTGCCGGTTACATAGCGCGGCTGCCAGTTGGCGAGGTTCATGACTTCGTATTTCAGTGTAATGCCCGGATAGACCTGATGCCAGAAGCCAAGGTTGAAGGTGAGGAAGTTGCCAAACCCGTCAGATGCGCCCGGCGTTGCACCAAAAGAGGTGAAATACTTTCCTGAATAATTGACGGTGGTGCGCAGCGCGCCTTTTATCTGCGGAATGTGCCATGTCATCATACCATTGGCGATAAAGCTGGGCTGGTAGATCATGGCATTGTAATTGACCACCGACGTACCGTTTGAATAACTTTCATGGCCCTTGAGCCATGTCACGTTCGCCTGCAGGTCAATAATCTGGCCAAAGGCGTGCAGGTTACGGTTCATGACATTGAATTCAATGCCCTTGACCCCGGCGGACTGCGCGTTCACCGGCATTGTCACCTGATAAAGCGTGCCTGTATTATCTGTATAAAGCGAGCGGCTGGTAACAATATCGTCCTTGATCCATTTACTGAAGAACGCAAGGCTGACCATGCCATTGCCACGGTTGAACCATTTATCAACCGAAATATCAAAGTTCTGGGACCGACGGGGCCTGAGGTGGGTATTGCCCTTGGAAATGGTGCAGTCTGTACCTCCCGAGTCATCATCACCACAGCTCTCGGATGCCGCCATGGCGATCTGCCCCGGCGCGGGGCGACCGATGGACTGGCTGTAGGATGTATGCACCGTAACCTCATGCGGGAAGTGATGCACGACATCAAACGAGGGTAGCGGGTTGATGTAAGACCCGCCCTGCTTTGTAAAACCGGGTGAAACCGTCTGCGTCGTGCCGTTGATCTGGGGAGCCCAGCCCGCATAATTGGTGGCGTCAGCCCGCACACCGGCAATAAAGGCGGTATGTTTCCAGATGTAGTGCAGCGAGACATAGCCGTCGAATATGTTCTCACGATATCTGTAGTTTGAAATGCCGCTATTATAGAGAGATTTTTTCTGGTCCACCGTCAGGCTGGACCAGTTGAAAGTATAGCCATTGGGGCCGATGAAGGTCTCGGGATAGGTATTGTTCCAGGGCACATGGCTGCTCTGGAGCATCTGGCCGGTGAAATTTTCCGTGCTGTCGTAATAGGTCTGCTGCTCATTATGGTCGAGCGTCAGTTCACGCCACTGAAAGCCGCTCACGATGCCAAACCCCCTGGCGTTCCTGTCGGCATTCCAGCTGTAATCCAGCCTTACGGATGGCACGCGCTCCGATGCGCGCTCCCATGTCTGGTAGGAGCCATCATTATACAGGTTCCATGTCGCGGTCTGTGCGGCGGTGGGGTTTGACAGCGGCCCCTGCTGCCACATGCCATCGCCCGAGGGGTAGCCGCTGTAACTGGCGGTCAGTTTTTTCGGGTAGGCACGTGCGGCAATATAGGGCTGGTAATCGTTATAGTCCTCCATCGTATAGCCCGCGCGCAGGATCAGGCTGTGCTTGTCCTTGTGCCAGTCAAGATGCCCGATAATGCCACTGTTCTGTCGGTGCCATTCGTTCTGCCTGCGGCGCGCGTAGATGCTGTTGACGGGAATATCCATCCCGTCCTCGCTCGTAACCGTGTTCTTCAGGTTATAGTCTTCCTTGTCCATGACCGAATGTTCCCACCGCGCGTAGGACCACCCCATGACCGACATGTACAGGTTCCTGTCGGTGGGTTTCCATTCCAGCTTGCCCGAGCCGCCAATATTGGTCACGTCATTGGCGTACTCACCTGTTGAATACTGGCTGGGCCTGACATGCCCGGTCCATGAGTTGCCGGGCGTGGTGCTGCTCGTGCCATCGGCATTGTCATAATCATAGGCCTGCCAGTTCTTGGTCGTGTTACGCGCGCGCTCCTGGTAGCGCATGGACAGCACGATGCCGAACTCATGGTGCCTGCCGAACGTATCGGAAAACGTGCCCTTGGCCCCCTCGCCCATATGCGGCGCATAACCCTTGAGCCCATTGGCCCCCACGCCCCCGCGCTTGCTGGACCAGATGCCATAGGCATCGAGGTATTTGTACATGCCTTTATGGTCAAAGGCACTCATGGGAATGAGATCGATCACGCCGCCAATCGCATCGCCATCCTGCTCGGCGGTGAAGCTTTTGTACACGTTCATCCGCGAGGTCATTTCCGATGGAATGTCCTGCAGGTTGACGCGCCGCGTGCCCGCACTTCCGCTCTCGCCAATGGAGGAGAGGGTAATGCCGTCCATTGTCGTATGGTTCAGGTCGGGGCTGATGCCGCGCACGCTGATGTAGCGCGGCTCATCGCCATCGGTAATGCCGGTCACGCCAGGCAACTGGATCAGGGACTGCGCCACCGAAGATACGCCGCCAAGGTTTTCAAACGGGTCATACGCCACCGTATCCATGATGATGTTGGAGGTGCGTTTCTCGTTCTGGCTTTTCTTGTGGGCTACGACAAACATCTTTTCAATGTCGTTCACGTCGCCCTTCTGTTCGCTTCCGTTCGGCAACGTGCCTGTTTTACCCGCCTTCCGGTCTGCCGCGCCTGAATGGATGATGAAACCGCCGTCATTCACGCTCTCGGCCGTAAGCCCGCTATGGGCGAGCGCGCGTCGCACCGCCTGTGCCGCCGTCATGTTGCCATTGACCGCATCCGCCCTGATATGGGCCACCTGCTGCGGCGTGAAAACGATGTTCTGGCCCGTCTGGCGCCCCAGCGCCTCAAGCGCCTGCGCCATGGGCTGGGCGGCAATATGAATGGTCCGGGCCTCGGCGCGCGCCCATGGCATGACCAGACTGGCCGTGCCAGCCGTAACAAGTAAAAAAGCACGGAAATCACACCGGAAGCGGACTGTCATGTATCATGGTTCCTGTTAGCGGGCGCCAAAAGCCGTCATGACAGGAGAGACAATCGAAAAAGCGGTTTTCTCCTTTTGCGGAAAAACTTTCATTAAACTGTCATATTGTATTTCCCGGTTAAGCGCCGTTCTGGCCAGTCGCCCTCCATTGCTCCGTGCGTATTCTTGTTTAAAATTGGCGCACGCTTTTAAAGGACAGAGGCATGCTGACACGCAGACAGGCCATGACAGGCACATTAATGGGCATGGCCGCGCTGACAGCAGCCCGGCAGGCTTTTGCAAACCCTTCCCTGGCACCGGTGCCCTCCGTCATGGCGCATCGGGGGGCATCGGCCCTGCGGCCCGAGCACACGCTCGCCGCCTATGCCCGCGCCATTGCCGATGGGGCGGATTATATCGAGCCTGACCTCGTGCCCACGCGCGATGGCGTGCTTGTCGCCCGCCATGAAAGCAATATCGCGGGCACGTCCGATGTGGCCAGCCACCCCGAATTTGCCAGCCGCCGCCGCACCATGACCATTGATGGCAAGGCGGAAACCGGCTGGTTCACGACCGACTTTACCTTAGCCGAACTCAAGACCCTGCGCGCCAGGGAACGCCTGCCCGCCATCCGTGCCCACAATACCCGCTATGACGGGCATTTCGATATTCCGACATTTGAGGAAGTGATCGACTTTGTCGCAGCCGAGGCGGCAACCCGCGGGCGCGTGATCGGGCTGATACCCGAAATAAAGAATTCAACGCATTTCCATCAGTTGGGCCATACGCCGGAAGAAACGTTCCTGCACGTCATCGCCGCCCACGACTACACCCGTTACTGCCCGCTTGAGGTGCAGTCCTTCGAGACGGCGAACCTGCGCGCGCTCCATGGCCGGGTGCAGGCCATCAACCCACAGGCCCGGCTCATGTTCCTGATGGGCGGGCGCACGGAAACGGTGCCCGACACGCTGGGCACAGCCAGGACAGTCACGTTTGGCGACTTCATGACCCCCGATGGCCTGCGCGGCGTGCGGGCCTATGCCGATGTCATTGGCCCCTCGAACGATGACATCATTCCGCGTGATGCCTCCGGCGCGTGGCTTGCCCCCACCAGCCTGATCGATGATGCCCACGCCGCAGGACTGCTGGTGCATTCCTACACCTTCCGCCCCGAGAACTTTTTCCTGCCCGCGCAGCTGCGCAATGGCGAGGGCGACAGCGCGCGTAACGTGCCCGGCTCGATTGCCGAAATACGGCGCCATCTGGATCTGGGGCTTGATGGCTTCTTTACCGATGACCCAGCCATAGGGCGCATGGCGCTGGGACTGTAAAGCCGGGAGGCACCCCGGAAGCAGAGGGGTGCCGTGATATATTACCAGTTCTTTGATAATTTATTTATTACATATTTATATATTTTATTTATTTATAGTTCTATACTTTATAGAAAATCTCAATTATAATAATAATTTCTCATTTTTGATGATTTAATACTTATATTCAGGGCATACCTCGCGCGATTTTGCATAATCAGGCGGTACGATCATTTTCATTACCCTATAGTAAAAGATGCATTGCGATAGTAATATTCAGCGCCAAGGCTATCTGTTTTGTGCCTGACGACTATGAAACGAACATTTTCAGCAAAGGCCGCATCTTTCACTTCATCAGGATCACACCTAGCGGATCAGCTTGCGGATGATGCCGAGCAATTCTTCCATGGTTTCCTCGCCGCCATCTTCCTGCACCGCCTTGCGCACGCAGCCCTTGGCGTGGGAGGACAGGATCTGGATCGCAACGCCATCGAGCGCCGATTTTACCGCCGAGATCTGGGTCAGGATATCCACGCAGTAGCGGTCGTTCTCAATCATGTTCAGCACGCCGCCCACCTGCCCTTCAATGCGGCGCACGCGGTTGGTCAGGGCTTTTTTATGGGGCTGTTCCACGACCCTGTCCTGCGGCGGGGCGCACTGCGTGCACGAGGCAGGGTCTGTCGCCTGCTGTTTATGTCTGGTCACGCGTCGTTCTATCCCTTGAATCATACTGGGTCATGCAACTGGCAATAGCATAGGCGAGCGCACGCACGCGGAACAGACCGTAACAGGGCGTACGCACCATTCAGCTATCGCGCGCGCGGTTTCCAGCGATTGAGCAGCAGCGCGTTGCTGACGACCGAGACCGAACTCATGGCCATGGCTCCTGCCGCCACAATGGGGTTGAGCAGGCCAAACGCTGCCAGCGGCAGGCCCAGAATGTTATAAATGAACGCAAAAAACAGGTTCTGCCGGATCTTGGCCAGTGTTGCGCGTGAGAGCGAGATGGCATCGCCCACGCTGGCCAGTTCATTTTTCATCAGCACGATATCCGCCATCTCGCGCGCAATGGCCGTACCGGCCCCGATGGCAAACCCCACATCGGCTGCCGCCAGCGCCGGGGCATCATTGATGCCGTCCCCCACCATGCCCACCACATGACCCTGCGCGCGATACTGTTCGATGATCCGCGCCTTGTCACCGGGCAGCACGCCCGCGTGGCAGTCATCCACCCCCACTTCCGCCGCGATGGGGCCTGCTGCCTGCGGACTGTCACCCGTGAGCATGACTACCCGGATGCCCGCCGCCCGGAATGCGGCCACACTGGCCACCGCATCAGGCCGCAACGTGTCGGACAGGGTGATATGGCCGAGCAGGCGCCCCGCCTGCGCCACGCCGATCACAGTGCGGCCCACGTCCGCCTGCCCGCCTGCCGCCTGCGGCTCCAGCGCAATGCCTTGTTCGGCCAGAAAGCGCGGCGCGCCGAGGCAGGCGGGCACGCCATCCACCGTGCCTGCCACCCCCATGCCCGGCGTGGCCTGAAAGGCGGCCAGCATGCCGTGCTGCACGCCAAGGTTTGCAGCATGCGCCATGATGGCGCGGGCCAGCGGGTGCTCGGAATCCTGCTCCAGCGTGCAGGCCACCCCCAGCAGGCGGACCGGGTCCACGCCGGGCCGGGGCTGCACATCCTGCACCATGGGCGTGCCTTGGGTCAGGGTGCCGGTCTTGTCGAGCATGAGCGTGTCCAGCTTCTGGGCCTGTTCCAGTGCATCGGCGTTCCGAAACAGGATGCCCGCGCGGGCTCCAAGCCCGGTACCCACCATGATGGCGGTGGGCGTTGCCAGCCCCAGCGAACACGGGCAGGCAATGACCAGCACCGACACGGCGGCGATAAGGCTGGGCGAAACCTGCCCACTCACCCCCCACCACACGCCAAAGGTGAGAGCCGCCAGCACCAGCACCACCGGCACGAACACGCCCGCCACCCGGTCGGCCAGACGTTGCACATGCGCCTTGCTGCCCTGGGCCTGCTCCACCATTTTCACGATATGGGCCAGCGCGGTATCCGCCCCTACCCCGGTGGCCTTTACCCGCAGGCTGCCGGTGGTGTTGAGCGTGCCCGCGAAAACCGTGTCATGCACCTGTTTGGCCACGGGCAGGCTCTCGCCGGTCAGCATGGCTTCATTCACGTCCGATGCGCCATCAAGCACCGTGCCATCCACTGGCAGGCTCTCGCCGGGGCGCACGACAAACACATCACCCACGCGCACCTGTTCCACCGGGCAGTCATGTACCACGCCAGCGCGCTCCACATGGGCCAGCGGGGGCTGGAGCTTCAGCAGGCTTTCCAGCCCCGCCGCGGTTTTATCGCGCGCGCGGCTCTCCATGAGGCGGCCCAGTGAGATGAGCGTGATGATGGCAACGCTGCTCTCGAAATACAGCGGCTGGGGCAGGCGCAGGACCAGAACGGCCAGACTGAAAAAATAGGCGATGCCTGTTCCCAGCACCACCAGCACATCCATGTTGGCAGCCCCCCCGCGCACGGCTTTCCACGCACGCGGATAAAGGTGGCGCGCGCAGTAGAACTGCACCACCGTAGCCAGCGCGGCCTGCACCCAGCCAGGCAGCATGAACCCCATGCCCCCCAGCATGGCCAGCATCTGCGCCCCGAACGGCAGCGCCAGCAACAGGGTCAGGACAAACTGGTTACGCTCCTCCCGCCAGGCCTGCATGCGCAGGGTGTGCGGGTTTGGGCGAGGTGCCGCGTCATCCACCGGAGCCGCGCCGAAACCGGCTTTTTCAATGCGGGTGATAAAGGTTTCCGGCCCGCTCACGCCAGGCACAAACGTGACATGCGCCCGCCCGGTAGCAAAATTCACGCTGGCCTGTGTCAGCGGCAGGCGGTTGAGAATTTTCTCGACCCGCGCCGCACAGGCGGCACAGCTCATGCCGGTAACCGACAGGTCCACGCTCTCCCGGGTGGTCGTGAATCCGGCCCTGTCAATCGCCGTGGCCATGGCGGGCAGCGCCGTTGCCGGATCATCGACCTCGGCCTGCACCCGAGCGGTGGCGAAGTTGACCGTGGCCTGCACGCCCGGCTGCCGGTTAAGCACCTTTTCAAGCCGCGTGGCGCAGGCCGCACAGCTCATGCCGCCTACGGGGAAACTGACAGTCTGGGCCACGGTGGCGCTCCTCATGCTCACCGAACTGACTTTATACCCCCCAATGGTATTTTCAAGGGCAGGCCCGCCGGGTCAGGCGTGCAGGCCGGGGGCTTCCTGCCCGGTGCGGGCGACATATTCCGTATAGCCACCATCATACTGATGGATGCCACCGGGGGTGACTTCCAGCACCCGGTTCGACAGGGCGGCAAGGAAGTGCCGGTCATGCGATACGAACAGCATGGTGCCCTCGTACTGCGCAAGCGATGCGATCAGCATTTCCTTCGTCGCGATGTCGAGGTGGTTGGTCGGCTCATCGAGCACCAGAAAGTTGGGCGGATCATACAGCATCAGCGCCATGACCAGCCGCGCCTTCTCGCCGCCTGACAGCACGCGGCAGCTTTTCTCCACCTCATCGCCAGAGAAGCCAAAGCTGCCTGCCAGCGCCCGCAGCGAGCCCTGACTGGCCAGCGGAAAGGCGTCATCCAGCGTTTCGAACACCGTGCGGCTGCCATCAAGCAGGTCCATGGCATGCTGGGCGAAATAGCCCAGCTTCACGCTGCCGCCCAGCGTGACCGTGCCCGCATCGGGCTGGGTCGCACCAGTGACCAGCTTGAGCAGCGTGGACTTGCCCGCACCGTTCACGCCCAGCACGCAGCAGCGCTCACGCCGGCGGATCAGCAGATCGAGGTTGTGATAGATCACGCGGCTGCCATAGCTTTTATCCACGCCACGCAGCTTGACCACATCCTCCCCCGAGCGCGGCGGGGGCGGAAAGTCGAAGCTCAGCGCCTGCCTGCGCTTGGGCGGATCGACGCGGTCGATCTTTTCCAGTTTCTTGACCCGGCTCTGCACCTGGGCTGCGTGCGAGGCGCGGGCCTTGAAGCGCTCGATGAAGCTGATTTCCTTGGCAAGGGCTGCCTGCTGGCGCTCGAACTGGGCCTGCTGCTGCTTCTCGTTCTGGGCGCGCTGCTGTTCATAGAACTCGTAATCGCCCGAAAAACTGGTCAGGCTGCCGCCATCAATCTCGATCACCTTGTTGATGACCCGGTTCATGAACGCCCGGTCATGCGATGTCATGAGCAGCGCGCCATCGTAACCGGCCAGGAACTGCTCGAGCCAGATCAGGCTTTCAAGGTCAAGATGGTTGCTTGGCTCATCAAGCAGCATCACATCGGGGCGCATGAGCAGGATGCGGCCAAGGGCCACGCGCATCTTC
This sequence comes from Komagataeibacter nataicola, assembly GCF_003207795.1. Lineage (GTDB taxonomy): Bacteria > Pseudomonadota > Alphaproteobacteria > Acetobacterales > Acetobacteraceae > Komagataeibacter > Komagataeibacter nataicola. The sequence continues at coordinate 23,276 of NZ_NIRT01000016.1, read as the reverse complement.
CACCCGCCCGAGAGGCGGCTGACATCGCCATCCATCATCTCCTGGCTGAAGCCAAGCCCGTGCAGCACCTCACGCGCCCTGCTGTCGAGCGCATAACCGCCGAGTTCCTCAAAGCGGGCCTGCACCTCGCCAAAGCGCTCAAGGATGGTTTCAAGCTGATCGGCCTGCTCGGGGTCGGCAAGTGCCGTTTCCAGCATGGCCAGTTCGGAGGCGACCTCCGATACCGCACCGGCCCCTTCCATCACCTCGGCCACGGCGCTGCGGCCGGTCATCTCGCCCACATCCTGGCTGAAGAAGCCAATGGTGATGCCGCGATCGGTCAGGATCTGGCCTTCATCAGGTTCGTCCTGCCCGGTAATCATGCGGAACAGCGTGGTCTTGCCCGCCCCGTTTGGCCCCACGAGGCCGATCTTCTCGCCCTTCTGCAAGGCAGCCGAAGCTTCGATGAAGACCAGACGCTGGCCGTTATGCTTGCTGATACTGTCGAGACGAATCATGGAACCTCGGAGGCGCGGAAGGAATGCGCGCACTTAATACGAACCGAGGTAGGGCGTAAACCGCAGCCGTGCGGTCAGCCAGCCGCATCACCCGCCGAGGCAAAGGCATAGGCGCCCCCTTTGATCAGCGCGCGCTGATAGGCAGGCCGTGCATGGATGCGCCGCAAAAAGGCACCCACATGCGGCCTGCCGCCCAGCGCTCCGGCGCGGGAGGCTGCGGCTTCAAGCGGAAAGCTCATCTGGATATCGGCCGCGGTGAAGTCCTTGCCCGTGAACCATTCACGCTGGCTGAGTGCGTGCTCCCAGAAATCCATGTGCAGTTTAAGCTGCGGGTTGATGATGCGTGACTGCACCCCGCCCGCGATCAGGCTGGCCACGGGGCGGATGATAAAGGGCACGCGCGTGGGCAGCAGGCCGAATACCAGCTTGAGCAGCAGCGGCGGCATGGCCGAGCCTTCGGCATAGTGCAGCCAGTACAGAAACTGCACGTGCTCGGGCGTGCCGCGTTCGGGCTGCAGCCGCCCGTTGCCGTAGCGTTCGACAAGGTATTCGATAATGGCCCCGCTTTCCGCAAGCGTCACGTCGCTCTCGGTATCCGTAATGATCGGGGCCTTGCCCAGCGGGTGGACCTTGCGCAGGCTTTTTGGGGCCAGCATGGTTTTGGGGTCGCGTTTGTAGAAACGGATCTCGTAGGGCAGCTCAAGTTCCTCAAGCAGCCACAGGATGCGCTGGGAACGCGAATTGTCGAGATGATGCACGGTAATCATGGCGGCTGACCTTCCGGGGCAGAACATGGACCCGCCTGGCGGCACACGCGCTGCGGATACAGGCGGTTAAGGGAATGGCCGTCTGTTTGGTTCCGCCTGATCTGCCCGCAGCGTGTCTGATCGCCACGAAAAAAGTAAAGGTTTCCGGGTGCCCTTTTTTTTTCGAAAAGACCGTATCCTGTGAAGCTTTTTGGGAAAAAGCTTCGCCAAAAACTTCTTATTTTATCACGCCTTTGGCGCTCATAGTGCCGGATCAACTGCCGGGCCGCAGAAGTCGTGATCGTAAGGCCAAAATTGACAGTGATAATAAGTCGCAATATTTTGCCGTCATTCCACGGAGAGTCTGTTCATGCGTTACGCGACCATCCTGTCCTGCCTCGGGCTTGCGGCCCTCCTGTCCGCCCCACCGGCATGGGCGCAGGACCCCGTGCACCTGGTGGTCAAGGACCATCATTTCAGCCCGGACCATTTTACGGTGCCCGCGGGCACGCGTTTCCTCATCATGCTGGACAATCAGGATGACACGACGGACGAATTTGAAAGCTATGACCTGAAATTCGAGAAGATCGTGGTACCGGGCAGCACCATTACGGTCCATGCCGGGCCGCTGCATCCGGGCACCTACAAATTCTTCGATGACTACCACCCAGACCAGGCAACGGGCACCGTTACCGTAACGCAGGAGCCCTGAACATGCTGGGAAGTCTGCTGATCGTTTTTCGCGAGGTCATGGAAGCGGGCCTGATCATTGGCATCGTGCTGGCGGCAACGCAGGGCATAGCGGGCCGGGGGCGCTGGGTGGCGGGCGGCATTGCCGCGGGCGTGGCAGGGGCCGCCGTGGTGGCTGTGTTTGCCGGCAGCCTCTCGGCGGCGCTGTCGGGCAACGGGCAGGATGTGTTCTCGGCCACCATCCTGTGCATCGCGGTGGTCATGCTGGGCTGGCACAATATCTGGATGACCCGCCACGGGCGCGAGATGGCGGGCGACATGAAGGCGCTGGGCGCCGAGGTGGCAACCGGCCAGCGCTCGCTTGCGGCCATGGCCGTGGTGGTGGCCGTGGCGGTGCTGCGCGAGGGGGTGGAGGTGGTGCTATTCCTGTATGGCATCGCGGTCTCCACCCATTCCGGCCCGGTGCCCATGCTGGTGGGCGGCCTGCTGGGCATTGTGGCGGGCGGCGGCATATCGTGGCTGCTGTATCGCGGGCTGATCGTCATTCCGCTGCACCGGCTGTTTGCTGTAACCGGCCTGCTCATCGCCCTGCTGGCCGCAGGCATGGCCAGCCAGGCCGCGGCCCTGCTGGCGGGCGATGATATCGTGCCCGCCCTGGGCTACGAGGTGTGGGATACGTCGTGGCTGCTGTCTGATGGCAGCATGGTGGGGCGGGCCGCCAAGGCACTGGTGGGCTATTCCGACCGGCCCATGGGCATCCAGCTCGTGGCATGGGGCGTTACGCTGGCGGTGATGCTGATCGCGACCCGCCTGGTGCGCAGGCAGCCTGTTAAGAAAGGATAAAAGTTTTCGGGTGCCGCCTTTTTGAAAAAAGCTTCACCTGAAACTTTCATCTGATAAAGCCGCAGGCGGACTGGCATAAAAAGCTTCCCTTTATGCCCCCCATGGGTATGATGGGCAACAGTTTGCAACGCTTCGTGCGGATGGGAGTGCGGAATGTTCAGGGCACGGGGCCGGACATGGGTTGGCCTGCTGGTCTGGCTGCTGATGCAGGCGGGGCTGCTTCTTGGCGCCGTTCCCGCGCCGACTGCCCACGCCCATACGCTGCCCCCCCCCTGCACCATGACGCCTGAGTGCATGACCCCCGCCCATGCCCTGCACATGACGCGCATGCATCATGCCCACCATGATCCATCCCCCCGCCAGGACCCGTGCTGTCATGTGCATGCGGGCCTGTCGGACATGCCCGCGCCGCCAGTGGCCGAGCGCCTGACCGGCCTGTCCGCCGAGGGAACACGTGCTTTCCTCGCATCCCGGCAGGCGCCCGCGCCGGGAGGCGACTGGCTGCCGCCCCTGCGCCCCCCAAAAATCCGGAACATCTGAACACGTCACCCCGTTCTGGCTCCCGCCCTGTCCTGTGCAGGGCGGGATCTGACTGACCTGTTTCTTTCCGGATTTTTTTCATGTTGATTCCGTCTCGCAACCGGGGCGGCCTGAGCCGTCGCCGTTTTGTAACGGGGCTGGGCGCAGGAGCGGCCATGGCCGCTCTGCCCCGCCCGCTGCATGCCCATACTCCTACCTCCGGCCAGGTGCCCCCCGCCGCCAGTGCGCGCTGGGACCTGCGCGTGGGCCGCACCCGTATTGAAATCGACCGCAAGGTGCTGCACGCGCCCTGTATTGGCGGGAGCGTGCCCGGCCCCATCCTGCGCTGGCGGCAGGGTGATACGGTGTGCATCAACGTCACCAACACGCTGGCGGATGAAGACACCTCCATCCACTGGCACGGCCTGCGCCTGCCCGCCACCATGGATGGCGTGCCGGGGCTGAGCTTTGCCGGCATCGCGCCCGGCCAGACCTTTACCTACCGCTTTCCCGTTACCCAGAGCGGCACGTACTGGTACCACAGCCATTCCGGCATGCAGGAGGCGCAGGGACTGTATGGCGCGATCGTCATTGATCCGCCTGTTCCCGACCCGCAGCCCTGCGCGCGTGACTACGTCATCGTGCTCTCGGAATGGACGGATGTCTCGCCCATGGACATGCTCTCCAACCTCAAGATGCAGGATGACTATTACGTCTTCCGCCAGCGCACGCTGGCCTCCTTCCCGCGCGAGGCCAGAGCGGCAGGCGGCCCTCTTGCCGCGCTGAAGGACCGGCTGGCCTGGTCGCGCATGCGCATGGCGGCAACAGACATCGCTGACGTAACGGGCGTGATCTATACCTACCTGCTCAACGGCCACGCGCCTGACATGAACTGGAACGCCATTTTCAAACCCGGCGAGCGGGTGCGGCTGCGCTTCATCAATGGCGCATCAATGACCTTTTTCGATATCCGCATACCGGGGCTGGAAATGCTGGTGGTCGCCGCCGATGGCAATGCGGTCGAACCCGTGCCGGTGGATGAGTTCCGCATTGGCGTGGCCGAGACCTATGACGTGATCGTGCAACCCAGGGAGGCGCGCGCCTACACCATCTTTGCCCAGAGCGAGGACCGCACCGGCTATGCCCGGGGCACACTGGCGCCACAACCGGGCATGCACGGCCCCCTCCCGCCCATGGACCCGCGCCCGGTGCGCACCATGGTCGATATGGGCATGGGCGACATGAAACCCGGCGAAAGCATGAACGGCATGGCAATGCCGGAGCCTGCATCCGACATGCAGACATCGCACACGCACAACCACCCCATGCCGCGCCATGAAAGCGGCATGATGGATCATGCACCGCAGCACCCCATGAGCGGCATGCAGGCATCCACCCCGGAACCGACACCCCACGGAGATGGCACGATGGATGACATGGACATGGAGGACATGCGGCCATCGCCCCCGGCGCCAGCCGGGCACGGACACGGCATGTCCATGCCTGAACACCGCATGGATGAACCCATGCACCACAAGCCTGCCGCCCACATGCACACACCCGAAGCCATGGACCATGACGCGCCCGTGCTGGTGGAAGTGGACGACCCCGGCCCCCCGCCCCTGAACGTGGAAAACCAGAATATCGCCCGCATGCCCACAGACCGCCTGGGCAGCCCCGGCGATGGGCTCGAGCATAATGGCCGCCGCGTGCTGAACTACAGCCAACTGCGCGCCACCCGGCCCGGAAGCGACCCAAGGCCACCCACGCGCGAGATCATCATGCACCTGACGGGCAACATGGAGCGCTATATCTGGGGCTTCAACGGGCGCAAGTTTTCCGAATCAGGGCCAATCCGGCTCAGACACAACGAACGCGTGCGCTTCACCCTCATCAATGACACGATGATGGAGCACCCCATTCACCTGCATGGCATGTGGAGCGAACTCGAAAACGGACAGGGCGCCTACCGCCCCTACAAGCACACCCTCATCTCGCAGCCCGGCTCGAAGCTGAGCTATCTTGTCACGGCGGATGCGCCGGGGCTGTGGGCCTATCACTGCCACCTCATGCTGCATATGGAAACGGGCATGTTCCGCACGGTCATCGTGGAATGAGGCGCGCGCTCCTTCTTGCAGCCCTGCTGCTGCCTGCCGCCACCGTGCCCGCACAGGCCCAGAGCCAGGCCACAGCCACGGCACGGAAAACCACAACGGCAACCGCACGCAAGCCTCCGCCCAAGCCGCTTTATCACGCGGCCGACGCCCCCACGAATACGCCGGTGGCCTATGTGGGCGGCATGAAGCCGGTCATGGATCAGGGCCACTACTTCCATGGCATTCTCGATCAGCTTGAGGGGCGTTACGCGCCCGGCGGCACGGATTTCCGCTGGGATGGCGAGGCGTGGTACGGTGGCGACTACAACAGGCTGTGGCTCAAATCGGAAGGCACGCTCGAGCATGGCCGCCTGCATGATGGCGACCACGAACTGCTGTACAGCCGCGCGGTCTCGCCTTACTGGAACGTGCAGGCCGGTATCCGTGCCGATATTGATGATGGCCCTACCCGCACATGGGGCGCGCTGGGCGTGCAGGGGCTGGCGCTGTACCAGTTCGAATTCCAGGCCACCGCCTATGCCAGCGACCGGGGGCGATTTGCTGGCCGTATTGAGGGATCATACGATTTCCTGCTCACCAACCGGCTGATCCTGCAGCCGCAGGCGGAGTTCAATCTCTATACCAGGTCCGACCCGGAACGGCAGGTTGGCGCGGGGCTTTCGGATGTCGATGCGGGTCTGCGCCTGCGCTATGAGATATGGCGCAAATTCGCGCCTTATGTAGCCGTGTCCTATGCGGGGTATCTGACACAGGCCCGCCGCATCGTGCATGACCAGCAGGGCGAGACCGGGGCGCTGCGCCTGACCTTTGGCGTGCGGAGCTGGTTCTGAACCGGCGTGAATGCCGCCGGAAGGGAGTGCCCGAAACCTTTTACCCTGCCCGGCTTCAGATTGGCAGATCACGGTTGGCCGCGATCGCCTCCATGGCGATATAGGATGTGACCGTATCGAGATCGACCCGGTTGATCAGGGTGCGGTATATGTTGTCAAACGAGGCCATGTCCCGGGTTATGATCTTGAGCATGTAATCGTAATCGCCCGCGATACGGTAGAAATCGATGACATCGGGGATGTCATTGACAGCCTTGTGAAAGCGCTCCAGCCATTCACGCGAATGGCTGCGCGTGCGGATCATGACAAAAACCGTAAGCCCCAGCCCCAGCTTTGCCGGATCAAGCCGCAGGGTGCGCTCGCCTGCCAGCCCCTGCGCGCGCAGGGCATTGAGCCGCCGCCAGCAGGCATTCTGTGACAGGCCGACCTGCTCGGCGAGTTCGCGCTGCGACAGGCCGGCATCCTTTTGCAGGGCGCGCAATATGGCACGATCGAAATGATCCAGTTTTTCGCTCATAGCCGATCATATGACACCATTTTCCCGCATGGATAGCATGAAATAGGGAAAAATATTGCCAAAAAGCCGATTAACATCTCCCTGCAACGCGCTTTTGGGGAACAGGCCATGCAGATGGATGACACGTCTTTTTCAGAGTTTGCAGCCAGCCTGCGCGCAGGCGGCCACGAGGGCCTGCGCGCAGGCCTGATCGGGGAAGGCGCGCCCGTTCCCGGCCCGTTTGGCGTCAAGCCGCTGGTCTATGCCGATTATGTCGCCTCCGGCCGGGCGCTGAAGCAGGTTGAAGAATTCGTGCTCACGCGCGTACTGCCCTATTACGCCAACTCCCATACCGAGGCCTCGTTCTGTGGTGGGTACATGACCCGCATGCGCCACGCCGCGCGCGCGCGGATTGCCCATCTGTGCGGGGCGGGCGAAGGGTTCTCCACCATATTCTGCGGCGCAGGCGCCACGGCGGGGCTCAACCGGCTGGTGCATCTGCTTGGCGTGCCGGAGGCTGCGGAAGCAGGAGAGCGGCCCGTGCTGTTCATCGGGCCGTACGAGCATCATTCCAACATCCTGCCCTGGCGCGAGAGCGGGGCGGAGGTCATCACCATTGATGAAGCCCCGGAAGGCGGCCCGGACCTTGCACAGCTTGAGCGCGCCCTTGCCGCAACCGACCCCACACGCCTGCGCATTGGCGCATTCTCGGCCGCCTCAAACGTCACGGGCATCATGACCGATGTAGATGCCGTGACAAAGGTGCTGAAAGCACATGGCGCGCTGGCCGTGTGGGATTATGCCGGTGGCGGGCCGTACCTGCCCATCAGCATGCGTGCGGACACGCCGTATGAAAAGGATGCCATTGTGCTCTCGGCGCATAAATTCGTGGGCGGGCCTGCAGCATCAGGCATCATGATCGTGCGCAATGCCGCCGTGTCACGCACGCGCCCGGTCCTGACCGGCGGGGGCACGGTGCGGTTCGTCTCGCCGTGGGGGCATGATTATTCAACCAGTCTCGAAAGCCGCGAGGAAGCAGGCACGCCCAACATCATTGGCGACATCCGCGCGGCCCTTGCCTTTATGGTCAAGGACGCCATGGGCCAGGACTGGCTCGATGCCCGCCACAATACCCTGCGCACCCGCGCCGGGCAGGTCTGGCGGCGCAACCCGCATATCGAGATCATAGGCAACGCACATGCGCGGCATGCCCTGCCCATCTTTTCCTTGCGCGTGCATGAGGCCGAAGCGGGCGAGATGGTGCACCAGCAGCTGTTCACGCGCATGCTGTCTGACGGGTATGGCATCCAGGCCCGTGGCGGGTGTGCCTGCGCGGGGCCTTATGCGCACAGCCTGCTTGATATTGATGAACCCCGCTCCAACACCCTGCGCCACGCCATTCTCAACGGCGAGGAGATCCGCAAGCCGGGCTGGACGCGGCTGAACTTCTGCGCCCTGATGGATGATGACAAGGCGGATTTCATTATCCGCTCGGTCGATGAACTCGCCCGCAACCCCGCCCCCATGGCGCAGGCCTATGTGTGCGACCCCAAAACCGCCCGCTTCCGCGCAGAGACAATGCCACAGGCCGAAACCATAACCTGAACAGAATAAAAGTTTCTGGGTGCCGCCTTCTTTCAAAAAGGCGGCGTTCTTCAACCCAGCAGAACCGGCGCATCGCCTTCGCGCCACGGGGCCAGGCGCTCCATGGCCCGCGCGAACAGCTTCATGGCCAGAAAAGCCTCCAGCCAGCCCTGCACGCGCGGCAGGGCACAGGCGCCGAACCAGTCAGGATCGGTTGCCGCAAACTGGCGCACGAACGGGGCAATGGCGGCATCGGTCATGCCCGGTTGCGCACCGTGCAGGAACGGGCCTGCCTGCAGCGCCGCTTCAAGATCATGCAGGACCTGCAGGGCCTGTGCCCGGTGGCGCAGCGCATCCGACTGATGGCGGGTCGCATATTTGTAACGATCGAGATGATATTTGAACGGCCCGTCATTCCGCGCGATCAGGTCAAGTCGCGTGCCGGGCCACCAGTGCCACGGGTCGTGGCGGGCCAGCGCCCAGTCCATGATCTCCAGGCTTTCGGCCAGCACGCGGCCCTCGGGCAGGACCAGCACCGGCACCGTCCCCTTGGGTGAGGCCCGCAGCATGGCGGCAGGCTTGGCCGCGAGCTTTACTTCACGCAGGGCGCATGGCGTTTCACTCGCCAGCAGCGCCAGCCGCGCCCGCATGGCATACGGGCAGCGGCGGAAGCTGTAGAGCACGGGCCATGATGTCATCACCCTCGCCCTTATTCCTCATGATCCGTGTCGGTCAACCTGTGGGGGAAAGCGCGGGGGTTGGTCATGGCCACAACCAGCCCCACCACCACCGTGATGATGGCCATGGGCGTGAGCACGCCAAAGCCCGCCGCGTTCAGAACCTGCCCGCCCACGGCCGAGCCCATGAGAATGCCCACATTGCTCGCGGCATTGATTCCGGCCCCGGCCACGTCAGGCCGCGTGGCCCGCGCGCGGATTGCGCCGGACATGACGCAGGGAATGACCGCCGAATAGCCCATGCACCACAGCCCGACCGGCGCCACCGCCGCCCAGCCCGAGAGGATGTGCCCGTACATCAGCCCCATGCCGATGAGCATAGCACCACCACCGCCCAGCAGGCCTGTTGCCGGTCGGGTATCGACAAACTGCCCCGCCCCCCACAGGCCCACGATGCTCACGCTGCCGGTCAGCAGCAGGGCAATGCTCAGGTTGCCCGTGGCCAGCCCATGATCGAGCAGCAGCGGGGTAACGTAGGTATAAAGCAGGTTATGGGCGAAGAAGAGGATGGCATTGACCGCAATCACCGCCAGAAAGATCCGCATGGCCCGGCTCGGCCCGGCCGAGGGCAACCCGTTCCTGACCTGCACCGGCGTGCTGACCGGCGGCAGGAAGAAGGCAATGCACAGCGTAAGCAGAACGGACAGGCCGGTCATCATGTACATCGCCATCCGCCAGCCCGCCAGATGCCCGATGGCCGCCGCCCCCGGCACGCCCAGAACCGCGCCAAGCGACGTGCCGCCATAAACGAATGAAATGGCCCGCCCGGTCATCTTGGCCGGAACCAGCCGCGCGGCATAGGCGGAAGCGATGGACATGAGCAGCGCATGCGCAACGCCACCAATCAGGCGCCCCGCGCACAGCACCATGAAAGTGGGCGCCGCCGCCACCACCAGGTTCGACACCACATAGCCCAGCAGTGACACCAGCACGAGCCGCTTGCGGTCGATATGCGCGGTCATGATGGTCAGCGGCACGGCGCACACCGCCACCATCAGGGCAAAGGCGCTGACGGCAAGCCCGGCCTCACCTTCGGGGATGTGAAAGGCGCGGGCCATGTCGATCAGGATACCGACAGGCGCCACCTCGGTTGTCAGCGCCGTGAAAGTACATGCAAACAGGGCGCAAAGACCGATAACGGCTTCAGCCGGGAGGGTTTTGAAAAGCATGATTGCCTGCAGAAATATAACGACACAACATCATGTCGCTTCACTTGTGGGCCTTCTGGCACTTCCCGCACTGTAGTGGAAGTGTCTATTATGCCAAGGCAGTACAGACTGCCCGTTCATAGAAAAACGTGCATAACGTCTATTGAACCGGCAAGCGCCGCACAGGCCATGCTCCTGCCGCCCGGCCTGACCCGCCAGCCCGGCCCCGCCACGGCGGGAAGACCTGCGACACCCGCCCATACAGACAGCACGCCCGCACGGCTTTCAGGCCTTATCATGACAGCAGGGCACGGAACCCGTCTCGATTTTGAGACAGTTGCGCCATGCCCGGACACAGCTGCGTGAAGCCCGCGCGGTAGGGCATGGCATTTTGCGCCTCCCTCATGCTGAACAACGGGTTCTGGCTGGGCGGGATAGGCAACCCAATACCTACACACGTAGCACAGCTTTGGAAAACTATGGAAAGAAACGCGGCATGCGAGAAACCACCAAGAGGTTATTATCTATCATAACCTCAGTCTTGCTGGCCCTGATCGGGCTTTTTCTATTCTTTGGCGGCGCCCAACTGCTCCTGCTGGGCGGCTCCTGGTTCTATGCGCTGACGGGCTGCGTCCTGCTCGCCGCTGCAGTCCTGGGGCTGAAGCAGCCCCGGCTGGCAAGCAGCCTGTATGCCGCCCTGCTGGTGGTTGCCACCATCTGGGCGCTGGTCGAGACCGGCTTCAACATCTGGGGCCTCGAAGTCCGGCTGATGACGCTGGTGGGCATTGGCGCCTGGCTGCTGCTGCCGCAGGTGTGGCGCGCAAACGAAAGCTGGCTGGCTGACAAGAAGGCCCTGCTCGGCGCGGTTGGCGTGTCGTGCCTTGTGCTGCTCATCAGCTGTTTTTCGTCCTATTCCATTGACGGCACGGTCCCTGCCGATCGCATGGCGGCACAGGGCCAGCCGGAATCAGCGGCCGAGAACATGCCCGATGGCGACTGGCAGGCCTATGGCCGCACCGCGGGCGGCGACCGCTATTCCCCGCTGGGCCAGATCACGCCCGCCAACGTGGGCAAGCTCAAACGCGCGTGGCTGACCCGCACGGGTGACGTGCAGCAGGCGGGCGAAGGCACCGTGGCCGGCCCCGATCAGGGCCATGAGTTCAACCTCGAGGTCACACCCATCAAGATCGACAACACGCTGTACATGTGCACGCCCCATAGCTGGGTGATTGCGATGGATGCCGCCACCGGCAAGGTGAAGTGGAAGTTCGATCCCCACCCCGATACCGCCGACCTGGCCAAGAACGTCTATCTCGCCTGCCGTGGCGTATCGTATTACCGCATTCCCGACGAGATCCAGACAAGCTGCCGCACCCGCATCTACTCCCCCGTGGCGGATGTGCGCATGGTGGCGCTTGATGCCGAAACCGGCAAGCCGTGCGATGATTTTGGCGATCACGGTTTCATTTCCCTGCGTGAATATCTCGGCCACGTGCCACATGGCTTCCACTTCGTCACCTCGCCGCCGCTGGTGGCCAAGAACCGCCTGATTACGGGTGGCTGGGTGTTTGACAACCAGGCCAATTTCGAGCCCTCAGGCGCGATCCGCGGCTTTGACGCGACAACCGGCGCACTGGCCTGGGCATGGGATGCGGGCCACACCCCCGAAACCTGGAAACCCAACCCCGATGAAGTCCTGACCCGCGACACCCCCAATGCCTGGGGCGTGTACACCGCCGACCTCAACCTTGGCATGGTCTATATCCCCACCGGCAACTCGCCGCCCGATAACTGGGGTGGCACGCGCCGCCCGTTTGATGATGCGACCTCCTCGGCCACCATCGCGCTTGATATCGTAACCGGCGAGCGCCGCTGGACCTACCAGACCGTGCACCATGACCTGTGGGACATGGACATCCCCTCCGGCCCGTCCATGGTCGACCTGCCCGGCCCCAATGGCGAGACCATCCCCGCCCTGGTGCAGAGCACCAAGCGCGGCGAGTTCTTCGTGCTTGACCGCCGCACCGGCGAGACCGTGCCCGGCTACCCGGTAGAAGAACGCCCCGTGCCGACCGCGGGTGTTGCGCCTGATGACCATGCCTCCCCCACGCAGCCCTTCCCGGCGGCCATGCCCAGCCTTACGCCACCGAACCTGAAGGAAAGCGACATGTGGGGCGCAACCCTGCTCGACCAGATGCTGTGCCGCATCGAGTACCGCCAGTCCGCCTATGAGGGGCAGTTCACGCCGCCGCATGTGGGCCAGACCACCGTGGTCTATCCCGCCTTCTATGGCGTGGTTGACTGGCAGGGCATCACCATCGACCCGCAGCGCAAGATCATGCTGGCCAATGCGAGCTACCTGCCCTTCCGCATCAAGCTCGACCACCGCCAGAAGCTCGAAGGCAATGGCACGCTGCCCAAGTGGAACGGCCAGGGCGAAGAGCCTGCCGCCAAGGGTGATGCGCTTTCCGTCTCGCCTGATTACGGCACGCCTTACATCGCGCTGACCAACCCGTGGCTGAACCCGCTGCAGATTCCGTGCAAGGGCCCGGTCTGGGGCACGCTGAGCGCGATCGACCTCGTGACCAAGAAAATCGTGTGGCAGCACCCGGTGGGGACCACGCGCGATACGGGTCCGTTCCGAACCCACAACAACATCCCCCTGCCGACCGGCATGTATAACGTCGGTGGCAATATTGTGACCAGGGGTGGCGTTGTCTTCATGGGGGCCACGGCGGATGATTACCTGCGCGCCTTCGACCTTGCGACCGGCAACGTGCTGTGGACCGACCGCCTGCCCGCAGGCGGCCAGGCAACGCCCATGTCGTATGAGGTTGGCGGCAAGCAGTATGTCCTGATTGCGGCTGGCGGCCATGGTGGCCTGGGCACCCGGAGTGGCGATTACATCATCGCCTACACGCTCGATGGTGCACAGGCTGGCAATGCAGCCCAATAAAAAACAATAACCGTGCAGGTATCCGGTTCACCCGGATACCTGCTTTTCATCAGGGAAGCCCCTCCCATGCGTCTGACAGAAAGATCGGCATGGCTCCATGCCATGCTGCGCCTTACCCTTCCTTCGGCCATACTGTTCCTTACGCCAAAGGCCCATGGCGCAGACGTAACCCTCGGGATCATCGGCCCCCACGAATATGACCTGCCCGTCGACTTCAAGCCTTTCAACGTGCTGGTGCAGTATGGCGATGGCAATGCGGCGGGCCACTCCTACAACAGCCTGGGGCAGCGCAAGCCAAATGGCGGCAGCCATACCTGGGCGGGCATGACCAAATATGTCCATTTCCGCAGTTTTGACGCCATTCCCCATGTGGGCTTCGCCTTCGAGCTGATCCAGAGCGAAAGCTACACTCTGGCCGATGGCACGAATTACGGCGGCCTTGGCCCCACCATTGTGGGGCCTGCCGCGTGGTTCAAGCCCAACAAACACAGCACGTTTGGCATCCAGACCTTCATGCAGACGGCTGTTGGCACGCGTGATGCCACCTCACCCAATTACTGGTCGAACATCTCGAGCTTCATTTTCGATTATGAATGGAAGCATTTCAGCTTTGATGGCGATGCCGGCACCGTGGCGGGGGCGGCCAAGCACGTCAAGGGCGGGCATACCTATTCGCCCGGCGTGGTGTTCTACACCAACCTGCGCTTCAGCTGGAAGGCGACCAGACTGTTCGAGCCGTTTTTCGCGCTGGACTGGCAGAACGTGAAAGGCACCTACGACCGGACCGCAAGCCAGTACATGGATAATTCGGACAGCCGTGAAATAACACTGGGTGCGGGCGCGATGCTCAATATTTCAAAACACTTTTCCTTTACATCGCGCTACTCGCACTCTGTTGATGGGCGGAACATACCCGAAAGTAATGCCTATTACGTGAAAGTCGTCTATCTGTGGTAGCGCCTGGCATCGCCACAGGCCTGCCCGGTTCCATGCATTCATTTAATGTAATATGGCATGGCGGATAATAGATATATACAATCATAGCCAGACAGGCCATTACGGCCGCCATGCTGCATGCAGCCTGACAGCCAGGGGCAGGGAGAAATGAAACCGCATTGCCATAACCCCACCCAGCCGCCCCCCATGGGCCAGACCCTGCGCCCCGCCGGTGCAACCGAGGTGGCCAAGTCGTGGCAGCGCTGTGTTTCATCCTACAATCTCGATCCCTCGCAGGGGTGGCAGGCCGATGTGCTTTCGGGCGCGGAGCTGCGGCATGTCAGCACCCGTTCCGCCAGCCTGCTGCGTATCGCCATGCCGGAAATGCAGCGCCTGTTCAGCCTTGTGCAGGGGCTCGACTTCATGGTGCTGCTTGCCGACCCCGACGCCACGATCCTCGCCCGCAACATAGACGATGCCCATATGGGCCTGTGCCGCAGGCTCGCCCTTCGCGAAGGTGCTGTGTGGAGCGAACGCATGGCGGGCACCAACGGCATTGGCACGGCGGTGCAGGATGGCTGCCCCATCTTCCTCGGTGAAGGCGAGCACTGGCGCTTCTGCTTCTCGCTGCTGGCCAGCTATGCCGTGCCAATCTTCAACGCACACGGTCAGGTTGCGGGCGCGATCAACCTTGCCGCCTTCAATGGCGATACCTCGCGCAGGCTCGCCCCGCTCGTGCTCGACACCCTTTTGCAATCAGGCCGCCGGGTCGAGGAGCAGCTCTTTCGTGAATATCACGAGGGGGCACGGGTGCTGACGCTGGGCGTGGCCGAAGGGTGCTCGGCCCCGCTTGTCGCCATCAATGCCGAGGGCGAGGTGACGGGCGCCACCCATGCCGCCCGCGCCCTGACCGGCTGGACGGATGACATGATCCGCACCCACCCCAACCTGCTGGACCGGCTTGAGGCGGAGGATCGGGTGAGCTTTCGCAAGGCGGAGGAAAATGTCATCCGCTCGGCGCTGGCCCTGGCGCATGGCAATGTTACAGCCACGGCCCGCCATCTTGGCATCAGCCGGGCCACGCTCTACCGCAAGATGAAGGCGCTAGGCGTGCGCTAGGCGCTCCCACTCACTCAATATCGCCACGCACCTCCACCTGCCCGCTGCGCCGGAGCAGGGCAATGGCCAGCAGGTAGACTACAAGCCCCCCGGCCGACAGCACCGCGCCGCCCACGCCCAACGCGCCATACCCGAACTGCCGCGCCAGCAGGGCGCTGCCCAATGATGCGCCAAGCGCGTTGGCGATGTTGAACGCCGAATGGTTGAGCGAGGCTGCAAGTGTCTGCGCATCGCCTGCAAAGTCCATCAGCCGGGTCTGCAATGCCGGACCAAGCGCGTTGACGAAGGCAGGCACGAGCAGCACATCGAGCATGAGGGCCGGCTCGTTATGCAGCACAAACGGAAAGGCCAGCATGACCACCGCACTGCCCCCCAGCGCCAGCAGGGCGGCACGGTCGAGGTTGCGGTCCACGATCCACGCGCCCACATTCGCGCCGATCAGCATGCCCGCGCCGCACACGATCATGTAGATCATGATGCGCCATTCAGGCACATGCGTCACGTTCTGCAGCACGCTGGTCAGGTAGGTATAGATGGCGAACATGCCGCCAAAGCCGATCGACGCCGTCACCAGCGTGAGCAGTACCTGCGTGCTGGCCAGCGCGCGGATCTCCTTCAGCGGGGAGTTCTTGCGATTGGGCGGGTCTGTAGGGATATAGCGCCAGATTCCCGCCACCGTCAGCAGCCCCAGCGCCGCGATGATGAGATAGGCGATGCGCCAGCCAAAATGATCGGCGGCGAATGTGGAGAACGGCGCCCCCACCAGGGTGGAAATGGCAATGCCCGACAGGATGCGCCCCACGGCCCAGCCACGCCGCGCGCGCTCCACCATCGAGGCGCCGACAAGCGCCGAGATGCCGATCAGCGCGCCATGCGGCAGGCCGGTGATGAAGCGGGCCACCTCCACCAGCTCCGGCGTGGGCATGGCCACGCTGAGCAGGTTGGCGCAGCAGAACAGGGCAAACAGGATCAGCAGCAGTTCACGCCGCGACAGGCGCGCGCCCAGAATGGTGATGAGCGGCGCCCCCACCACCACGCCCAGCGCATAGGCCGTAATGGCATGCCCCGCATCGGAGGCGGACAGCCCCAGCGAGGATGCAAATTCGGGCAGCATGCCCATGATGGCGAACTCACCCGTGCCAACCACGAACGTGCCAAAGGTGAGGACGAAGAAAGCAGCCTTTGCCCCATGGGGCGCCGTGATGGGGGCTACCCCGCCTGCGGGGGGTGCGGTCTGGGTCATATGGGCGGATCCGGTCAGGTAAAGGGGGCGCTCAGGCCCCGAGCATATTCGCGGCGATGCGGGCAATGGCGATGTCATCTTCCGTGGGCGCGCCAGACACACCGATCGCGCCGACCACGCTGCCATGCGCGCCCCTAAGCACGAGGCCACCGCCAAAGCTGGTCAGGCCGCCATTGGTGTTCTCCAGCGTGTAAGCCGCGCCCTCGGGGCGGGCGATCGTGGCCAGGTCGGCGCTGTCCATATGAAACAGGGCCGCCGTGCGCGCCTTCTTGGTCGCAACATCGATCAGGCCCAGCGGCACGCCATCCATGCGGGTAAAGGCCACGGGCCACGCCCCGGCATCCACGATGGAAATGCACACGCCAAACCCGCGCTTGCGCGCCTCGGCCAGGGCGGCCTCCATCATGGTCATCGCATCGGTCAGTTTCATGTCGGTTTCCATGGCTTGCACAAAAAGCGCAGCCTAGCCCCTCGCCTGCGCGGGCGTAACACACCAATTACCAAAATCCCGATTTGTTCAACATTGCTGAACCGTGGCGCGCGCCACGTGCTGCATCATCATCCACGCCAGCCGCACCAGACGCGGGCGCGGCAGGTCGGCGCAGGAGCCGGTTATGGCAATGGCGGCCCGCACCTCGCCCTGCTCCCGCCACGGCACGGCCACCGCGTTCTGGCCGGGGCGGTAGCTTTCAAGATCAAGGGCATAGCCCTTGAGTCGTACGGCCTCGATCTGCTCGCGCACATGGCCATCAAGCGCATGGGCACGGGTGCTGAGCACGCGCTGGCCCATGCCGGGCACGAAGGCCAGGAACACCAGCCCCACCGCCGAGCCCTCGATGGTTTCGCGCCGCTGCGCGGCCGGGGCCGGAACCCCGGGGGCGTGGGGGTCCACCCGGTCCAGATAGGCGGCTTCATCCCCGCTGGGCACGCCAAGGTGCACGGTCGCCCCGCTCTGCCGCGCAATGGCCTCGAGCGTAGGGCGCATGCGCGCGCGCAAGCCATGGTCATCGCCCATGATGCGCGACAGGTTGAGAATGCGCCCGCCCAGATGATAGCGCATGTCACCCGGTCTGCGCTGCACGTAGCCCAGGTGGTCGAGGGTCTGGAGAATGTTGTGGGCGGTGGTTTTTTCCATGCCCGCCCTTGCCGCGATTTCGCCCAGCCGCGCGCTGCCACCGGCCTGGGCCATAATTTCCAGAATGGCGGCGGAACGCACGATGGACTGGATCCGTTTTGGCGTGCTGGCCATGTCACCCTCCTGCATGCCTCCCGGCGCGGCATGACCGGGCAGGCCCGGAACATGCCCTTACCTGAAAAATAACCGGTTACAAGAGGGAGCGCATGGCCATGCAGCGTGAGCCATCAGGCCGCCCCCACGCGCCTGCCGGCTTGACCGCCCCGGCAGGACGGGAGCAGATTCACATTGAAACGCAGGACCGGATACAGGCGGAAAACACCATGATGACTCCAAAGATTCTTGTTGTCGGCGCGGGTGCCGTGGGGGGCTATTTTGGCGCGCGCCTCGCCGCTTCTGGCCATGATGTAACGTTTCTCGTGCGCCCGCGGCGGCAGGCGCAGCTTAGCGCAACAGGGCTGTGCCTTGTCAGCCCGCTTGGTGATGCAACGCTTACGCCGCGCATGGTCACGGCGGATCAGCTCACCCAACCCCATGACATCGTCATCCTGAGTGTAAAAGCCTACTCCCTTGCCGCCGCGATAGTAGACATGGCCCCCGCCATCGGCCCGCAGACACGCATCATACCGCTGCTCAATGGCATGCAGCACCTTGATGTGCTGTCCAGCCGCTTTGGCCATGAGGCGGTCATGGGGGGTACCTGCTTCATTGTCAGCAGCCTCGACGGCGAAGGCCGCATCCATCAGGCTGGTGTCACCCCCCGGCTGGTATTCGGCCCCCTGGTGGCGGGGCAGGATGCCAGCACCATGGCCGAAGCCCTGCGTGCGCCGGGGTTCGATACCGTGCCCTCGCCCCACATCATGCAGGATATGTGGAACAAATGGTCGCTTCTGGCCTCGCTGGGCACGCTATGCTGCCTCATGCGCGCGAATGTAGGCGAGGTGGCCCGCCTGGCCGGGGGCACCGATTTCGTGCACGCCACGATAAAGGAATGCACCTCGATTGCCGCAGCCGCCGGCTACCCGCTGGCAGACGACACCATAAACGGCATTGTCAAAAGACTGACGCAGCCGGATTCCACGCTGACCTCCTCCATGTTCCGCGACCTTTCGCAGGGCGCCCCGGTGGAAGCGCAGCAGATTATTGGCGATCTTGTCACCCGCGCCCGCATGCATGGCGTTGCCACCCCCATTCTCGGTCTGACGGACCTGAACCTGCGCGCTTATGAACTACGCCGCGACAGCCGGTAAAACCGGTGCCTTAATACCTTCAGGCGATGCCTTCCGAAGCTTTTTGAAAAAGCTTCACCGAAAACTTTTATGATTTTCGTCTATTATTGGACCTGCTTTTTCAATCGCCGCCCTAAAATAAAGCGGCGATTGTGGACGGGCATCGCGCTGCACTGTTTCCAGACAACTGTTCACCCCACACCCGGCGCGGGAAGTGCTGCGGTCGGCCTGTTTTGTCATTGACTGGCCTTTTGCCCTCAATTAAACGAAACCGAACCGTTCTGTTCAAGGAGCGAATGGCGTCCGCACTTCTTTCACTGGATCACGTGATGAACCGCTTCCGGCATACAGGCCTTCTGGCCCTCGCCAGCTTTCTGGCCCTTCATGGCACGGCGCAGGCAACGTGCGCGGCCACGGATGCCCGGATCGAACTCTCGGCGCACCATATCGCCGTCGGGGTCGGTTATGTGTGGGGGCGGGGCACGCTGTATGACGGCACGCATGCCTATCCCTTCACCATTCGGGGCGGCGGCATGCTGAGCGTGGGCGGCATGGCGCTGTCGGGTCAGGGCTGCGTGCGCAATCTCGCCCGCCTGCAGGACTTCAATGGCACGTACTGGAGCGTGGGCGGCACGGCCACCATCCACCACGGCACGGCGGGCCTTGTCATGGAAAATGGCCGGGGCGTGGACATCAATCTCGTCGCACACACCCGGGGCGCTTTCCTGTCCGGGCAGATCGCACGGCTTTCCTTCCGCCTGAAGGGAAGCAGATAGTACGAAACATGGCGAACCACCCATTCGCAATGACCATTTGAACACGAACCGCCGTTCTGGCATCTCCGTGGCGACAGGCTGGATTGTAGGGCTGAATGGCAGCAGGCCCAACATATCATGTTATGTTTCGTGGCATGACATGAACGACTGACGGCTGGAGTAGTAAGGGACGAAAAATGTCTGACGTATCATCAAGACCGCCACATACGGGCGGACGCCCGACGCCTGAAGGCTCGGCACAACTTGACCGGCATGTTCTTGAAGTTGCAACGGCATTATTCATCAAGCAGGGTTACGCCGCCACGTCGCTTGAACGGATCGCGCGCGTGGCGGAGTGCAGCAAGGCCAGCCTGTACCGACGCTACGCATCAAAGGAAGACCTGTTCCGCGCGGTGGTGGCGGCACGCGGCACGTTGCTGCTCGAGGCGGCGGGCGCGGTCGAGGCTTCCTCCACCGACCCGCTGCTCGCCACGCGTGAAATCAGCCAGTTCTTCCTTGACTTCATGCTGCGGCCCGAAACGCTTGAAGCCTACCGCATCGTTATTGCAGATGGGCATCGCATCGCCTCTGTCGTGGATGACATGATGCACACCATCGTGGAACCCTTCGTGGCCACGCTGAGCCGCCTTATCAAGGCCGCCGCCGATGCGGGGCGCATCCACTCTCCCGACCATGAAGAGACGGCCCGGGTCCTGATAAGCCTGATCCTGGGATGGCCGCTCCAGAACACCATGCTGCGCCTGAACAGGCTGCATGATCCGCAGATGCGCGCGCGCTTCTTTGAACGCGCCTGGCAGATCTTCACTTCAGGCATCTGCATCAAGGAGGAATAAGGGTTGCCGGATGTCGTCTTTTTTTCAGGAAGGCGGCATTTCTCTGAAGCTTTTTCAGATGCTGCGACAGATACTTTTTTATAGTGGCTTTATATATGCCATGTTGCGATACGATACGGTATCGTATATATGGGTGTTAAAAGTAAGACCCCCTTACAGGTGGCCACCCACCATGCGGGCGAAGCCTTGACGAAAACATAAAAAACAACGCGTCCCTGCATATAGATGTTCATGATGTTCAGAGATTTTACGCTTACTGACAAAGAACGGGAGGCGTTAAATGCGATCTCCACGAAAATACACAGACCCGCGAAGCGCCGTATCTATACTCAGGGCGAAGCAGGCAGATATGTCTACCGCATCCGTTCGGGCGCCGTGCGGCTGGAACATCAGCTGAATGATGGCCGCAACCATATCTTTGCCTTCATATGGCCCGACGACATGTTCGGCACCATTGAAGACGGGGTCTATCCCGCCTCCGCCATTGCACTGGTAGATACCTACCTGTTCCAGATCCCCTATTCCGCGCTGCTCAACCTGATCGAGATCCATCCGCGCATCCAGACCCTGTTCCTGCAGCAGGCGCTCAATTACACCAGGGCGGCGCAGCGCCACCTGCTGCTGGCCACCTACCCGCTTGTGCTCAAGCGGCTGGCGGGTTTTCTGCTTGAATGCAGCAAACAGGCCGATTTCTATGATCGACACTCCAATATCCTGACCCTGGCCATGGACCGCAAGGATATTGCCGACTACCTCGGCTTCGCCGTTGAAACGACAAGCCGCATGCTCAAGGAACTTGAAGACATGCGGCTGATCAAACGCCTCTCATCACAGCGCATCATACTGGACCGGCATAAAATCATGGAAATATTTTAACAGCCGGCCCGACAGGCCCATAACCGGGCGGCCGCGTGCTCAATCCGCCTACCTGCCCCCTGCCGCCCCATCTTGCCACGCCCCGCCACCTCCTTATGCTAGGCCGCCATAAGCGTTGCGCGCGTTTCTGCAGGGAGTTCGAAAGCATTGCCCACACCCCAACCCATTGACACAAAGCTGACCCAGGCTGCGGTTTTCCTTGTCCTGACCCTCAGCCCCGACACCGAGGTCGGCCCCCAGGTGCGCGACCTGATGGGAGACCTGTCCTCGCTTGTGCGCGGTGTCGGATTCCGTATTGATGATGGTCGGCTGAGCTGCATCACCGGTATAGGATCGCAGGCATGGGACCGCCTGTTCGGCGCGCCGCGCCCGATGGACCTGCACCCGTTTGCCGAAATCAATGGCGTGCACCACGCCCCCTCCACGCCGGGCGACCTCCTGTTCCATATCCGCGCAACCCGGATGGACCTGTGCTTTGAACTCGCCACCGCCATCGTCTCGCGGCTTGAAGGTGTGGCCACGGTGGTGGATGAAGTACACGGGTTCAAGTATTTCGATGCCCGCGACCTGCTCGGTTTTGTCGATGGCACCGAAAACCCGGTGGACCAGCCCGCCCGTGACGCAACGCTGATCGGTGATGAAGACCCGGCCTTTCAGGGCGGCAGTTATGTCATCATCCAGAAATACCTGCATGACCTGAAGAAATGGGATGCCATACCCACCGAGGTACAGGAGCACATCATTGGCCGCAGGAAGGTCTCGGATATTGAACTGCCCGAGGCCGCCAAGCCCAGCTATGCCCACAATGTGCTGACCAATATTGAAGAAAACGGCCAGCAGCTTCAGATCGTGCGCGACAACATGCCCTTTGGCACGGTGGGTACGGGCGAGTTCGGCACCTATTTCATCGGTTATGCCCGCTCGCCCGCGCGCATCGAACGGATGCTCGACAACATGTTCGTGGGCCTGCCGCCAGGCAATTACGACCGGCTGCTTGATGTCAGCACGGCGGTGACGGGCAACCTGTTCTTCATTCCCACCTCTGATTTTCTTGATGCAGCACCCGACCTGCCTGCGCCACAGGCCGCCGTGGCGCCTCCCCCGCCCGCGGCACCGCAACCCGTAGCTGTACCCACCGGTTCGCTGGGCATCGGATCATTGAAGTAAAGGACACCAGACATGAACAACCTGCACAGACACCTCGCCCCCGTTTCATCCGCCGCCTGGACCGAAATCGAGGAAGAAGCCACCCGCACCCTGCGCCGTCACCTTGCCGGACGGCGCGTGGTTGATGTTTCCGAACCCAAGGGCACGGCCTTTGCCGCCGTGGGCACGGGGCGCGACAGGCGCATCGATGCCCCGAACGATGGCGTGCAGGCCGTAATGCGCGACGTGCTGCCGGTGGTGGAACTGCGCGTGCCCTTTACCCTGTCACGCGCGGAAATCGATGCGGTGGAACGCGGCGCGCTTGATGCCGACTGGCAGCCGGTGAAGGATGCGGCAAAGAAAATCGCCTTTGCCGAGGATCGCGCCATTTTCACAGGCTACGCCGCAGCCGGCATGGCCGGGATCGCGCAGGCCACATCCAACGCGCATGTCAAGCTGCCCGCAGCGGTCAAGGATTATCCGCATGCCATTGCCGATGCCCTGAGTGAGTTGCGCCTTGCGGGCGTCAACGGCCCCTATGCCATCGTGCTCGGCGCCAGGGCGTATGAGGCTGTCAGCGGCGGTGATGATGAAGGCTACCCGGTGCGCAAGCACATCGAAAGCCTGATTGAAGGCAAGCTGATCTGGGCGCCCGCCATTGAAGGGGCGTTTGTCATCTCCCTGCGCGGCGGCGACCTGCAGCTTGATATCGGGCAGGATTTCTTCTGTGGTTACCGTCCGTTATGCAAGAGTTTTCTGACCCATATTGACGTGTGATCGTGTGCGGTCTTCTGTAAGGCCTGTTGATGTGGCCTTTCAG